>JBDTGA010000033.1:0-36434 GCA_039937655.1 Ginsengibacter sp.
AAAATACAAACTCATATTGAGAATGTTTTCACTGATAAAACGTGGGGAAAACTATGTTGAAAACTATCAAAATGTGGCTTAAAAAAATAAAATTTGGTAATCTAATAAACCTAGAATACTATCGGATGATAAACTGGAAAAGAGTTAAAATGGTAGAAAAGAATAGATGTGTAACATCAGGTCATATTGTAACAACAGATTTTAATCCATTGAAGTTGTCGGTATGGAATGATTACTTACCAGCTTGAGCAAATGGAAAACCTTTTCAGTGATTATTTTCATAGCATCGGTAAGAGAGATTTATTTTATGAGGAAGAAAGCATAGAAACCTATTCCTGTATAGTCGGGACAGCACCTGGGGAACAATTATAAAGATTGAACACGATTATATATAATACTGTATTAATTTTAGGCAAATAAACGGGTATGACAGCAGAAGCATTTATTTCATTTTTTATTTTAATATACATCTATAAAATTCTGCGCGCAAACGATCCTGAAAGTATCTGGAAAAGAGTAATTCAAATCGTGATGTTTGCAATTGTATGTCTGTTTGTAGTAGATATTATTTTTCATATCGGATTGGTAACCAGGTGGATATGGCACGCACTTTTGATCGGAATCATTACGACCATTTTTTTGCAAAAAAAGTTTTATGTTACACGTACATTGTTATTTGCAGTACTTCCTTATGCGGTTATATCGCTCCTCTCAGATATACTGGATGCATTGAATCATGAAAAATATAAATTGATTGAGAATTATTTTGATACTGCTATTACCTTTTCCATTGTATGGATGATTGCCATGTACTTCTTATCAAGAAAACAACAAAAGGCACTCCTCAAAGAAAAAGAAAAAACACAACAGGAAGAAGCACAAAGAAAATGGATAGCTGCCAAAAATGACGAACTCGAAAAGATTGTGGATGAAAGAACCACCGAACTACGCCGGGAAAAAGAGGAAGCAGAAAAAACACTTAATGAATTGAAATCTACTCAGGCACAACTCGTGCAGTCAGAAAAGATGGCTTCACTCGGCGAACTCACCGCGGGCATAGCGCACGAAATTCAAAACCCTTTGAACTTTGTAAACAATTTTTCTGAAGTAAATACTGATTTGATTGATGAAATGAAAGAAGCTATTGACAAAGGCAATATGGATGAGGTAAAAGAAATTGCAAATGACATCCGGGATAACCAGCAGAAAATAAACCACCATGGTAAAAGGGCGGATGCTATCGTAAAAGGTATGTTGCAACATTCACGAACCAATAGCGGGCAGAAAGAGCCTACAGATATTAACGCGCTGGCAGATGAATATCTGCGATTGAGTTATCATGGATTAAGAGCAAAAGACAAAAGTTTTAATGCAACGATGAAAACAGATTTTGATGAAAGCCTGTCGGCCGGCAAGGGAGGCATCGGAAAAATAAATGTGGTGGCTCAGGATATTGGGAGGGTATTATTGAATTTATTTAATAATGCATTTTACGCTATAAAACCTCCTAACCTCCTGAAAGGAGAAAACTACGAGCCCACCGTTTGGGTCAGTACAAAAAGCATTCATTCCCCTTCAGGAGTCAGCAGTGTCCTAATTATCGTCCGCGATAACGGCTCCGGTATCCCAAAAGAAATAATAAATAAAATATTCAACCCATTCTTTACCACCAAACCCACAGGAGAGGGAACAGGATTAGGTTTGAGCATGAGTTACGATATTATCAAAGTACATGGTGGCACATTGGAAGTAACAACCGAGGAGGGAGAGTTTACCGAATTTAAAATCAGCCTGCCGGTATAACATACAGGCACAACCATATATAAGATTAAATCAAAAATGCATACTAAATAAAATAACATAACATGAAAATTTTGGTCGTAGATGACGAATCAGACATGCAAACACTTTTTGAACAACGGTTCAGAAAAGAGATCAAAACAGGCGAGATGAGTTTTGTATTCGCTAACTCCGGCAATGAAGCTCTTGAATATCTTAATCACCAAAACCCTGCTTCTCCGACAGAGAGGCATGAGTTTGTCCTGATCCTCTCAGATATTAACATGCCGGGAATGAGCGGGCTGGAATTGCTGCAACGCATTAAACAGAAATATCTGGCGCCTCCACCAATCGTTATGATGATAACCGCCTATGGCGATGATTATAACTATCAACAGGCAATGAGCCTGGGAGCAGATGATTTTCTGACCAAACCCATTGACTTTCCATCACTAAAAGAAAAATTAAAAACCAAATAATAATGGCAAAAATATTAGTTGTTGACGACGAAACAGATCTGGAAGTACTCATCAAACAAAAATTCCGCCGGCAGATCCGTGAGCAGCAATATGAATTTTCTTTCGCAACCGATGGTAATGACGCACTGCGCAAGATCGAACAGGATCCGGGTATTGAAATCGTATTGAGCGATATTAATATGCCGGGAATGGATGGGCTAACACTGGTTGGCAAATTAAACAGTGATAACCCACTGATAAAATCCATCATTGTTTCTGCTTATGGCGATATGGAAAATATTCGCACAGCTATGAATCGTGGCGCTTACGACTTTCTATGCAAGCCGGTCAATTTTGATGACCTGGATGTTACTATAAAGAAGACCATCCATTATGTAAGCCAGCTCCGCGACACGGTGGCGGCCATCCGTGAAAATAATATTTTAAAAATGTACGTGGATAAAAACGTACTCAGTTTCATGAACAGCCGGGAATTTGAATCTTCCCTGTTGCTCAGCGAAAACATTGATGCAACGGTAGTTTTTACTGATATCTGCAACTTCACGGCTATTACAGAAAAGGAACCCGCAGATGTAGTAGTCAAATTGCTTAACCGTTATTTTGATGTGATGGTAAAAGAGATTATAGCCCAGGATGGATACATTGACAAATTCATGGGAGATGCCATCATGGCTATTTTCAGAGGAGAGTTTCATTTAGACAGAGCCATTGAAGCCTGCCTTGCGTTAAGAAAACAAATAGAAAAACTACCTCAATTAAATGAAGGGTTATCTTTCCTCCCCAAATTATCTATCGGAATCAATTGCGGTGAAATGATTTCCGGCAATATCGGCTCGGCCAATTTGCGCCGTCTGGATTATACGGTGATTGGCGATACGGTAAATACCGCCCAGCGATTACAAAGTGCCGCAAAAGAAGGGCAGATATTGATCAGCGAAGATTCCTACCAAAAGGTGAAAGATTCTTTTCATTGTGAAAAAATAGGAGAAGTATCTCTTAAACACAAAGAAAAACCGGTAACTATTTACGAAGTGGTTGACTGATCGGTATAAATCATGAAGTTACTTCGTTATGTAGATACGAAATATAAAAAGGTTGGGGTATCTATCTTTCGATAGTCACCCCAACCTTTAGTTGTTTGTAATTATTATTAGTGAGCGCTTGCCGTAAACTCCGGGTTCTCAGAAGAAGGAACAAAATCTTTTTGTCTCATTCCGGCGTCTATTTCATTTTTTACGGTTTCTTTTGCATCATTGAACTCTCTTACACCTTTACCGATACCACGCATCAATTCAGGTATTTTTTTACCACCAAAAAATAAAAGAATCACCAGGATAATTAAAATCCACTCACTGCCTCCAGGCATGGACAACAATAGCTGGGGTTTAAAAAATAGGGTTAACATTTAAATGATATTATTGGTTAAAAATAAATTGTAACTCTTTGTACAGTATCTATGCAAAGAAGGGAGTAACAATAGCGATAACCTGATCCTTTGTTAAAGGCTCATCAAACGCTTCTGATGCTGCGTTAGCCGATATCGCCTGACCGCCAATACCTGTGATTGTTACACCTGCCTGAACTACATTTTCTTCCCCATTGTATGTTGGTTGAACAACAGGAGAGCCTATGCCACTTTGATTCATAGTAATCCATGGTTTTACAACCACGCCTCCGGGAACAAGTAATCCATTGGCTCTTCTTATCTCTCTCAAACGTGCAGCATGCCTTGCTTCCACAGAATGAATCTGGAGGGCCGCAGTCAACACATCATTGTTTGATATCAGATTCGGAGCCTGTCCTTTATAGGCACGTACACCGGTATCTTCGAAAGTTTGTGCTACTGCGCACATAGTTCCATAGTCTGTGAACACGCCAGGAAAATTGCCTTTTGCAGTGTAATCAAAATCAGCCGCAGTTTTAGAAACCGGAGTTCCTCCTGAACCTTTGATAGCACTTATCAGGAACGCTACATGCTCATTTTCATGATCACGAATGGTCATAAACGAAGAGGTATCCGAGGCAGGAATTATTTGAGAAGCAACTGCCTTTATGTAAAAGTTAGCTTCAAGAAATTCAAGCGTCAAAGCAAAATTCAAGGTATCAATGATAATATCCTTTGGGCCGGTTGGAGATCCGTATGCTTTTTGAAACATAGAACCCAGTGCGAAAGGAAGGGCTGCAAGGGCTACTTTTCCGGAAGTCTTTGCAAAATCCTTCATCACATTTCTGCGGGTATCTAACCGATCATATATTTCGGGGTCCACCTTTTCTATTTCTGAAATAATATTTTGTAAGTTCATAATAATTAAATTTTAAGAGGTTGGTAAATTGTTTGCATTCAATTTCGATTTCAAAAATGCTCCGGCAATGGATAGTACGTCCTTTGGCATTCTCTGACCGTCCAGTCCCATTGCATTCACCGCAGTATTGTCTGCAAATGAACCCGGAGTAATCAAATCCCTGATAGCAGCGGCATGGCGTGCTTCAACAGAAACAATTTTTCCAGCCAATGTCAGGTAATCAGGATTTACTATTAAATGACCTGCCCCATTGTAAGCAGATACGCCAAGGTCTTCAAATGCTTTGGCAGTACCAAGTACACTTGCACGGTTAGAAAAATCAATAGCGGCAAAATTCACTTCCAATCCGGGAATCGCTTTTGAGGAAAGGGCCGCTTTAAAAAATTCACGATGCGCAATTTCGTGATCTCTTATATCTGTCAAATAAGCACTTTCCATAGCGGTAATACCACTATAAGGCGTTTTAATTACCTGGGTATAAAATGCTGCTTCAAGCTGCTCTAAAGCATACGCATAATTCAGGATTCCAATGTCGCCGCTTCCAAGGTCTATACCACTGTTACTGCTTCCGACATGATCTTTTCTACAAGCTGCTGCAGTTACCATAAGAGCAGTACCTGCCCCCATTATTCCGAAGAATTTTCTCCTGGAAAATGGTTTAGCCAAACCATCAATGATGGCCGGCTGATCTTCTGTTGTTTCGTTGTTTAACATAATGAGAAATTAAAGTGATTAAAAAATGATTGATATTTTTTTTCAATACTTTATCATTTACGAATAAATGACAACCTTGGTTTTAGGTGGTGAAAAAGAATATGGATGCAGGTTGTAAGCCGGCCCAAAAAAGCGCACGAAGCAATCCGTTGCAAAAGAAATAGTCTATTCTCAAGGAAAATAGAAGAACACAAAAGAGAGTGTCAGGTATTTAAACAACTTGGGGCAGGATTTTCAAAATCATTTTTAAAATAAGATGGAAGAATTAGGGATTCTCCTTGTTACTACTAAGGTTCGATGCAGAGCAACTAAATTGAAGTCTGTCTAAAATGAATCTATCTATAAAATACCCTTTAAATTTTAAAAAAAAATAAATAATCACAATAACAGGATTAGGTTGTATAGGAACATTGAAAGATTGAATAAGGGTTTTGTCGTTACAAAAAAGGTGACAATAGGGTGGACTTCCTTTAGATAATTTTTCTACGAGAATAAAGACAATATTATGGTAGCAGGCGGAACTACCAGATTTTTAAATGCCATAAAATAGTAACCCATTTACTTTGGAAAGACTCACTAATTTAACCCTTGCAGGATATAAGCGAAGGATCTCTTGATCGCTATTAAAAATAAATGTTAGGAATAATTTGTAGTTTCTTTCTGGATCGAACAAAAATGAAAAAGAAAAAGAATTACATTTTAGCGCTGACGATCATTTCATTCATTGTAGGGGTAGGGCTTCCACCGGCCTTTTCAAGCGTGATGGCAAACGCTTCTGCTTTTCCAAAGGATTTCATTTTTTGAATACGATAAGCTCCTTTTGCAGTTTTAATCATTCCACCATCAACCGGCTTCCCGTCAACAATTGCCCAAAGCTGGTATTGCTTGCCCTCAGGTACTTTGGGAAGATTGGCAGGGTCAATATAAACTTCTCCTGTATTCTTCATCCAGAATATTCTGGCAAGCGCATCAGGCGCATTAGGTGTCCCGTTCAACACTACAGGCTGTGCGTATTTATTGGTCATTACGCTGAGGTCTTCACTCATAGCATTGTTTGATTTTACCTGTTGCTCAATTTTTTGTTGAGCTATCTGCAGCTCTTGCGCAGCATCGTGGTATTTGTTATAGTAGCTATAATTTATAATGATGCTTCCAATTAATAATATAAATACTGCTGCAGCAATTGATTTATAAAATAAGGGAACCACGCTCTTCGTAGTAATAGGAATTACCGGGGCTTCTTTATTTTCTGTTTTTGATGAATCGGGAAAGACTTCGTTAAAAATCTTTTCTTTTATTGAAGACGAAGGAAGAACTGCATTTACCTGAGCATAATTTTCCAGCGACATTTCTATCTGTTTCAGTTCCTCCTTTAGTTCGGGAAACAGCTTGAGATATTCCTCTACCTTCTGGGATTCTTCTTTGGAAGAAATTCCCATTGCGTAAAGCTCAAGCAAACCTGATAATATGAATTCGTCCTTGTTCAAATTTATGGTAGTAATAATTTTTTTAATACTGATATGGCAGTTCTCATCTTTGTTTTTACCGTACCCAATGGCATACCTAATTTCTCTGAAATCTCCTGTTGGGTAAATCCTTCAAAATAAGCAAGATCAATTATTCTCTTTTGATCTTTTTCAAGTAACAAAGTTTGTTTCCTCACTCCCATAGCATCAAATTTATCATTTTCATTGATGTTATTACTTGCATAATTTACGGTATTATCTGATTGTTGGATTTTCAATTGCTTCTTATAGCTCTTGCTTCTGACGGTGTCAATGGTAAGGTTTCTTGTAATATTAACCATCCAGGTAAACAGGCGCCCTCTGGAAGAATCATAGGTTGAAAAATTATTCCAAATCTTTACAAATGCTTCCTGCAATATATCTTCTGCTGTTGCCTGATCGTTTATGATTCTAAAAATGATTCCATATAAAGCGCCGGAATAATGGTCATACAAATATTCAAAAGCAGGTTGATCGCCATTTTTCAGTAATCCTATAAGGTCTTCTTCGCTATACTGTATTACTGCAGGCAAATTGTGAATAATTTAAGTTCAGACGTCAGTCAAAAAGTAAAAGTAGGTAAAAAGTCAGGTAGAATAGTTTTTCTTTCAGGGCAATCGTTGGCATCCTTACCAACGACTGGTCTAACGGCCACAAATTCTACAAGGGATTCGATTTTTTCCTGTATCCCAGTGATGACTAAACAAATCTCCCATCTCTTCTGCCGGTAAACCTATTCATAATCATTTGTAGCATTTATTACGGTAGTTCCTACTTGATGACCTTATTCATCATAGCATTCGCATCCCTAACAATCAATTCCAGGAGGATACCCCCATCACATTATTTGGGAGGATAAGTGCTGCCGGCAAAGGCAGTGATGAGGCAGCAAAATCCGATAGCCACCACAGGATTGAAATACACTCAGTATAACAACATCTGTTATTAAGTGGTTATTTTGCAATGTTTAAAGCAGATATAAAGATATCGAAGTGAACAACTGACCCTTAAAAACATCACTAAAAGAAGATGACTATATGAAAATCCTCCTCATCATACGCCATGCAAAAAGCGGATGGAACGATCCTTCTCTTTCCGACTTCGACCGTACCCTTACAGAACGGGGAAAATCGGATGCAGAAGCGATGGCAAAGAGAATAAAGAAAAATTCTATTACAATAGATGCTTACATTTCAAGTCCGGCCAAACGGGCCAGAAAAACGGCTGGTATCTTTATGAAAGAATATGGAGAGAAGAAAGAAAATATATTACTGATTCCATCTTTATACGAAGCGCACATAAAAGATTTTTATGATGCAGTTGAAAATGTAAATGACAGTTTTGATACCGTTGCCATATTCTCTCACAACCCAGGCATTACCGATTTCACCAACTCACTGGAATGTTCACCCATTTATAACATGCCTACCTGTGCGGTGTTTGCAGTAAAAATAAGAACCGAACATTGGAAGGAATTCAATAAGGCAAAAAAAGATTTCTTGTTTTTCGATTATCCGAAAGCCTCCCCAGCCTCCGATGAAGGATTCTAAGTTTGAATCCATCTCCCCTATAAAAGGACTTTGAATTTACAGAGATCATCATGAAAATCCTCCCGGAATTACTGAGGCACCTTTACCCTCTTACGTCCAGTGCATCCCTCAATCCATTTCCCAGAAGGTTAAAAGCAAGTACCAGGATCATAATAGCCACTCCTGGAGCCAGTGCCAGTGCAGGGTTATGTGTGATGATAAAATTATAATTTTCTTTCAGCATCAATCCCCAGCTTGGTGTAGGGGGCTGAATTCCCACACCCAGAAAACTCAATCCAGCTTCAATAATAATGGCACTCGCAAAATTAGCCGCGGCAATTACAATCACCGGTCCCAATACATTGGGAAGAATATGCCTGATAATGATCCGCATATTTTTTAATCCAAGTGCTTTTGCCGCCTGTATATATTCCATTTCGCGCAAAGCCAGTACCTGTCCGCGTACTACACGCGCCACACTCACCCACATCGTGAGCCCGACTGCTATAAATATTTGCCAGAAACCTTTCCCCAGTGTAAGGGTAATTCCAAAAACGAGCAATAGGGTAGGCATACTCCAGATTACATTGATGAACCACATAATAACGTTATCCGTTTTGCCACCATAATAACCTGCCATGGCCCCTAAAATAATTCCGATGGAAAGAGAGATCAGAACGGTTATCAATCCCACAGCAAGGCTCACCCTTACGCCCACCAATAAACGGCTGAGAATGTCGCGCCCAAATGTGTCGGTACCCAGCCAGAAAGTTTTCGACTCGATATAATTTTTATCGGCCAATTCATTTTTCCCATATACCCTTTTCTCCTGCAAACCCTCATCAATAAATTTCTCGATATACACAGAATCCCCTTTGTTTATAAAACTGTTGATAGGCACATATAAGTATTTATCTTCTGCACCAAAAAATAATCGCTTAAAAAAACCGGTTGCCGGAATTTGTTTTTCCTTTTTTACTCTAATAAATAATTGCGTATCTCCCGGCTTGCTCGCCATGATCTCTACTACCTGCCTGTCGGCATTGGGCGTAGAATCCACACCGAGATAATAAGCGAAAATCCCAACGAGGACCGACAAGCAAATAATGATCAGCCCTCCCATCGCTCCTTTGTTTTTTTTAAGCCTTCGCCAGGCATTTTGAGAAAAGGAAAAAGATTGTTGCATTAAAATAGGGATAAATAACTTTTGAGTGAAAATAAGAATTGTTTTGCTTTTCGGTCTCACATTTTCATCCTGTTTAAATAATTTATCTTGCAACCCATATAAAAAAATGTACTGATGAAATTAGTTTCTTATTTAAAAGAAGATCATGCGCAACTGGCGCTTTTAGTGAATGGGTTCCTTTTCGACACAGATAATCTGCATCCTAACCTGCCTGTCACCATGACAATGTTTTTAAATTATTGGGAAGATTCATTCCCAATTGCACACTCTATCAATCGTACACTGGAAGAAGGTACCAACAGGTATCGCGCCATACGGGCAGATGAAGTAGAGTTCATCGCACCGGTACCAAGCCCTACCAGTTGCCGCGATGCGTACGCATTTCGCCAGCACGTGGCCACTGCACGCAGAAACAGAAAAGTAGAGATGATTCCTGAATTTGATCAATTCCCAATATTTTATTTTACCAATCATAATAGTATTACAGGCCCCGGTGAAATTGTATGTATGCCCGACCATTTTAAAAAACTCGATTTCGAGCTGGAAGTCGCCATCGTTATTTGCAAAGAAGGAAAAAATATCAAGGCCTCGGAAGCCGACGAATATATTGGAGGCTACATGATCATGAACGATATGAGCGCCAGAACTTTGCAGATGGAAGAAATGAAATTGAATCTTGGCCCGGCCAAAGGAAAAGATTTCGCTACTGCCATTGGCCCCTGGCTGGTTACCCCCGATGAACTGGAAGCATTTAAAGTCCAGACAAAAGAAAATCACGTGGGAAACACTTATAATTTAAAAATGAAATGTAGTGTAAACGGTGTACAGGTAAGTGAAGGGAATTTTGCTGATATGGACTGGACATTCGCAGAAATTATTGAGCGCTGCAGCTACGGTGTGCAATTATATCCCGGCGATGTAATCGGCAGCGGAACCGTTGGCACCGGCTGCTTCCTCGAACTGAACGGAACAGGGAAACTAAATAATCCTGATTATAAAGAGCAATGGCTCCAGGAGGGTGATGAAGTGGAAATGGAAATCGAAGGATTAGGGAAATTGAAAAACACCATTGTAAAAGATGAAAGTGATTTTTCAATCTTAGCACTGAAGAAAATGATTTAACCATTGAATGATTCCTATGTTCAAGACCATCCATTTAAAAGATATAAAAACATCGGAGGCGCAGAATTTTTTGAATCATGCCATTGCGCCACGGCCCATCTGTTTTGCTTCTACCGTAGATGCACAGGGAAATGTAAACCTCAGCCCGTTTAGTTTTTTTAATTTATTCAGCACCAATCCTCCTGTAGTAATTTTTTCGCCCGCACGAAGAGTGAGAAATAATACTACGAAACATACCCTTCAAAATATTCTTGAGGTCCCCGAAGTGGTTATCAATATAGTAGATCACAAAATGATACAACAGGTAAGCCTGAGCAGTTGCGAATATCCGAAAGAGACGGATGAATTTATAAAATCAGGATTTACAAAAGAGCCTTCTTTATTGGTAAAGCCGCCACGTGTAAAGGAAAGTCCCGTTCAAATGGAATGTAAAGTGCTCGAGGTAAAACATCTGGGCACAGAAGGAGGAGCAGGGAATCTTATTATTTGTGAGATCATGATTATGCATATTAATGAGAAGATTTTGGGAGAAGATGGAAAAATAGATCAGTTGAAATTACATCACGTGGCGCGTCTTGGAGGCAATTGGTACACAAGAACCGGCGCCGACAATTTATTTAAAGTGGAAAAACCAAATGTTGAACTGGGGATCGGCTTTGACAGCCTTCCCGAAAGCATCAAAAACAGTAAGATACTTACCGGAAATCACCTTGGGCAATTGGCCAATGTACATGAAATGCCCACAATAGACCCTTCCTTCGAAGATGAACAACTGAAAAATATTTTCCAATATTATTCACTGAATCCTTCCGACATGGAAAAGGAATTACACTTATACGCTGCTGAATTACTCGATAAAGGGAAAGTCGCAGAGGCGTGGCAGGTGCTGTTGGCATTAGCATAAAAAATTAATATCTTTTTAGTTTTCTCCCAAAATACCATTCACTTTTTCACTTTCTGATGATTGCAAATTGAGGAGTGCTTAAAAATGTATGGGAGCACCTTTTTAACTTTTTGCAAACTTTCACAGTCCTTAAACACTGTAAACAATTGTAATTTCACTAAATGAAGTGTAATTTTTTATTTTTCCTTCTTTTCCCTGTATTTGTCTTTTCTCAAAATAGCCATGATTATAAAAACCTGGTAATGGAAGGCGGTGGCGTACGCGGCCTTGCCTATTCAGGTGCTTTGGGGGTTTTGGAGCATAAAGGAATTTTACAAAATATTGACAACGTAGCCGGTTCATCGGCGGGTGCCATTGCAGGCCTGGTGATTTCTCTGGGATATTCGGCCCATGAAATTGACTCTGTTCTGCAAAGCTTGCAGATCGGAGAATTTAATGACGGCAAATTCTTTTTTAGCAGGATCAGAAGAATCAAAAATGAATACGGAATGTACAAAGGTGCTGCGTTTGAGGCGTGGCTTACACACCTCATCGAATTCAAAACCGGTAATGGTAACCTTACTTTTAATGACTTACATCAAATGCATCTGACTAATAAAAAGTTCAAAGATTTTTATTGTACCGGAACTAATATTACCCAACAGCAACTCGAGATATTCTCGTGGGAAACCCGGCCCGATATGGAATTAAGAACCGCCGTCCATATCAGCAGTTGCATTCCATTTTATTTTGTACCGGTCGCTATAGACAGCCTGGGAAAAGAGGTTTCCCTGAAAGACACCGTAAATTATGACCTGTATGTAGATGGCGGAATGTTGTGCAATTACCCGGTCAATATGTTTGATTCCTGTACATCCGGTGGCAACCCACTAACCTGTAAGAACATAATCTATAATCACCAGACACTTGGCCTCAAACTGGAACGTGGTGCGCAAATAAAAGAATTTAAAGAAGGTAACACCAGGGTCGCCCCTTATCATATTAAAAACATGAAACAATATTCTTCTGCTGTTATGAACCTGATGATGGAAAGCGTAAACCGCAAAACGCCCGATCTCAGCAACGAACGCGGAAGAACGATCTACATCAGCTATGGTGATATTTCCGGCAGGCCCCGGAGAGTTACGGAAGTAGAAAGAAAAACCCTTTACAATAACGGAAGAGAGGCAGCCCAAAATTTTTTCGAGAATTCCTCCTCCGATCCTGCTTTTTTATCTCCACATCAATAGTTTACCTTTGCAAAAATTTATTTTTGCAGGTATAAAACCGCAAAATTTATAGCAAAACATGAGTAACCAGCATCTTTCAGAACAAGAAATTATCCGCAGAGATAAATTAAAAGAACTTACCAGGCTCGGTATTGATGCCTATCCGGCAGAACTATTTCCGGTAAATACTTCCGCAAAATTTATAAAAGAAAATTACAAAGAAGAAGAGAACAAGGACAACTTTGCCGGTGTATGTATTGCCGGAAGAATCCTCAGTATCCGCGATATGGGAAAAGCTTCATTTGCCGTATTACAGGATGGCAGTGGAAAAATCCAATTATACGTTCGCAGGGATGAGATAGCACCCGGAGAAGACAAATCTATTTACAATATTGTTTGGAAAAAATTATTGGATATCGGCGACATCATCGGTGTAAAGGGATATGTGTTCACCACTAAAACCGGTGAAACTTCCATTCATGTTTCCGAATTAAAATTATTATCAAAATCATTACGTCCCCTGCCGGTAGTGAAAGAAAAAGATGGAGAAACTTTTGATGAAGTTACCGATGCAGAATTCAGGTACCGTCAGCGATATGCCGATCTGATCGTAAACCCACATGTAAAAGAAACATTTATCAAAAGAACAAAAATGATGAATGCCATTCGCGGTTTTTTAAATGAACAGGGTGCACTGGAAGTAGATACGCCTGTATTGCAGAATATTCCGGGAGGCGCAGCAGCAAGGCCTTTCATCACACATCATAATGCACTGGACGTTCCTTTTTATTTGCGCATTGCCAATGAATTGTATTTAAAAAGACTGATCGTCGGCGGCTTTGAATGGGTGTATGAATTTAGCCGCAATTTCAGAAACGAAGGAATGGACCGCACACACAATCCCGAGTTTACTGTGCTGGAGTTTTATGTAGCCTACAAGGATTATTTATGGATGATGGAAACCACCGAACAATTACTTGAGCACGCTGCCCTGTCTGTAAACGGCACTACCAAAGTACTATCCGGAGAGAAGGAGATTGATTTTAAAGCACCCTACAAAAGGATTACCATGTATGATGCCATTAAAGAATTTACCGGAATTGATATTAGTGATAAAGATGAAGATGGACTGAGAGAAGTATGTGAACAGTTAGGCATACACGCAGATAAAACCATGGGAAAGGGAAAACTTGTAGATGAAATATTTTCAGAAAAATGCGAAGACCATTTTATACAGCCCACTTTTATCATTGACTATCCGGTAGAAATGAGCCCGCTTACCAAGAGGCACCGCAGCAAACCCGGTCTGGTAGAGCGTTTTGAGCTGATTGTAAACGGCAAAGAAGTTGCCAATGCATATAGTGAGCTAAATGACCCAATAGAACAGAGAGAACGTTTTGAAGATCAGGTAAAACTCATGGAGCGCGGCGATGATGAAGCCATGTTTATTGACTATGATTTCTTGCGTGCCCTTGAATACGGGATGCCACCCACCAGCGGTATTGGTTTTGGGATAGACAGACTGGTGATGTTGCTTACCAACCAACCCTCGATACAGGATGTTTTGTTTTTCCCTCAGATGAGGCCAGAAAGAAACCAGGGAGAAGAAAATGTGAAAGAATAAGCAGTCTTAAACAGATATCTCTTATTCATTAAATCCAAAGCGGAAATTCTTTCCAATTTTTTCGAAAGGGAGGGTTTTCTTTCTCACTCAGACATTAAGACAAGGTCTCCTGCATTTCAAACTGCATCTTATGCAGCCTGTAATAATGACCTTTTAAACTCATCAGTTGGCTGTGTGTACCCATTTCTTTTATTTCTCCTTTATCGAGCACCAGTATTCTATTTGCTTTACGTATCGTGGATAACCGATGCGCAATCACGATAGAAGTTCTTCCTTTTATAAGTTGATCAATCGCACGTTGTATCAATATTTCACTCTCGCTATCAATAGAAGAAGAGGCTTCATCAAGAATCAATACAGCCGGGTTGTACAACAAAGCCCTGATGAATGATAATAACTGGCGCTGTCCCAGTGAAAGTGTAGCGCCTCTTTCCATCACATTATAATCATAGCCTCCAGGCAATTGCATAATAAAGTCATGCACTCCAATCATCTTCGCGGCCTCAATTGCCTGATCTCTTTCGATCTCAGGATTACGCAGAGTAATGTTGTCCAGCACGGATCCACTGAATAAGAAAACATCCTGCAAAACCACGGCAATCCTGCTTCGAAGGAAATCGAGTTCATACTCTTCAATATTATGGCCATCTATTTTTATGGATCCTTTGTTGATCGGATAAAGACGATTCAGTAAACTGATAATAGACGTTTTGCCACTTCCTGTATGGCCTACAATAGCAAGCGTTTCACCGGGGGCAATAGAAAAATTAATATCCTTCAATACATACTCTTCTTTATTGTAAGCAAACCACACATTTTTAAATTCCACCTCACCCTTCATAAATCCTGAACGAATTCCATCAGGATTCTCAGGAGTAACATCCTCATTTTCCAGCACTTTAAAAACCCGCTCGCTTGCTACCATACCCATTTGCAGCACATTAAATTTATCGGCAATCACACGCAATGGCCTGAACAATAAATTCAGATACATGATAAATGAAATGATTACTCCTGCATCAGCAGAATAATTTCCTCCCCACCAAACCAGGAGGCCAATGGAAAAAGCCAGCACAATTTCTACGATCGGAAAAAAAACAGAGTAAGCAAAAATGGCCCTGATATTCGCATTGCGATGTTGTTTATTGATCTCGTTGAACTTACTAAATTCTTTTTCCTCCACGGCAAAGGCCTGTACCACACTCATTCCTGTAATGTGTTCCTGTACAAAGGCATTCAATGCAGCCACTGCATTCCTCACTTTGATAAAAGACTTATTGACGCTTTCCTTAAAATAATAAGTAGCAATAACAAGAATAGGAAAGGGCGCAAGGCTTATTAACGACAGCCGCCAGTCCACACCAAACATAAATAACAGGATAGAAACAATGGACATGAGATCGGAAATGATCGGGATCAATCCATTCGAAAAAATATCATTGATGGATTCTATATCATTGATGGTTCTGGTGGTAAGGGTACCAATAGGGGTTTTATCAAATTGAGAGAGATTTAATCCCAGTATTTTTTTATACACCGTTACCCTGAGGTCCTTCACCACAGTTTGTCCCAGCCACGAAGTAATAAAGCCAAAATAAAAGCGGAGTGCCGTCTCCACCAACAACATCCCAATCTGGATAATGGTGATGACAATGAGCCAATACATATTTTTATCAGCGATAAAATGATTGACGGTATATTGAATAAGATAAGGTCGAAGCGGTGATATCACCGCAAGCAATACAGAGATGAATATAGATAGATATATCTTACTCTTATAGGGTAAAGCGTACGCAAAAACTTTTCTCAGTGCACTAAGGTCTAATAATTTTCCTGGCTTTTTATTCTCCGACATGTAGGCAAATTTAAAGGGAAAACCGGAGATGATAGATTTAAGAAATCAAGATTTATTGATTCCTGATCATCAGAATTCTATATTAAAGTCATTCTGCCGCGGGTTAAAGAGGATGGTTTGCCATATATTTTAAAAATATTTTCCCTTTTTTAGATAACAAACTTCTAAAAGAAGAATACCGGTTTTATAAAAAGAGGCTGATAAAAAATCTATCAACAAAAATCTTTATCCGCTTTTTCTTCTATCATAAAACCTGCTGAACTGTTCTTCCTCTTACCTCACTTCCTCGGGTAGTGGAATATCTCTCTTCAGCATATCATCTCTATTGGCCATTTCCCATGCATTCAGGAAAATAAAGCGTGCCCTCTTTTCCATCAGGTCAAAATTAATTTTATCAACCGTATCGCTGGGCTTGTGATAATCTTTATGAATACCATCAAAGAAAAAAATGATAGGAACACCTTTCCTGGCAAAATTATAATGATCGCTGCGGTAATAAATTCTTTCAGGGTCATCGGGTGCATTGTATTTATAGTCTAACTCAAGATGACAATATTTTTCATTTACTGACTTACTGATAGGGTCAAGGTCTGAACTCAATTTATCATTACCAATCACATATACATAATTGGTACTGTCACCGTACTTTCTGTTAGGGTCTATTCTTCCGATCATATCAGTATTGAGGTCAACGGTGGTTTTATCCAAAGGAAATACAGGATGGTCTGAATAATACTCCGAACCCCACAATCCTTTCTCTTCGCCGCTTACCGTCATAAACACGACCGTTCTTCTGGGGCCGTGACCTTCGGCTTTTGCTTTGGCAAATGCCTGTGCCATTTCAATCACACTCACTGTTCCGCTGCCGTCATCATCGGCTCCATAATAAATCACATCGCCTTTTTTTCCCAAATGGTCATAATGTGCTGTGAGAAAAACGTAGTCATCTTTTTTGTCTGTCCCTTCTACATACCCTATTACATTACTGGCTTCTACCTTAACACTTGTTTTCCTGAAAACCAATTTTGTTTTTATCTTTTTGTCAAAATTGATCGAATTCAATAAGCCTCTCTCTTTTACGGTTTCAAGGATCTTAAACGCTTCATTTTCTTCCACGATTTTTCTTATAAACGCAGGGAGAATGGTGATAACGGGCACTCTTCCTTTATCATCCAAACGAGGAAAATAGAGATTGGTCTTTTTAGAACCTTCTGTTATTCTGCCAGGGATAGAATCCCAGATCGGATTCACCAACAAAACTGCTACAGCTCCCTTCTCCTTCGCCAATGAGGCTTTCCGGGTGGTACTGAAGCCCCAGGAACTGCGTTTATCGGTACCGCTCACAACATACTTCCCATTCACCTGCGGCTCACCTGCCAAAATTAAAACTATTTTTCCCTTAACTTCTTTTCCTGCGTAATCATCATAATTTTTATCTTCAATTCCATATCCTGCAAAAACAATTTCTTTGGCACTTATTATATTTTTTTCTTCAGAACCAGGCTGCAAGATATAGTCCTTGCCATACTCCAATTTAACCTTACCGATTTTCAGGCTTTTGGGCATCAGGGTATCTTTTAAAAGAAGATAAAATTGCTGGTAACCATTCAATGATTCAGGTGCTTTCAATCCAATTGCTTTAAACTGGCTTTCAATATATGCTGCGGCTCTCCGCTGCCCCTCCGTGCCGGTCTCTCTTCCTTCCATTTCGGCAGAGGCTACCACAGTCAGTTGTTTTTTTAACCCTTGTTCAGTAATGGTCCGGGCATATTGTAGGGGAATATCTGTTTGAGAAAATCCAAAACCGGAAAGAAAGCACAAAGCAATAGCTGTGAGAAAAATTTTCTTCATGAATAAAAGTTTGATTTGGAAACAGTGGTAAATATAAAAAGAAAGTTGCAAAAAAATCATCACCCATGTACTGCTAAGAGCACGCAATTTTCTTTACCCTGTTTTCATGGCGACCTCCTTCAAAATCAGTATGGATAAATACTTCCAGCATTTTTTCCACCAGCTTTTCTTCTACAAACCGTGCGGGAATACAGATAATATTGGCATCATTGTGTTTACGCGCAAGATCCGCAAGTTCTTCTCCCCAACAGATAGCAGCTCTTATATTTTGATGTTTGTTTGCTGTAATTGCCACTCCGTTTCCGCTCCCACAAATTAGGATTCCAAAGGCGGCTTCTTTGTTTTCCACGGCGCTGGCCACAGGGTGTGCAAAATCCGGATAATCCACCGAATCGGAGGAATAGGTTCCAAAATCTTTCCAACTTACATTTTTTCCATCAAGAAATGAGATGATGGCTTCCTTATAATTGAAGCCGGCATGGTCGCAGCCAATGGCTACGGGCAATGTTAAATCGAAAGGTGACATGACAAAGAATTTTTAGAGAGTAAAGGTAACCCAATGACAGAATTGCAAGAGTGTTAAATTGTTGGATATGGAACCATTTAAAAATTTATTGATATTTCAGACACACCTGTAAATAAAAACATAGTCTTGATTAAGACTAATGCAAAATTTCAAATGCTTTAATCTGTAAAGTAATCGTTTGAGTTACGATGCCTCTCAGCAAACCGCTGTTTTTCTACAGTTAGTTTTTTTCTACATACTCTTTAAAATTGTCAAGAACAGATTGCCAGCCAGCTTTTTGCATTTCAATTGGGGTTTCACTTTCAGGGTCAAATACAACAACTGTCACCGTTTGATTTCCCAAACTATACTTCGCAAGGGAGAAAACAGTGAATGATTTTATACGGTCGGGCGCTTTCTTCGGTGACCTGAACGATTATCCACGTAAAGGTTCAGACCGCTAAAGCGTTCCGACCCTTCATCAGAAAATTCATTAATTTACCCCTTGAGCAGTATAACAAGCATGACTATTGCAACTCGCCCACCAAATTCATAAGTAAATTGTTTTCCGTCAATGATCTCGGTGTAAACCGCCTCAAAGTCAAAACCCAAACTACCATCTTTCGCTTCCATTCTTGCATTGTATAGACCCCCTACTTTTATATCGTTTGTGGCTTTTGGACAATGCCACGAAGGGACAGCAAAATTCCATTTAGTAATGTGGTCAGGATTGGTATAGTAATTCCAGACTTTTTGTACGTTGGTACTTATGGTAGTGCTTACCGTTATTTTATCACTCATTTGTTTACTAATTTATCCTGGTGTTTTAAAGGTTTTGCCCAAAAGTCAATAGGTTATTATCCGGGTCAAGAAGTGAAAATTCCCTTTGACCCCAAAGTTTTACTTCCAGATGCCCATTTGGATGAATACTTGTTTTATTGTCCAAAAGGGCCTGGTAAATACTATCAATGCTGTTGGTTCTGATATAAACCTGCCCATAGTTATTCTTTGGCTCAAGTTCTTTAAATTCAAAGAAGTGAATTTGAATATTGTCTTTTTGCAACATTAAATATCCGTCAAAATCTGCACTTCCAAATTCCGAAAATCCTAATTTGTTTATGTAAAATTCCTTTGTCGTGGCTTTGTCCCGCATCGGCAATTTTGGATGAATTTCTGTAAGCATATTTGTTCCGTAATTTTACATTTTTGTTATCCGGCTTCTTTGTTGTAGTAGTCTTTTCACAATGACCCAAAATTCAAATATATGCGAAAATTTCACAACCAAATCCTTCTTAAAAAATGTAACTATTGCCATTCCTTTTCAAATTACTTTTCTGATAAGAGAAAGTAGTTTTTTTGGATTTTTTCAATATCATGCACTATAATTGCAAACAATAAGCTTGACCAAAATAAAATCTTTATGAAATTATTAGAAAATAAAGTAGCCATCGTAACCGGAGGTAGCCGTGGCATCGGAGAAGCCATTGCACTGAAACTTGCTGAAAATGGTGCTAACCTTGCTTTCACTTATATAAGCAGCGACGAAAAAGCAAAAGCATTGGAAGAAAAATTGCAATCTTTTGGTGTAAAAGCAAAAGCATTTAAAAGCAATGCCGCCGACTTTAAAGAATGTGAAACGATGGTAAATGATGTAGTAAAAGAATTGGGCACTGTAGATATTTTGGTAAACAATGCGGGAATATCAAAAGACAATTTATTGCTAAGAATGACCTCTGAACAATGGGATGAAGTGATAGCAACTAATTTGAAAAGTGTATTTAATATGACCAAGCAGGTGATACGCCCGATGATGAAAGCCCGCAATGGAAGTATTATCAACATGAGTTCAATAATAGGAATGAGAGGAAATGCAGGGCAATGCAGCTATGCAGCAAGCAAAGCCGGGATCATTGGTTTTACCAAATCAATTGCAGCCGAATTGGGAAGTAGAAATATAAGATGCAATGCCATTGCACCGGGGTTTGTAGAAACAGACATGACGCATTACCTGAAAGAAGGTGAAGCGGCCAAATCATTTTTAGATAAAATACCTTTGGGCAGGTTTGGTAAAGCAGAGGAGATCGCAAACGTTACCCTTTTTCTCGCAAGCGAAATGAGTTCCTACATTACCGGACAGGTAATAAGTACCTGCGGCGGATTGAATATGTAGCCTCTCACCCCCAATAAAATAGAAATATCGAAAACTAAATATCATAAAAAATGGAAGCATACAGAAAACTTTTAAAAAACAACAAGGAATGGGCTTCATCACAGGTGAATGAAGATCCCGAATATTTTAAACGACTGATCAACCTGCAAACACCGGAAGTATTATGGATAGGATGCAGCGACAGCCGGGTACCTGCGGATAGAATTACAGGTACTCAACCGGGAGAGATATTTGTACATCGCAATATTTCCAATCTCGTGATACATACTGATTTGAATTTATTAAGTGTGCTTCAGTTTGCCGTGGAAATATTGAAAGTAAGGCATGTGATAGTTTGCGGCCATCATAACTGTGGCGGTATCGCTGCAGCTATGTCCAATAAAAGTTATGGACTCATTGATCAATGGCTCGGTAATATAAAAGATGTATATCGCCTCCATCGTGAAGAAATAGATGCTCTTCCAACTTATGAAGAAAGACATCAACTCCTTACCAAATTGAACGTGAAAGAACAGGTAATGAATCTAGCCAAAACTTCTATTATCCAAAATGCCTGGAAACATTATGAAATTCCACACTTGCACGGATGGGTATATGATTTGCGCGATGGCGTCATCAATCCGGTTTTTGAAATGGTCGCAGGCACTCCGCTCGACCCGATATTTGCTATCAACGACATTTAAAGCTGCCTTTTTTTGAAATACGGAATACTTTTTCAAAATCAGGTTGGGAGTAAATGAAACCCGTAACTTTAGATGGTCTCTAAAACATCTCAACATGACTCTACTTCATAGTGTAGGCAGTTTTCTATGGAAAACATTCAAATCTCTCTTTATAAGGGATAAAGAATGTTGCAAATAATTCCTGCGTTGACTTTTTCATGCAAAAATGATACCCCAAAGTGAAGAGCAATACTTTGGCAAGAGGTCTGTATTATTTTCCTCGTATAGTTGATCCTTATGTCTATGAGGCAAAATCTGGTGTTTCTAATGGGTCCATCGTGGATATTCTTTCATTACCCAAACGCCGTTGATGAGTTGCATTCGTTTTTTGGCCTGCCTACCGGCTGCTGGCTCTCCTGCCAACGGCACCCATTGGATTTTTCTCCTAAAAAACCCTATTCTCCTTAATAGTTAAGGCATTGTTTTCATAAACTCATTTTGTCATATTCCTTGTTTGCTCTAATTTTACACGCTTTCGGGCGGATTTGTTTATTGTTCGGCCCGGGAGTTTGTAAAAAAGTTGCATCAACTTTAACTGAACTAATAAACGAAAACATTCTGCATAATTCTACAGGATTCTAAATTTTCGTTTAGTATTTATTTTGGATGATTCAACTTTTGAATAGACTTTTTTTGAAAGAAGTTTTCTTCGGAATAAATAACAGTGTTTGAAATGAGGTTAACAAAGTTGTTCATTGATTTTTTTGAGGGCGCAAAAAGTGGCGTACTGCTTTTCCTGTGTACCATCGTTTCACTTTTACTTGCCAACTCTTCCATCAGCGAAAGTTATTTGAGTTTCTGGCATTTCAGTTTCGCAGGTTTAAATATTGAACACTGGACCAATGAAGGCCTGATGGCTATTTTCTTTTTACACATTGGGCTGGAATTAAAAAGGGAAATTTTAGTGGGCGAACTTTCCCATGTGAAAAATGCTATGCTTCCCGTCTTTGCGGCCATAGGTGGCATGATAATTCCCGCAACTATTTATGCCCTATTTAACTATGGGACTATTACACATGCCGGTGCCGGCATTCCAATGGCTACCGATATTGCGTTTGCAATTGGTGCTCTTTCTTTGCTGGGCAGCCGTGTCCCTGCTTCTTTAAAAGTTTTGCTTACTGCGATTGCTGTAATAGATGATCTGGGCGCTATTTTAGTAATAGCGCTTTTTTACACCACCTCTTTGTCGTTCATTAATTTATTATTTGTCCTGATAATCTTTGGTATTCTGTTTTTTTTGAACCGGCTAAAAATTAACTATCTCATTCTCTACATTATAGGAGGAATAGCCATGTGGTATTTTATGCTGCATTCCGGAATTCATTCTACCCTCTCAGGAATTTTGCTTGCATTCGTAATACCATTTGACAAAGGAGAAAAAGAATCTCTCTCTCATCATATAGAAATTTGGCTTCACAAGCCGGTATCATTCCTTATTCTTCCACTTTTCGCTTTGGCAAATACAGCCATCGTATTTAAACAAGGATGGGACACCGGTCTATCCAACCCGGGCAGCATAGGAATTTTCGCAGGATTAATAATTGGCAAACCCCTCGGTGTCTTCTTATTCAGTCTTATGGCAGTTTCAATCGGAGTTTGTGCGTTGCCATCGGGCTTAAAATGGAAACATGTCTTAGGTATTGGTTTTTTAGCAGGCATCGGGTTCACCATGTCCATTTTTATCACGCTGCTGGCGTATCAGGATACTTTATTAATTACCGAATCGAAAATATCCATTCTACTCGCATCACTGGTTTCAGGTACTATAGGTTATGTATGGCTAAAGCATTTTTTAAAAAAACCAAGGGTTATTCCAATAAAGAAAGTTTAAAAAATTAAAAATGATCAAAACAATACAAGAATGTCTCAACGAACGCATCTTAATTATTGATGGCGCCATGGGAACTATGATACAGCAATATAAGCTGGAAGAAAAAGATTACCGTGGTGAACGTTTCAAAGACTGGCATAAAGATGTAAAAGGCAACAATGATTTACTGAGCCTTACCCAACCACAAATAATACAAGCTATTCACAAAGCTTATCTGGAAGCAGGAGCCGATATTATTGAAACCAATACATTCAGCAGTACTTCCATTGCACAGGCAGACTACGAAATGCAATCACTGGCTTATGAACTTAACGTGGCCGCAGGGAAATGCGCCCATAAAGCGATTAACGAGTTTATGGAGAGCCGAAAAATTTCATCCCCCGAAAAGGGTTCAGAGAGGGTCTTCATCGCAGGTGCCATCGGGCCACTCAATAAAACTTTAAGCCTTTCACCCGACGTAAATAATCCCGGTTTCCGCACAGTGACTTTTGATCAAGTGGCAGATGCCTACTACGAACAAATAAGAGGCCTTGTAGATGGAGGGGTAGATTTACTTTTAATAGAAACCATTTTTGATACGCTCAATGCGAAGGCTGCGATCTATGCGATAAAAAAATATTTCAGAGATACTAAAAAAGAAGAACTTCCCATAATGATCAGCGGAACCATTACGGATGCAAGTGGAAGAACTTTGAGCGGACAAACGCTGGAAGCATTCTATATTTCTGTATCACATGCCAATCCATTAAGTGTAGGTTTAAATTGTGCGCTCGGCGCCAAAGAAATGCGTCCACATATTGAAGAATTAAGCACAATATCAAACTGTTATACATCGGCCTATCCCAATGCAGGGTTACCAAATGCGTTTGGAGAATATGATGAGCAGCCGGAAGAAACAGCGCATATATTGGAAGATTGGGCAAGAGAAGGTTTTGTAAATATTGTGGGCGGATGTTGTGGTACTACACCGGATCATATAAAACATATTGCAGAGCAAGTGAAAAAATTTGGGCCGAGGAAAGTACCTGTAATGGAGAATGTGTAAAGACAGGTCCCGATCTGTCTAATATTTTGAAATCACAAAATGTGATTTCAAAATGAATTAAAAAAAAGGATTGAAGAAGGGCAATAAGTGAAAAATGGATTTCTCGTTTTTGGTATGTCAATTAGCAGACTTAAAAAAATTATTAATACAGAAAAACAAACCGTGGAATACGATTGGATTTAAAATTTCCGGTAAAACAAAATAAAATGTCAACAACAAAAACTATTAAGCCTTACTTACGCCTTTCAGGTTTAGAACCTCTTGTAGTGCGTCCCGAATCACTTTTTATAAACATTGGCGAACGCACCAATGTTACCGGTTCCAAAAAATTTGCCCGCTTAATTCGCGGAGGCAATTACGAGGAAGCACTGTCGGTAGCTCGTCATCAGGTAGAGGGCGGCGCACAGGTATTGGATGTAAACATGGATGATGCATTGCTTGATAGTGAAAAAGCAATGGTCACCTTTCTGAATTTATTACAGGCCGAGCCGGATATAGCCAAAATTCCGGTAATGATAGATTCTTCCAAATTTAATATTATACAAGCCGGATTAAAATGTGTACAGGGAAAATGTATTGTGAATTCCATCTCGATGAAAGAAGGTGAAGATAAATTTCTGGAGCAGGCATTTATTTGTAAAAGCTTTGGTGCCGCCGTGGTGGTAATGGCTTTCGATGAAAAAGGACAGGCAGATACCATAGAACGAAAAGTAACCATTTGCCAACGCGCCTATAAAATACTAACCGAGCAGGCAGGATACAAACCCCAGGATATTATTTTTGATCCCAACATCTTTGCTATAGCAACAGGAATTGAAGAACACAATAACTATGGAGTAGATTTTATAGAAGCAACAAGAGAAATAAAAAGACTGATGCCGCTTACAAAAATCAGTGGCGGGGTAAGTAATGTATCATTTTCTTTTCGTGGTAATGATACCGTGAGAGAAGCCATGCATGCAGTATTTTTATATCATGCGATCAAGGCAGGAATGGATATGGGTATCGTAAATGCAGGAGCTCTGCAGGTTTATGAAAATATTGACCCTGTGTTGAAAGAATTATGTGAAGACGTGATATTAAACAGGAGAGAAGATTCAACGGATAGATTACTGGCATTTGCAGAAACCGTAAAAGCCAAAGGAAAGGAAATAGTAAAAGATGAAGCGTGGAGAAGTGAAGAAGTTCAGAAGCGTTTGAGCCATGCATTAGTAAATGGAATTACCGATTATATTGAAGCAGATACAGAGGAAGCACGTTTGAAATATCCAAAACCACTGGATGTAATTGAAGGCCCTCTGATGGATGGAATGAATGTAGTGGGCGATCTTTTTGGAAGTGGAAAAATGTTTTTACCACAGGTAGTAAAGAGCGCGCGGGTGATGAAGAAAAGCGTGAACTATTTATTCCCTTTCATTGAAGCAGAAAAAGAAAAAACAAAACAGGCAAACATTGATGCAGGAATATTAAATGTAGAAGGTGCAGGTCCCGCAAAAATTTTAATGGCTACCGTAAAAGGCGACGTGCATGACATAGGAAAAAATATCGTGGGCGTAGTACTCGGCTGTAATGGTTATGAAGTAATTGACCTGGGGGTAATGGTTCCTGCAGATAAAATTTTACAGGTAGCAAAAGAAAAAGGGGTCGCCATGATCGGATTGAGCGGCTTGATCACACCATCACTTGATGAAATGGTACATGTGGCAAGAGAAATGAAAAGAAATAATTTTACTATTCCTCTTTTGATCGGCGGAGCTACCACTTCACGATTACACACTGCCGTGAGAATAGCACAGGAATACGATTATGGTGTCATTCACGTTTTAGATGCTTCACGGAGTGTAACTGTTGCCGGGAATTTATTGAACAAAGAAAATAAAAGTGATTTTTTATCAGGGATAAAAACCGAATACGAAAAATTAAAGAAAGATTTTGGAAATAAAAGATCTGCAAAAGTTTTATTGCCATTCAAAGAAGTAGTCAAGAATAAATTTCCCATAGACTGGGAAAAATTTATTCCTGTGAAACCCACCTTTACCGGTATAAAAGTTTTCGACGATTATGATTTGAATGAAATTTATAAATACTTAGATTGGCAGCCATTCTTCATTGCGTGGGAAATGCACGGAAAATTTCCACAAATATTATCCGATGAAAAGATAGGGGTTGCTGCCACCAAATTATATGAAGAAGCACAGGTTTTTTTGAAAAATCTAATCAAAGAAAAATGGCTCACTGCAAAAGGTGTCATTGGTTTTTGGGAAGCCGGCGCTATCTCGGACGATACAGTACAAGTCAAAAATACCGATGGCAAAAACTATCATCTTGAGTTTTTGCGCCAGCAAATAAAGAAAGCACCGGGACAACCGAATATTTCTTTAAGCGATTTTGTAAAGCCCGGGAATACCGACCACATCGGCGCATTCGCCGTTTCCATGCATGGCCTTGAGCCACACATCGAAAGGTTTAATAAAGACTTTGATGATTACAGTAAGATCATGTTGCAAGCCCTCGCAGACAGGCTCGCAGAAGCATTTGCAGAATTACTACACGAAAGAACAAGAAAGGAATTCTGGGGATATGCAACAGAAGAAGAGCTATCAGCCAAAGAGCTGGTCGAAGAAAAATATGCAGGTATTCGTCCTGCTCCGGGATATCCTGCATGCCCCGACCATACAGAAAAATATAAATTATTCGAATTGCTGGATGCAACGAAAAACGCCGGAATTACTTTGACAGAATCTTTGGCAATGTATCCCGCACCTTCTGTCTGTGGATGGTATTTTGCCAATCCGGAAAGCAAGTATTTTGGGATAGGCAAAGTTGCCAAAGATCAGGTAGAGGATTATGCAAAGAGAAAAAATATGCCTTTAGAAGAAACAGAAAGATGGCTCAGGCCACAACTGGATTATGAAGTATCCTGATTCACTTCACCGCTAAGATCATCTGGCCTTAATAACCATCGTATGGGTGATAGAATCATGCCATGGCTCACCAAAGCCACTCAGTAACTCGAAGGGAATAAACCTGCAAAGGCTTCTCATAAGAGCATCTCTGAAGCTTAACTCTTCTCCATTCCATCTTACAGCCCGTGTGCCTGTAATAAATTTACCTGCAGTTCTTCCCCTGAAAACTTTTTCGCAGAGTGTATAATAAACCAGATAACTTGCTATCACTATCATGAAGGAAAAGAGGTAGAGTCCGATCGTATTGGAACCTCTCACGAGATAAAACATAAAATCGGGCGCAATAACCCATAAAATCTTCCCGATAACAAAACCCATTGAATAATTTAAAGTGAGCCGCATGATAACATTATCAATCAAGAAATTAAGGAACCTCTGACCCTGTGTGGCTTTGGTATATTCAAAAAAAGGATCAAGGGCATCCGTTAATAAATCCTGTGAAGACACTTCCCGATTTTCCATTGATGTTGACTATTTTTACAATTATAAATTATATAATGATCATTGATGAAAATAATTTCTTACAATGTAAACGGCATCCGATCCGCTATAAGAAAAGGATTTATTGACTGGCTGAAGACCAACCCCGCAGACATTGTTTGTATTCAGGAAGCAAAGGCCCATGAGGCAGACATAGATCTTGTTGCCATTGAATCAGCCGGTTACCGGCCTTACTTTTTCCTGGCACAAAAAAAGGGATATAGCGGCGTGGGAATTCTCAGTAAAATAGAACCGGATAATGTAGAATACGGCCACGGTATAGAGCAGAGTGATTTTGAAGGAAGAGTGATCCGTGCAGACTTTGGTGAGGTCAGTTTAATCAGTGCCTATTTTCCATCAGGTACTACCGGCGAGATCAGGCAATCTTATAAATACATCTGGCTGGACAATTTTTTGTCTTACCTGAACGAATTGAAAAAGACAAGAAAAAAACTAATCATCTGTGGTGATTACAATATCGCACACGAAGCAATTGATATTCACAATCCAAAAGGAAATATAAAAACATCCGGCTTCCTGCCCGAAGAAAGAGCCTGGATGGATAAGCTCCTGAAAAATGGATTCACAGATAGTTTCCGCTATCTTAATAAAGAGCCTGATCAGTACTCATGGTGGAGCGTAATGCGGCCAAGTACCCGGCTGGAGAATAAAGGGTGGCGCATTGATTATATCACGGTTACGAACAATCTCTCCGGGCTAATAAGTAAAGTCGCTATTTTTCCCGAAGTAAAACATAGTGATCATTGTCCTGTATTTCTTGAAATAAAAATTTGAGCATGTTCATTTACAACATTACCACCAAAGTAGATCACGCGATTCTAAACGACTGGCTCCAATGGCAAAGGGAGATTCACATCCCTGGTGTTATGGCAACCGGTTCCTTCACGGAACACCGGTTTTATAAGCTCCTCGAGCACGATGATGATGAAGGCTCAGCCTTTGTAACGCAGTTCATGGCTGCTACACAGGCAGATTACGATCAGTACCTTTTGCAGTTTGCCCCACAGCTCCGGAAAGAAACTTTAGAGAAATGGGGCGACCAGGTGGTATCCTTTAGAACGCTTTTGCAAAATGTGCAATAAGTGTTTATAATTTCTTCCGGTTGAGGTATCCTATCGTAAATCTACTTTCTCACCAAACCCTTTATTAACAGGCTTCCCGGTCCATTTTCTCCAAAATCCGCCATGAGAAAGCATTACAGCGCGAAAAAACAGATTTCCGAGTTTGGGTAAATTTCCCCACAAAAGCTAAAAACCGTACCAATTGCGGATTACATAACTTTCAACAGAAAAATATTTTTCTATAAAAATTTTATTGCATTGAAAAACCTTCTATATTTGCCCCTGTTAAAAAATCAAATAAAATTATTATGAACAAAGCTGAACTAATCGCCAAAATGGCTGATGATGCAGGAATTACAAAAACACAAGCTAACGAAGCTTTAGACTCTTTTACAACAGCAGTTACTAAAACTTTAAAAGGTGGTGGAAAAGTTACCTTGGTAGGTTTTGGAACTTTCTCTGTAAGCAAGAGAGCTGCCCGTAATGGCCGTAATCCTCAAACGGGAGCTGTGATTAAAATTAAAGCTAAAAAAGTAGCTAAATTTAAAGCAGGTAAAGAACTGTCATCAAAAATCTGATTTTGGTAAAAATTCTAAAAGCAAGATGCATTATTGTATCTTGCTTTTTTTATTATTAATTATTTCATTCTACTAAATAAAATTTCAAATGGGACGCGGAGATAAAAAAACAAAAAAGGGGAAAATTTTTATGGGCTCTTTTGGTAAGTCAAGGCCCGTAACTAAAAAGGTAAAACCAGTTGCTGCTAAAGCTGCTGCAAAAAAAGAAGGGGAGTAAAATCAATCACTGATTATTCACCCTATACCTACGTGCTTTCGGGTATAAGTTTTACAGATTAGAAAATCCTTCTAATACCTGCATGATTTGTATTTTAATTCATTGGGGCACCCATAAAATTTTATCATGTCATCATGATGATTGTTTTATCTGCAATCAGGGAGCAAGTCTTCTTATGACCCACTCATTATTCTCTAACACATATTGCAAACGATCGTGAAGCCTGCCGGGTCTGCCTTGCCAGAACTCCATGCAATAAGGCTCCACTATGAATCCTCCCCAATGAGGTGGGCGTGGAATGTTTTCTGTTTCAAATTGACGGTTGTATTTTTCAACATTTTCCTGAAGAAGTTTACGATCCTTAATCACGCTACTCTGCTGTGAGCTCCATGCACCTATGCGGCTTTCCTTTGGCCTTGAGAAAAAATACTCATCACTTTCAGCCACACTTGTTCTTTTTATTTTCCCCTCCACCCTCACCTGTCTTTCCAGCGCTTTCCAAAAGAATAAAAGCGATACAAAAGGATTCTCTTCTATCTCTCTACCCTTCCTACTTTGATAATTGGTAAAAAACACAAACCCGTTTTCTTTAATCCCTTTCAGCAAAACAATCCTTGCAGAAGGTTTCCCCAACGTGGTAGCGGTAGCAAGTGTCATTGCATTGGGTTCTTCAATTTTACTCTCTATCGCGTGTTGCCACCACTTTTCAAACTGCTTCACAGGGTCGGCAACCACATCCTTTTCTAAAAGTGATCCTAACTGATACACTTTTCTGATATCTGCAATGGAATTTTTTTTATTCATTCTAAATAGGTTTTCATTGTAATCACAAATTTAGCAAAGGATTGTTGATATGGATTTTAATAAATTAAAAAAGCATTCCATTACAGAATGCTTTTGAAATAAATCAATTTACCTTATTACATCCCAAAATGGGAATATCCAATACCATATCCAATCATACCACCAAATATTGCCATCAGAAAAGCAGAAATAATAACTTCTACTGCAACCATGATGATGAAGGAAATGATCATGTGAACAATTCTTTTGCCTTCCTGAGTTTTCTGTAATGGAGTAAGGCCGATAGAAGTTTTAGATACATGATAGGCGGATCTCACTTATCCTTTTTTTAATAAATTCAGAATATCATTCTCTTTTACCCGCGTATATCAGGAAATTCCTTTTGCAAAAATTGAGTTTATACTAAGTAAGCGGATGATTATTTTCCTCATCAGTAGCGTCATCAGGCGGCGGCGGTATTACTGTGGTAGTGGTCGTTGTAGAGGTTGCAGAACCTGCATTTGCGGCATTTCCAATTTTACTTTCTATATCCTTCTTCAGTGTGTTGAAACTGTCTTTAATATTATCGGTTGGAGACCTGAAAAGGTAGGCAGAAGCTAAAATTCCAATGGAAGCGATCGCAGCAACATAAATACCAACCCCGATAAAAGATGATCCCATAACAGATCCGGAAGTCTGTGAATAGAACCATAGAACAAACAGCAAAGCAATTGCGCCTGCCAACAAAGTAATTCCCCATGCGGTTTTCTCGAGGTTTTTAGTTTGATCACCCATATATGCGACTACGCCGCTAACAACAAAACATATAAAAACAAGAATCCCTTTGTCGTGCATACCATTAATACTTTGACTATACCCAAACATTGAAATTGATACCCACGGCAAAAACATAGAAATAAAACCAACCGCTGCTGAGATTAAAACAAATTTTCTTTGTTTACTCATTGTTTGAAAATTCATGATAGTTACAATTTAAAAGTAAAATAATTGATTCCGGTTTTCCGGTCAGTCAGCAACTTTCATAAACTACAAATAATCTTCTATCAGTAAATATAAAGTAATTAATCTTAATGTTTAAGAATTACCAGGCGGAGAGAAAAATTTATTCTGGCTTACCATTTGTTCAAGATCAGCAATCATTTTGGCTTTTTCTTCTTCATAAGCAGATAATTTACTCTCAAGTTCATTGAGCCGTGCAACCCTACTTTCAAAGGTTTTTTCTTTATAATTCATTTCTACTACCTGCCTTCTCAAATCCTCATTTTCGCTTTTGAGCCGTGTATGGTCCTGTTGTAATTGAGTAAGTTGCTTTTTTAATTGAGAACCGGCAAATAAGGATTGTTCCAATTCTGTTTCACGTCCTGCTGCGGCTTCCAATTGTCGCTGTAGTAAGCCTATATTATTCTGCATAGACTGAATATCATTCAACCGTGCATCGTAATCACTCTTCAAAGCGGTCCATCTGGTGCTGTCTTCTTCTACAGCATTTAGTTTATTTTCCGCTACTTCTAACTTTTGCTTTGTTTCGTCCAGCTCATTTTCCATCCTTTGCTTTGTTTCATTTTCTTCATAATACATTTCTTCCCAATCTTCTTTATCCTCTACTTCTTGTATTATTGTTCTTTGTTGCTCATTACTCTGTAACTCTTCCAGTACTTTTAATCTTTGTTGCATCTTAGAAAATTGTATTTCATAAAAAGAGTCGTTTTCTTCCATCTTCTGCAATTTGTTTTTTAAATCCCAGACAGCATCCGTCTTTAGGGATGAGCCTTCCAAAGAAAAATCTCTCTTATGATTGAATAAATTTTTTCTATCTCCCGGTATAAAATCATAACTGCTTACTATGACACGGTAAGCAAAAATAAAACACACAATCAGTACAATCAGGGATATAATCCACCAAATCCACATAAGGCATTACTTTTAAAAAGAATGTACACAAACTATAATACCGGGGGTTACTTACTGGTTATTTTCAGAGGATAAATCGCCGATATTAAATACCGGAAGGGATTATAAAGACATAAGCGCGGTGTAAATTAATACAAATTATCCGGTTACCAAAGTGCCGACTTTTTCTCCGGTGATTACACGCAGTAATGTACCTGGAGTATTCATATCAAAAACGATGATTGGTAATTGATTTTCCATGCATAGAGTGAATGCGGTCATATCCATGACTTTGAGGTTTTTTGAGATACATTCCCCGAAAGTAATGGCTTCAAATTTTTTAGCTTTTTTATCTTTCTCCGGATCGGCAGAATAAATCCCATCTACGCGGGTTCCTTTCAAAATTACGTCGGCATTTATTTCAATAGCCCTAAGCGAACCGGCAGTATCAGTGGTGAAATAAGGGTTTCCAGTGCCTGCACCAAAAATGACCACCCTCCCTTTTTCCAAATGCCTGATGGCCCTTCTCCGTATATATGGCTCCGCAATCTGCTCCATCTTAATAGCACTTTGCAGGCGCGTATAAACATCGGCTTTTTCCAAAGCACTCTGTAATGCCATCCCGTTAATAACCGTAGCGAGCATACCCATATAATCTCCCTGTGCTCTTTCTATACCGGTTTCAGCCTCATTCATTCCACGGTAAATATTGCCGCCTCCAATCACTATGGCTACCTGTACCCCCAGATCGGTGATCAGTTTTATATCCTGTGCATATTGTGTAAGAACCTGTGAATCGAGCCCAAAATTTTTATCACCCATTAAAGATTCACCGGAAAGTTTGAGAAGAATTCGTTTAAACTTAGGAAGCATAAGTTGATTGCGGATTATAGAATTTAAAAATCGCTGCAAGATAGTGGATAAATTTTTATCTGCCGGTCCTTACTTGTTTTTTCTCGCCCTGATCGAATAAACCATTGGTAATTTATTTTCAAGGTTTTTAATACGATACATGCCGTCAGCGCCTCTCACGGTATTATTAAAACAGTTATAGGGAGAAAAAGGGTATTCTTTGAATTCAACGATCTGCATATCATTTTTTAATAAACTACTCATTATCTCGCCAAAAACTGTGATTTCATCCATATTCCACCGACGATATCTTCGCATTCCGGTCTGTGTAGGTACCCTGCGAAAGGTTTCTATCACTTCATCATTAAAATAAGAATAACTGAGATGAGTAAAATCATCATCCATCATCCACAGTACCGGATGAAAATCGGCAATGAAAAAAGTGCCGCCAGGCTTTAAAAAGTGGCCGACCACTTCTGCCTATTTATCCAAATCGGGTAGCCAGCCTATAGTACCATAACTGGTAAAGACGATATCAAATTGTTCAGTTAGCTTTTGAGGCAGGTCATATAGGTTGCAACAAATAAATTCTGTCTGCATCTTTACTTCACAGGCAAGCTCTATGGCGGGTACGAATTGCCTCTTCAGAAAAATCTACTCCCACAACAGAGGCACCTTCACGAGCCCAGCTAATGGTATCCATCCCAAAATGGCATTGCAAATGAAGCAAAGATTTTCCTTTTACATTCCCCAATGCTTTTAATTCTATTTCATTTAAGGAAGTTTCCCCTGCTTTGAATGATACAACATCATAAAACTCAGAAGTAAAGTGTATGCTTACACGCTTATTCCATAATTCCTTATTAGATTCAATATACGCTTTATGATCCGACATAGGTTTATTTTTTTGAAATAGGATCGTCCTCTATAAATTGGTTGGTAATTTAGTATGCATCATAGAGTTCGGATGCTTACTCCTAATCCCGGTAACAATACGGATAGAAAGTTCAGGAACACCACTAAATGGCAAACGAATAATAAACCGAAATTAATCAAAGGTTTCGAGGTAACGTTATGAATTTCAACCATTAAAAAGCAAGGAAGCACCAAACAAAAAGAGAGTCAACGAAGGACTCTCTTTTTTATACTGAAATATATTTACTTTAATTTTTATCCCAATGCTACTCTCTTAAAAGAAACCACTTTTAAATCTGCGCCTAAGCTTTTCAAATAATCACCTACGGATTTGTTGGCATCTTTTACATACGCCTGTGCAAGTAAGGTACTTTCTTTAAAGAACTTATTGATCTTGCCGGCAGCAATCTTTTCAGCCATTTCAGCGGGTTTGCCTTCAGCTTTTATCTGTTCAATCGCAATGTTTCTTTCACGTTCAATAGTTTCTGCAGGCACAGCAGACTGGTCAATAGCGATTGGGTTCATAGCAGCGATTTGCATGGCTACATCTTTTCCGGCTTCTTCATTCGCACTATTGAAACCGACCAATACACCCATACGGTATGAACCATGAATGTAAGAAGCCACATAAGGAGCTTCTACTTTTTCAAACCTGGAAACACTTATTTTTTCACCAATTTTAGCGACTTGTTCATTCAGTTTATCGGAAATTTTTTCATTGCCGATCTTTACACTGTTTAATTCTTCTATGCTATTCACATCATTGGCAATCGCTGCATCCATAATAGATTGCGCAAAAGCAATATAGTCTGCATTTTTACTTACAAAATCAGTTTCACAACTCACATTGATGATATATCCTTTCTTGTTATCTTCTGTTGTTTGAGCTATTATCACCCCTTCCTTTGCTTCACGATCACCACGAAGTGCTGCTACTTTCTGTCCTTTTTTTCTCAAATAATCAATAGCTGCTTCAAAGTCACCATTTGATTCTATCAAAGCTTTACGGCAATCCATCATACCTGCCCCTGTTTGCTGACGCAACTTGTTGATTTCTGCTGCGGTTATTGTTGTCGTTGTACTCATAATTTTTATGTTGAATGTTAACAGTCCTCACTCCACTCTCTAAAAGAAAGAGGAAGCCAGTCCCGTAAAATTTAAAATATTCTTTTCTGAATAATCTATTCCATATCCTCCATTATTCAGTGTAATACTAACTATTTATATTAACGGCGTGCACCTCCGGGGCCTCTGTTTCCAGGCACTCTGCGTTTCTGTGGCCCTGCTGCACTGCGGCCTTTCCCACCTGAGGGAGCACCACTATTGTTACCCCGGCGGCGTTCTCTGTTGTCTTCGGTTCCGTCGTCCATTCTTAAGTCGCGGGTACTGGTTTCTTCCACTTCTTCGGTTTCCTCTTCTTTCTCTGCTTGTCTTTCTGCCAATCCTTCTGCAATGGCAGCTACTATATAATTAGTAATGATAGCGATGGATTTGGTAGCGTCGTCATTGGAAGGAATAGAAAATTCTACTTTGTTAGGATCACAATTGGTATCTACCATTCCGAAAGTAGTGATGTTGAGACGTTTTGCTTCTGAAAGAGCAATATGTTCATGGCCTATATCTACCAGAAATAAGGCAGCGGGTACACGACTTATCTGTGCAATACCACCCAATACTTTCTCCATTTTTTCTTTATCACGGGTAAGTGTGAGCCTTTCTTTTTTAGTGATGCTGTCAAGTGTGCCATCGTTCAGCATTTTTTCAATGCTCTGCATTTTCTTCACACTCTTACGAACCGTGTTGAAATTGGTAAGCATACCACCGAGCCAACGCTCCGTAACAAAAGGCATATTTACTTTTCTGGCTGCTTCGGTTACTATTTCTTTAGCCTGCTTTTTAGTAGCTACAAACATGATTTTCTTACCGCTTTTGGCGATAGATTTCATAGCAGAGGCTGCTTCTTCAAGGCCTTCAACAGTTTTGTTGAGGTCAATGATATGAATGCCTTTTTTCTCAGCAAAAATGTAAGGCAACATTTTGGGATTCCACTTCTTTTTTAAATGACCAAAGTGAACTCCTGCTTCTAAAAGCTGTTGTTGTAAGGAAGTATTATTTTCCATTTATTTTGTATTAATTGTTTTTTAAAAATTTTAGGAATCAGGTGTCAGTTATGAGCTACGAGTTATCAGATAACCTATAACCAGTAACTTATACCTAACTTATCTCTTACTGAACTGGAAGCTCTTCCTGGCTTTTTTCTTACCAGGTTTTTTGCGCTCTACAGAACGCGAATCACGTGTAAGCAGTCCGGCTTCTTT
>JBDTGA010000034.1:0-3461 GCA_039937655.1 Ginsengibacter sp.
ATTCAGAAGTGACAACAAACGAACCCGTGGCAGTATTCACATTTGCCAAAATACTTTGAATATTATCTTTTGTGCGAACATCGAAAACAGTTGTAACGGTCGTTAAAACAGAATCCAAAGATTTAACCGCATTTTTTACCTCATACAAAACCGGATTAATAATTTTCATCGCTTCATCAAATGCGCCCGTACTAAGAGTCGTAAGTAAAGTGTCACCGCTTTTAAGGTAAGTGTCAGCATTCCCCAACTGAATTTCCATAGTGGGGCTTCCGAGTAAATTAGGATTAATAACCGCCAATGAATTTTTAGGAATATTTACATCTTTAGTTAACGAAACCGTCACCAGGATACGTTTCATATCCTTTCCCCCATCAAGGTTGGCTATTCTACCAATCTGAAGCCCATTAATCATCACCGGGTTGGATGCTTTCAATCCCTGCACATCTGTGTAAACTGCAAAAATATGAGTCTCTTTTTCAAAAACTCCCTTCCCTTTCAGAAACCTGAATCCTATGATCAACAACGCGACACAAACAACTGCCAGCACACCAATCTTCATTTCATTGCTTATTTTCATCTGGTATTTTTTTCGTAATGAATGCTTTAAGCATATTATTCCTTTACAAGTATTGTGCGAAAATAGGAAACTTCATTCGCAGTTAGTAACATACGAGGTAAGAACCAGGTAGAGACCTTGTATTATCAAGCTGAAACAGTTCTCAAAAAGGCGAGAGAATTTAGTTAGCTTTAGAATCTACAGGTGAAGCGCTGGCAAATGATTTGGGAGTCTCCACCATTTTTCTATATTTAACTAAAGCATCTGTAATGGCCTGGGCTATTTCCTCCTGCCCCTTTTCACTGTTCAAATAACGTTCATCATCGTAATTGGCGACAAAGCCTGTTTCGATTAATATCGCCGGCATCTGTGTGGCATGCAACACCCATAAACCCTTTTCACGCTGCCATACCCCCAGATCAGGTCTGCCTGTTTCTTTAGCGACTGCATCCTGAACCAGGGAAGCCAGTTGATAACTTTTCCTGAAATAATTTTGAGAATACAATAATGCGCTGGCTTTATATTCCGGGCTGTCATAATTCACGTTCGCGGTGCTGTCATCGTCTTCTGTATTAAAGCCCAAATCTCCCTCTTCCAATGCTTTGATCTTATCACTGGTTTGCCTGGCAGCCAGTATCAAAGTGCTGGTTCCTTTGCGTGAAGTAGGAATTTTATAATAATGCCTGATGGGTACCCGGCGCGTATGTTTAGTACTCACTTTTTTCCTGGATTTTCCCTTGCCCACATAATGATGAGTATAATAAGTCTCATTTTTATATCCAACGATCTTTGAACCTGTTTTCAAAGCCACAGCATCCGCGTGAATACAAACAAACAAATCACCATGGTGATCATTGGCAAATTTTGCTTTTTCATGAACCGACATATATACATCTGTAGTCCTCGAAGGAATAATATTTACATCTGGCATCGCTTTTTTCAGATCAGCTACCAGTTTCAAAGATATGGCCAGTGTAATATTTTTTTCCAGGGAGCCGAGGGATCCCTCATATTCACCATGAGCACCATGATCTTCACCACCATGCCCCGGATCAATAATGATCGTTTTAATCTTGCGCGGAGCCTGCGAAAAAGAATTGGCATTAATTACCAGTAAGAATAATAACGGAAGAAAAACTATTCTTATTAGAGGAAAAAATTTCGATTTATTTACTTCAAACATTTTCAAATTTTGGATTTAAATGGGTCAATAAAATTCTTTACCAATCTTCACATAACCTTAATTGGATTATCTCTATTTTTGTTGCCTTACTGCTATGCAATACAGAAACGAAATTAAGGCCATAAATATTTTACCGCTTGCTCTTACAGCTTTCCTGTTAGTGTTTTTATATTCAACGGTAAAAAGCAGCGACCTGAATTCTAAAAACGGCTATTTGATTGCAGGCCCCCCAAAAACTGGTTCAGAACTATTTTCTTCAAAGAAAGATCATTTTTCTGTTGCAAAAAAGCAAAAATTTAAAAAGCATCCGGTCCCTTCCAAATATATTATTTCCGCTGATTCTATTCCTTCAAAAAATATTACAATTGCCGATTCAATTCCTTCAAAAAATGTTGATTCACTTCCGGGAAAAGAAACCGATACTCTTTCAATAAAAAATATTTCAGACAGCACCAAATCTGCTGATACCATCCATTACGATCTTGCAAAAAATGCATTGGAATCGCCATTGGATTATTCGGCAGAAGATTCGATGGTGATTGATGTGAAAGGAAAAACCGTTACGCTTTACGGAAATAAAGTAACTACCAATTACAAAGACAGCAAACTTACCGGCCCAATCATTGCTTTTGATCAAGCTTCAGGCGACATCATCGCCTCCAGTAAAAAAGACAGTACGGGCAAAGTGATTGCTTTTCCCACCTATAAGGCTTCTGACTTCACTTCTCAAAGCGATTCTATCCGGTTCAACATGAAGACGGGAAAAGGCCTTACAAAAGGGACTTACACACAGCAAGGCGAAATGTATGTTTACGGAAAGGTGATCAAGAAAGTAAGTCCCGACGTTTTTTATGCGCTAAGGGGAAGGTTTACTACCTGCAATTTGGATACGCCTCACTTTGCATTTATATCCAATAGAATTAAATTTATCAATAACAAAATAGCTATCTCCGGGCCGGTTCATCCTGAGTTTGAAGGCGTACCCATCCCTATTTATTTCCCATTTGGAATTTACCCTTTAAACCAGGGAAGACATTCAGGACTTTTAGCACCTAACTTTACAGTAAACGAACAAAAAGGGCTCGGACTGGAAGGCCTCGGTTATTATAAAGTAATCAGCGATAATTGGGATATAGTGCTCCGATCGGATATCTATTCATATGGTGGATGGGCTTTGCATTTCAACCCGCGATATTCAAAAAGGTATCATTACGCCGGCAACCTTTCGCTGGACATTCAGAATTTTAATTACAATTTTAAAGGTGATCCCGATTTTAGTAAAAACAGATCTTTTCATATAACTTGGTCGCATAGCGCTGACACTAAATCGCGACCGGGGGTGACTTTTTCAGCTAATGTAAACGCAGGTACCAGCAGCTTCAACAGCCAGGTACCCAATAACCCGACAGTAAATTATCAGAACCAGCTTACTTCCTCCATCTCTTATTCCAAAACCTGGCAGGACCTTCCTTTCAATTTAACGCTAAGCGCAAACCATAATCAAAATACCCAATTAAAAGAATTCAATATCAATCTGCCTACTTTAGGTTTCACCATGACTACTATTTATCCTTTCAGAAGGCAAAATGCAGTGGGCGATTTAAAATGGTATGAGAACCTGGGGATTGGGTATAACTTAGATTCCAAGAACCAATTTTCATTCAGCGACTCCGTAGGCCATCCAAGTCTAACCAGGCAGATTCAGGACAACCTGCAATGGGG
>JBDTGA010000035.1:0-19324 GCA_039937655.1 Ginsengibacter sp.
ACTACTTCACCAATGCCTAAATGATACATTTTACCAGCATTAGCTTTTAAACACATGACTGTATCGCTGAGACTTTCGCGGTGAGTGAGTTGTCCAAATGCCATGCATAAGAATTGTTTCCAGCAACTAAAATCCTTTACCTTGTATTCACCGGAATGGCGATTAACAAGGGTTTGAAACTTTTTGTAGGAAATTAGTTCCATAATTTGGGAAAACACATATTTGCCTTCGTTCATATTAATTGATTATCAATCAATTATACGAACAAATATTCTTAAGAATTCAAATCGTTTCCAACATAAAATGCTCTAAAACTCAATATTGACAATACTTTCAAAGAACTTTTTATTATAACATCAAAACGCTAGTGTTAGTTTATAGCTTTTTATAAACGCTCTTACCTATTGTCTGCTTCAGTTAATGAGAGTCATTTCCTTTATTCAATCTGCCGCTACTACTGATGTTATCAGAGCCTTTATTTGAAAGAATTCCAAGGTACTTTTAGCATGATTTTCTAACTCGCTTTTGTTACCTTCATAATTATTTACTCAGCAATACTTGAAAGCCATTTCTTTTATATGCATATGTCCATTTGTTGGTTGCATTGTAATTGAGGCCAACTAACAGTCCAATTATTAAATTACTCAAGGCTAAAATAGCCTTCATATAAGCAGCATAAATATTTTTTGAACCGATCACCCTCTTTTTCTAGTTTAACAATTCAAGGGTTGCTCCTTGTGCAATATAATCAAACAATCTTAGGATAAGACTTCAAATTCGGTAAATCTGAAGACACTCCAGGCAATAGAAATAAGAGGGATAGTTTTTTTATATATAGTTTGGGAAAGGTCTTCCAAAAGATATGATATTTGCATATTTCCCCGAATCAATACTATATTCCTGCTTTCAATTTTAAACCTTTTTTGGTTCTTGTAGTTTATGGGTTTTAACCAATTTTGCATTTTCTGAATGAATACCTTTTTTAGAAATTTCTTGTACTACCAGTGCATTATATTTTAGGGTCTTTTATATTAAGTATTTGCAATCTTCATTTTTCTTTTTACTTCCATAAAACCCAGATATTTCGACATATTAACCAAGTCGTAATGCTCCGAAAGAGTACGAATTACTACTTTGAAAATTTCCACTTTCTTTTCACTATTTACATTCATTCCTGGAAAAAAGGCAAGCTGCGAAATCTGGTCACCACCGATAAGATCCAGAGGGTGTAATAGAAAACTAATTGGAGTATTGGTTATTTTACACATTCTGATTGCCGTATTCAGGTATAATTTCATTAAAGGCATAGAAATATTCCCAATATAAATTAAATAACTTAAATGGAATGGAAGTTTGAAAACCGGCATGGTAGTTACGGGTATTTCCATTATACTCTTTCCATCTCCCAAATCCCATTTGTAAGGTTTTAGTTTCCTAAACCCTTCACTAAATTTTCCAAAAAGTTCTTTGCGTGCTTTTTTTTCTTCTTTTGACAGGTCAGATTTTTTAAAATAGTACATTCTGGCAAGAGGTCCTAAATACGTTGGTAAAGTGGATGCGTCGAATTGATATCCTCTGCTTTCCAGCACTTTTAGCAAATCTTTGCTCCAGCTAAATCCCGGTCCCCTGAATCCGGTCGTGCGCTGGCCGGTTACTTTTTCAATTGCCTCCTCCGCTTCTCTTATTTCTTTTTCTATTTTCTCATAACTATAAGTTTGCAACCAGGATTCATGATGGTAGGAATGGTTGCCAACTTCATGTCCTCTGTCTGTAATCATTCTTAAATATTTCCTATTCTCTTCTGATTCGGTATCTTTTCCTACGATGAAGAAAGTGATTTTTAAATTAAGTTCATCCAATACGTCGAGAACATGTGGTACGAAAATGTTGAAATAGGAAGGATATTGATCCCATCCCTCATCACCATGAATCTTCATATACGTCCATTGATTGTCGAGATCAAGCGAAATGCTTGCTATAGGTTTTTTCTTACTCATCTTCTTTTAATATTTCTTTTAATTTATTTTCAGCCACCTGGATGGTCTCATTTACGTTTAATGTACCGTTAATGATTTGCGCCGAATTAATGATATAATAATTTCCCAATGAGGTAGTTACTCCCGGAACTTTTTTAGAATAATTGAGTGTCGGTAAGGCAAACACAATCCGGGCTTTTGAAACTCCCCAAAAATTAAGATCATCATCTGAAAGAGTTGGGTACATTTTATATAAAGAGCCTAAAAATAATTCACGTACTTCTTTTTCATCTTTATCAAATAATTCATCATCAGGATTTACGTATTTAGGAAGATAAACCAGATGGTTTTCTTTAATTTCCTTTTTGTCAATCAATGCGGTCATTTCAATAATGCCGGTGAAAGGTGGCCAGCTATCCGTGATGTTGGTTACATAGTATGGAGAAATAGATTTCTTCAATAAAATTGATGGACAAATGACACCAAGGTATTTAATGTCAGTGTGTTTTTGTATTTCCTGGCTGGTAAGGCCCTGAGCTATTTTTACCGATTCTCTGGAAGAAAGTGTTGAGATTACTTTATCAAAAAGTTGAGAAGGATTATCTTCAGCAATAACTTCCATTTTCCCTGATAAATTTTTCTTTACGGACTTGACTTTTGAGTTGTACCTGATATCAATTCCAATTTTTTGGAGATGATCAGCAAAGGAATTATTTATTTTTTCATATCCTCCGGATACATAACCGAACATTTCCTTTTTTAATCCGCTTTTACGTGCAGCGTACATTCGTTGGATGGTGGACCAGATGAAAGCGGCAGAAGTGTTTTTATAATTGTCACCCAATTTTGCTTTTAGTAATGGAAGCCATATTTTGTCAAAGACTCTCTTGCCCGACCACTTTGTTAACCAATCGGCTACCGGGATGTTTTCTAAACGTTGCCAGTTCTTTATTTTTGAGGCAGCAAAGATGGTTAGGCCTAAACGGAATTTATCAATGAGGTTGATAGGTGGAAATTTAAAAAATTCGATAAGATTCGACATGGAATATAATTTTCCATCTGAATAGAAACCGGTTTTGGTTTCTACCCATCTCAAGTCAGTTTCTAACCCTATTTCTTTTAAAATTTTCCTTGTATTTAGATCCGACATGAGGATTACATGATAAAACCTGTCCCATATTATTTCCCCCCCGTTTGTTCCGGCGGGTGCAGGCATTTGCCATGAACTGGTCAATCCGCCAACTTTTTCCGCGGATTCATAAATAGTTACTTTATAGCCTTTTTGAGAGAGGCGTAATGCCAGTGTCATTCCCAGCATTCCTCCTCCGATAATTCCCCATGTTTTCTTTTCGGTCATTTCTTTTATATAACTTTTTTTATGAACTATTAATTTCAAGCCAAACTAAACTATAACCTTTTGCATTGAGCAAACAAATAATTTCAATTGATTCCCATGAGAACGTAATATTTTAACCACGAAAGGCACGAAAGGAATGCTTCGCATTTCGTTAATAATTCCTAAGGAATAAATCCTTTGTATTCTTTGTGGCCAAATTTTTTTTCTCTCCTACTTCTTATTTTTCTTTAAGACAGTTTTTTTCTTTTTTGAGATTTTGGTCCGGATCCTTGATTGCTATCTTTATGCCGTTGTTCGGCATTATTTAATATCATTAATAATCTTTATCATTTTTTCTGTTACATTTTTCCCAAACACTTCTTTCTGATCTTTAGGTATTTTAAAAGAAGCAATTTTCGATGCGATCTTTTTTTCAGACGGATTGATCAGCAAGTTCCATTTTTCTGTGACTGTTTCTACCCATTCAGTTTCAGATCGGAGGGTGATACATGGCTTTTTCAATATGTAAGCTTCTTTTTGAATTCCTCCGGAATCTGTAATGATTTTATTAGCACCATGTTCGAGTGCAATAAAATCAAGGTATCCCTTTGGGTCTGTCATTCTGATATTGGCTGGCATCGAATGATTATCGGCCAACATTTTCCTGGTTCGTGGATGAACGGGGAAGATTATTTTTTCATCTAATTCACCTAATTGATTTAACAGATGTCCCAAAATATTGGTGTCATCCACATTGTAATTTCGATGCAAAGTTAATAAGTTATATTTTTTATCCTGAAGTTTAAGTTCGCTAATGATAGATGATTTTTGAAGGGCAATCTCAAGGTTATTTTTCATGGTATCAACCATAATGTCTCCTGTGAAAAATGTACTTTCTTCCAATCCTTCTTTCTTGAGAATATTAACGGCTGTTTGTGTCGGTGCGAATAAATACCTGGAGACGTGATCAGTAACGACTCGGTTAATTTCTTCCGGCATGCTTCGGTTATAGCTTCGTAGGCCTGCTTCGATATGAACGATGGGGATATTCAATTTTGCCGCAATCATTGCTCCTGCGAATGTTGAATTGGTATCACCAAAGACAATGATGAGGTTGGGTTTGAATTTGCACATTGCAGACTCGAGCATCAGCATCATTTGGGTGATTTGTGAGGTAGGGCTTTCCGCTTTTATTTCCAGATGAATATCGGGCTCTCTTATACCAAGGTCAATGAAAATCTTTTCTGACATCGCGTAATCATAATGCTGGCCGGTATGTACAATTATTTCTTCGTGAATACCTGCAAGGCCTTTTGATAAAGGGGCTAACTTAATAAACTGCGGGCGGGCGCCCACAATGGAGAATATCTTCAATCTAATTTTTTTTAGTTATTACTTATGTTTTTTACCGTGAAGAATTGCTTTGCCATTAAGAAATTAAAGTTCATTAAGGAAAACTCAACTATTCTTCATTCTTGATAGTTCGTGTTTAAACTTCTCTTTTTCTTTTGCTTCGCAAATTGATTTTTTACCACTAAGAGCACGAAGGATACGAAGGGAAAACGCTTCGCTTTTTTGTTACCTCACAGATAGCCTTAGTGCTCTTCGTGGTTGACTAAATCTTTTCATTTGCTTCGTAAATTGATTTTTTACCACTAAGAGCCCGAAGGACACGAAGGGAAAACGCTTCGTCTTTTTTGTTACCTCACAGATAGCCTTAGTGCTCTTCATGGTTAACTATATCTTTTCATTTCTTTCGCAAATTGATTTTTACCACAAAGAGCACTAAGGACACGAAGGGAAAACGCTTCGCTTTTTTGTTGCCTCGCAGATAGCCTTAGTGCTCTTTGTGTCCTTCGTAGTCAATTGCTTCGATTATTTGTGTGGCAAAGGGTTTTTAACACAAAGAGCACAAACCCGCCTGACGGCATACGGAGAGCACGAAGGGGAAATGTGAAGCATTTTCTTTATTTCGTAAAAATAATCTTCGTGTCCTTAGTGCCCTTTGTGGTCAACTGCTTTTTTCTATTTGCGAAGCAAATCATTTTTCATTTTCTACGTTTTTGTTCTTTAGATAACAAAACGTTTAATGCCATCTTTTATTCGTGGTACGTTGAAATTGATCAGGTATCCAAGTCTGAGTTTAGTGAGTTTTAAATGACTAATTATTTGCGAAAGCCATATTGGATTAATTTCATTTACTGATTTCAATTCACAAATCACCAGCTCATGTACAAATACATCCATTCTTAATCCTTTGTCAAAAAAAAGTTTTTCTTTATAGCTTATTGGAAGGTCCGCCTGTCGTTTAAAAGGAATTCCTTTTAATTCCAGTTCATAACAAAAACAGGTTTCGTAAATTATTTCCAGTAAACCCGGTCCTAATTCTTTATGAACTTTGTATGCAGCATCAACGATTTCTTTCCCTAAGAATTCTTCTCTTTCAGATAATTGTGAATACGTAATCGGAAGTTTTTATTTGCCTCGCAAATTGATTTTTTACCACAAAGAGCTCAAAGGACACGAAGAGAAAATGCTTCGCTTTTTTATTTCACAGAAATAAAACCTTTGGGTACTTAGAGGTCTTCATGGTTAACTATATCTTTTCATTTGCTTCGCAAATTGATTTTTACCACAAAGAGCACGAAGGACACGAAGGGAAAACGCTTCGCTTTTTTGTTACCTCACAGATAGCCTTAGTGCTCTTCGTGTCCTTTGTGGTCAATTGTTTTGATCATTTGTGGAGCAAAGGATTTTTTACCACAAAGAGCACGAAGGACACGAAGGGAAAACGCTTGGCTTTTTTGTTACCTCACAGATAGCCTTAGTGCTCTTTGTGTCCTTCGTGGTCAATTGCTTCGATTATTTGTGTGGCAAAGGGTTTTTTAACACAAAGAGCACAAACCCGCCTGACGGCATACGGAGAGCACAAGGGGAGATGTGAAGCATTTTCTTTATTTCGTAGAAATAATCTTCGTGTCCTTAGTGCCCTTTGTGGTCAACTGCTTTTCTCTATTTGCTTCGCAAATTAATTTTTACCACAAAGAGCACGAAGGACACGAAGGGAAAACGCTTCGCTTTTTTGTTACCTCACAGATAATCTTAGTGCTCTTAGTGGTAAATGGTTTCCCTTTTTCGTGAGAGGAAAACGATTCGCTATTTTATTATTTCGTAGAATCTTTATTATCTATTATTCCTCAAATTAATCGTAAACACATTTTATTTCTTATTGTTTAAAAATCCTTTTTTTGCAAGTATGCTTGAAAAGCCATTATATACCGGAACGTTTTCTATTGCATCAGGATTAGCAATTTCACATCCTGTAGAACACGTTTTCGCGAGGCGTTGCACATCTTTAAATTTTACTTTATTGTATTCATCAAAAGCATAGCTCTTATTATAAAAATTAATCAGTCCAAGGAGTTCGTGTCCCAATCCTTTTTCCATTGCCCGAAAGCTTTCATAAACAAATCCGATAAAATCATCTGTAGGTTCCCCGGTTCCTTTTCCGATACCGGCATATCTTTCAGGGGTACCTTCGAATTTTTTTCTATTATAAATATTGGAGGCATCCATGATGCCTTTTATATTTTTATATGAAACGATTGTGTCGAAATGATCTATATATTCTTTGTGTGCTGAGCAGATGAAAACGTAATCGGCAAATTCCAGGGCTTTATTTAAGTCATGAGTCAGATTTTCTTGTTGTTTAAATTTCAAAACATTTTGATCATTTTCTTTTACATAAGGGTCGTGCATGATATATTTTACATTATTATCCCTGAGATAATTGGCAAGTGCCAGAGTGGGAGAGTTGCGGGTATCTTCTGAATTGAAGCGATAAGCCACACCAAGAAGCGCAATCTTTTTATCATGTAAATTTCCAAATGTTTTTTCAGCCTGTTTAAAAGTATGAACTGGCGATGCGTCATTTATTAATCTTGATTCTAAGATCAGGCTTAAAGAAGTATCATTCCCTTTTTGATTATTTCTCCACCAAAGCAGAATTCCATCTTTAGGTAAACAATGACCGCCGACACCTAGCATAGGAATCAGGATTCCACCGCTTGGCACTGCATTAGGGTCATTAGTTGCCTTGTCTGATTGGGATAATTTCTTATTTACTTTCTCCCTTACTTTATAAAAATCTATGTTGTTATCATCGCAATATCTTACGATCTCTGTGGAAAAAGCGATTCTTACATCTCTGTATGCGTTCTCAAGTGTTTTTACGATTTCAGCTGTGAGACTGTTTGTTTGAAATACTTCTCCATTAGTTACAATGTGGTTGTAAAGTTTTGCAATAAGCTTTGGTGTTTCAGGATGGAGACCTCCTGCAAGTTTGTCGGCATCACGAATCCTTTCTACAAGCCGTCCGGGCATTACGCGGTTGGGGCTATTGCCCAGCAAAATATCTTTCCCTTCTTCTAAACCATATTTTTTAAAATGCTCTCTAAATAAAGTATCCATTGTGGTAGGAGCAAGGGTTGATTCAAAAATCACCAAAGGGATTTTACCGGCTGGCTTTTTCTGTAATGCTTCTGCTAATTTTTCAAGGCCACCAAACATAGGCCCATAGTCCGGCTCAAAACCTTCTTCGTTCTTATCTGTTTGAATGGATACTAAAATCACATCCGCATCGGACAGAACTGAAAAATCAGAACTGGCTGAAAGGGTTCCGGCTTCTACTGCTGCGTGAGTAATATCATCCAGTTCGGGTTCAATACCGCCGATAACAGATTTTCCACTATTGATAGCATTCACTTTCCATCCTGAGTTTACAGAGTTTCTTTGTACCACAACCACTTTGGCGGGCTGATCTGTTCCGATCTTGATTTTTGCATTTGCTAACATAGCGGCCATTGGCATACCAACAATGCCGGGGCCTATAACTCCTATCTTTTTGATCTTCCATGACTCTGCTTTGATTGGCGCTGACTTGATTTCCATTTTATATTAATTTATTGGTTAAAGATTTATTGATTAAAAATTTATTGGTCAATGAATTGATTGTACCATAGCTCTAATGACAGAAGTCCCCATAATCCTCTACTAAAAGGCTGTTCTGCTGAAATTAACTTCTCAACATATTCTGTATTAATAATATTTCTTTCTTTGGCTTTTTTAGACAATAGTGTATCCATGATAAAGCCTTTCGCTTTGTTCCTGGACCAGATATGAAGCGGAACAGGAAACCCCATTTTGTCTTTCCGGTTCATTATTTCCGGTGGCATAATATTTTTTATCGTTTTCTTCAGAAGGTATTTCATCTCGCCACCCTTGAATTTCATTCCGGCCGGCATTCTTGATACAAGATCTACAATTCTTCTGTCAAGAAGAGGAACTCTGGATTCAATAGAGACGGACATGCTAACGCGGTCTTCTACCTGCAATAGGCCGGGAAGGCTTCCAAGCATATCAAAGTGTGTCATTTTATTGAAATAGCTTTTTGTGTCCGGATGATTGAAATAGCTGGAAAATTTATTAAATATTGCGTCATTGCTGCAATTGTTTATAAACTCAGGTTGAAAGAATTCAGTAGTAGTTTTCATTCTGTCAATCAGTTGAAAATATCTGCGGTCCATATTTTCAAATGCTCCATCCTTCCAGAAGCTTTTCAACATTGGCATATATTGTTTGAGCGACGGGAGATTAGGTAAGATTGATTCTAAAGAGACGATGTGTTCTGCTTCTTCATTAGATTCAAAGATGGCACCTTTGAGTGCTTGTTCCAGATAAGCTACTATATACCGTGTGTAGCCGCCAAATATTTCATCTCCTCCCTGTCCACCTAAAATCACTTTTACATGTTTTGAAGCAAGTCTTGATACAATATATTGAGGAAAGAGACCAGGTCCTGCAACTGGTTCGTCAAGGTGATAGATTAGTTTAGGAAGTAAATCAATGAACTCCTGTTCAGTAGGAAAAATTTCATATAATTCAGCATTGGCAGCGTTGGCAGCTATTCGTGCATATTTAAGTTCGTTGAATTCGGGGCCTTCTTTAAAAGCGCCACTAAATGATTTAATGGGATTATTAAGATGTTTGGATGCCATGATGGTTACCAGAGAAGAATCTATACCTCCGCTGAGGTAAGTCCCTAATGGAACATCACTTCGTAATTGTTGAGAGACTGTTTGTTCCAGAATGGCTTTTAATTCTGTAATAAAATATTCTTCTGTATGAAATTGATCTGTTTTAAAATTGGGCTCCCAGTATTTTGTGGATTTGAATTCATAAGTATGTAGGTTTATGGACATGAAATGTCCTGGCAGAATTTTGAAAATATTTTTAAACATGGTACCCTCCCCTGTTATAAACTGAAAGGTGAGGTATTCATAAAGGTTATTTGTATCGGGAATAGCCTTAATGTCAGGATGTGCCAATAATGCTTTTATTTCACTTCCGAAGGCTATTAATCTGTCGTCATGATACCAATATAAAGGTTTAATACCAAAATGATCTCTTGCTATAAAAAATTCATTTTTATTTTTATCGTAAATGATAAAAGCAAACATTCCGTTAAGAAGATTTACGAAATCTTTCCCGTATTCTGCATACATGTGAAGTATCACTTCTGTATCGGATGAAGTTTGAAAAGAATGGCCGGCCTTTTTCAGGCCTTCACGGAGCTCGATATAATTGTATATTTCTCCATTGAAGACGATGGTACAATGATCGAATGTCATTGGTTGTTGACCGGAAGAAATATCAATGATTGAAAGTCTTTTGTGAAAAAAGCCAACAGAACCGTCTATCATAAAGCCATCCTCATCCGGACCACGGTAATGAATGGTGTCCGCCATCTTTTTCAGAAGATCGTACTCTGCTTTCTCCGCTGTTTTATTAATAATCCCTATGATACCACACATGATATTTTGTTTATTCTACTATATAGAAGCATAATGTCATTCAGTATTTTAGTAACAGAATGGGCTGAAGCTCCTCTAAAGATAGCTTGAAATGTAATTTTAGTTATAACGATTGCTCAATCAATAGATTGCTATTCCCTGATAATTTTTACTTTTTGAACAGCCCTTATTTCTGAGCCAACAGAATTTTGTATGAACATTTTGTACAACAATTGAGTGGAAAGAATTCCGGCAATTGCCATTTGATCTGTTTCTGAAATGTTTTTTTGCTCTTGTATTTTTTTGATCAGCAAATTTACTTTTTGGGGATGAAAGATTCCATAGGTTTGGAGGCAGCTTGAGGATAAAATATCAGAGATGTAAGCAGGTGCCCCTGCATTGAAAAAAGTGGTTGCTATGGGAGCGCGGTAGGGTTGTTTGGATCGTTTTGTAATTGACGCAGGAATTTTCCCTGCACTTATTTTTTTTAATAAAAACTTTTCGTTCAGGCAGTTTAGTTTGAAATGATCGGGAAGCCGGTTGCAAAATTCAATAATCCTGTGATCGAGAAAAGGATAACGGCCTTCAACGGAATTGGCCATTGCCATCCTGTCGCCTTGTGACGAGAGCAGGTATCCCGACATGAAAACGGTAGCTTCGAGATATTGCGATCTGCCAAGTTCACTCCAGTTCATAAAATTGTCAGGAAGTTTGGAATGCAAATCCTTAAGAGGGTTATATCCGTTTAGCTTTGCAGTGACATCATCCGAAAAGAAATTTTTAATGCGTGAAGTATTGTGCCATCGCAATAAATGCGAATAAAGAGGATTTTCTGTCTCCGTTAATTTATAGCCGAAAAACATCTTTAATGCCATTGTATTATTTGCCTCTTTCATCATAGGCAGGTAGGGATATAATCTGGACAATAATTTTGGTCTGATAACTGAGTTCGGTTCCCTTGCCCAGAACCGCCTGACCTTTGCCTCTTTAAAAATATTATATCCGGCCAAAAATTCATCTGCACCCTCGCCTGTGACCACTACTTTGATATTTCTTTCACGAACCTTTTTGGATAGCATCATCATTGGTGTAGGGGAGGTTCTTAAAATGGGGAATTCTGTATGCCAGACCGTATTTTGGAATTGTTCCGCTATTTCTTCAGAAGTACATTCAAAAGCCGTGTGGTTGGTGTTGAAATATTTTGAGGCTTCTTTCTGATAAGTAGTCTCATCAAACTCTTTATCCTTAAAACCTATTGAAAATGTATTTAAGATACCAGGATTGATTTCGTTGATTAAAGAAGTAGTAACACTGGAGTCGAGGCCACCACTTAAATAGGCTGCCACGGGTACATCTGCTCTGAGCCGTATCTTTACAGCGTCTTTTAGTAAGTTTCCAAGCTCTTCTGTGGCATCTGCTAAGCTTCCGGAATAACCCTTCCCTTCCTCAGGAAAGTCCAGGCTCCAGTATTTTTTGATCTGAATTTCAGATTCCTTCACCAGCATCTGATGTCCGGGAGGTAATTCATAAATTTTTTCGAAGGGGGTATTAGGAGAAATAGTGGTCCAGAAGGTGAATATCTGAGCCAGGCTTTCGGTAGAAATGGCTCTGTTAACACGATCGAGTGTGAACAACCCTTTTATTTCCGAGCAAAATGCAAAAGAGTGATCTTGTGCCCAATAATATAGAGGCCGGATTCCTACCCTGTCCCGGGCAAGAAACATTTCTTCTTCTTTTTTGTTCCAGATGCAGAAAGCAAATTGACCGTTGAATTGTAGAACACAATTGGCTCCGTACATGGCGTACATCTGAACTACAACTTCTGTATCACAATTTGTTTTGAACCGGACCCCTTTTTTCTCCAGATCTTTTCTTAATTCTTCATGATTAAAAATTTCACCGTTGTAAACTATCCAGTAATTTTCAGACTCATCACATAAAGGTTGCTGTCCCGAATCAATATCTATAATACTGAGCCGCGCACTTCCGATGCCTGCCTTTTTACTAAGGTACATTCCACTCTCGTCGGGGCCTCTGTGATGGATTACTGAAAGCATTTTTTGGATGTTCAGCTCCATAGAAGGTTCCTCCGAAGAATGATAATTATATATTCCTGCAATTCCACACATAGAGTAGCCTTAGCTTATTTTGCTTTCAACAAATCTGGCCATAGCGTTGATGGATTCAAAATTATCCTCGAGCAATTCTGAATCTTTTGCTTTGAAGTGAAAATTTTCTTCTATAAAATTAATGAGTAGGACAAATCCCATTGAATCGAAAATACCTTCTACGAAAATCAGGGAATCATCTTTCACCTGATCGGGAGAGGCATACGTTGTCTCAATAACATATTGCCTTATCTTATTTTTGATTTCTACAGTTGTTTCCATAATGTTTTTAAATTTTAGGGTTAAGGGTGAATGAGGAAGTCATTATTATAGAGTAATGACTCTTCGCGGTTCATGTTGAATGGATCATAAACCAGGTAATACACTTTTGACTTCTTTCGGGCATCTGGAAATACCCGATAAACCATTAGAAAATATTTCTACCTGATTAGCCGATTTACGGGAGGAACTAATACATTTACAAAAATTAATCTGCGTATGCTATTTATTTTATATTTCATTTTATTCGTTGCTGTTATTTTTATTTATTATTCGGTGAATTCTAAATATAAAGTGTATGTTTTGGCTATCTCAAGTGTTGTTTTTATTGCTTCTCTTTCTCTGAGTGTGGCTGTATTTTCCTTGTTATTTACTCTTGTAAATTATTATTTGGGCATTTTGTTGGATCGTGTTCATAAAAAAGAAAAATTAAAAGATCAATTATTTTGGTTGTGCATGATTTTGAATATCGGGATATTGGTGTTCTTCAAATATTTTAATTCCTTTTTTGAAGGATTCAACTCTTTGTTTTTTACTTCTGGTATCTACACGAAGATACCTTATCTCACCATAATGATACCGATCGGAATCTCTTATTATACATTTCAATCTCTTGGTTATCTTATCAGGATAGATCGGGGAAGTGAAAAAGCGGAACGCAATTTTGGAGTGTTTGCTACTTATCTTTTGTTCTTCCCCAAATTCCTCTCAGGCCCTGTAGAGCGTTCAAATCATTTTTTGCCTCAATTAAATAAGCTATTAGGATTTGACCGCGACAATGTGGAGTCCGGAGCCAGGTTATTTTTATGGGGACTGTTTAAAAAAGTAGTGATTGCCGATAATTTGTATGAGGCTGTATCTCATGTATATGGAGATATCACTCATTTTACAGGGTTGCCCTTAATCGTGGTACTGGTAGTTCAAACCATATACATCTACTGTGATTTTTCAGGATATACGGATATGGCTTTAGGTATAGCAAAGTGTTTTGGTATTAACCTTATGGATAATTTTAACCGCCCTTTTCTTGCAAGGAATATATCAGAATTCTGGAGAAGATGGCACATCTCTCTATCTTCCTGGTGTAATGATTTTATATATAATACTTTCATCGTTAAGTACAGAAGGTTCGGAACCCGGGCCGTAATCATGGGTATTTTTTTAACCTTCTTTATAGTGGGGATCTGGCATGGAGCCAATCTCACTTTTGTTATATTGGGCCTCCTTCAGGGAGTAGCCATCGTGTATGAGTTTTATACGAAGCGATATAGACTGAAGTTTGCTTCCCGGTATTCAAAAAGCGCTGTCAACACATTGAGTAGAATCGTCGTCTTTTTATTTATGTCCTTTTCAATGGTTTTCTTTTTTGCAAATACGGTTGGAGATGCATTGTATCTTATTTCACATTTATTCAGCAACATCCATTTTAACAGGTTTGAGTTCAGTTTCATTCATAACAAACCCGATTTCCTGATTGCTTTACTTTCCTTTATGATTTTATTTTTTATCGAAATATTAAATGAAAAAGGAAAAAACCTAATGTCAATTTATTTGAAACAACCTATATGGATCCGGGGTTTGGGTTATTGTGCTTTATTGCTTCTTAGCTGGGGTTTTTATTCGGGAATTCATACAAGTTATTATATGAGATTTTAAAAACCATCCGGTATTTTTTTCTGTGCTATAATTACCCTGATGTTGTTTTGAGCATCTGAAACTGAATCTACATTGCAGTAATGATTACTTTCACTACACAAACGCATAAGGAATTCACCTTGCCCAACTCCCACTTCAAAAATCAGCCATCCTGCAGGAGTTAGAAACCTTGGGGCTTCGATAATTAATCTTTGAATTATTTTAGTTCCGAACATGCCTCCGTCAAATGCCAGAACCGGCTCGTGATCCGAAATCTCAGTATTCATTTTTGACACTTTAGCGCTTGATATGTAAGGAGGGTTGCAAATTATTAAATCAATGTTTCCATAATAATCCTTTTTGTCAAAGGCTGAGAAAAGATCTCCCTTTTCGACATGCGCACGATTATTCAGGCCTAAAAATGAAATGTTGTCTTTAGTTAATTCAACTGCTTCCTGAGAAAGATCGGTAGCTAAAATTTCCGCGATAGGATTGTAATGCGCTACAGCTAATCCAAGGTTCCCCGCTCCGCAACAAATATCCATAATGAGGACAGGTTGTTTTTCTGTTGCTAAACGCTTAGAGATTTCAAGCGCTTTATTCCCTAAAATTTCCGTTTCTTTCCTTGGTATCAAAGCTCTGTTATCAGATAATATTTCAATACCCATAAAATTTTGTCGCCCGGTAATGTGAGAGAGAGGAATATTTTTCAGTCTTCGATCTATCAGTTGATGTAAAACAGTTATTTGCTTTTCGCTTAATTCCGGCAGAGGTAGTTTAATGGCTTCTTCTGCAGATTTCGGAGACCCGGAAGCCGTATGCCAGCAGGCTTTCAAAGTTGATTCAGTAGTTTCTTCAGGCTTATCCTGCAGAAAGTGAAACTTTGATTCTAATGTGGCTTTAAACTTTATAAAAAATTCATTTGAATTCATGCGATTTTACACAATCTTTTTAGCTTTTAACACACGTATATTACCATTATCATCATAAATTTTTTCAATAGACCCATAATGCTCATTTGCTTTAATTCTGTCTGCAAGAAATTCTCCCTGTCCTAACCCGCATTCCATAATAAGGTACCCGTTAATTATCAGATACTCGGGAGCAATAGAAATCAATATAAGGAAGATAGACAGACCAAACGGGCCTGCATCAAACGCTTCTGTTGGTTCATGATTTGCAATTTCCCGGTGCATATCTTTTACCTTTTTACTTGAAATATATGGCGGGGCACTAACGATAATATTGATCTTATTTTTGAGTGAGAAGGATTCAAATGAATCAAACATGTTGGAATTTAAAAAAGTAACTCTATGATCTAATGAAAAATACTTTGCATTTATTTTAGCAGCATCAATCGCCGGTTTATGTATATCGGATCCAAAGACATAGGTGTTTTTGGAATAATGTGCGATTGCAAGGGCCACAGTTCCAATACCAGTACATAAATCAATAATAAAAACTTTTTCTTTTGTTACATAATTATTCGAAATAGTGTCAATAGCGGTTTTGGCTAAAAGTTCAGTTTCATTACGTGGGATGTAATGCCCCTTTGGCACAATATAATCAAGTCCCATAAAATTTTGCCTTTCAGTTAAATGTGCCAGTGGTGTACCCGATAATCTATTTTGAACGAGCTCTTTTAGAATTGAAATCTGGGAAGATAATAATCGTGGCAGCTCCAGCTTCTCTGCTCTAATTGCTGAAACTGGATTACCTGCAGCATAATGCCATAATGCACTAATTGTATTATGGGCATTTTCTTCTTTCTTATCTGGTAATATGAATAGATCTTTTTTTAGTATCTCTAAGAACTTTTCATAGATTCTTTTTTGCTGCATTTTTTTAATTAAATTCATTTTTCGGAGCCTCTAACAAAACTATTCTGGAATCAATTTGAATATTAGTTTTTGAATATGTATATTTTTTTATGATTTTCTCATCCGAAAAATAGAGAATATCTGCCCCACACCTAATTTCATTCTTTCCTTTGAAAAATTTTTCAAGGGAAGGCCATTCTAAGCGCCATAAAAAAGTCATTTTTTGCTCTGCTTCGTCAAAAAAAACATCTTCCTTAATGAATTTAAAATTACCATGATGGATGAACCATGGCAGCCATGCTTTTTGAAGGGCACTTTTACCAGAAACGACAACTCCATTCCAGTTTTCAAATACAACTTCTTCGTGAATAAATTCCATGACTCCACCAAGATCGTGTTCATTCCATGCAATGAGCCAGGTACTAAATTTTTTCAGTACTTCAGATTTTGACAGATTCATCTTTATTCATTTTTTTTAGTTCTTTCTTGTCAATTTTTCCGTTTGAACTTTTAGGCATTTCAGCCAGAAAAATTATTTTTTGAGGGACCATGAAGGGTTCTAAGTATGTCATACATTGTCTTTGAACTTCCTTTCCCGTTAATTGAATGTTTTCATGGGTAGTTATATAAGCAATGATTGATTCACCCATTACTGCATCGGCAATACCCATCACCGCGACTTCTCTTATTCCAGTGATTTTATAGATAATATTCTCCACTTCTACGGGGCTTACTTTCTCTCCTCTTGTCTTTATGATATCGTCATTCCTTCCCTGGAAATATAAAAAGCCTTCTTCATCCATTTTAAACCAGTCGTTGGAACATAAAATTTTTTCTCCTGGCAATTTACCTTCTTTAAGCATTTCTTTTGTCAGATCTTTTTTATTTAAATAACCAAGCATGACATGGGGCCCTCGAATATGCAAAATACCAGCTTCACCTGCCGGGACTGCATTACCCTGTGGGGATAAAAGAAAAACTTCGGTGCCGGGAATTGCCTTTCCTACAGAAGTTGGTTTTAGATCAATCAATTCAGGTTCTAAGTAACAAACTCTTTTACATTCTGTAAGCCCATACATTTTAAAAATGAGTGCATTGGGAAATATTTGTCTCAGATCAGGAATAGATTCTGCAGGAAGCAGCGCTGCGGTGTTGGTTATTTTTTTGATGCAATCGAATGATAACTTACTTTCTTTACTGGATGCGATCATCATTGCATACATAGTAGGTACTCCGGGAAATACAGTAGGTTTATATTTTTCAATATTTTTATAAATGGTTGCGGGAAATATAAAAGATTGTTCGGCGATTAAAGTACCCCCAATAGTAATGGCCATTATCAATTGGTAAAGTCCGTAATCAAAAGCCAATGGTAGCAGTAACATAATACGGTCTTCTTCAGACAATCTTAAATATTCTATTAAGCTCCATGACGTAAATACCATGGATTGATGGGTCATCATTACTCCCTTTGGGAAACCTGTGCTGCCTGAAGTGTATATTAATGCTGCCAGATCATTAGGAATAATATTAGGAAATGTCACCTCCGATTTATCTGAAATGCTGTCCTCAAAGCTTACCAAATCGCAATGTGGAAGGGTTTTTATCGAACTAAGGTCCCCTGAAATAATTACTTCTTTAATGTCTTTGTTTTCTTCCAGAGCCAATGAGAATTGTTGCTTTAATGTGTTGGCTGAGATAAGGATTTTTGCTTCACAATCATTTAAGATGTATTTTAATTTGTCGGCCTTAGTCTGTGGATTGATTATTAAAAATACAGCTCCGGAAAGTGTGGTGCCGTATATTGAAATAATGCTTTGCCACGAATTGTCCATATAAATGGCCACCCTATCGCCTTTCTTTATTCCTGCATTTATGAAGTGGCGGGCTAAGTTTTCAGCATTCTCTTTCAATTGACTGTATGAATATTCTGATCCTTTTACAATGATGGCTGTTTTGGAAGGAAATTTTTCTGCTGTACGAAGTAATGCTTCGCCTAGAAGGCGCTGCGGAATTGTTATCATTGAATAGTGATTCATATTTTTCTCTGAATGATTTTCTCAGAGCTGGTTAGAAATTTTTAATGGGGGCCATCCTCAGGTATTCAGTAGTTTTTTGTTTCCGGATGAAATTATGGTAGATGGCTTTTATCTCATTATCTGTTTTCCCAAGTGCTTTTCCTACATCTCCGACGGCATAACCATTTTCATATCCATACCATAACAAATCCATTTCCCTGAAAGGAAGTTGAAAGAAAAATTCTTGTTGGGTTTGTTCGGCAGAATAGGTGTCGGAAGTGGGGACACGTTGAAGAATATCTTTCGGAATGTTTAAAAACTCTGCTAACTGATATACCTGTGTCTTGTATAAATTTGCGATGGGCATTGTATCTGCACCACCATCTCCATATTTTACAAAAAAGCCTTGTTCTACTTCATGTTTATTGGGAGTTCCTATTACTGCATAATGCATTCTTTCTGCATGATAATAAAGCATGGTCATACGGCATCTTTGCTTAAAGTTAGATGCGGCAACTATCTGAAGATATTCTTTTGCAGGAAGCAATTTATTTTTTGATTCTCCGTCATTGTCAACAATAGTGAGCGAGAATACAGGTGGCAAATTTTGACTGATTACTTTTGGATTGATGCCGATTTTCATTTTATAATCATTCGGGTTGTATTCAGGAAAAATTGCCGCGACGGCTTCATCTCTTCTCTTGTAGCATCCAAAACCTTCCAACGCCTCGGTTATATTTTCTTCAATAGTTTTTACATTCAGTTGACGCGCTAGCTTCAAAGCAAGTTCCTTACTGTCATTGCTGGAATCTTTTTCCGGTAGTAAAATCCCAACTACATTTTCCGCGCCAAGTGCTTTGGCTGCCAGTGCTAAAGAGACAGAGGAATCAATTCCGCCACTTATTCCTACAATCGCGCCTCTTCTTTTCAGGTTATGGGAAATGGCATCCTTTAATTTATGAGTGATTGTATGAACTGTGTCCTCAATGTTTGGTATGAAAAGTATATCTTTTGAGAACCTTAATTTATTTTGTGTGATCAAATTATTTTTCTTTTAATTTGGAAGAAAGATTTTTTTGCTCGTTTGTCAATGTGGGTTCCTTGTTTTGCAAAATCTTGTCTAGTACTTTGTTAGAAAACACTTCTGCTCCTTCACCGTTAAGGTGTGCCTGGTCTGCGAAAAGATCTGGATGATTCCAGAATAACGTATCATTTGAAAAATTATAAAAAGGAACATTGTATTCGTTGGCGATTTTGTGGACTATTTCTACTGAAAGATCCTTTTCAGTGTATTTGATAAA
>JBDTGA010000036.1:0-53476 GCA_039937655.1 Ginsengibacter sp.
TTTTGCGTCGGATCAGTAATCATAACATCAATAAAATCGAAGAACTGCTGCCGCAGAACTGGAAACCAATTGCATAGAATTTTATTCTGAATTATTTTGGACGTAGTTAGCCGGAGGGATACGTTGCATTGGTCATTTTTAATATTGACAAATTACCTTTTACAAGAGGACAAGCCATAATTGGGTTCATTGTTCTGTTTTTATTTGTTAAAATAATAGAAGCAGTGAGACAAAACAAACTGAAAAAATAATATGAAAGAAAAATTAATAGACCTTATTGGCCTTTTAACTGAAGGTAGTGACATTGACAAAGAACAGGTAATTGCCAATTGTATGAAGGTATATAATAACCCAAAAGAATATTATAAAAGTATTGATTTTAAAATGGTGGACGATTTCATGTTGGAAAGTGCATTTGGTACTAAGGGCAGATAGAATTGACGATCTGCATAATGAAATCTCTGATATTAAAGAGCCTTTTCCTTATTCATCCAATTTTGACACTTGCCAATATTTTAATTGGCTGGATAAAAAATTAGAAGCAAACGACCCTCCGTTAGCATGTATTAACATTGCTGACTCCTGGGGCGACGATATGCTGGTAATACTTGTTTATAGAGAAGATACCGAAAGAATATTGGAACTGTATATTCTGGTGAAAGTGAGCCACCCGAAAAAGGGAGTATTTTAAAGGTCCAAGTTAACTGTTTTTTCTGGTTCTCAATGACTGTCCTTTAAGTTCTATCCTGTTAGCATTTGCTGTCATTCTGTCCATTATTGAGTTTGATTTGTTCCGTTTATTCCAATATTTGTAAATTTCTTTCCTGTCATTTTGAGATCTTTTAGACCAAATTATTTGTCTATCCATCTGTCAATTTCATGATTGGCTTCTTCATTGGTCAAATAGTCACCATTTTTAATTTGGTTTCGGGCTTCCTGTATTGCAGATTTCTGTTCCTCACTTAATTTATAAGTTTCCTGAATTTCATTTTCAAGATTTAGAAAATTATAAAATTCCCCCAACAAATCCTTGTTATCCGATAAGTTAATCTCGTCAATCAATTTCTATTTAATCTCTACGGTTTTCATTTCATTAAAATTTATATTTAAGATATTAATTTTTAGTCAGATTGTCTAAATCTCTTTGTTTAAGAGGTACAAAATTGTCGCGGGTTGGTGAAGATATTAATCCGGAGCGGATTAGCTCATAACTCAAAGTCTGATTTTCATTTTCGATTTACCGGTGGCACACGATAGGTTGTCGAATATTTTAATAGTTTAATCAAACCGGGATTGGATAAATCTTCAACGGATTTTACTTTGAAATGGCGAAACAATTTTCCAGTTCCTTCCAGCAGACTTTTCGGGTCGGGAAGTTTGGCACCATAGTTAAAGCCAAGTGTCACATGGTTTGTGGCCGGCATCAGCCAACAAAAATGTTCAGTCTTTTTCTTAGGCCCCGTTCCGTATCCTGTATTCTTTTGCTTTATCCAAACAACTTCCACAACTTCAGGAAGCACTTTATAAATCAGCTTCCTTGTTTGGCGTGCCAACTCTTTTATATCATCCGAAAAACTTTGGATGGCTTGTTCAAATTCTTCGTTGCTTTTCATTTGATTTTTTATTTAAAATAATAAGGCGAAATGTAGTCAAAAGAAGGTGAAGCTAATAAAGTTTCATTTGCCTTTGTAGTTGTATTCAATGCATTGGTTGTAAAATTGGTTTTGCCCGGATAAATACTATGATTATAAATTTTATCATCACTTCCCCAATTTAACGGGCCGCCGTGTATTCCTCCATCGTCTAAAAATTTCGTGCGATTATTTCCTGTTACATCTATAGTTACAATGACGGCGTGAGTAAGGCCTGCATCGCTTGCAGAAAAAGCAATATGCGAACCATCAGGCGAAAAGCAAGCATCTTGATCACGTGTAGCATCGGTAGTTAGTTGTTTTATAGATGAAATACTATTGGATGTATAATCATAGTTCGCTGTAAACACTTCAAAGCTGGTAGCGTCTTTAAATCCTGCCGCGTCTATTCCTATGAAGGTAATTTTATTTCCATCCTGCGACCAGTTGGCATCAATGCTATAGCTTGTTGTAAGTGCCTTCGGATTATTACCATCGGTATCAACCGTGTAAGTATAAAAGGGTGCTGTTGAATTGGCAGCTTGTGCGATAAGTAAAATTCTTTTCCCCGTTTTATACCAATGTGGATTTCCAAAAGCAAACCATCCATATTGTTTATTGGCAATAATTACCTGCTGATTACTACCATCCGCATTGCACTTTATCATTTCGCAATTTTCATAATCAAACTGGTCTTTCGGGCTGGTTACAGGGCTTCGCAGCAGCAACAATTGTGTCTTGTCGGGCGATAAGTCTACCCACCAATAGTTATATGATGTGTTGTTGGTAATGGTGTCAATAGCATTTGTTGTCAGGTCTTTTTTATAAACCTGGTAGGCGCCTGAAGCTATAGGTTTTGCGCAATAATATAATATTCCTGTTTGGGTTGGTACAGGGAATTTATCATGTTTATTACAGGATTGAAATAATAAACTAATGAATGCGAATAGAAATATTTTTTTCATTGGGGTAGTGTGGGTGCATGCCTTTTGCAACTTTATTTATTTAATCAAAATAATTTTTTCCTCCATTTTTCTATTTTATCAGCAATAAAATGAAGCAACTTAAGATTAGAGATAAGAATAGTTAGAAAAACAACAGTCCAGATAAAAACATTAGTTCTGTTGATTGGCACAAACAGAAAATAATAAATCAAAACAGATAAAACCGGCAATATTTCTATGAGCGCCGTTCTGCTGCCGGGCGGCCATTTTTTGAATTGTATGGATTGAAAAATATGAAAGAATAAATGAAAGGTGTATGTAATAAGAATTGCTATTACTACCTCAATATTTTTAAATGCAATGGCGGCCCAAAGCAAGCCGGATAGAAGAATAAATTCTTCCATAATCATTATGCTTAAAGTTTCTGAAGAAGAATAATGCGATTTTCCTGCGATGAACATTTCCTTTTTCAATTTTGGATTATTTTCATTTTTAAGAATCCAGCTTCTCACACAAATAATTTCTTCAAACTCATGAAGGGTGAAGAGAACAAGGATTAATATGGATAATTCTGCAATGGACATATTGTTTTTTCAGTGTGCAATCGGTAGCGGTCTTCAGTAAATATACAAACCTCTTTGAATTAGCCACAGCACAAGTGCCTAACTACCTGAATGAGCACTAGTGATAACTAAAGTTTTTTTTTACAGTAAAGCAATAAATAATGTAAATTTTTATTTTGCAGCCAACTATAACTATTATACATAAACGAAAATAATTCTAAAATTTATTATTGGCAGAACATCTCCCGCTTTAAGGAAATATAGTAAACGTAAAAATTTGTGATGCAACCTTGCAGCAAGAGAAGGGTTGCCAACCTTTAAAAGGTTGGCAACCCTAAAAAAGCCGCATGTACCACTCTAGTTATGATATCATTTTTATTCAATCGCAATGAATATTTCCACTTCCGAATTTTCACCGTTTTGTGATTTTTCCCCATACACTTCAAAGTCCGCCGTATATTTCCGGTTAAGTTCTTTATCCTTTGACCAAATCTCTTGCCACTTTTCTGCTACTGCATTGGGCATTTGCCCTTTTGCAAGAAATTTTTTGTATTTGCCTCCTTTAAATTCACGTCCGGTAAGCCCATCCGGAATATTATGAAGAGAATCCACTTTCAGTCCGATCAGTGTGATATACTTTCCGGTATAATCCGATTCGTAGTCGGTGTAAACCGAATAGATTGCATCGCTTTTTTTATTTTGGATTTGGCTTACGACATTTTCAGTAAAAAACCGCTCCCACAGTTTACCCAGATCTTCAGCCGATTTTCCATTTTCGTTGGTTGTCTCTGTTGCTATCCCTATTATTTTAAAACTGTCTGTATTTTCCATTTTATTTTTTTATCATTATAGTAATTGCTATTATCTTTTTCACAGCAAAGCAAGTAATAAGCCGGACTTTGATTTCCGCATTTTTTCTATAACTATCTCACATGAACGAAAATAATACTAAATTCTATTATCGTCACGACTTGTTCCAATCTATAAAAATATAGCATACTCAAGATCGTTGATACCACCTGTTTACCATTTAACCAGGCCGCAAATGAAAAGATTAAAAAGGAATACAAAATAAATTACTTGCCATCCTTCCAATTCTCCCATTTCTGCAATTCGGCATCATGATTTGATCTGTCAGTCTCTAAACTCCGCTACAGAAAACTTTTGAATAGCTTCTGTCTTAACTGTTTTATTAAATGCGAGATATAATATTTTACTACCAACGGTACGGTTTTTTGCATACTCAATCAGCGTAGTGATTTTGCCACTGCATTAATCATCAGGTCGTGAATTGGTGGCTAAACCGATTTTCTGTTCTTTGGTAAGCTACATGGAACCAATGTGAAAGTTTTATTGACTGTAGGTAAATTTACAACACAGGCAATAAATCATACAATAAATTCGGCCCTCAACCTCAATTATGGCAACAACAAAAAAAGTGAAAAAAATAAAAAAAGGGCTTATAAACCAAAGTCGCAATTATCCAACATCCATAATCTGACAGACATGACGGCGGAGCAATGGCAATTAGGCTTACGTAAACAAATGGCAGAGAAAACAGATTTTAAATTCTCCAACATTGGAGATGGCGTGGCCTTTAGTGATTACAAGGTTTACAATACTGATACAAAAAATAATTACACAGTAGCGTTGCGTAGTGTTGACAACAGTTTGAACTAGTGCTCCTGTTATGATTTTAAAACCAACCAGCTTGGCACCTGTAACCATATTGAGGCGGTATTGATGTTTATTCGCAAAAGGCCTCGTTTACGCAAAGCGCTTAATCAACCTTATTCTACCACTTACAGTTCCATGTATATGGAATACCGCGGTGAAAGAAAGATAAGGTTTAGAATTGGAACTGAAAATAAAGTGGGGTATGAAAAATTATTGAAGCCTTAAGTTGATAGAACTGGTGGCCTGAATAAAAAAGGTTTTGAAGAAGTAGAAAAGTTACTACGAAAAGCTTTTCAGATTAATTCATCATTTCGTTGCTATGATGATGCCCTTTCACACATTATTCAGTGGTGTGAAAAGAAGGAACGCAATAAATTTTTAGCTCCTTATTTCAAACACAATAAACTCCCCGAAATAAAGAGCTTGAAAGTAAAACCATTTCCTTATCAAACGGAAGGAATTTTATTTTGTGCATCGAACTCTTTGATATACTCGAAGAAGTAATTGCAACAGGAAAAGAAAAAATCGTAATCTTTAGTCAGTGGGAACGATTTACAAGATTAATCGCCGCCCAATTAGATGAGCAAAAAACTGGTTATGCCAATTTGAATGGAACCATACCGAGCCACAAACGAAAAGATTTATTCGACCGGTTCAATAATGATGATAACTGCCGGATTTTTTTATCAACCGATGCAGGAGGTTTAGGGCTTAACTTACAGGCAGGTTCCATATTGTTCAATATGGACTTGCCGTGGAACCCCGCTGTATTGGAACAAAGAATTTCACGTATCTACCGGCAGCGACAAAAACGAAATGTAAGCATCATCAACTTTGTGGCACAAAATACTATTGAGTATGGGATGTTGGGCAAACTGAAATTTAAAAGGGCACTCGCAGAAGGAATTCTGGATAATGGCGAATCAAATATATTTGTGGGGGATAGCAAGTTCAATGTATTTATGAAAGATATTGAAGGATTGTTTGCTGATGAAACCATTGCCAAATCCCGCATTGACAGCGAACGCGAAGAGGCAACCTCTCCTGAAAAACCACAAGACAACAAAGAGAAACAAACATCCCAAACTTATGAAGATGATGATGTAAAACAAACCGGACCGGTACAAGCACCCGAACAACTTGATTTATTTAATGAACAACCGACACAGCAACTGATACAAACAGCTTCCTCATTTTTTACTCAATTAGGCAAAGTGTTATCAGATACCAAAGCCACTGAAAACTTATTACAATCCATTACCAAAAAAGATGAAGCTACCGTGCAGACTTATTTGCATATACCTGTGGGAAATGAAAACGCAGTTAAAAATGTTTTTACTGTTTTAGTAGGTTTGTTTAAAGGAATGGCAGGATAGTACCGAATATTTTCAAATTGTATAGATTATCTTAATAAAATGAGATACTTTTTTTCAACTTACGGACATTCGATAAAAATTTTTCAACTCTGGGGGATACAGATATCCCCACCCTCTACCCCGAGCTACCGAAGAAAATAGAATTGACAATTTCCTTCAGAACCGGATGATCAGGTTTACAACTCAACTACATATTGAGATTGACAGATTTAAGTTAACCCACCTCCAACCACTTGTTCCAATTTTTTCAGTAGTCTTTCCGGCAAATAGGGGCAGGCAAGGCTAACAAATCGAAGTTCCGGCTCACAACTTATAGTAGATAATTCACTGGCTCCTTTCCGGCGGAGGAAAATTAGAGAGCCTTTTTTTTAATTTCTCATTTTAGCTTAGGTTTGTAAATATTAATAAACAGACATGTCAGTAGAAATTAAAGTACCAACCGTTGGTGAAAGTATTAATGAGGTAACCCTTACCAAATGGATAAAGAAAGAAGGTGACTGGGTGGAAAGAGACGAAGTAATCGCCGAATTGGAAAGTGAGAAAGCCACCTTTGAGATCAACGCTGAAAAAGCGGGCATTTTACACACTCTTGCTAAAGAAGAAGACACATTAAATATCGGTGATGTGGTTTGTACAATTGACGATTCCGCACAAAAGCCCGCAGGAGCAGAAACACCTAAAGAAGAGAAAAAGGCGGAAGCACCCCGAACAGAATCGAAACCGGAATCAACAGAGGTAAAACCCGTTTCTCCCGAATCAAATAGGCCGGCCCAAAAAGAAGAAATAAAAGCTACCCCGGTAGCCGCCGCCATCTTAGCAGATAAAAAAATGGACGTATCAAAAGTTACGCCCACAGGCACTCACGGGAAGATTACCAAACACGATGTACTTGATGCACTTTCTAATCCCGGTAGAACCATCGGAAAAGAACTTTTCAGCAGGGAAGAGACTCCGAAGAAAATGAGTAACCTGCGCCGTACGATCAGCCGCAGGTTGGTAGAGGCTAAAAACAGTACTGCCATGCTTACTACTTTCAACGAAGTAAACATGGCTCCTATCATGGCTTTGAGGACAAAATACAAAGAAGTTTTCAAGAAGACCCACGAAGTAAATCTCGGGTTCATGAGTTTCTTCACCAAAGCATGTTGCTTCGCCTTGCAGGAATGGCCTACGGTAAATGCGCGGATGGACGGAGAGAATATTGTTTATCATGAATACTGCGATGTATCCATTGCCGTTTCTTCACCTAAAGGCCTGGTAGTACCGGTAATAAGAAATGCAGAAAGCCTGAGCATGGCTGAAATAGAAAAAGAAGTAGCACAACTGGCAGCAAAAGCGAGAGAAAGCAAACTTACTATCGAAGAGATGACCGGCGGAACTTTCACTATTACCAATGGAGGTGTTTTCGGCTCGCTGATGAGTACGCCCATTATCAATATACCTCAAAGCGCTATTTTGGGAATGCACAATATTGTACAGCGTCCGATAGCAGAAAACGGACAGGTATTGATAAGGCCAATGATGTACATCGCATTAAGCTATGACCATCGGGTAATTGATGGGCGTGAATCAGTTAGTTTCCTTGTGCGTGTAAAAGAAATGCTCGAAAATCCGGAACAGCTCTTATTCGGAAAAGACCCAGTCAAAGCTCTTCTACAACTCTAATTTTTTTTTAAAAAAGGGAACAAATTTAATATAAATCATGGATACAGGTGAACCTTTTTCCGGTAATAAAGGAAACTATTTTCACCGTTATCCCGAATATGCATCGGCCATTCTTTCCGCATACAATGGCGAAGAGCCTTTTCATCTTTATTTAAAAAAATATTTTTCTGCCAATAAAAAACACGGCTCCAAAGACCGAAGACAAATCACTTCACTTTGCTATGATTATTTTCGTCTAGGCTTTGCCGCAAGTATTTCCCTGCCAATCAATGAAAAATTACTCCTGGCAACATTCCTTATAGAAAAGGAACCGTCACCTCTTCTTGATCAAGCAAAACCTGAATGGAATAAAAAAATTGGTCTTCACATTTCAGAAAAGGTCCAAATAGTGAAAGCCATTTTTAATCCTAAGAAAATATTCCCTTTTGAAAATGAATTAAGCGATGAAATCAACCCCTCATTATTTTCTCAATCCTTTCTAACACAACCAAAATTATTCATCAGAATAAGGCCGGGACATAAAAATTCTGTTTTCGACAAATTAAAATCTGCCGGTATTCCTTTCGAAAAAATGGGTGAGAACTGCCTATCCTTCACAAACAATGAAAAAGTAAGTGATAAAATCAATATTGATAAAGAAGCTGTAATACAGGATTACAATTCACAAAGAACCACCGGCTTTTTACCATCGAATATCAAACATAACACCTCCAATATTTCATTGTGGGACTGTTGTGCCGCCAGCGGTGGAAAATCAATCCTGGCTTATGATACTCTAAAAAACATAGAACTAACGGTAAGCGATACACGGAAATCCATTCTTGAGAATTTGAGAAATCGTTTCATAAAAGCCGGTATCAAAAATTACCATTCGTTTATTGCGGATCTTTCTGTGCCTTCTTCCACGGAGAGCCTTTCACAACTATTCGGGAAGAGTAAGGAAAGGCCTGATCTAATTATTGCCGATGTTCCCTGCTCGGGCTCCGGCACGTGGGCACGCACTCCCGAACAACTCCATTTTTTTTCTAAAGAGAACATAGAAAGTTATTCAGCTCTACAGAAAAAGATCGTTTCCAATGCTGTAAAATATTTAGATAAAGATGGATGGCTTCTCTACATAACGTGTTCTGTTTTCAAAAAAGAAAATGAGGAGAATGTACATTTTATTCAAAAAGAATTGAACCTCGATCTGATAAAAAGTGACTATCTGAAAGGATATGAAATACAGGCTGACACGCTGTTTGCCGCTTTATTCAAGTCACCTTCCAATAATAAGTAAGTGTCAAAAAAAAGTGTTCCATAGGGTGCATGTATGCAATACCAGTGAATTCTATAAATATTTTTGAAATCGTAAGCAATGATAAAGATGTTCTAAACCATTTACCTATCTTTAGTCCTAATCTTTGTCAAAAACTTAGCAGATGCAGAAAATGCTTTTAAAAAGAATACAATTACTGGTTGTGTTACTTATTTTCTTCGGATTCGCGAAAGCACAGCATACACCATTCTATTCAGAGATACAGCAATTCAATAAAGAAGATAGCCTTCACTTTCCTCCCAAAAATGCCATTCTTTTTATTGGTAGCTCTTCTTTCAGGAAGTGGACCGATGTTCAGAAATATTTTCCTGACTTTACAATAATCAATCGTGGTTTTGGTGGCTCTACTTTCCCGGATGCCATCCGATATGCAGATGATATTATTTTTCCATACCAACCCCGACAGATATTAATTTATGAAGGAGATAATGATTTGGCATCTTCTGATAAGATTACTCCTGATTCTGTTTTGAATCGTTTCAAAAAATTATTCTGGTTGATCAGGAGTAAACTACCGGATGCAGCGATTGCTTTCGTTTCAATAAAGCCAAGTCCAAGCAGGCAAAGATTATTTCCCAAAATAGAAAAATCAAATTTACTAATCAAACAATTTTTAAAGAAAAGAAAGCTGTCAGCTTTCATTGATGTATATCACAAAATGCTGAACAGTGATGGATCTCCCAACAGAGATATTTTCACTCAGGATATGCTTCACATGAATGATAAAGGCTACGCCATCTGGAAAAAAATGATTCAACCTTATTTACTGAAAAATTAAAAATCACAGGATATGATTACGTCGCGACAACTATTGATGGGATTTCTTCTGCTTTGCTTTTTACCAGCGCAATCCCAAACCTCTTCCGATACACGAATGAATATTTTCGTCAGTTCGCTGATGAAAAAAATGACTTTAACAGAAAAGATCGGGCAGATGAATTTACCGACGGTAGGCTTTGATGTTACCGGCCCCATATTGAGCAAAGACGTAAATGAGAAAATAAGGAAAGGTTTGGTGGGTGGCGTTTTCAATACTTATACACCGAATGCGGTTCGCAAACTACAGGATATTGCAGTAAAAGAAACAAGGCTAAAGATTCCATTGTTATTTGGCTATGATGTTATTCACGGACATCGCACCATTTTCCCCATTAATTTAGGTTTAGCTGCAACCTGGAACCCTGCACTCGTAGAAAAAACAGCAAGGGCCGCCGCAGAAGAAGCCTCTGCAGATGGTTTGAACTGGGTATATTCTCCAATGGTGGACATTACACGCGATCCAAGATGGGGGCGGGTAAGTGAAGCCGCTGGCGAGGATCCTTATCTTGGTTCTAAGATGGCTCAGGCCATGGTTCGCGGCTACCAGGGAACTGATCTTTCAAAAGACAATACCGTATTGGCTTGTGTAAAACATTTCGCTTTGTACGGCGCAGCCGAAGCAGGCCGCGATTACAACACTGTTGACATGAGCAAAGTAAGAATGTACAACGAATATTTACCTCCCTACAAAGCCGCTGTAGATGCGGGTGTGGGGAGTGTGATGTCTTCATTCAATGACATAGACGGCATTCCCGCCACCGCCAACAAGTGGCTCATGACCGATCTGCTCCGCAAGCAGTGGGGATTCAAAGGCTTCATAGTTACGGATTACACAGCTATCAATGAAATGGTGAACCATGGAATGGGCAATGATAAAAAAGTAACAGAGCTGGCCCTCAATGCAGGTATTGACATGGATATGGTAGGTGAAGAATTTTTAAGATTTGCCGCGCAATTAGTAAAGGAAGGAAAAGTGCCTATGAAAATAATTGACGATGCCTGTAGAAGGATACTGGAGGCAAAATATAAATTGGGACTGTTTGATGATCCCTATCGCTATATAAGTGAAGCAAGGAATCAACAGGAGATTATGAGCGCCGATAAGATTGCATTGAGTAAACAAGCTGCCATTGAAAGCATAGTACTTTTAAAAAATAACGATAACATATTACCATTAAGTGCCGGGAAAAAAATTGCGTTTATAGGGCCTTTGGTAAAAGACCAAAGAGACTTAATTGGTAGCTGGAGTGGTGCAGGAGATTATAAAAAAGCAGTGAGCCTTTGGGATGCTTTGCAAAAGAAAAATAATGCTTCCTCTTTTTTGTATGCCAAAGGATGTAATCTGGTAGATGACACTTCATTGATCAATAAATTAAATCCGCATGATGCACAACTCACACTCGATCCATCAACTCCCCAGCAATTAATAGACGAAGCAGTCGCTACCGCCAATCAGTCTGATGTAGTAGTAGCCGTATTGGGAGAACCTTTTGGTATGACCGGTGAAGCAGCGAGCAGAAGTGAAATAGGATTACTAAAAAACCAAATGAGGTTACTAAAGGCACTAAAAAAGACCGGGAAACCGATCGTACTGGTATTGATGAATGGCCGGCCTCTTACTCTTCCTTGGGAAGATAAAAATATAGATGGCATTTTAGAAACCTGGTTTGCCGGCACCATGGCAGGCCCGGCCATTACCGATATTTTATTTGGCGATGCCAATCCTTCGGGAAAAATTACGATGAGTTTTCCACGTAATGTAGGGCAGATACCGATTTATTATAATCACAAAAACACAGGGCGACCTTTTGATGCCAACCAAAAATATACTTCTAAATACCTGGACGTAGCCAATACGCCCCTATATCCTTTCGGTTATGGATTGAGTTATACCACCTTCTCGTACAGTGACGTAACCTTGAGCAGTAAAACTTTACATAACGGAAGTAAAATAAATGCTTCGGTAAATGTAACTAATACGGGTACACGCAGTGGAAAAGAAACGGTACAATTATATATAAGGGATATGGTGGGCAGCATAACACATCCGGTAAAAGAATTGAAAGGTTTTCAGCAGATAACCCTTCAGCCCGGAGAAGCCAAAACAGTTACATTCAGCCTCTCTGTGAATGATCTGAAATTTTATAATAGTGATTTAAAATATGTGTATGAGCCGGGTGATTTCAAAGTCTTTATAGGAACCAATAGTGAAGAGGTTAAGGAAGCAGATTTTAAAGTAACAAAATAGCCGGGCTTATAACGAATCCGATAGGTATCGGATTCGTTATCTAAATCAAATAGTTGAAGTAAAGCCTATAATGTAAAGTCTTGAATTGGCCGTTCCTTAAAAGTCGGCCAATTCAGCATGAGATGCTTACGGGCTTTAGTCCAAAGCAAAATCAGATAGTTACCGGATTCGAAATGCACTCATCAGGTATCATAAATAAGAATTTCCTTCCTGTATTTTTTTTATTCTCAAGGCTAAAAAAAGCGAACACGGTAAAGGCTAAAGAATCTTGATGCACCGGAAGTTGTGAAGCCTCATAAGAAAAGATTACTCCTCCTATATTCAAAAATTGGGAACCTCTGAAAGTTCATCTCTTATTGCATCATCAACTTATAACTTTCTCTGCTTTTGCCATCATCAAACCTGAGAATATACAATCCCTTTTGCAGCGGCTGCATTCCTGTAAAATAAATAATCTCTGTTTGCCCCTGCTGCAAAGAAACTTTTTTAGTAAAATATAATCTTCCAATGGCATCATAAATTCTGAAAGTACCGGTAGAGGTCCGCTGAGGTTTTATCAGCACCGTAAACTGATCTTTGAAAGGATTGGGGTAAATTCTGATATTCATATTTCCCAAAATAGCATTTGCATTCCGTAAAATATTTTGCTGATTCAGATCATCGTATGCTTTCTGAAAATCAGGAATACCATATCCAAGTTGGTTCTCAGGAGCCTGATAAAGGCTGCTGCTCTTTTCCACGGCATTGATGATTTCCATATTGGTAAAATCAGGAAATGCCTGCCACAAGCAAGTTACCAGACCCGCTAAATTGGGCGTAGCAAATGATGTTCCATTTCCCGATTGTATTGACCCTGTAGTTGAAGAGATCGCTGTCCCCCATCCTACAGAAGCCTCCGTAGGCTTCACTCTCCCATCGCTCGACGGGCCGAAACTGCTGAAGGGAGCCGCCTCTCCAGAAGCATTCACAGCACCTACGGTTATGATGCTATCCGCATCAGCAGGCGTAGTAATAAAATGCCAGCTTCCGTTGCCTTCATTGCCTGCCGCCGCCAATACAATCATTCCTTTCCTTGCTGCCATGGTTGCCGCTTTGGCAATTAAGGAAGTATGGCCATTCATATCGGCATAGGTATAACTAAAAACAGGATTATCAAATATATTATATCCCAGAGAAGTGGATATCACATCAGCGCCGGCACTGTCTGCACGCTCGGCAGCCGCAGCCCAGTACTGTTCTTCCACCGGCGACTCAGTAGAGGCATCTTCAGAGCGGTACAACAAAAAATCCGCTTTGGGACTACTGCCTACTAATTGCCCCGGAATATTTCCTGCAATAATGGAAAAGCACATCATACCATGGTAATGATCTTCATTTACGCTTACCTCATTATCTACAAAATCATACGTCTCTATTACCTGATGATGAAGATTAACACTGTCAAAGGCTGGAAGTGTTTGGTAATGATAAAAACCCGCATCCAGTATGGCGATCAACATTCCTTCACCACGGTAGCCTTTATCATGCAGGTATTCACCATTGTGTATATGAATCTGGTCATAAGAATTCCCGTAAGAATAATAATTGCCGGTGATCTTCGTCGGAGCTGTCATATTATTAAACTGTTCATTGAATTTATTATTTTTCACCAGTTCATTTCCGTCATTCTTTTCTACCACTGAGATCATCCGTTTCAAAGGTTGAGTACCCAATACAAAAGAGAAAGTATTGATCTTCGCAAGAGCAGTGGCATCTGTAGTTTCAATGCAAACCTGATTCAGCCATTTGGATTCATCGAGTATGATAACATTACCGGACAGTCGTACACTATCTATATATCGCGGAACCACCGGCAGGTCCGTTTCATCAATAGCTATGTGTTGTCTGGCTCTTCTCGCTATTGCCCGCGCCGATAAAAACTCTGATGGATTATTCACTGAAAAATGAGTCCCTGTTTTATCTTTAAATTTTACAACATACCTCGTAAACTGTGCAGAGCTATGCAGAGAAAAAAATACAGCTATTAATAGCAGGAAATAATTTTTTCTCACAGAGAAATACATGATGGGTTAATTTAGACGGATGTACAGGTTTTGATACTTTTTTGAATAAATCGTTTAGATCAATTGTGGCCAGTAATACTTAATTTAATTCCGTAACCTACATAATATCCGGGAACATTGGGTTGAGGCCCCTGATATTCCCAATGCAAAAATTCACGGTAAATCAACCCGATCCCCTTACCATATTTCTCAATGGAATAAGTTTTCTCTGCATACTGAGTACCGGGGATGGACGGATCCTGCCCTAAAAATTCATCTCTTTCATCTATAGAGATGGTACTATCAATCGTAAGTGAATTGATGGTCAGAGGAACGCCCACACTATCATACACATAATCCCAATCGTCCAGGTAAGTAACTCCCAGATCATTAGAGTAGGTATCTATGTATGAATTTCCCTTCCACGAAAAATCCTGTTTTATAGGCATCATCAATTTTAAAAAACGTAGGTTATTCTCTACGTATTCAACAGAGTTTTGTGTAGGTATTACCATCAATACGATGGAAGGTGTCCAGTTCTGTGTAGAATCTTTTCGGATATACCGACTGACACGAAAGCCTGGCCTCCCCAGATTATCTGTAATCTGTGCTTCTACCCTGTCCTGTGCTTCATAATGAACCACCACCCTATCTTGTCCGAAATTAAGGAATACGGTAGAGTCCAGATCATACGTAATGTATTTGCCAACCTGCAGAGGAAAATAATCGGAAACGGAATCAGTAGAAAAGTTCGCATTCTCTTTTTTGCACGATGCCAGCAACAAAATCAACAAGCATGTACCGGTAAGATATTTTGCCATACCAAATTATTAAAAATGTTTTGCAAAGGGATGCGGATGCCAACCATCAAACTATACGTCCGGATTTCTCTGAATAATTCCACCACCAAGTACATCATTACCTTCATAAAAAACGGCACTTTGCCCTGGTGCAATCCCTTTTACATTTTCATAAAAACGGACATTTACTCCGTTTTCGTATGTATAAATATTAGAGAGGGCACCTTTATCTTTATACCTGATCTTAGTCGTTACTTCCATTCCATCGGTGATTCCGTCATATTTGATCCAGTTCACCCCTTTTACAGTCATCTCACTTCCCTTCAAATCTTCTTCATCACCCAAAACAATTGTATTGGTTTCAGGAATAATTTTAGTAACAAAAACAGGCTTTCCCAACGCAATATCAAGACCCTTTCTTTGGCCTATGGTATAAAAAGGGTATCCCTTGTGTGGTCCCAGAATTTTTCCGTTCTTATCTACAAAAAATCCTCCCGACACTTTCTCTTCAAGCCCTTCTACTTTCCTTTTTAGGAAACCGCGGTAATCATTATCCGGCACAAAACAAATTTCATAACTCTCATTCTTTTTTGCCAGTTCAGGATACCCAAAATCAGCTGCCATTTGCCTGATTTCCGTTTTACGGTAAGTGCCCAGCGGCAAAAGGGTACGACTCAACAAATCCTGCTGCAAACCCCACAGCACATAACTTTGATCTTTGGTTTCATCAATTCCTTTTCTTACAAAATATCTTCCGTTGGTGTGCTGATGTATTTGAGCATAATGCCCGGTAGCAATGTAATCGCAACCCAAGGCATCGGCTCTTTTGGAAAGCGCGCGCCATTTGATGTGGGTATTGCACAAAACACATGGATTAGGAGTGCGCCCCGCCATGTATTCATCCACAAAATTATTAATTACAAAATCACCAAACTCTCCCCGGATGTCAAGAATAAAATGAGGGAACCCATGCTGAACCGCCGCCATACGTGCATCATTAAAACTATCAATATTACAACAGCCGGTTACTTTATTATTTTTTCCTCCACTCGATGCGTAATCCCATGTTTTCATTGTAATTCCTATCACTTCATAACCTTCGCTATGAAGCATCAGAGCAGCCACTGTACTGTCTATACCGCCGCTCATCGCCATTAAAACCTTTCCTTTCTTACTCATGATTTTTAAAATAAAGCGCAAAGATACAATTTTCAAGGGTTAGCTGTGAGCTATCAGCCTGAGTTTGGGTTTGTTAACCCTGCCCGCCCGAATGGCGGAGAGACTCCTGAAGGAGTGATTATTATTACCTGATTTTGTTTTAAATAGTAGCACTGCCTTTGACAAGAACAAGCTATCATCAATACAATAACTACGGGGAAACCAATTAACCAATTAACTTAAATCTATCTCCATCAAATAACCCCTTATCACTCAATTTTAAATGTGGTATTACCAGGAGCGCCATAAAAGACAGGGTCATAAATGGTGCTGATAATTTAGAGCCAAATTCTTTAGCGGCAGTATCAACAGCAGTATATATTTCAGCTATTTTGTAGCCATCTCCATTACTCATCAGCCCTGCCACAGGCAAGGGTAACATTTTATTAAGACCAGAATCTGAATGATCGGCAACACTTACTCCGCCTTTCGCTGTGATTATAAGGTTCACCGCATCACAAATACTTTCGTCATCCACACCCACTGCAATAATATTATGGCTGTCGTGCGCAACTGAAGAAGCAATTGCACCACGTTTTAAACCGAAATTTTTTATAAACGCTTTCGAAACGGGTGCATCCCGATAACGATTTATCACCACCATCTTTAAAACATCCTGCTCAACATTACTCACATAAAATCCATTTTCTTCTTTGGGTATTACGGAGACTTTATTAGTGATCAACTGTCCGTCTAATGCTTCTATAATCTCTCCATGAAATTCTGAAACAGGAAATATAAAATCACCTGCACTTTTCACGGAACAATTAAAATTATTAATAACAGAAGAAGTCTGTGTCGTAATTTTTGAAACACCATTCTCCGCAACTAATACTCCATCAATATAAGTTGCTTTTACTTTAAAATTTTCCAAATTTTCTACCATAATAAAATCAGCAGCGTCTCCGGGTTTCAATAACCCCACATTCATTTTATAATGTTTCACCGGGTTGATACACGCCGCTTTCAAGACTTTAAATACATCAATTCCTTTTGCAACGGCCCTTCTACACAACTCATTGATATGTCCTTTCACCAGGCTGTCGGGATGTTTATCATCACTGCAAAACATCATTTCATCCTCATGATCATTCAATAAATCAATCAGCGCTTCAAAATTTTTTGCTGCACTTCCTTCCCGAATAAGGATTTTCATTCCATATTTCAATTTATCAATCGCCTCTGTAGCCGTAAAACATTCATGATCGGTACTGATGCCTGCTTCAATGTATTTCTTCGCCTTTTCTCCGCGCAACCCGGGTGCATGGCCATCTACCGGTTTATTATAAAACCGGGCAGAATTTATTTTTGCAAAAACCTCCTCATCATGATGAAGGACTCCGGGGAAATTCATCATTTCACTCAGGTAATAAATATCCTTTTTTGATAAAAGCTGATTTACCGCATTGGCATCCAACGCCGCGCCGGATGTTTCAAAAACCGTAGCAGGCACACAGCTCGGCGCGCCAAAATGGAATTTAAAGGGAACGGTTTTCCCATTATCAACCATATATTTAACCCCCTCTGCCCCACATACATTGGCTATTTCATGCGGATCGCTAACAGTTCCAACCGTACCATGTACTACCGCCAGTTTCGCAAACTCTGAAGGAACCAGCATAGAGCTTTCTACGTGTACATGTGCATCAATAAATCCGGGAAGCAAAAACGGAAAATTCTTCTGAAATTCCCCTATTTTTTCAACCGACCGTATCAACCCGTTCTCTATGCAAATGGCTCCGAAAAATATTTCTTTGGATTCAATATCAACGATATTTCCTTTGACGCTACTATTCATTTAAAACAATTCATTTTTACTTATTTGCAAAATATTTTTTAGCAAGGCCCTCATCACTATTATATACATCATTGTAAAAAACGATTTTATCATTCTTCGCTTCACAGGTAAAATATTCAATAAAAAGCGGTAACCTTTTTTTCACCATCACGGTTTTTCGGTCTTTGTCGGCAATCCACCTTCTCAACGAATCTATATTATAAGAAGGCAAATGTCCTGCTTTGGTAGCCATACTATCCTGCCGCGCAATGAAGAAAGCAAGTTTTTCCCAGTTTTGTACCCGTACACAACCATGGCTCAATGCACGATTACTATTTTTAAATAAATACCGCTGATTGGTATCGTGCAGATAAACGCTGTAAGGATTATAAAAATTAAACTTAAAAATTCCCAACGCATTGTCGTCACCACTCCCCTGCACTATTTTCCACGGAATGCCTGTCTTATATTTGGACCAGCTCACTGTATAAGGATCCACTGCATCTCCATGATAATCCACAAGACTAAACCCTTTCTTTGCAAGGTATCCCGGATCTTTTTTCAAGGCGGGCAAAATGTCTTTTTTTATAATACTTTCAGGAATGGTCCAGTTGGGATAAATGACCATATTGGAAATCTCCGAAGTAAGTAATGGGGTACTCGTCGTGGGTTTCCCGATAATCACTTTCGACTCGAGTACCACGGTATCATGATCAAATACTTTGAGATAGAATCCCGGAAGATTAACCCAGATATAACTTACCGGTAAAGAAGTGATCTGTTTATAACGATCAAGCGTAATTGCAATTCGCTTGAACTTTTCATTATCATTAAGATTTAAAGAATTAATTGTTCCTACTCCTGGCTTTCCATCGGCAGTTAGTTCGTTTCTTTTCTGATATATTTTCACATCATCGCTCAGGGTTGAAGAATCAGGCAATTCAATATTGGCATCTCCAATTCCAGATTGCAACAATCTTTCATGAAGATCTTTTTGAAAAGCAAGTGTATCTTTATAAGGATAGTCTATGTACAAATACTTTTGCATTCTCATGCTATCCACAAAAGGCTTTAGTGCTTCCCTCAAAGAAAGATAGCCCTCATTCACAGGTTCCACACTCCTGAATATCTCCGATACATTCCCTGACACAAGGGTTCTATTCAAATTACCAAAAAAGAAAGAATCACGATAATTATCTTTTGAAATAATAGACATACTATCTGGAATTATTCTACCTTCTCTAATGTCTTTTAATGCTCTTATAAATGCATCACTCAACATCAGGTCAGCTCTTGTCCAGGCAACCGCATCCATCTGAACCATCGAATCAGTTGCAATTTTCAATCTCAGGCTGTCGAGTTCTTTATAATGGTAATCTTCCGGATAAAGGCCGTAATACCTCGCATCTTTGATAAACTGAAACATGGAATCTGCTACGGGGTTCCATTTTTCCATTTTACTCCACATTCCTTTAAAACCATTTTTTGCATAAAAAGAATTCACCAGCGAAAACTGGGATAGCTTAATGGAATCATTGATAAGACCATCCCTGCTCTTCGCAAAAGCCAGGGCAGCTTTTATATTATCTGTCACCTGATCGTCCATCTTCTCAGGAACCTTCACAATTTCTTTTTCTTTTACAGAGTCTCCGTTGCCGCATCCAACAAAAAAAAAGATTAATAGAAGACCTGAAAATATTTTTATTAAATTCACTCTGCGAAGCATAAACAGCTTTAAATTTTAAAAGATTATTTTAATAAAAGTATGAAACGGATTTATAAAATAAGATGTTGGATGAAAGTAATTTCGGCAGTTTTCATTTTTAGCTTTGCAGCCTGTAATTACGCCGCGGCGCAATCAAATGTAGCTAATAAGTATGGATTGATAGTCATAAAAGATATAAAAATTTTACAAAAAGAAGTAGTGCTTGACTCCAACAAACAAATGGTGGACCTACGTAAACTCATACCGGGACTGAATCTCGATCTAAAATATGCCACCTTCGATAATTTCATGCACGAGAAGCTTTACCCGCCCACTCATACTACTTTCCTTCGGCAGCCCGCAGCCATTGCGCTGAAAAACGTAGTGGAAGAATTGGAAAAACAAAATCTCACAGTCAAAATATTTGACGCTTACCGCCCTTATTCCATCACAGAGAAAATGTGGGAGCAAGTAAAGGACGACCGCTACGCCGCCAACCCTTCCAAAGGCAGTGGCCATAACCGTGGTACGGCCGTGGACCTTACTCTACTTGACCCGAAAACAAAAAAGGAATTGTCAATGGGAACCGGCTTTGATAACTTTACCGATTCTGCACACATTGATTTCACTCACCTTTCACCTGAAGTGCTACACAACAGAAATATCCTGAGAGCGGTAATGGAAAAGTATGGCTTTATTCAATTAACTACTGAATGGTGGCATTATTACCTCCCCAATTCTTCATCGTATGAGTTACTCGGTATTTCTTTCTCAGACCTGGAGAAAGCAGAAAAGAAGAACAGAAAAAATTAGCTTTTTACCCTCTTTTTCAGCTTCTCAACCATTAGCATTGTCGCCGGGCAATACTCTATGTTTTGTTTATGAATGTATAGATAATCTTTTTGCGGCTTCTTGAGAAAATGAGGAAAACCCGCGCAATCAGCAGGTCTTACTTCATAGATGGTACACATATTGGTTTTAAGGTCAAGAAACTGGCAAGGACGCGATTTATTCATCCAGTCTTTGTCTTTCTTATCGAGATACAGCCATTTTTTTTTAAACGCTTTTGATGTCATTCCAAGATGGGCCGATATGCGCTTGATATCCTGCGGAGTGTAAGTAGGACTCATCACTTTGCAGCAATTGGCACATTCAAGGCAGTGTACACTTTGCCATACCTCCTTATCAATCTCCTTCATCATGGCATCCAGGTTTTTAGGAGGATCGTTTTCAGTGCGTGTAATAAAATAACGGAAAGACCTTCGATTGAGGGCGAACTTCCTTTTTAAGTTTTTTAAATTAATCGTGTGCATTAAATAATTGAGTAATTAGAGGATAGCCGACCAAAGAATTTTTTAAAATATAAAAGTAGTGTATATTTTATTTTAATTTCACAAAAAAGAATAAACAAAATAAAATCACAGCAACCCGCTCAATGATTATCAGACGGCAGGCACAAAACTTAAAAGAATATTTTACCGGGACTGATTTTACAAATACAATTACTCATGTGGGAAGTTTACAAGAAGGGGTTCAAAGCCTATTTACAATTGGAGAAATCTTTATCAGAAAATTCAGTAGAAGCTTATGTACACGACATTGAAAAATTCACTCAGTACCTTGTAGTTACAGAGACTGAAAAAAAGCCGGAAGAAATCGAATTAAAAGATCTGGAATTTTTTGTAAAATGGATCAATGAACTGGGAATGACTTCCTCATCGCAGGCAAGAATCGTTTCCGGATTAAGAAGTTTCTATAAATTTACTCTCCAGGAACAAATTTCCCGCACCGATCCAACGGCTTTACTGGAAGCTCCCAAACTCGGAAAGCATCTCCCCGATACTTTACACTTTGAGGAGATAGAAAAGATCATTCAGGCTATTGACCTAAGCACACCAGAAGGCACCAGGAACAAAGCTATTATTGAAACCCTGTACGGTTGCGGTTTACGGGTTTCAGAATTGGTAAACCTGAAACTTTCGTGCCTTTATTTTGCAGATGGATATGTGCGCATAACCGGTAAAGGCGACAAGGAAAGACTCGTCCCTATCGGGCAATCGGCCATTAAAAACATCAATTTTTATAAAGATAATGTTCGTGTACACATGCCTGTTATCCCTGGAAATGAAGATGTAGTTTTCCTAAATAGAAGAGGAAAAAAACTTTCAAGGGTAATGATATTCATGATCATAAAAGAACTTGCTAAAAAAGCATCTATCACCAAAAGCATTTCACCACATACATTCCGGCATTCTTTTGCGACTCATTTGGTAGAAGGGGGCGCCGACCTGCGTGCCGTACAGGAAATGCTGGGGCACGAAAGTATTACCACTACAGAGATCTACACGCACCTTGACAGGGAATATTTGAGAGAGACTTTACTACAATATCATCCGGCTTTTCAGAAAAAATGAGGGAACAATCTTTAGTGCTCTTGTGCCTACGGGTGATTTTGCTCTACCGCTGTAAGAGATTGGTGGCTTTCATAAGTGCTGCCATAATTTTTCACACGGCTGCGATAGTTTTTAAACATGCTCATCCATTTTAGTTTAAGCACGCCAAATATACCTTCTTTCACAATTCCCTTATTCATTTTTGAAGCTCCATACTGTCGGTCTATAAAAGTAATGGGTACTTCTTTTATTTTGAAGCCGAGTTTCCAGGCGGCAAATTTCATTTCTATCTGAAAGGCATATCCCACAAAACTGATCTGATCAAGATTGATGGCTTCCAGTACACGATTCTTGTAACAAATAAAACCGGCAGTAGGGTCTCTTACCGGCATAAAAGTTAATAAGCGTGTATAAATGGAAGCTCCCTTTGAAAGGCTAACCCTTATGGCAGGCCAGTTATCTACCTTTCCTCCTTTCACATAACGTGAACCCACCGCCACATCTGCACCACCGACTTTACAGGCTCCGTATAATCTTTCAAGATCGTTAGGATTATGTGAGAAATCACAATCCATCTCAAAAATATAACGATATCCTTTACTCAAAGCCCATCGAAAACCGTGTATATACGCGGTCCCCAGACCAAGTTTACCTACCCGTTGCTCCAAAAATAACTTTCCAGGATAAGTAACAAAAAGGTTTTTCACAATATCGGCAGTACCATCCGGCGAACCATCATCAATTACCAAAACATGAAAACCCTGCTGTAAATCAAATACCGTTTTAAGCAAGAGAGCCACATTTTCTCTTTCATTATAAGTAGGTATAATTACAATCTTTTCCAAAAAAATAAGGCTGTTTTTAAATTGAATTTACAATTTTATTTGTTATGGCTTTTAAAAATAAGGTTAAACGGTTTATTTTTTCAGGAGGGTACGGTTGAGAATTTCGGTCAGCTTTTGTTTGGTATGAAGCGGGAAATCCCCCTTCATCATCCAGTCGTAATATTGAGGCTCTGCCTTTAACACTTCGACTACACTGCGGCCTTTATGCTTTCCAAAATTAAAGATTTCTACGTCATTATCCATGATAAATCTCCTTGCAAAGTCCACATATTTCTCTTCGCCTGTAAATTGCAAAACAGAATCCACTGTATTACCCAGTCCCTGATACCTGTCCAACTGTGCTTCCAATATTTCCCAGGTAGCAGAAGCATCCGCTTCTGCAGAATGCGCATCTACCAGTTCTTTTTCACAATAAAATTTATAAGCGGCAGAGAGGGTACGTTTTTCCATCATGTGAAAAATCGTTTGTACATCCACCATTTTACGATTGGTCATATCCAGCGTAATACCGGACCTCAGAAACTCCTCCATTAATAAAGGAATATCAAAACGATTGGAATTGTATCCCGAAAGATCCGCGTTATCAATGAACTGTTTCAACTCATTGGCAATCTCTTTGAATGAGGGTGAGTCCTTTACCTTATCATCAGTAATACCATGAATATCACTGCTGCTCTTGGGTATCGGCATTTGTGGATTCACCATTTTATGCTTTACCACTTTTGTCTTGTCAGGCAATATTTTAATGATTGCTATTTCTACGATCCTGTCTGTCGCGATATTGATTCCCGTAGTTTCCAAATCTATAAATACGATGGGTCGCGATAATTGTAAAGCCATATTGAATTAAGAATTTAAGATTTAATGTTCAAGGTAGTTAAAATGTTCATTCCGTCATAATTTCCACTGCTCATAAAAAGAAAATTAATGTTATGCATGTTTTCACTCTTTAATCTCTCTTCAAGCGTTTGCCTCTCCATGATCACTTCGAGATTAGGTTTCTGAAACCCTTCCTTCACTTTCACAGGATCCAGGGGACTCATCCTCTTCAATTCCAGCGCATGCCTGCTGTAAAAAATAACTGCCTCACCGGCTTCGTCCATCGCGCCTTTATATTGTTCCATGAAATCTTTATTCAAGCTGCTGAAGGTGTGCAGTTCGAGGATAGCAATCAATTTTCTGTTAGGAAATTGTTGTCTTACGGCATGAATACTTGCCCTCACTTTGCTCGGCGCATGAGCAAAATCACGGTAAATATTACAACCTTCTTTCGTTGCAATGAGTTCCAGCCTTTTGGCTGCTCCTGCAAACGTTGCGATCGCTTCCACAAAAACAACTACATCCACTTTCAGTTCCCTGCACACAAGGTAAGCCGCCTGTAAATTTAAAAGATTATGATCGCCAAAAACTTTCAATTTCGTTTTCTCCTTACCTATTTCCACCACAGTAACATCATTTTCAATACTATGTACAGGCAAGCCATACGGAAGATACCTGATATCATTTCTTTTGTTACTCTCAACCAATTTCTTCAAATCCTCTTCCGTTTCATTATAAATTAAAACTCCTCCCACCTCGATTTTATTGATAAAAATCACAAACTGCTCTAAGTAAAAATCAAATGTAGGAAATACATTAATATGATCCCATGCAATGCCTGTAATCACAGCAATATGTGGAAAAAGAAAATGAAACTTAGGCCGTCTTTCTATAGTGCTCGCAGGGTATTCATCTGCCTCGCATACAATGACGGGAGCATCCGTAATCTTAACGCTTTGCTCAAATCCTGAAAGCTTGGCTCCTACGAGATAATCAAAATCAACCTGTGCATATTGAAGCACATGCATGATCATGGCCGTGGTAGTCGTTTTCCCGTGGCTTCCACCCACGGCAACCCTCCTTTTATGAACACTTTCTTCATAAATGTATTCAGGAAAAGAGAATATTGTCAATCCGAGCTCCTTTGCCTTTTTAAGTTCGGGGTTATCTTCCTTGGCATGCATTCCCAGGATAACTGCATCAATTTCCGAAGTGATTTTTTCCGGATACCACCCTTCTCTCTCCGGTAACAAGTCTGCCTTTCGCAGGTTTCCGGCAGCAGGTTCAAATATCTCATCATCGCTTCCGGTTACGAGATAGCCTTTGTGTTTCAGTGCAATAGCCAACTGGTGCATTACACTGCCACCTATAGAAATAAAATGTATATACATGAACTTTTCCGCTTAATATTAACAATAGTTTTGATCCTTCAACGTTTATACCACAACATTTACAGACATACTTTAACTTTGCAAAATAATACCTAATAAACAATTATTATGAAAAAAATATTTGCCGTCCTGATACTGGCCATTTTGATAATTGTTTCAGTATCTTCCTGCACAACTTCACGCCGCAGTGGTTGCCCCATGGAAGAAGGTATTATACATTAATTGGTAACACGGCAAAAGATTAAAGTACACTTATAATGAAATGGATCCCCTTATTGAATGAATCACAACTCGATAAAATCGTTGCTGATTCCAACAACACTCCACAGGTTATTTTCAAACACAGTACACGCTGCTCCACAAGCAGCATGGTAAAGAACCGTCTCGATAAAAATGAAGCGCCTGACGGAATCAATTTTTATCTCCTCGATCTGATAAAATACAGAAATATCTCAAATAAGATAGCCGAAAATTTCGGCATACGCCACCAGTCGCCGCAAGCATTGATAATCAACAATGGTAAATGTGTTTATAATGAAGACCACAGTGGTATTACATTTGAAGAACTCAAAGAAATATCCTTGCAACATTGATTTTTTCAACAAATCGGAGCAGATATATCAGAAATGATTACCTATAATCACTTTACACAAGCAGTTTTTATTCATGGAATGACCATTAATTTGCAGTAAGGTATTGTTGTAATTCGGCATCCGTTTTTACCATCACATCGCGTACTTTACTTCCCTGGTTGGGGCCTACAATGCCGGCAGCTTCCAGTTGGTCCATTAAACGTCCTGCACGATTGTAACCTAATTTCATCCTGCGTTGCAACAAAGAAGTGCTTCCGCTCTGGCTTTGGACTATGAGCCTGGCAGCATCTTCAAAAAGAGGATCGCGATCATGAGCATCGAAGCTTTTGTTTTCAAATTCTTTTTCATCTACATATTCGGGCAACATAAATGCTTCGGTATAGCCTTGCTGATCGCCAATAAAATCAGTCACTTTATCCACTTCGGGCGTATCTACAAATGCACATTGAAGCCTTGTAAGTTCTCCATTATAACTGATAAGCATATCGCCCTTCCCTATCAATTGTTCTGCACCACCAATGTCCAAAATAGTACGACTGTCAATTTTACTGCTCACTTTAAATGCTATTCTTGCAGGAAAATTGGCTTTGATAGTCCCTGTGATAATATTTACCGAAGGCCTTTGCGTAGCAATGATCAGGTGAATACCCACAGCCCTTGCAAGCTGTGCCAGACGCGCAATTGGCATTTCCACTTCTTTACCGGCAGTCATAATCAGGTCGGCAAATTCATCAATTACCAACACTATAAACGGCAGAAATTGATGCCCCTTTTCAGGATTCAATCTCCTGCTTACAAATTTTTGATTGTATTCTTTTATGTTTCTCGTACCGGCTTCTTTCAGTAAATCATACCGGTTGTCCATTTCAATACACAAAGCATTTAAAGTATGAATAACTTTCTTTGTATCAGTGATGATCGCGTCTTCTTCACCAGGCAATTTGGCAAGAAAATGCTTTTCAATACTTTTATAAATACTTAGTTCAACTTTCTTGGGATCAATTAAAACCAGTTTTAATTGTGATGGATGTTTCTTATACAAAAGAGAAACAAGAATAGCATTGAGTCCCACAGATTTCCCCTGCCCGGTAGCGCCCGCCATCAGTAAATGCGGCATGGACGCCAGATCCACGATAAAGTTTTCATTGTCTATCTTTTTACCGATGGCAATAGGCAATGAAAAATGATTATTCTGAAATTTTTCTGCACTTAATAAAGTTTTCATACTCACTATCGTCTTCTTAAAATTAGGAACCTCTATACCAATGGTTCCCTTTCCGGGAATAGGTGCGATGATGCGGATACCAAGTGCAGAAAGGCTTAGCGCGATATCATCTTCCAGATTTTTAATACGAGAAATGCGTACACCAGGGGCAGGAATAATTTCATACAACGTAACCGTAGGGCCTACGGTAGCAAATATCTTTTGTATCTCTATATCATAATTCCGAAGTGTGTGAATAATCTGATTTTTATTTTCTTCCAGTTCCGAAACATCCTGAACAATTCTATCGCTTCCGTGAGTTTCCAATAGATCTAATGTAGGATATTTATAATTCCGCAAATCAAGAATCGGATCATACGGCTCCTGTTGATTAACAGGCTTTTTTATCGGCTCTTCTTTGGATTCCTGTAGTGCTACCGGATTCTTAACTTCCAGCGTCAATCCACTTTCGGGTGCATTTCTTCTCGGAGGAGTTACTATCTTTTCTTCTCTTGGGAAGTGATTCTGTGAAGCCGGTTCCTCATTTTTTTCAATCACACCAAACCCATGATCAACTGACGCTTCTTCCTTTATTGGGTTTTTATCAAGCGGTAAAATATTTGAATAGGACAATGGTTTGAAATCTGCTTTTTCATTGGCTGAAAGTACTTCATCACCCTCACCCGAAAAAAAAGCATCGGCAGCCTGAATTTTTTTACGAAAATTAAAGGAAGGATTGAAACGCCAGATGATATAACTCAGTAATCCGACAAATAATAAGGCAGCAGTGCCCACATAACCTATTACCTGTTGCAACCACTCATTGATCATATCGCCCACTTTGCCTCCCCAAAAAAATTCAGGGCTACCAGTTTTCGTATTTTGAAAGTGAGGTGTGTGCATCAGAAAAGAAGCGCAAACGCTGATTACCAAAAGGCCTGCAATCACATACCTTATATTCCTGCTTACTGAGAATATTTTTTTTGGAGCAATTAAATTGACACCTACCACAAAGAAAAAAAGACAAAATAAGTAAGAAGCAATTCCGAAACCGGATCGAAAAAAGATATCTGAAAAGTAAGCTCCTGCTGCGCCGAGAGCATTAGCCATCGGCTGATCATGGCTCGGCAATAATATTTCTGCGCCTTGCAAAACCTTCGACTGATCCTGCTGCCATGTGAATAAATAAGAAGTAAATGCGATAAATAATAAAAAGGAGATCAGGATTAAAATTGTACCCGCAATCTTATGCGACCGCTCATCGTGAATCAATTTTTTCACATCTATTTTTTCCACTTTATCCGGATTCATTTTAGAAGAGTCTGCCGATTTTGTTTTTTTAGTCTTTTTTTTGGAAGTTGCCATTGGTAGCAAAGATAGAGAAAGGGTTAAATTGTTTTACTGTTAAATTCTGTTGGAATAATTAGCCGGACATTTATGATTTTACTTTGTCGGAAATTCCGAGAAATAAAAAGATCCAGCCGAGAATGAAACACAAACCTCCCAGTGGGGTAACTGCTCCTACCCAATCAAAGCCGGAGATTTCCGAAGCTTTTATAGCGGTAAGAATATACAATGATCCACTGAATAAAATAATCCCGGCAATAAATAACCGCCCCGACCATATTATTAATTTTCCCTGAAATTCTTTATATAATATCCCGGTAGCAAGTAAGGCGAATACGTGGTAGAACTGATATCTGACAGCAGTTTCAAAAATACCCAATGCATCAACGGAAATATTTTTTTTCAAAGTATGCGCTGCGAAAGCACCCATAGCTACAGACAATGCTCCAATAATAGCCGCCGTTTTCAAATACCCTCTATGCATGATTTTCTGATTTTAATTTATTAATTCCCGGAACATTTTCTTCCTGAATTAAGGAAGACTCATCCACTTCATTTTTCTGCGCGGCAGCCTCTTTCTTTGCACGGACATCCCTATTCGGTATAGACGTTTTCAATGGTTCTTCTTCCAGAAAACACAATGAATCTTCAGAGAGATTTTCCACTTCTAAAGTATGATGTGCTTTGCTATAAAAAGGTTCTCTTTCAGATAATTTTTTCTGAATAAAAAAAAGCAATTCAGAAGTATTTACTTCTTTTAATAAAGGCCTCTTGGAGGTTTCATCCATAACCCGATTGAGGATATATCCCGGAGTTGCTTTCAAATAAATAATCTTCCCCTGATTTTTCATCCATTCGAGATTGTCGAAAAAACAGGGAGTGCCACCACCACAGGCAACGAGGTATTTCTTTTTATTCTCAATTTTTTTTAAATGATACCTTTCCAGTTCACGGAATTTTTCTTCCCCATGCTTCTCAAATATCATTTCTACAGTCATTCCAAAAGCCTTCTCGATCTCTGCGTCAAGATCGCAAAACGTATATCCGTTTTTAAGTGCCCATATATGCCCCCAGTGCGATTTTCCGCTTCCCATAAAACCGATCAAAAAAATGTTATGTTTCAAAGCAACTTTATTAATTATCTTTAAAATTACAAATTATAATTTCCGTCTAAGTTCTATAAAATTAACGATTAGCCTCTTTAAAAATCAATAAATGATTCCAACACATTCAAAAGAGGCAACAAGAGTACTTAAGATGCATGTAATTTGACTGTTTTCAAAAAAATTATCATTAGCATGAAAGTTCAAAAATTGAGGTACTAATTTTGCAAGAAATCCCCGGGCATCTCTTATAAAAAGCACCAATTACTTTGAGTATAATATTAAATATCTTCCCGGTAATCATAATTTATACTGCTTCACTCTTTTCTTTTATGAGGGTCAATAAAAGTTTTTATTGTTCTTTCGCTCCTTCCAATATTCTATTTAAAAGCATTAATCCCTGTTACATCCATTCCGGTTATCAGGAGATGTATATCATGGGTACCTTCATAAGTAATTACGCTTTCCATGTTCATAATGTGACGCATCACGGGGTATTCGCCCGTAATGCCCATCCCGCCCAACATCTGTCTTGCTTCACGTGCAATATGGGTAGCGATCTCACAGGCATTCCGCTTTGCCATACTTACCTGCTGAGGGGTTGCTTTTCCTTCACTCATCAATACGCCTAAACGCCAGTTTAGTAATTGTGCTTTGGTAATCTCGGTGACCATTTCTGCCAGCTTTTTTTGCTGCAATTGAAAACCTCCTATCGGTTTGTCAAACTGTATTCTTTCTTTAGAATAACGCAACGCCGTATCATAGCAATCCATCGCTGCGCCCACAGCCCCCCAGGCAATTCCAAAACGTGCTTTGGTAAGGCAACTCAACGGGCCTTTTAATCCCTTTATATTGGGCAAAATATTTTCTTTGGGAACTTTCACATTATCAAAAACCAATTCGCCGGTAGCACTTGCACGCAGGCTCCATTTACCGTGCGTGGTGGGTGTAGAAAATCCTTCCATCCCTCTCTCTACGATTAACCCATGTACCACTCCCGCTTCATCTTTGGCCCACACCACTGCTACCTGTGAAAAAGGGGCATTGCTGATCCACATCTTACTTCCGTTCAAAACCACATGGTCACCAGCATCCTTATAATTACTTAACATTCCGGCAGGGTCACTCCCATGATCCGGTTCGGTAAGACCAAAACATCCGAGCCACTCACCACTCGCCAGTTTAGGCAAATATTTTTTTCGCTGCTCTTCATTTCCATACGCATGAATAGGAAACATTACCAGCGACCCCTGAACACTCGCTGTGCTACGGACTCCACTGTCACCACGTTCCAGCTCCTGCATCATTAATCCGTAAGATATATAATCCAGTCCGCCACCGCCATATTCATGTGGAATAGTGGGGCCAAAACAACCAAGATCACCGAGTTGCTTTACGATCTGCTGAGGAAATTCTGCCTTTTGCGCATATTCTTCAATTATTGGTGAAATTTCTTTTTTCACATAATTCCTTACACTTTCCCTGATCAGTTTATGCTCCTCCGTGAGTAATTCATCCACATTAAAATAATCCGGTGATTGAAATAGATCCTGTGCCATGTCTTAGTTAATTAGTTTATTAGTTAATTAATTTATTTGTTTCCCGACTCTTCCCTACCGGCAGGCAGGACTATCTGGATGGTTCATCAGTTCAGAAACTTATTAAGATTAGTACCCGGTTGATTGCCAAAGATAACTTTTCATTTCTACAAGTTCCCCATCCGGGCATTTAGGAAAACAGGTAATTCTTCATCTCCAATTGATACTCCAACGCAATCCCTCTTGCTTCTTTCGCAAAATTTTCTTTCTTTCCAGCATAAATAATCGCTCTCGAAACATTCACCAAAAGTCCGCAATCCTTATTCAGCCCATATTTGGAAACTTCCGAAAGACTACCACCCTGAAAACCTACTCCCGGAATCAATAAAAAATGACCGGGAACGATTTTTCTAATGGATTCAATATCTGCTGCTTTGGTAGCACCTACTACAAACATGAGATTCTCCTCAGTACCCCACTCACTTACCCTACTGATCACTTCTTTATATAAAAATTGCTCGTTTATACGTTGCTGTTGAAAATCTTTACTTCCTTCATTACTTGTAAGCCCCAAAACGATCGTCCATTTATTGGCATAATTAAGAAAAGGTTTTATACTATCGCTTCCCATATAAGGAGCCACTGTAAGCGCGTCAAACGAAAGGGTTTCGAAAAATGCTTTTGCATACTGAAAAGAAGTATTCCCAATATCTCCCCGTTTGGCATCGGCAATTTTAAAATGTGTAGAAGGAATATAATTAACCGTTCTTTCCAGTTCTTCCCAACCTTTCACCCCTCTTGCCTCATAAAAAGCCGTATTGATCTTATAGGCCACACAAAGGTCTTTGGTAGCATCAATAATTTGCTTATTAAATTCAAAAACTGCATCAGCGTGCGATTGCAAATGCAGGGGTATCTTTTCAATATCCGTATCGAGCCCCACACACAAATAAGATTGTTTCTCTTTGATCTGTTGTACTAAATATTTTCTATCCATAATTTTATTTCTATTAGTTGTCACACTGAGCCTATCGAAGTGCCATTTCATTTGCAATTTCTCCGGCAAAATAACTATTTGTTTTTCTTAAATTCTCAATAATTTGTTTCCTTGTTTCTTTACTATGATTCTGACTCAATTTAAAAACATTTTCCACACTTTCCACTTCTATATTAAAACCAATGATCGCTTTAGAAAGTCGTTCCACATATTCTTTAGGCAATTTATTAAAAGCTGCCTCGCTTTCAGGCCCCTCATATTCATTGGTGATCTCCTCAACGATTTTTTTTGTACTTGCATGGTCCTTGAATTTTAATTTACCCTTAGCCTGTACATCCATATAATTCCAGGTAGAAGCCACCTTCTTTTTTACATACCAGCTCGCACTTACATAACAATGAGGTCCCGTAAATATCACCAATACATTCTCATTTTTGGAAAATGCATGATAATGATCGGTTGCTTTCATTATGTGCCCGGTAAAAACAATCTTTCCATTTTCCTTTTTTATTTCTAATGGAACATGAGTAGATACAGGTAAATTATTGCAGGTTCCTATAATAAATGCAAAGGGATTTTTTTGCATAAAATCAAAAACCTTCTCTTCATCTGTTTCTGTAAAATAGGGAAGCTTATACATTCTTCTTTATTTAAAATTGATAATAACTTCAGCGGTAAGCTACTTTTTTCTCTCTGTAATAAAAACAGCAATATTACTATTTGCCTTCCGATTTGTATTCTACTTATTTTACGGCTTTGTCACCTTTCATCAATAAAATTTTTAACCTTTGCCGCAATAGCCTGTTAAAATAATTAAAGAAAGAACATAATTATTTTTTAAGGGTTACCATACACAAATAATAATGAGAGACAAGGACTACTATTTTACGATTGAAGCTAATGCCATCGCTGAGTTCAAGGATCGGGGAAGCAAATTCTTAGCCTACTCTTTTCCATTAAAAAATGTAAATGATTTTAAAAAACACCTTCAGAATTTAAAAAAAGAACATTCCAAAGCAGCTCACCATTGTTTTGCTTACCGGATTGGTATTGATGGAAATAATTTCAGAGCAAGCGATGATGGCGAGCCTTCCGGTACGGCAGGGAAACCTATATTAGGCCAAATAGATTCGAAAAGCCTCACTGACATTCTAATAATCGTAGTACGGTATTTCGGAGGAACGTTGTTAGGAGTTCCGGGATTGATCAATGCGTACAAAACCTCAACGTCATTGGTTTTACAATGTACTCCGGTTGTCCAGAAAGCAGTGGAGATACTCTATGAATTACAATTTAATTATACCGAAATGAACGAGGTGATGCGCATCATCAAGCAGTTTAATTGTACGGTATATTCCAATGAAATGCAACTATTTTGCCTGCTAAAAACAGGAATTCCTAAAAATCAGGAAAAGGAAATCGTATCTGCACTGAAGGACATAAAAAACATAGAACTGCATTTAACAGACCATTCTCTCTAAATTTCTGATTGGGGTACAGAGAATAAGATTTGTTCAGGATACTGAGAGGCTGCATTCATTGTTATCAATTACTTTCAGCCATTTTCAAAACCAAGTATATGTGATAAGACGATTCCTGTCGCTACTGCTGCATTTAGTGATTCGGCATGGCCATATCGGGGAATAGTAATCTTTTGGGAAGATAATTGTAAAAGATCATTATGTACCCCTTTCGATTCATTTCCTATCAGGATTATTCCTTCCGCTATTTTGGGTAATTTAAAAATCGAAGTACCCTCCAGAGCCGCAGCATACAGGTTTATCTTTTTATTCTTTTGAATAAAAGGGATCAGATCCGTATAAAAGATATTTACCCGTGAGAGACTGCCCATAGTGGATTGTACGACTTTTGAATTATAACAATCTACACAATTTTTACTACAAATAATATCTCTGACCGCAAACCAATCCGCAATACGAATGATGGTACCCATGTTACCGGGATCCTGCAAATCATCCATCATGAGTGTAATTCGGCGATCAAGAACAGGGGGTGCAGAGGGTGGCTTTTTTTCAAAAACAGCTACTACCTTATTCGGGGTCTTTAAAAGAGAGATACTTTGTAGCCAATGATCATCTGTTTCATGAATATCTTCAGGAACAATGGACTTTAAGATGGACCCGTACTCTAAAAGCCATTCTTTTTCCGCACATATCAAATTACAATGAAACTTTTCTGATAATAGAAATTCTGAAACTACCTTTGGCCCCTCAGCGATAAAAACACCTTCTTCATCCCTGAATTTTTTATGGCTTAAACTTTGAATATATTTGACAATCTTTTTGCTCAACATGGTTCTATATTATGAAATGGATTAACTCCGTAAAAATATCCGCATCAGCTTTTTTATCTGTATTATTCGCCGTAATATTTTTATCAGGATGTACCATCATTCAAAAGTATCAAAAAAATGTCCCTTTCGTTTTTAAAAATGATATTAACCTCACGGCAGAGCAAGCCAGCAAAGATGAGAAAGGTCTCATCATGACGAAACTAAATACGCAACTTGACGACAGCGCGAAAGTAACGGTAAAAGATAAATTCTTTATTCTTCATTACATAATCAGGCCCCCGGCTTTCGATACCAATGCCGTGATCCAGTCTGCTTCCAACATGCGTACATCCCTCGAGTACCTGGGTTTTTATAATCCGCAGGTTACTTACTCATTTGATACCGTGATCCGCAAAAAAGATCAAAAAAGAGTAACCATCCACTATCAGGTAGCCTCGGGAAAACGCACTTTAATTGACACGCTTGCTTACCTCTTCAGTAAACCGGAATTACAGGAGCTGGCTGTCTCCACCAAGAAGCAATCATTATTGCAACCCAATACTCCCATATCGAGAATCGGGGTATCTCAGGAAACCAATCGTCTTGTAAATCTTTTTAAAAATAACGGCTATTATAAATTTACAGCAGATGAAATAAGAGCTACCGGCGACACTTCTATCGCGGCACTGACAAGTGTTTCAGAAGATCCATTTGAACAATTCCGCTTACTGGCAGAAGCCAACGAAAAAAGGAACAAGCCTACCATCAGGCTTGGATTTCAGTTGAATAATTTACCCGACAGTTCAAAACTTCAAAAATATTATATCAACAACATCTACGTGATGCCCGATTATGCCCCGGGCGACCAATACACCGATTCATCGCTTCATGAAAGAGTTTTCAAAGACTATACGGTGAAGTTTCACAAAAAACTTTTTAAATATTCTTTATTACGACGGAATCTTTCTTTAAAAAAAGGAGTCGTTTTTCGTCAGGACGACTATTATAAAACCATCAATGATTATTACAAACTGGGTGTGTGGGAATCTCCCAATATTGATATTTTTGAGCAAAAAGATACCAACCTGCTCAACATGGTGGTAAAGCTCACGCCTATGAAGAGGTATGGTTTTGAAGGGAATATCGAAATGAGTTACTCGGCAAATAATGCGACGGGCAATCTTACTTCTTCTACATCGGGCAACTTGCTGGGCTTGTCGGCCAATCTCTCAGTAACCAACAGAAATGTTGCCAAGTCGGCGATACGAATGACCAATGCAATCAAAGTGGGTGTGGAATTCAATACATCTCACAGAAACAGTAACGGTACTTTTATCAATTCCAATGAAGTAGGTTATTCCAATACTTTATTATTCCCCAAATTTATTTTCCCTTTGGATGCTTTGAATAAAAAAGCATTCCTCACCAATCAATCTTTTATCAATACCAACATTTCACTCGTCAACAGAATTGATTTCTTCGATCAGCAAATACTAAACACCTCTTACGGCTTCAACTGGACCAAAAGTGAGAGTCATTTGTGGAGTTTGAAGCTTCTAACCTTCGATTACCGCCGTTTATACAACCGCTCTGCAAGTTTCGACAGCACCATCGAAGAAAATCCCTTTCTCAAATATTCATTCAATACTGCACTGGTAATGGGGTCCGGATTAAGTTATACCCTTACCAAACCCAATTCCCGTAATACCAATCGCATTACCAGCCTGAAAGCCAACTTTCAGGAATCAGGATTACCATGGGGACTACTAAAAGAAAAGAATAGGAATTCTCAAAATGGAAATTTCTTCAATCGTTATTTAAAAGAATTTATAAAGACGGATGTTGAATACACTTACACCATCAATTATCCTAAATCAGCAATGGCATTCCGGGCGTTTGCAGGTGTGGGCATTCCATTATCTAAAAGCGACACCACTCTCCCATTCTTTGAACAGTACTTTGGCGGAGGCCCTAATAGCATGCGCGGATGGCCCGTAAGAGGCATTGGTGTAGGCGGCCAACAATTAGCACCATACAAGACAAGTGGAATCAGGTTCAACGACCGCACAGGCGACATACAATTGGAAGGGAATGCAGAATACCGTTTCAATGTAGCACCCCTGTTCTCAAATGCAGTTCTCCTTAAGATGGCACTCTTCACCGACATCGGAAATATCTGGAATTTTAAGAACACAAAGCCTGACGGCGGCATTGACACTACTCAATTCAAATTCAGAAACGTTTATAAACAATTGGGAGTTTCATCGGGCGTAGGTTTCAGATTTGATTTTTCTTCCTATTTCATATTACGGTTTGATGTAGCATTCCGGTTCAAGCGCCCCGATGCTATAGAGGACGACGGATGGCAACTTCCTTCTGTCAACTTCAAAAACCTTTTTGGCTCATCCTACATTAATAAATTATGGCGCTACGAAAACTTCAATGCTACCATCGGTATTGATTACCCTTTTTAATTCCGGATAATTCACATTTTATTGCGAGGTCAAAATTTTAAATTTGCAATGAACCTTCTTATATATCAAAATGACAAGCAGTGGAATAGCCAGGCCCCAAACAGAGATTGATAACGAAATAAAGGAACTGATTTCGCTTCAGTCGGAACGCTGTACCATCGTGCATTGCAGATTTTATGTAACTGAACTCGCTGCTGTAAGGATATGGCCGAGCACTTTTCTTATTGAGGATTCTGGACGCAAATGCAGACTAATCAAGACATTCAATATATCTCTAATGCCGGAATGGACACAATATTTTGCAGCAGATGAATTTATTCGCTTCACCCTGGTCTTTGAGGGTTTGAGTAAGGGCTGCCAAACCTTTCACCTGCTCGAAGATATCCCTGAAGAATTTGCCTTCCACAGCAAAGAGATCTCCAGAAACAGTATGGATGTGTATTTTACAGAAGTGTTTTGCTGATTAATTACGGTCTAAATTCAGGGACCAATCAACATCAATGACTTGATTGTTATAGTTCGCAAGGGGCAAATTAGTGAATTGGATTTGGTAGATGAAAAGGTTTCTTTTCCATACAGGCAATTAGAGTCAAGATCATGGTGGTCATTTCTTTCTTCTATTGCTTCGCAAAAGTCTTTTACCCCGTAGGATTAAAACGTTCACTGCTAATAACTAAATTCTAATCCATTTAATCCAACGGGGTAAACACAAAGGCACAAAGAGCACGAAGGAAAAGTGCTTCGCGTTTTTATAATAAAACCGTGAGTTCTTCAAATTGAAGACTCACGGTTTCACCCCTTTTGCAGTATAATTAATGCCCGGTTATTAAAATTGCATCCGCAACTTTTCTTTCTCCTTTGTGATCAAAAATCTTATTGTCAGTCGGATGGCTGATAACTCCGTTTTCTGGTTCGCCATTTATCCACATAGTGGTAGAACCGCCTCCGTCAAAATTCAATGCTGACGTACATTTAAGAGCTTTAAAAATCCGGGCAAACTCGGCAATCGTAACACCCGAAGATTCCTTGGTATTCCCGTCAACTGTTACAAAAAGGAGATGGTGTCCTTTGGTGAAGCCTATACCGGTTCTGCTATACCTGGTATCATTAAATCTATGAGCTTGCTGTGGCACGATCTTATGATGATATACCAACAAAGGGCCGCTCGCTATAATAGTTGGATAATCATCCAGACGTTGCTCCCATCCTAAAATTGGAGGTTTAATAATAATAGCGATTTTCTTATCAGTAATTGCCAATGCAGCCGTATCGAGCCACGGAAGAAATAAGGTTCCATTCAAATCATAAGCGGTGTAATTGATAACGTGGTTGTTAATTTTCAGAAAACAAACCGAGCCACCTTTGTGTGTATTGAAAAAATTTCCATTTACGCCCGCTATCGCTTTATTACTTCTTCCAAAATCACTTGTTTTTATTAACAGCGAATCGCTAAAAGCAATTTCCAACTTTAAAGAAGTATCTCTGAGATCAATGTCCAATACATTTACATATTGCGGAGCATTAAATAAAGATGGGAAATGCCGGTAATACAAATGAATACCAGACCTTACTTCTTTTTTTGTCCAATTGGAATTTAACTGCTTTTGAAAAGTACTACAGGAAGAAAGAAAGAAAAGAAAACCGATAATAAAGCAACGCATCGTCCCCTTTGGGAGCCTAGACGCGACACTCAATTTCGTGTTTAGTCCAACCTCTTTTAATCGGTTATTTTCCAATTGACTATCTGTCATTTATTTATTTTTTTGGTCGGGCATCGTCTCACGTAGTGGACGATGTAGTAATTAATAAAATTCCAAAAGGCAACGCATTACCCCTTTGGGAGACAATACTTGACACCTCGATACCTAATCTCCTAAGGTTAATACAATTTATTTTTAATCAACTCAGGATTATGCTTATGTTTAAAAAATATTACAAATAAAACAGCTACTACCAATGCGTATAAAGAAAAGGATATCCAGATACCATGCCAATCCTTGCTGTTATCGGAGTTGGTAAAAAACTGATCAATTGCAATCCCGCTGATAGAACTTCCAAGCACAGCACCTACCCCATTGGTCATCATCATAAAAAGCCCCTGTGCACTCGCTCTTATAGATGGATCACTCTGTGTTTCCACAAAAAGAGAACCTGATATATTAAAGAAATCAAATGCCATCCCATATACAATACAGGAAAGAATAATCATCCAAAGTCCATCACCCGGATTGCCATAAGCAAAAAGCCCGAAACGAACGAACCAGGCCAGCATACTGATAAGCATTACTTTTTTTATACCAAATCTCTTTAGAAAGAAGGGAATTGCTAAAATAAAAAGTGTTTCAGACACCTGTGAAATACTCATAATAATGGCAGGATATTTTACAGCGATCAGTCCTTTATATTTATCAACATTGGCAAAATCGTGGAGAAAAGTATCTCCGTAAGCATTGGTTAATTGAAGCGCTGCACCAAGAAGCATGGCAAAAAGAAAAAAGATGAACATTTTTTTATCCTTGAATAAGGAAAAAGCATTCAGTCCTAATGCATCTATCAAAGATTTCTTAGGTTTATTGTTAAGTAGCGGAGGGCAGGGAGGAAGTGAAAAGGCATACAATCCCAGCAAAGCAGATGCCGCAGAAGCTACATAAAATTGTTCTGCAGTGGTTTCAATGTGTAATAAACTTACCACCCATAGTGCTACAATAAACCCAACAGTTCCCCAAACCCTTATCGGCGGATAATCTATTACAACATCCTTCCCCTCCCTTTTTAAGGCAGAATAAGCAACAGCAATGGATAAAGAAATAGTAGGCATATAAAATATCATATTGATCAGCATTACCCAAAACATAGTGAAAGGGTCATTGATCATGGGAATAGTAAAAAGTGTGATAGCTCCACAGATATGAAAAACACCATATAACTTTTCAGCGTTCACCCATTTATCCGCAATAATGCCAGCAATGGAAGGCATAAACAATGAAGCGATTCCCATTGTTGAAAATATAGCGCCGAATTCTGTACCAGACCAATGTTTTGTCTGAAACCAGTAAGCGCCTATAGTAATGAGCCACGAACCCCACACAAAAAATTGCAAAAAATTCATTAAGATAAGACGGAATTTAATGTTCTTCATTTAGTTTTATTTTGTTTTCTTAGAAAATTATTCTTTCAAAAAGTAGTTCTGAACAATCTGAAATCTTTTGAAAGATAAGAGAATTCATAAAATCTTTAACGCTTAGTTTTCATCTGAGGTATTTTGAAAACACCAACAATGGGTGAATATCCCCCCCATGGCGGTATTGTCGAAAGACGGCGTCCACCGCACGCAATCATGCAAGTTGTGAAAATATTCAAAGTTCGGACGAGTACATTCGTATGTATTTAAAATTCTCTTACTACTTATCTCCTTCTGCTCAATAAGGGAGTATAAGGGATGAGGCAATAAAATAAGCGACAATTCGAAATACCTCCGTGCATTTCATTTCAACATTAATTCATAATTTGCAATACAAAACCCGTGATCATCAATACACTTCTCTGCTAAATAAAATAATTCTCAACTTGAAAAGAAGCCTCTTTTTCGCTATCACACTGCTGTTCATTTCTCACAACAGTTTTTCGCAACAAACTATTTTAGGACAACCACCTACCAATAATACTACGGAGGTAAAAAGATGTGCTACCATGGACAGAGTGGAGATGTTGTTTAAAAAATTTCCTGAGAGAAAACTTCTTGCTGAGAAACTCGCCAGAGAAATTCCTCCGGCTAATTCTCTCAGAACAGTTCAGAGACTTACAACCGTAGTCTATGTACCCATAGTTTTTCACATAGTACTTTCCAACCCTTACCTTATTACCGATGATGTTATACAATCCCAAATAGACGCGTTGAATACCGATTTTGCAGGATTGAATGCAGACAGCACCAATATACCCGCTGCTTTCCAGGCGGTGAGAGGACATTCGTTGATACAATTTGTTCTGGCAAAAAGAACACCATCAGGTACGTTCACTAATGGAGTGGAAAGGATTACAAGTTCTACAACAGCGAACCCGAATAATGTTACTGATTCCATTAAGAGAGCCTCTCTCGGAGGGGCAGATGCATGGAATCCCAATTCATACATCAATGTATGGGTGGGCGATATTGCTAATAATCTCGGCATATTAGGGTACACACAAGTTCCCGGAAGCGGCATTCCCGTTGATGACGGGATCTTCTGCAACAGGATAGGATTTGGAATCAGTTCCTGCAATGCTTCTGTTTATAATAAGGGGCGTACCCTTGTTCATGAGATGGGGCATTATTTTGGGATCAATCACATTTGGGGAGATGATGAAACACAATCCAATAAATGCTCGGGAGATGATTTCCGCGCCATGACAGATGACGGTTCTTCTTTTGTTTTACCAGTCACCTTATACAATCCACATGGGATGGGAAATACTTCGAATGATATTGGCGATACTCCCAATCAGTCCATTGCTTCTAACAATTGCGCTACAGGAACTGTTACGGATGCCTGCTCTTCGTCCGCTCCGGGGATTATGTATCAGGATTACATGGATTATACCATGGACAATTGCTACAGTATGTTTACCAACCAGCAGGTAGCAAGGATGGAGTATGTGCTTTCTACTTACCGGACAGGACTTATCAATTCGTCCAATGCTACACCGCCTGCAGGATCTGTTACAAGAGATGCGTCACCGATAGCAGCCATCAATCCCGGCGGTATCGAAACTTCAGGATGTTCCTCCATTTACCATCCTTCTATACTCACCTGCGCGGGAAATATCACACCAGAAGTACTTATCAGAAATAACGGATTAAACACTATTACTTCCATAACTGTAGGATATACCCTGAACGGTGGGACGCCGGTAACAATCAATCTTACGCCGAGCCTTGTGTTTGGTAACACACTTATGGTAAGTTTCCCTATAATAGCCGTAAATACAGGTTCTTATACCTTCAAATTCTTCACGAAAAATGTAAATGGATCGGGCAACGACCAGGTCACTTCCAATGACACCCTTGCGGCGGCGCTCAATGTTCCAAGCCCTGTAGCACTGCCACTTTCCGAAGGATTTGAAGGAACTACCTTTCCACCTACAGGATGGAGCCTTCTCAACCTGGATAATGGCATAACCTGGCAAACTACTACTCCGGGAAATAACAGCGCTCACTCTATGTACATTAATAATTACGATGATAATTCTTCGGGGCAGATTGATGAAATACGCACCCCGAAACTCACTTTTTCAAGTACTGACCCCATCGCTATCAGTTTCGATCTTGCTCATAAAAATTATCCGGATGCTAGTTTCAACGACCGGTTGCAGGTGCTGGTGTCCAATGATTGTGGTGCTACTTTTTCAAGCTATTTCGACAAAGCCGGTGCAGCCCTTGCCACTGCAGGTTCTACCTCCGATTCTTACTTAAATCCGGCAACCGGAGATTGGAAAACTCAAAAAATAATTTTAGATGGATCTTTCCTAAATAACAGTAACATTATCGTTGCCTTCAGAAATACGAGTGATTGGGGAAATAACATCTACATAGATAATATCAACATCCAACAGGTAACTTCAAGAGATCTTTCGGTAATTGCTGTAAACCCGCCTACCATAACAAGTTGTGAAGAACCAACCACCCCCGTTGCCACAATCATAAATAATGGCCTCTCCTCTATTACAGGTTTCAAGGTTTCTTATACTATAGATAATGGAGCACCCTTAGAAACCTCCATTACTAATATATCACTCGCTCCCAACGCGCAGATGAACGTTCCCTTAAATACATTCACACCAACAGGCGGCCAACACATCATCACCGTATATACTTCACAACCGGTCTCTTCCTCAGGCACCGGAGACGAATCTCCCGGCAATGATACCACACGAAAATCTTTTTTTGCCATAGGTAACGTAACACCTCCGGTAACCGAAGGTTTTGAGAATACTGCTTTTCCTCCTGCCACATGGGCTTTAGAAAATCCTGATGGGGGAATTACATGGGAAAGAACGACTACTGCTGCTAAAACAGGAGCTGCTGCTATGGTAATACGAAATCATGATTACGCTTCTACCGGAACAACTGACAAATTCATTTCTTCCGTAGTTACAGAAACATCCCCCTACGACTCAATGTACGTAGCATTTGATTATGCCTATGCACCGGGGAATTCAACTCCTCCCGATACTCTTGAAATCCAGGCAACCACAGATTGCGGACAAACATTTATCACCTTATGGAAAAATTGGGGAACCGGTTTACAAACCGCTGGTAACACCTCGGGGGCCACTTTTACTCCTAATGCTACCGGCGACTGGGCAAATGTAAATATCAACTTATTCAACTACGTAGGCAGTCAAAACTTTCAGATCTATTTTGTAGCTAAAAGTAACGGGCAAAATAATCTGTACATAGATAATACCAACATTTATGGAGTTACATTACCGGCACTCTTGAAACAACAAGGGTATTTAATTTACCCCAATCCCTTCAAACAACAGTTTCTTATAAGAAATTACCAGGTGCCGGTCACATTACGAAGTGCTCACATATACAATTCAATGGGTCAATTGATATGGACGAAAGAATATAATGGTAATGCATATACTCAAATGCCGGTAAACCTTGGCAACGCGCCTTCTGGAATTTACTTTTTAAAACTTCAATACACAGATAAATCAGTGGTTCAAAAGATTATAAAAGAATAATGGTACACAGAATTTTATTAATGACAGCCTTTCGAATTTTATGACTGGTTTCTTATTTTGTTTTCATTAATTGGCAGATACCGGAACGTTCTCAAATAAGCACGTTTGGCCCTGATTACAACCAGAATAGAGGAGTTTAGAAATAATGCTAAATGGCAAGCGATTCATATTTTCTTCCGCAATTCTTAATTTCTTCTCCTTAAATTTGCTCCATGAGCAACGCAAATAAAGAAGAGGAACTTTCGGGAATCGTCAGTGCTTTACCAGAAGGGAAAGATTTTAAAACCATTACTGAAAAAGTTATAGCAGATGAAAGAGTCACGGATGAAGAAGGTATCTTTCTTTTTGAAAAAGCAAGCCTCGGCCTCAGCGCTACTTTAGCCAATTATATCAGGGAAAAGAAACACGGTAATAAAACTTATTTCAACAGAAATTTCCATATCGAACCTACGAATGTGTGCGTATTCTCCTGTAAATTTTGTTCTTATTCACGCCTGTATGCACACCGTGACGAAGGGTGGCAACTTACAATCCCTCAAATGATGGACATTGTAAAAAGCTATGATGATAAAGCCGTAACTGAAGTTCATATTGTAGGTGGAGTTCATCCAAAAATGAATCTTGATTTCTTTTGCGACCTTATTTCACAAATAAAAGAACACCGGCCCGGACTTCATGTAAAAGGATTCACTGCTGTGGAGCTTGATTATATGTTTCGCAAAGCCAAACTTACCGTAAAAGAAGGAATGAAAAAATTGCACGATGTAGGCTTACAATCCATGCCCGGTGGCGGTGCAGAGATCTTCGATCCGGAAATAAGAAGTAAAATTTGCCATGACAAAGTAGATGCAGAAGGCTGGTTAAAAATTCATGAAGAAGCTCATGCGTTGGGAATGCATACCAATGCTACCATACTTTACGGGCATATAGAAAATTATGGCCATCGTATAGACCACATGAGCAGGTTAAGAAATTTACAAGATAAAACTCATGGGTTTAATACATTCATTCCATTAAAATTCCGCAACAAAAATAATGACATGAGCAACGTTCCGGAATCTTCTATTATTGAAGACATGAAAATGTTTGCAGTAGCAAGGATCTATATGGATAATTTTTCACATTTAAAAGCATATTGGCCAATGCTTGGCAGGCAAAATGCACAACTTTCTTTGTCCTTTGGGGTGGACGATATGGATGGGACGATTGATGATTCTACCAAAATTTATTCAATGGCCGGAAGCGAAGAGCAGACTCCAAAGATGAGTACAGATGAATTGGTAATGCTGATCTCCCAGGCCGGGCGCGAAGCGGTAGAAAGAGATACTTTATACAATGTGGTGAAAAATTATTCATTAAAAAAAGATGCAGAATTTGATGCAGCTTTGAATTAATTCACTTTTATATACCCCAATTCTTTAAAATAATAACACCCCCACAACGCTTTTATCAACAAGCAACAGAGGCAGGATGCCTTTATTTCCTTAATTTTGCACACTTTAAAAAAGTAGCGCTTACTTTTTTCTCCCGATAGCTATCCGGATTTTGTTTAATTTTTAATTTTTTATTTCTATCATGTTATTAGGTTTACAGAATGTTACATTTGAATTTGGTGCAAGAGTGATTGTAAAAGATGCCACCTGGCACATTCAGCCCAATGAAAGAATCGGTCTTATCGGTTACAACGGTACCGGAAAATCTACTTTATTAAAAGTATTGACCAATCAATTTCATCCATCTGTAGGAACAGTCGAGAAAGGAAAAGAAACCACTATTGGTTTTCTTCATCAGGATTTGCTAAGTTTTGATACCGAAGAGTCCATTTTACAGGTCGCTCTAAGTGCTTTTGAAAAAGTTCAGGCATTAGAAAAAGAGATTGAAAAAATAGGAATTGAATTGGAAAAAAGTTCTGATGAATCATTGGCACATGTATATGCCGATAAGCTAAGTGAGCTTGAAATTCTTGGCGGTTATGATATTCATCACAAAACCGAGGAGATATTACAAGGGCTTGGTTTCCACAATGCTGATCTGAACAGACCTTACAAAACATTCAGCGGAGGTTGGAGGATGAGGGTTTTGCTCGCAAAAATGATTTTAATGAATCCTGATGTTTTGCTGCTGGATGAGCCTACGAACCATTTGGATTTACCTTCTATTGAATGGTTAGAAAAATATTTGCAACATTATCGTGGCTCAGTGGTCATTGTTTCGCATGACAGATATTTTCTTGACAGAATGGTTACAAAAATCGTAGAACTTTATCAGCAGGAATTACATTTTTATACAGGAAATTATTCCTATTATTTACAGGAAAAAGAACAACGTATTGAATTACAGAAACGTGCTTATGAAAATCAGCAGGATTATATTCGTCAGCAGGAAAAATTCGTAGAGCGTTTCAAGGCAAAAGCTTCCAAAGCTGCAGCAGCTCAGAGTATTGTGAAACGTCTTAATAAGATTGAACGAATAGAAAATACAGAATTGGAAAGGCCCAATATGCGTATCAATTTCACCATTGGTAATCAACCGGGAAGAATTTTGTGTACGATCAAAGAGGCAAATAAAAGTTTTGGCAACGTAAAAATTGTCGAAGATACCGGTGCAGAAATAAATCGTGGTGATAAAATAGGATTGATAGGTGCCAACGGAAAAGGAAAATCAACATTGCTTCGCATGGTTGCCGGTGTGGAACCATTTGAAGGTGAAAGAATAGAAGGCCATAATGTAAAAGACGCTTTTTATGCACAACATCAGCTGGAAGCATTGAAAATGGAAAATACCGTTCTGGAAGAAATGAATTATTCCGGAAGCGGAAAAACAGAACTTGAATTAAGAACTTTATTGGGATGTTTTTTATTCAGTGGTGATGATGTAGAAAAGAAAATCAAAGTTTTAAGTGGTGGAGAAAAAGCCCGCGTAGCACTTGCAAAAACGATTGTAAGCAAAGCTAACTTTTTATTATTAGATGAACCTACCAATCATCTCGACATGCATTCAGTTGATCTATTAATTGAGGCATTGAATAAATACGAGGGAAGTTATATTCTCGTAAGCCATGACAGGTATTTTGTAAATAAAACCGCCAACAAAATATGGGAAATAGATAATTATAAGATCAAGGAATTTGTAGGCACTTATGATGAATTGGAGCGATGGAAGCTGGAAAGAAAAGCTGCAGAAAGTGCTGCTATAAAAAAGAAAGAATCGCCTGTTGAAAAGAAGTCACCCGTTATCCAAAATAAAGTAAACCATACTTCAGAAAATCGTGACCACCAGAAAGAACTGCAAAAACTAAAAAAGAAGTTTGAACATTTAGAAGAAAAGATCGCAAAAGTTATGAAAGAAAAGAAAATACTGGAATCTGATCTCGCTTTGCCAGAAATATATTCCGACAATAAAAGATTTATAGAGGCAGAGAAGAAATATAATCAAAAATCAGAAGAGCTATCTCATACAAATACTGAGTATGAAAAATTATTTGAGAAAATAATGGTAATGGAAGAACAACCAGACTAAGCCCAATACTGACATCTCCCGCAATCAAAGAGCTGTAACACCAAAAAAAATCCCGTTAGAAAACTAACGGGATTTTTTATAATCTTATTTTAGGCGAAGCTATTAATAATTAGTCAATGTCATTTCCACTCTTCTATTCTTAGCACGGCCTGCGGCAGTCTTATTGTCAGCCACCGGTTTGGTTTCGCCATATCCTGTTGCTGTCATTTTGCTTTCATCCACTCCAACACTCTTCAGATATGCTTTCACTGAATTAGCCCTGTTTTCTGACAGTTTCTGATTCAACTCATCACTACCTGTATTATCTGTATGACCACCTATTGCTACTTTATAACTTGGATTATCTTTTAATACCTGTGCTACATCTTTCAATGATTTAAAAGATTTAGCCAATAATTTAGAACTACCTGTTGCAAAGAAAATATTTTGAGCAGCTTTGTTCACTTTATTTACCACAGCTACATCAATCACCGGACATCCAAAGTTGGAAGCAGGGCCTACTTCATTCGGGCATTTATCTTCTTCATCATTTACACCATCACCATCAGTATCAGGTATCGGACATCCCTGGTAACGGGCAACTCCGGCCACAGTAGGACATTTGTCTTCTTCATCATTAATACCATCACCATCGGTATCCGGTATCGGGCATCCATGGTACTTTGCCAATCCTGCCACATCAGGACATTTGTCATCTTTATCGGCAATGCCATCGCCGTCTCTATCAGGGCATCCCTGAAGAGCTGCAAGTCCGGGAGTATCAGGACAAGCATCAAGGCTATCTACTACACCATCTCCATCACGATCTGTTACCACCGGAATCGGAACTACCAGAGGAGCAACTACTTTTTCTTTTCCTATATTGGCAAGGATTCCAATAGAATGATAAAGATTATTTGGCAATATCTTATCACTCAAAGTCATTCTATATTGTGACTGTAACAGAAAATACACCTGGCTCTGGACATTAAACTGGAAACCAATGCCCACAGGTACATATCCTCCCAATTTATCGTAATAAGCACCTCCAATTCCAGCAGTCAAAAATGGCGAGAAGAAATGGTTATCAGAGATTGGACGAACATTTAAAGCTGCTTCAGCTTCACCACCCAAGTTTTCATGAGATTTGGAATCCAAGGTATAATCACAAAGAACTCCACTGATTCTTCCTGAGAAATCCAGATATCTGTTAAGACCTTTCCAATACGAAAGAGAAACAGAAGGGCTCATCTTCTTAAAATTAGTAATATCCCCATGCTTGAAAGCTGAACTTAGAGACGCTGTATCAAGATAGGTGGGGGTTGTAAAATCAACAAAGCCGAAATTAAATCCGAAAGCGCTTTGCTTTACAGGAGATTGGTTTGTTTGAGCCATACTGAGGTTACCAAGCGATACCAAACAAGAAAAAATAAAAAATTTCAGTTTCATGCGTAAATATTTAGTTTAAAAAATTGCATTTTCATCTATCAAAAAATAAAATGCCACGCCATTTTTTTAGCGTGTGCAAAAGTACTAACAAATATTATTCCATTTATAAATAAAATAAAAAATAGCACTATTGTTTTTGGAGTCAAGAAATGATTTAAACTATATTTGCCAAACTTTTAAAGACACCATGCCTTTATAGGTGAAAAATTCTTTAGAAAGACTGTTTTATTAAATAAACCAGGCCCCGTAGCTCAGTGGATAGAGCAACAGCCTTCTAAGCTGTGGGTCACACGTTCGAATCGTGTCGGGGTCACCAATAACTTTCATCTCAAGCACCTTCAATGTGATACTTTTATTAAAATCCTGATCTTAATAAAAGACGTAATAAAATTACTATGCTGATCTTTCCTATATTTATTCCACTTTACACTTTGGAAAAATCCCTTAGCGATAACAAAAATCAAAAGTATGGATGTGAAAATCGAAGAAAGCTGGAAAGAAGTTCTGAAAGACGAATTTGACAAACCTCCCTTTCAGCGCATTTCTGCTTTTTTAAAGGCAGAAAAAGCATTGGGGAAAATAATATACCCACCGGGACCTTTAATTTTCAACGCCTTTAAACAAACACCCTTTACAACAGTAAAAGTCGTTATTCTGGGGCAGGATCCTTACCACAACAAGGGGCAGGCACACGGACTAAGCTTCTCAGTCCCTGACGGAGTTCCTAAACCACCTTCACTTTTGAATATATTTAAAGAACTTAAAAACGATACAGGTATTGAGATTCCTCAGAACGGGAATCTTGAAAAATGGGCATCCGGGGGAGTACTGTTACTAAACGCCTCATTAACTGTTCGCCAAAATGAACCGGGAAGCCATGCAAAAATAGGCTGGCTCGAATTTACCGATCAGGTTATTAAGAAGATTTCTGACGATAAAACGGGGATCATTTTTCTATTATGGGGGAAATTCGCACAGGAAAAGCAATCTCTTATTGATGAAACAAAACACTTCGTCTTAAAAGCAGCGCACCCCTCACCTTTCAGCGCCGATCATGGATTCTTTGGGTGCAGGCACTTTTCCAAAACAAACCAAATATTGATAAACCAACAGAAGTCTCCAATAGATTGGAAACCTTAAAAAAAGAAACTTGAAAAATCTTTTAGCAAAAGTCCTCGCCGTATGGGCACTCCTTGTTTTTATAATAACTCTGCTCCCCATGTCTTTAGTAATGTGGGTGGTAGGAATAGTAAAGGAACCCCGGCGTACAGAAATATTCAGACGTATTTCAAAAGGATGGATGCAGGTCTTCTTTTTTTTCACAGGCTGCCGTTTGAAAGTGATTGGAAAAAATAATTTCAAACCGCACGAGAAATATATTGTCGTTTGCAATCACAATTCATTAATGGATGTGCCGGTAACTACCCCTTTTATCCCCGGAGCCAATAAAACAATCGCAAAGGCAGAGATGGCAAAAATTCCTCTATTCGGCCTTGTCTATAAGCGAGGGTCTGTTTTGGTTGACAGAAATGACAAAAACAGTAGAAAAGACAGTTTTAGAAAAATGAAAAATGTCCTCAATATGGGGATGCACGTATGTATCTACCCCGAAGGTACCCGTAACAGAACTGAACTGCCACTTAAAGAATTCCATGACGGTGCTTTCCGGCTGGCGACGGAAACAGGTACCTCTATTCTACCGGCCATTCTCTTTCACACAAAGAAAATATTACCACCCGGAAAATCATTCTACTTCATGCCGGCCAAAATGGAAATACATTTTCTGGAACCTATAGAGGTAACTAAAGGCGAAAGCTATGAAACCCTCAAAGAAAAAATACATGGCCTGATGAGCCGATACTATCTGGAACACAACTAATCTCCTCCGAAACGAATAGCCGTCAATTCTTTTCTCTCAGGTTAAACAATCGTTCATAAATTTTAGTAGTTATTCTCCCTGGAACACCTTCCCCGATTATCTTACCATCAATTTCCAAAACAGGCAAAACATTCTTTGTAGTACTGGTCACGAATGCTTCTTTCGCATCTCCAATATCTTCCAAATTAATATCGGCTTCCTTTACATTAAATTCCGGAAAGCCAAGAATCTTTTTTCGCGTAATCCCCTTCAGAATATTTTTTGCAGGAGTTAGTACTTCCTCATTTTTTGTTACAATGAAAAAATTGGAACGTGGGCATTCGCAAACCGCACTGTGATTGTGGTATAAAACATCATCTGCCTTGTTTTCTTTTATAAAAAGTTGCAGATGTATAGCCATTATATAATCTATCGTTTTCACCTGGGGTAATTGCCTTTGATGATCGTACGTTACTAAACGGATTCCTTTTTCAAAATTTTCTTTTTTAAAAGCAAAGGGAGTTTGTGTGATCAATAAATTCGGCTTCGCTAAAGAATAGCCATCTTCAGAATAGCCACCGGTTAATGTGAGCCTGATACCCGAGTCCGAAATATTATTTTTAACCATCAACTCCTGAATGATCTCTTTAATCTTTTCCCGATTTACTGTCACTACAAGGTTCATTCCCGAAGCAGAATGATAAAATCTGTCAAGATGGTCATCAAGAAAAACCGGTCTGTTATTAACGGTTCTGAAATAATCAAAAATCCCATACCCGCGCTGAACAGAAAGATCAGAAATTAAAATTTTCGCTTCATCTTTTAAAATAAAGTTTCCATTTATTACTGCATATATATGGCTCATTTTTGAATACGGTTGTATTTTTTTAAAATAGAAAGTACTTTTTCCAGGGGCAAAGATTCTGCTTTATTACCGTTTCTACCGGTAACGGTATGCGCGGCAAATAAAGAATTAACAATCGCTTCTTCCGTAGCTTCAATCACAGCCATAAATAGTGGCGACATCTCATCATTCTGTAATAAAGGATTATTGATCACGGGGTCTTTTGAATCATAAGGTATCCGTAAACTGGCTGCTGTAGAAAAAGCGATCACATAATCCCCACTTCCATTAGATTCAATACCACCGGTTTTCCCCATACCAATAATCGCTCGTTTTGCAAGACGAAGAAGATTACGATGATCCAATGGAGCATCCGTGGCTACTACTATCATACAGGAACCATCTACATTATTTAATAGTTCATTGCTGAAACTAAACTTTCCTAATTCCTCTCCTACCGGAACCCCATTAATTTGTAATACTCCGCCAAAATTAGTTTGAGCCAAAACGCCCACGGTATATCCCCCCAGGCTCTTTGGCAATTTACGTGAGGAAGTACCGATGCCGCCTTTATATCCAAAACAAACGGTGCCGGTTCCTGCACCTACTACCCCTTCTTCTACTTTCCCATCGTTTGCATTTTTTATAGCAGATAGCACATCTTCTTTGGTTACGTGCCTTCCCCGAATATCATTAAGGAATCCATCATTGGTCTCTCCTACTAACGCATTTACCGAAGCTACCTTTTCATTTCCTTTTTCATGTAATGTATATTCTATCAATGCCCCCATCGCTGTAGAAACATTGAGTGTATTGGTAAGTACTATGGGCGTTTCAAGATTCCCCAATTCATTTACCTGGGTGCTCCCGGCAAGTTTACCAAAACCGTTCCCCACAAAAACCGCCGCAGGCACTTTTTGCTGAAAAATATTTCCATCATACGGTAAAATGGCCGTAACTCCGGTTCGTATAGAATCGCCCGGGATCAAAGTGGACTGCCCTACTTTCACTCCGGCAACATCGGTAATACTGTTGAGTGGCCCGGTTTGCATTACCCCGATCTTTACACCATAATCTCTGGCTCTTTTCTTTTCCTGTGCTTTTAACATAATGGGGAAAATAAATAAAATAAGGAGCGTTAAACTTTTAAACATACTCACAATTATACTCTTTTTTTAAAAGAAATAAGCAAGGATTCCTTTATTTTACAGTTATGGATATACCTGATTTCACATCAGTCAATTGGATTGTGTTGCTTACAGTCATCTTTTTCATCATCATTACCGGAAGGTATTTTTTAATAGCAGGCCTCTTCTATTTTTTTTTCTACCTCTGGTTTCCATCCAAATTTGAGATCAGAAAGATTAGTAAGAAGAAATACAAAAAAGGGCAGTTAAAAAAAGAAATACAATGGAGTATCATAACGTCTCTGCTTTTTTCTATAGCGGGAACCATTACTGTTATATTATGGCAAAAGGGATATACAAAGGTCTATACAAAAATAGATGAATATGGCTGGTGGTATCTACCCGTGAGTCTTGTAACATTTATGCTTCTGCACGAAACCTATTATTACTGGCTGCATCGGTGGATGCACAAACCGGCAATCTTTAAAATAGTTCATAAAGTACACCATGATAGTAATATAGCTTCTCCGTTTACCGCTTTTTCCTTTCATCCACTTGAAGGATTGTTGCAGGCGATCTTTATGCCCGCCCTATTGATGATATTACCCATGCACTACTATGTAATTATCATTCAATTAACCATCATGACATTCAGCAGTGTGATCAACCACCTTGGCATTGAAATTTACCCCAAAAATCCACAAAATATTTTGACAAAATGGGTTATCGGAGCTACGCATCACTCACTCCATCACAAACAATTCAAATATAATTTTGGCTTATATTTTACCTTTTGGGATAAAATTGAGAAAACGCAAAGCCCTGAATTTGAGAAAGCTATACGTCGTAATTCTGACTAATCACCGGAAACAGGTATTTAATCCCCTGTAGGTAATAGAAAACAGGAGTTGTTTCACAGGCAAAAGTTAAATAATTAAAATTACGCAAACTAAATTCCATAATCCGGTTTTAAAATATATCTTTGTAGCTAATATTTTTTTTAAACAACAACAATACAATGGACAACAAAAACACAGGGACCGTAAAATTTTTCAATTCCGAAAAAGGCTTCGGTTTTATTAAACACGATGATTCTTCAAAAGAAACATTTGTGCACGCAAGCGGCTTAATTGATGAAATTAAAGAGAACGACAAAGTGGAATTTGACTTGCAAAATGGCAAAAAAGG
>JBDTGA010000037.1:0-104877 GCA_039937655.1 Ginsengibacter sp.
CAACCATTTTAATTACTTCTTTTCTGAAATCTGCATCGTATTTACGACGGCTTCGTTTCTGGTTTTTTGCTTCCATAAATTTGTAAATTTAGTGGAATTTTGTGTCCGTGGAAATTAGGCCATCTCATACTTCCAAATCCACTTTTGTTATTTTTTTTCGGTTATACTGTAACAACTGGTTGTAATACTTATTACAAAAAATATAACACATATACTCCATAAGCCTTTGTTCGGTAAGAAACCACCTGTTGATACTCATGTGTATATAACTTGTCAAATTTTCTTTTGTCATTAAAATTTTTTGCAAGTTCATATCTCTTTGGTTAAATTCCTCCTCATATTTATCAGAATGTAAGAAAGAGGGTAAAAGATTTTTAAGCTCTCTGTATTTAAGGTCTAATTGAAATTTAACATCGGAATCAAATTCTGTACTAAATCTCTGACAATTTTGTAAACAATAGTCTGATTTTTCTTGCAGGGACATTTTGAAAAGCGTCAACCACTTGTCTATATTTTTAATCGCAGCCAGAAATCTCATCTGCTCATCTTCTACAAATTCCCCATGCTGTAAGCAATTAAGGTATAATAGGCTGTCATGAAAAAAAACAACTTCACTTGTCAATATTCCCCTCTCTCCATATCGCTCTATTTCTCTTTGATAGGTATCCAATTGCACATTCCATACGATGCGGTTAGTTGAAAATGGATGAAGTAAATCATATATACATTTTATGGCAATAGCAAAATATTGCTTGTGTATGTTATTAACCAATTGCAATCTAAAACGAATATGATAATGAGGGTCTGTATATCGAATAAAAAATGCTTTTCTTATCACTTTCTTGTCAAGTAGTGAAAGAATTACAGGATTAACTACACTTAATAAAATTTCATCCGAAAATGTAGAACCGCAATAAATTTTAAAATAAATCCACTCAGTGCCTGGCTCAAAAGTTCGTTGTACTTCATTAATAATTGCTAATTTTCCTAGAGGCTTACAGATGATCCTCTCTTTTTTAAACAAGGGTAAAATAAATTGCTGAATGAGTGGCTTACCTGATCCTGAGTTCCGGGATGGGCTATCGTAAAGCCATTCAATTAATTTTACAGAATTACGGGATTTTATTTCTTCTAGTAAAATCTCTAAATAACTATTATTTGAAGTATCAATTAATAATTCATTATCGCCTTCCGCAAAGCAAACAAATTTTGAAACATTCCACTTTTGAAAATATGCCTGAAGCTGATCCCGGGGATTGTGCGATTCTGTAATTGTTTTGATATCACCTTTATATAAAAACCAGCACGCCCTGTGTAAGATGATATTCTTATAAATTATACGTGGCAAAAAGCGCTTTTTTGCGGCGAAATCGCCCCAATTGATTTCCAGTCCCAATGTTCCCTGGTTTTGAATAGAAGCCAAAAATTTATAAACAGGTATTGTACTGGAAGTATAGTTGTGTGCATTGGAAAGTCTTGGAATGATACGCTTATTCAACTTCTTTGATCTAAGGATAATTTTCTTATCCTGAATTGAAACCAGAATATCATTGATGGGTATTTGATTTTCTCCATTCACTCCTGAACAGGCGAGAATAGGAATTTCATATTCTGTAAAGACGGGCCTTCGGGCAATATTCCCGAGCCTTCCTTCGGGTATAAATACAATCTCTGCAAAAATAACATCCTGGCTACTTTGTTGATCGGTATCTGCCAGTTCTTTACATAGTTCTTCTATTCTCTCATCTAAATAAGCAAATCTGCCCAATAATGCATTTGAATGAGCTCCTCCAGTGCTTTCTAATAAAATCTTTCCTGATGGAAGAAATCTTCCCATAACAGAAAAGGTATTCGCAAGAGTAGAAGATTTATTATCAAGATCTTTTAGATCTTCATCTCGAAGTTGAATATCCTCTTTTATAAACTGTATATTTAGAGCATCTGTTTTATCCTGCAACTCAGTCTGGTAATTCTCATTCATAGATTCTATTTTACCATTAGTCAGATCTACCTTTTCTATCAAGGAATTAAATATAGTATCCCCAATCTTTTCTTGTGGTGGAAATCCAATGCCGAATTCAGGATCCAACACTTCAGATAATGGAATTTCCTGTGTATCATATTTTTCCCTGAAAAGCTTTGCAAACTGATTTTTCAATTCTTTATAGGAAGAATTATTATTAGTAAGTTTTCCTAAGATTAAAATTCCCTTTTTTATATCCTTCATACTCTCCCCATGGAAAATAATAGGCTCATTAAATGATTCTTTTAAATCAGCTTGAAATAGATGACCTTGAAAGTCTCCAATTCCGCATTCAGTTAGTAAAAGTTTCAACTCTTTTATTTCTTCTAATGGCAAAACTCCTATCGGTAATTTTTTGAATTGCTTTAAAATAGTTTCGATGGATAAAAATAAATCCAAGTATTTTTTTGCTGCTTCCACACCTGATTGTATAAGGCGATCCAATACATCTACAAATCTGGTTATTTCGTCTGCAATAGTTAATCCCAATTGAAGTTCACTGACTAAAAACTGTGATCGGATAAGTTCATTTATAAAATCATTGAATTCTTCATAGGAAGTTTCTTCCTCTGTCAACTCATAAATGTCATTCAGAGGTATCATTTTATCTTTTCCCAATTCAATTATTTGTTCCAGAATAATTGTATGTGCCAGCGCACTTAATTGGTATTTACATTTCCCGTTTTCAATAATAGTTTCTGTAAAGCGATATTGGCCGGGAATATAATAGAGTGAATTATTAATTGAATAATGTAGATATGGATAAATTGCAGGATCCGATTCGATTTGAGATTTTATATTTTGCAATAGTCCCATGTCTATACGCACTTTACGTGCTATTTCTCTTTTTTGATTTGGTTGCGGTAAGCCTGGAGTTGCAATTCCTGTTGAAGCAAATATTCCATAAGGAGTGCACCTTGTACTTGCTCTGATAAGATATTTCTTTAACGTCTGCATCAATTTGTTTTCCTTAGCACCTTTTACCCCACCTTCTTTAAATTTTAAAGCAGCATTGAACAATTGGGGTGAACTCCAGTACAATGCTTCCAAAAAAACAGGATCTTCCAGTTTCTGATGAACAAGGTCTTCTAAATCTCTTGTATCATGGTTCTGATCAAAAAGTCCTATATATGGATATAAAGGAGTGCGGATGATGACTTTTCCGAGGTCTCTGAATATTTCTTCCATTGAAGTAATAATTTAGATGAATAAATGGATTCTTCAAACAAAAGTAAATTACTTCACTTTTAAACCATTCAAAAAAATAACTTTGGTGTATAAGATTGTAGTTGATTTTTTTAAATTTTTGAGTTTGAATTGTGCATAATTCATGAGCGTCCTAAGATAAAGAATGCTCGCTTCTAAAGACTTCCAAACGAAAAATTAATCTCAAACCAAAGAACTAGGGCGATATGAGAAAAAAAACTGGAATAAATACTAAAAAACGGTTCATAATTAAAAAAATATCAATAATAATTATTACATACAATTTTCAGTTTGCATCCGGTCGCAATTTCTTGCAGAATTAATTTTAACCGTAAAAGTACTTTATTGTAGGTGAGGTAAAAAAGGACTGCTTCATGTTATTGTCAGTGTTAATATATCTGGCAGTGCAATTTGGGTGATAAATATTTTTTTCAAAAAATTGAAGGTGTAAAAGCTTGTATTTCAGGGTACATTACCAGCACCCGCCCTGTTATAGCAATGTGTGATGACTGAGTGAACCTAAGTTCTGGCAAAAAACATTCAGAGATTGGGGATAAACATCTTTTATTCATCTTTATTTTTATTCGTGTATCTGTTATTTCAAAGCCTCCTGCTTTACCACGAATAATAGTCTTCAACTCCACAGCAAAATGGTCAAGGTATCGAAAGAATAAACAAGTTTAATTTTTTACAGAATTTGTGCTCCTGAATTAATGGTTTGTCTATTTAAAATAGTTTACTTCATCAATATTATTTTATTGTTTGAATGTATTTGGCTCTTTTTTGAATTTATTGAAGCCCATTTCCCCTTACACACGGTATTAACTTTACAGTTTATAAGATATCCCCGATCCTATGCCAGTAATTATATTAAAAACTAAAACCCCATTTTATGAAAACGAACATCCTGTTTTTCCCATTATTACTATTGATTTGTTCTGACTTAAATGCTCAAAAAAATCACAGATTTACTATTCCCCAGGAAAAATTCTTTCAAAAAACTTCTCAGTCTTTACCCTCTAATGTTGAGGCTAATTGGTACAATGAAGCTGTAAAAAATATTGAAAATTCACAGTACTTTTTTCAATATCTGAAAGAGGAAAATATGTATTCAACTGTGAATGCTAAAAATGCAATGCGCTTTGATATTAAAAAGGATGGATATGTTGTGAGCAATATCCCTTCATCCATTAACCCCAACAAATGGCAAACAGGTTTCAGTATGAAATCTATTACCAGGGAAAATAATCAATGGCTGCCACAACCAACATCTGTTTTGGCTAATCACAGTAATCTCAGAATTGAGAATAAAGAATTTGATATCGAATACTTTAATGACCAAAATGGTCTTAGACAAAATTTTATTATAAAAAATAAGATCTCTGGTAATGGTCCCCTATCAGTCAACCTTCAATTGGGAAACCAGATGGGGTATGAATTATCTGCAGATAATAAACTATTGTGCTACACAGGCACAGTTGCTACTAAAAATATCAGGCTTATATATGATAGCCTGAAAGTGTGGGATGCAAATGGGAAAAACGTAACTGCTTTTATGAAACTTGATTCAGATCGTCAGTTATCCATAATAGTAAATGATTATAATGCTCAATATCCTATTACTATAGATCCTTTAAATCATGCGCCCGAATGGACTACCTCTGCAGATGGAGTGCTCCCCGGTTTATTAACCAATCTGCAACTACAAATAGATGCATTATACGGATTTAATGTGGCCGCTTTGGGTGATGTAAATGGTGATGGATTTGATGATGTTGCTATTGGAGCTCCGGGTGCAATAGATATTATTTCAGGGCCTTCGACGATCGTAGGTGCCGGTGCGGTATTCGTTTATTTCGGGAGTGCCTCTGGTCTTCCAGTAACCCCCTCCAAAGTACTAAGAGCAAGTACTCCTGTTATAAACGCTCTTTTTGGATTCAGTGTAACAGGTGGAAATGTTATCGGCGATAGTAGAAACGATATTATTGTGGGCGCTCCCGGAGAATCTTATTCTGCCAGTGTTGGAGGCATACCTTCTACAGCAACAGTAACCGCCGGAAAGGTATATGTAATAAGAGGAGAAGATATAGCTACCGCAAACCCTTCTCCATTCCTTTCAGTATATCTGGACGGATCTACTTTTTTTAGTAGAGGAATTATCGGGGTAGTCGGATCTAATATTTCAATAAATGCCCTGTTTGGCTTTTCAGTAGCCGTAGCAGACGATATGAACGGGGATGGACTTGATGAAATAGTGATAGGTGCGCCAGGATATGCAGAACTTGCATTACTTCCTGTAACAAGCGGGGCTGCATTTGTCTATTATTCTTCTGCACTTGCAACCAATACACCTGTAAAACTAACGGCTCCAACTTCTACTTTACTAGGTATTCCATTGTTAAATACCGGAGGCTTGCTTTTCGGATTCAGTGTGGATGGTGCAGGGGATTATAACCAGGATGGCAAACCAGATATTGTAGTTGGTGCACCTGCGGGTGTTAATATTAACCTCGGGAATATACTGGGAGGCAGCGCTTATGTTTATTATGGAAATGGAACGGGTGTAAGTACTGCAATAGGTACACAATTAACTGCCAGTGCCTCTTTAGTTGGTTCAATTGCTAATCTCTTCGGTTTTAGCGTAAGAGGGATAAGGAATGCTGCCGGTGAACGTAATGGAAATATAATTGCAAGTGCTCCTGTTGGAAATGTCTTGAGCAATCTAGTAGGTGGATTAAGATTAAAAACAGGAACTGTAAATGTATTTGTACACAAATCCTCGCCAGGTAGTTCTCAATTACCTACTCAGCAAATTTCTTCACCAAGAGGCACTTCTCTGCTTTCTATTTTAGGTGGTCAGAACCTGAATGTTTCCGCATTGTTCGGAGCTTCGATGGATAATATGTTAGATGTAAACTGTGATGGAATCAATGATATTATTGTGGGAGAACCATTATCAACAGGTGTTGGTATCGTAAATGCCAATGCCATTGGCGGGGCTGCCGACATCTTTCTAGGAAAATCAGATGGTACTTTTCAAACTACACCATTTTGGACAGTAGAAAATAATATCTCCATGGATTTTGGAATCAATGCAGGAAGCCTCCTGGGATTCAGTGTTGCCGGCGCCAGACATGTACGCGGTGCTTTGCAAGGTGTTCGTGCACTCGTAGGTGCTCCAGGTGCAGCTTTGGATTTTAGTTCCGGAGTACTGGCTCTGGGGAATACTCTTGGAACTTTATTTGATTTTGCTGCTGGCGACAATGGTCTCGGGAAGGCTTACCTGTATGGTTTTAATAATTGTGGGGTAAGGTATAATCCGGATATAAATGCTACCTACGTTAATGTTCTCGTTCCGGGGGATGTAAGTACTAATGATAATGTTCCTGTAGGTACTGCTTATGGTACTCCTGTGGCAGATGCTTCTAATCCTGCATCGGGTACAATCGTTATGTTCACTGATGGTACCTATACTTTCAGTGCCAGCATAGTGGGAGTTTACATTTACGGAGTGCCAGTTTGCCTGCCCGGTGAAACAGTTTGTACACCAATAGAATTAAAAATTACCGTTTTATCACCTGTGTCACCTAATAATCCTCCTGTAGCCAATACAGATATTGCTTCTACACAAAATGATAAAGCGGTCACAGTCAGAAGCCTCGAAAACGATAAATGCTCCAATCCCGGATGCAGTCTTAATACTACAAGTGTAACTATTATCTCCAATCCTTCAAATGGTATTGCATCAGTGATTACTGCTACTGGCGATATTACCTATAAACCCAATACGGCATTTATAGGAAAGGATACGTTGATGTACCAGGTTTGTGATAATGGATCTCCTTCAAAATGCGCAAATGCGATGCAAATCATTTCTGTATATAGCGTAAATGCACAAAATACTACCATGGCTGCAGACGATTACAATTTCACCGACCAAGGCCTTTCGGTTTCAGGAAATGTAAAAACCAATGATACCGACCCTGAAGGAGATGATCAATCAGTAACCTCCCAAATACTTACAAAACCCAATGTTGGCTCCCTGAACCTGAGTACTAATGGCAATTACACTTTCACTCCAACGGTTAATTTTAGCGGACCTATAGATTTTGCCTACACAACTTGTGACGACGGTTCTCCTTCTGTTTGTGCCAATGCTACATTACACATTTTAGTAAAACAAAATGAAGCCTTATCACTAAATCTTTTAAACTTTAATTATGAAGTAAAAGATTGCGGTATTAAACTTAGTTGGGTCACCAGTCAGGAAGTAAATATAAAAAGGTTTGTCGTACAAAATTCTCTGGATGGTAAAAATTGGAAGTCAATTGGTATTGTTTCATCTAATGAAAAAGGCAAGACTGAGATAAATTATGCTTTTGTACCTGAAAACCCATTGAGTGGACAGAATTTTTACCGCCTTCTAATCAATGACCTTGATGGTAGCTATCAATACAGTAAGGTAATAAGCCCTGTAATCACTTGCTCTAATCCTATGCTTTCAGTTTCACCTAATCCTTTTAGAGATAAAATAACTATAAGGTTTATGGCTAATCAAAATGAGAAAATCAATATCCGTTTAAGCGATGGCGCAGGTAAACTTATAATCAATAATATGATTGACGTCAAAGAAGGAGGTAACAATATTGTATTAAATAACCTCTCAAATCTTTCCTCTGGAGTCTATACTCTTTCTATCAGGACGAGAGACAGGATATTTATCGAAAAATTAGTAAAATAAGAAACAACTTTAAATCCCGAATATCTCTGAAAAACCCCTCCCATCCATACCTCCTTACTCAAAAATAAGGAGGTATTTTATTTTAAGACTGCCGTTTATATTTTTGCTAACTGGGGTATCTGGAAATTAAAAAGAGAAAGATAAGATTTACAAGTTGCTTATTATTTTTCGTGTAGGTGGCAATTTTTTTATACTTTCGGTATTCAATCTTTAGTTTATGAAAAAAAGTTTAATTGTACTAGGGGCCTGTTTGTTCAGTGTAGTGATTTTTCAGGCATTTACTACTTCCCATCAACCTCAGTTTAAAAATTTGCAAATTTTACCAAAAAATATTTCTGATGACGGGCTTGATAGTGTAATGCACCATTTTACTGCGGCACTTGGTGTAAAGTGTAATTACTGTCATGTAAGGAACGAAGAGACCCGGAAAATGGATTTTGCAAATGATGCAAAGCCCGAGAAGCAAATTGCCCGCAAAATGATGCTGATGGCCATTGACATCAACAAAAATCATTTTCAGCAGATTGAAGATGCCATGGATAGTGGTAGAAATACTGTATCTACCGATACTTCTTCAGTAAGTTATATGCTTAAATATGTGACCTGCTATACTTGCCACCATGGCGATCCGCATCCTGAAAATACTCCACCTAAAAGAAATATGGATAACAAAGCTCCAATGACACCGCCAGTACCACAAAAAAATTGATGGTAGAAGTAGTATAAGCGAGTTGTGAATATTGAGTGGCTGAAAGTTGATAACTGGTAGCTCATGGTTTCCTTATTCTATTCAATTTCAAACAAAAGAATTTGTGTTCTTTCCAGAGGGATAAAGTTATTATCGGCAATGAAGAGAAGTGATCTTTTCCCATTAGCGAGGGTTGGCCCGAAAGTGACTCCCTCGATGTTGTCAATATAAATTCTGAGGTCATCCATATTGAGTAGTAGCTTTTTTGAAATCAGTTTTACATCGGGCCTGTCTTTTAAAGAAGAGATGGTATTAATGTTCTCTGCTGATGTGAGGTTGGCAAGAAATACTTTTATCGTAAAGGTAAACCTGCCGGTAGAGTAGGAGCGCTCTATCACTAATAATTTATTTTCCCCTACCCATAAAATATCAGAGATGCCATTGAGTTTGAATGAGGAGGGTGTGATGGGTGGGTAGGCGACTGGATCAATGCGGTAAGCATATTGTGCCACCGGCTTTTTCGTTTGCATATCAAATTTTATAATCCTTACGATACCCGAAGAGTCGCCTGTGCCGGCACGTGGCCCATCCTGGTACAAGGGCTCTTCCACGCTTACAAAAAGATCCTTGTGATCCTTATCGAATGTAAGCCCTTCGAAAACTCCATTTTGCCGGGGCCCATTTTCTACAGATTGAATATGAAGTTGCGGAGGCAATTGAAAAGTATCTATATAATTTCCCTCTTTATTTACTTCGGTAACTGAAGGGTTTTCCAGAATGGTTTTTTGTGCATTCACAATTCTTTCTCCTTCGCTGCTCCAGATAAATGTGTTGTTTTTTGAATTATATCTCAAAGCTTCTGGGTCGGGAGTGTGAGCGGGATCCTGCCGGGAATTGGGATATAATCTTCCCTGTTGATCTTTTAAAAAAGTAACGCCGGTAAATACGACAGTGTCAATTTTATTTTTGCTGATCAGTATCCTGGTAGTATAGAATCTTACCGGGTTCTTATTGGAGCGGTCATCAGATATCAGGTAGTATGATTCTTTCTCCGCATTGTAATCTATTCCTGAAAGTCCGCCGATAATAGTATTTTGAAACGGCATGTTGAAAGGGATTACGTATTCGTCTAAAAATTTCAGTTTACTGATGACCTCTTTCTGCTGGTGCCTGCCAGAGAAGCAGGAAGAAAAAAACAAGGTAAAGACGAATAGAATATCTGTTAAAAAATGACGCATACTATAGATTGAGTTAGACAGGAAATCAATTTTACTTTTAAATGCTGCCTTTTTAATGTATTGTAAAATAAGTCAAACTTTTGCCTCAATACAATGGCAATCGGGGCTGTTTTCTCTGGCGTATATTAAGCCGCTGTTCCACCATTCGCCCATTTTTACCGGGTCGAATATCAACGAATTGGCAGTGAGGGGTTCCGGTGGTTGATAAATATTGAGGTTGACATTCTTTTGCATCCCTTCCATACGGCCAATTATCAAGTCATCAATTTGAATTTGGTTCAGCATGAAATCGAATGCCCTTCCGGTTAGTTCCAACGCATTATGTACAGGTTGGTTTTGTATATTATATTTTTCGGTTTTTAGAGTAATAACATCAATATCTGTAGCACCCATTTTAATAGCATGAGAAACGGGTACTATATTTCCTAAACCGCCATCGGCATATTCGGAATCATTTTTTTGCAAAAGGCTCATAAATGGAACTACATTGGCTGAAGCCCAAATCCAATCGCAATAATCATCATAGGTACAGTTTCTAACCGATTTGTATTCTATCTGCATACTCGTAAGGTTGGCAACCGTTACCACTACATCCGGTTCCGCATTCTTCATTTTTAAAAAATCTTCTTTAGATAAAAAATTTCTTATAAGGGCTCTCAGATTCAGACTTTCTCCAAATGTTTTCTTTCCTTTCAGAAACATTTTCAACGTACCGAGGTGATTTATTTTTGTAGTGTATGTGTCATCTTTTTTGTAAATAATAAATGGATTGATATTAAAAATGTCTGCCTGAGTTACTGATGTGAAAATACCATGAAGTTTTTTTATTTCTCCTAAAGATAGAAGAGGTATTAGTAGCGAGCCGGCAGAGGTACCTATAAATAGGTCGTATTGCTTATTACAATCTTCAATCAAAAATTGAGCAACCCCTCCGGCAAAAGCTCCTTTACTGCCACCGCCTGAAATAACCAATGCTTTCATATTTTACTAAATAGTTTTAAAAATAGACAAATCCTGCTGAAATTCTACAATAAAGTAAATTTAGGTGGCAAATCATTTTTAAAATGATTTAGCGGAAATTGGATTTCGTTTCTGAAAAATCTCAAGCGGGTAGAGGCCTCTTACTGCTCGTTACTAAAATTTGAAATAATTCCTTTGCCCCCCTTGATGTTTCTTTAAAAGATTATGCCGCCGTATGGTAAAAGAGTGATCACACCTTTGATAGTTATTCCTCTCCCGACTCTGGCTGCACCCGCCATTATTCTTTTAGCATTCTCTGCAAACTGCTGTATTTTGGTATATTATTTTTTCGAAGCCTCTTTCTCACAAGATTTAATTCTTGATTTAAATTTTAGAATTAATAATAAGTATGCTTACTGTAGTTACAGACTTAGCGAATAGTTTTGGCTTATTGAACGGTCTGTCGTTGGAGGCATTGAGGAAGGCGATATGATGGCTATCAGAGGTGATACCTTTTCAAAAGGTGTCACCTCTTGCGTCTATTAGCCTGCAAGAATTATTTCTCTTCTGCATACTCCAAAATATCACCTGGCTGGCAGTCTAATACTTTACAGATAGCTTCCAGGGTGCTAAAGCGTACTGCCCTGGCTTTACCCGTTTTTAAAATGGAAAGATTGGACAATGTAAGATCGACTTTTTCAGAAAGTTCATTCAATGACATTTTTCGTTTAGCCATCATTACATCAAGATTTACAATTATTGGCATGGCTTAAACGGTTAATTGATTTTCTTTCTGCATTTCTATGCCACGTTTGAAAATCTGTGAAATAATATAAACAATACCGGCAATAAAAAAATATTCATCTCCTGAGTGGTTAGTCGGTAATTGTATTCCCGTAGCCTTCATTAAATAATGGGAATAATTCTTTACTACAATGCTAATTAAAAACCACACTCCCATCAAGCGGTAAGCTATTTTCTCTAATTTTTTGGTGACTACCATTGAGAACGGTGATTTCAATTGAAGTTTTAGAAGTAGGTCAAATATCAGATACCAGATCCAGGCTTTTAACGCAGATATCGAAATTGTTAAAGACATCACACATATATAATACCAGGTGTTATACTCTCTGATACGGAACCAATCCTGTTCTGCTCCATAAACGTTTTTTGCCCAATCCACGTTCACAGAACTTGCTACCAGGGAAAGTACCTGGCTACCGCATTCAATTGAAAATCCTATTGCTGCCACAAGGGCAAGGTATTTCAGAACTACTAATATAATTTCTGTTATTGTTTTCATTTATTTCTCATTTAAAGTGCAAGTATCAGTAAATATTCATTGATAAGCAATAATTATTTATTAAATTAAATAATTATTTTAATTTTATGAATCTTCCTTTTGAAAGCTAAAACCGTTGTTTGGTTCTCTGGTAAAAATATTAGGTAGTGGTATAGCAATTGTCTGAACCATGTTCCGATGTCTATCGGGATTGATTGAATGATGGAAATCATTCAATCCAATTCATTTTATATTTATCAAAATGGAATTGTGAGAAATTATTGGTTTACTATGAGAAGAAACATCCGGGGTCTGATCTTTGGTACCGACAGCTACCTAGTTGCCTGAGCGATGGATTCACCGTTCGTTATGAATGATTCATAATAATTTAGTTTCAATCTCTTCGCACTCCCTCAAAAATAAAAATCTGAAATCCCGGTAGTTATTGGATTTGAATTACATATCAGCTTCTTGTTACTTTCATTGACGTGAATCATACTCATACTTGACGGGCATCATTTTAATGGTAGATAGAAACGAATATTATTGCATATAATATAACTGATTACACTATGCAAAAAATATTAGTACCTACGGATTTTTCCAATAATGCATTGAAAGCAGTTGGGTACGCTGCCGAGATTGCAAAAAAATCAGGCGCGAATATCTTTCTGTTGCACGTAATAGAGCCGGCACTCAATATGGCAACCATGCAGACAGATTCGACAAGCGAAAAAGTAGTGAAAGAAAGAACTGCAAAGCTCGATTTATCGCTGAAATCAATTGCAGATGTGTATCCTGACATTAACGTGGTACCTCATCTGGCTGGAGGAGCGATTATTGCATCTATTCTTGAATTTGCTGAAAAGGGGGAAATAGATATGATCGTAATGGGAACAAGCGGAGCCAGTGGTTTGAAAAAGTTTTTTATGGGAAGTGTGGCAGCAGGAGTCATTGGTAAAACAAAAATCCCTGTATTAACTGTTCCCGTTTCTTATGAAATGGAAGAACCTGATGCTATTGCTTTTGCAACTAATCAGTTTGAGAAAAATAAAGATATTCTGGAAAAGATTGTTGCCATTTCCAAACTCTTTTCTTCAGCAATTCATGTTGTGGTATTTAAAGATATTGATGAGGAGTTACATGCGGATTTTATTTACAATGAAGAGCAGTTAAATGATTATCTGAAATTTTTGAAAGAGGCTTTCCCTGATGTGATTTTTAAAGGAGAATTATTAGAGGGGAAAGATTTTGAAATTGAGATAGACAGGTACAGTAATAGAAATGAAGTAGATGTAATATCTATGGTCACTTATCCAAAATCATTTTTTGAAAAAGTATTTCAAAAAAGTGTTACGAAAAGAATGGCATTTCATTCTACCATTCCAATTCTGGCAATACCGGGGATCGTATGAGATCACCTTACTATTTAAGATTTTGAAGTATAACCCAATAAAAATAGCGATATGAAAGAGATAACAAAAAAAATAATAAAAAAAGAAGTTAAGTACAATGTTGCTAACCGCTCTTATAAAGAAAATGAGATAAAGACGAAAAAATTTCTTGCCGTCTTTGATGGATTCAAATTTTCCCAAAGTACAATGGACTATGCGATACAGTTTACGAAGGATTCGGATGCATTTCTGGTAGGAGTTTTTTTAGATGAGTCCATATATCGTTCCTATGACGCCTCGAAAATTATTACCTCTTATAAAAGTGATGAGCAAATTTTAAAAGAATTGGACGCAAAGGATAAAGAAAAAAGAGATGATACTGTGAAGCAATTTGAACGGGCTTGCGGCCAGGCAGATGTTCATTATTTATTTCATCGAAATACAGGAATCGCTGTCCAGGAATTGAAGCAGGAAAGCATATTTGCTGATCTGATTATAATAAATGATACGGAGACTTTTAACCGTTTTGCAGAGGAGCCGCCAACACGGTTTATTAAAGAGTTGCTTTCAGACGTGCAATGCCCTGTGGTGATTGTTCCTGATACTTTCAAACCTATAGATAAGATCACCTTGCTTTATGATGGGGGCCCCTCTTCTGTTTTTGCAATTAAAATGTTTAGCTATCTTTTTGGTAACCTCCAGGATACTCCTGTAGAAATATTTACGGTGAAAGATAAATTACAAGGTTCGCATTTGCCCAACAATAAGTTGATGCGTGAATTTACTAAACGCCATTTTCCCAAAGCGAAATACATCGTAGAGAAGGGGGATTCGAATGAACAGATACTTGGTCATCTTCGTTATCATAAAGGAAACGAGCTGGTAGTGTTGGGTGCTTACAGGAGGAGTGAGATTTCCAGGTGGTTCAAAACCAGCATGGCAGATGTCCTTATGAAGGAACTCGATACACCATTATTTATTGCACACAATAAATGAACCTGATCAATAAATTAATTCTTAAATCATAATCAAATGAAACAAATATTAGTACCTACCGACTTTTCAGAATGTGCCAATAATGCAATTGATTTTGCAATTCAGTCGTCTAAACTTCTTCCGGCAAAAGTTATGTTGCTACACTCTTATGAAATCAATGCCAGCATATATACCGATTACATGGGAGTAAACAAGGAATTTAATCTTACACTGCTCAATGGGGCGAAAGAAAAATTGGCAAAACTCAAAAAGCACATTGCGGAAACCGACGGTGTGATTGTAGCTACGTTCGTTTCCACAGATTCAGTGCAGGAAGCCATTTCGAGAGCAGTAGAAGAAAATAAATATGACCTGATAGTTATGGGCACACTGGGGGCAAGCGGGCTGAAGGAAAAATTATGGGGTAGCAGGACTTCGGCAGTAATTGGTAAATCAGCAATACCCGTCATGGTTATTTCATTGGACTATAAGTGGCAAAAACCTAAAAAAATATTGTTCGCTACCAATCAGTTTGAGAAGGACCCTGCTATCCTCAATTATTTATTTGAGCTTGCAGGTTTGTATATGGCAACGGTACAGGTGGCGGTATTCACTGATGAAGATGATGATAAAGCCTTGACTTTTCTTGAACATACAGGTAAGATAGCCGAATATGAAACATTTCTTAAAGAATCGTATAAAGAAGATACACTTACCTCAGCACATATCTATGGGGAGGAGTTTGAAGATACTCTGCAGAATTTTATTAAAGAAAATGAAATTGATATGTTGGTGATGGTTACTTATCAGCAACGCTTTTGGAACAGGATTTTTAATCCCAGCAAGACCAAAAGAATGAGTTATAATACTGAAATTCCTTTGCTGGCAATTCCTGCTGTTATGGGTGGTAAAAAATAAATCTACTGTTGTAAATGATAAGCACATGAAACGAATATTAGTACCGGTTGATTTCTCACCAACCTCAAAGAAGGCTTTTAGGTATGCCGTTGATATTGCATCAAGATCGGGAGGTACCATAATTCTTTATCATCTTTACAAGCCACTAAAAAAATCAGAATTAGGCGATTCCTCTAATGCTCGTGAGGGGAATATGCAATTGGAAAAGAATAGTCTAAAGAGATTACAACGTCTTAAAAAGAAAGTGCTGGCAGATAGCAAGGAAGAAGTGACGGTTTCAACCCTTGTTGGGCGCATGCCTGTGTTAAATAATATACTTGGATTTGTAGAGCATAATCATATTGATTTGATAGTGATGGGGACGCAGGGTGCTACGGGATTAAAAAAAGTTATGATAGGAAGTACGACGGCAAAAGTTATGGAGAGATCAGAAGTTCCGATACTTTTAGTCCCCGAGAAATTTGTGTGGAAGAAGCCTGGAAAGATCCTTTTTACAACAATAATTTGTAAATCTGATAATAGGGCGTTTCCTGTTTTATTAAGTTTTGCAAATTTATACGGTACGCAAATTACTTTTGTAAATCTGCGGGATCCTCATCAATTGTATGGCTTCAAAGAGAAGGAAGAATTTGAAATGTATGCTTATAGTGTACAAAGGGTTTTTGATCATGCAGATATTCAATTCAGGCAACTGGATACTTTTTCTGTTGAAAAGACAATGGAGGATCTCTACAAAGAAATTCCCTATGATCTATTGGTGATGACACGCAGAAAACTGAATTTCCCTGATCGCCTTTTTCAAAAGAGCTTTACCAAAAAGATGGCCTATATTACCACGCAACCCTTGCTAATAGTCCCGGAACAATAATTTACTTCACCAATAAATTTGTAAAATGATACGTTCAAGAAAATGGTGGTTAATAACACTTAAAGGCCTCATCTTTATTTTTCTGGGGATTTACATTTTGAAATTCCCGGTGAGTGGAATGCTTGGCCTGATTGTGTATGGCGGCGTTTTATTATTTCTTTCAGGAATTATTATTATTTCCTTTGCAATCACTACCCGAAAAATAAACCCGAATTGGACCTGGCAATTAAGTGAAGGTATTCTCGATTTGCTTCTTGCATTGATCCTGTCGTTGAATATTGGCCTCACGGCAATTACACTGCCTTTTGTTTTTGCTTTTTTTGGAATACTCACAGGAATATTCTGGGTAATGGAATCATTGTATTTTAAGCGTATTAATTACAGATATTGGACTGTTGCACTACTTGCCGGGATGTTCAGCATTCTTATAGGCATACTTATATTTTATCGCCCTGTACTGGCAGCGCTCACAATTGTTACTATTATAGGTATTATGTTTATCGTTCAGGGTATTTTTTTGTTACTGTTTTCACTGGAAATAAGAAGAATAAAAAAGGAATTACAGGCGAATGATATTTTACCCACAACAACATAAATCATTAAAGTAAAATCAATGTTTCCCCCTGTCTGCCGCAAGCCCTCTACTCTACACCTTCAAAATATATTCTCTCTTATTTGCTCATTAGTGATACCTCATTGAACCGCCGCATAAAAGAAAATTTGTCTAATAATTTCAGTACTTGTTTTATGGCAAGGATATTGTAAATAAGAAAAATTAAATTCTCTTAATCATTAAAACGAAAGAATATGAAAGCAAAAAATCCTGTAGTTTGGTTCGAAATTTATGTTGACAACCTAACGAGAGCACAAGGTTTTTATGAAAGAGTACTTGATATTAAGCTGAGTAAACTTCCAACACCTGGCGACATGGAAGAAGAAATGGAAATGATGGCGTTTCCGATGGAAATGGATGGCGACGGAGCAGCCGGAGCTTTGGTTAAGATGGGAGGTTTTAAACCTGGTGCCAATTCTACTGTTGTTTATTTTGGAAGTGAAGATTGTTCTATAGAGGAAAACAGGATAAAAGGAGCCGGTGGTAAGATTTTCAAATCAAAAGAGTCGCTTGGTGAATTTGGGTTTATGATTTTAGCTTACGATACAGAAGGAAACATGTTTGGTGTGCATTCTCAATCATAGAAAGAAGATTCTATCCGGAGATTGTTTGCAATTGAACCTTTGCTTGCCGGAATGTTTTCCCCACTTGGTTAGACATAAACTGCCACAGGTTCGGCGTCATTTCTTGGGTATTTTTACAATACAAAAAGAAGTTTAGTGAAACCCGTCTCACTAAACTTCTTTTAAATCTTTTTTCAGCGTGAATTCCAGATGATATTACCAGCTTTCTTTTAGTATAATATCAAATTTAGAATCTTCCTCTTTTTACTATAGAAACGAAATTGGATTTTCCCTGAATACGATTCCTTTCTCTATTATCAGAGACGCGGATAATTGACGATTCCGGTAAAAAATTATTTTCAATACCTGGTCACCAAAACTATTCCATTAAATTTTTCCAGTTCGTCACCATTTATAAAAATAGCATCTCCGTTAGACTGAAGATTCTTTTCTATCATTTCGTCTATAATATCATCCACATTGGCGCTTTCATAGTTTCCATTAGAAACCAGTTCAATGTGATTCTTTTCTAATTTTGCCGGTTGAAAGTATCCTTGCTTTACAAAAAGAGTTTTACCTCTCCCATCATTAACGGCCTGCCATATTTCATTAAAATCAATTAAAAAATTTCTGGAATTAACTGCGTTTTTGAGTTCTGACAGGCGTTGGTTGTTCTTTTCAACATTCAATTGTTTCATAACCGGCCATACAGCCTCCACTATGTGATGATCTTTCTCATTTATTTTGTTTCCGTTGAATCTGCCTACGATCATTTCTTTTCGGTCAGCAACTTTTAAATATTCAGGATAATTAGATTCTTCGGTACAAATAAGGACCGGTAGTGGATTTTCTTTAAGTACTTCGTTGAGTAGTTTATCTACACGGTTAAAGAATTCTCGTACCAGATTTGTTTGCCGGCTGCCAATAGCAGCTTCAGATCTTTGTACAGGATTCAGGCTTGTGTTAACTAAGGGGAAATCACCCTTTATTTCCATAATAACCTTATCGTTAAAAGTTTTTATTAACCTTGCTTTATCACGACTCAGCACTAAAATGTAATAGGAGCTTTCACTGTGCAGAGTCCTTACCAAATCCCTTGTGGCAAAAGTTTTATCAATGACTACTCTGTTTTCAACAGTGATGGGTAAACGAACATATTCTGCTATGTTTTCATTTACGAACAGGACAAGGCTTTCTTTATTATGCTTATGGTTAATACCTCCTGCCAGCGTGTTTATTCTTACCATCAAGTTGTTGACAAAGGCTTTTTCATGGTCTGCACGTAAGCGTGATTCAACTTCCTTTATCAGATTTTTCAGTAGAATCGGATCCTTCTCATTGTCAGGAGTAGTACGATGTGTCTGTAAAATAATCGTTACACAACAATCTGATGCGATGTTTTTTAATTTTTCTAAATCTTTGTTCATAAAATATATATTTGTTTTAAGTTAAGCATTTATAGGCATATAATTGTTCCCTTCAGATGAAAGAACTTTTAATTAACTTTTAGTTTAAAAATTCTAAATATGTAAAATCCTTTCAACAAATTTTGTGTAATTAAAATGTTTGTATAACTGGTAAATGTGTCGCTATAAAAGTTTAAAACGTTGCTTTTTTTGAGTTTTTTTGACAGAATTTGGAAGTGACCTCTTTTATTACCGGTTAATGATTGAACATGAAATAGATATTGAATACTACTTAGAAAGCCTGTAAAATTCAAATTACTAAAGCAGGTACTGTGAATCGAGATATATTACTACAGCGCGTCTTAAGCTATAGATGGATTAGGTAGATGAAATATTTTTCTTTGCATTTTCACAACTTTCTCTTCATTGGCAAAGTGGTAATTGTTTTGACAATCCGATAAAGACCGATCCTCAATAGTAGTAAATAATGTATTGCAGTAAAGTACTACATCGCTCTTGTTTTCTCCGCGGCGATCAGGATATTGCTGGTCTTTTTGGGCTTCCTTTTTTAATTCTTTCATCATCTGGCATTTGCCATTACATTTCATAAGTGGCTTTGCCTTGTTTTCGCATTTTATAGCAAGGGAGGAAGTATTTACATAATAATCAACTACAATCAATACTTTATTAAATGTGTGTGCAGTAAACGACATCAATAAAATGAAAGTAATTGCTTGTTTGATCATTAGTTTGAGATGATTTTTACAAAAATAAGGATCGTTCAATTCCGATTTTATGATTCAAGTCATGCAATGGAATGATTGAGGTAAGGGGAATATCATTTTGAGTGGTTGGAAGTGAGGAATTAATGAAATGTAGAATATGGCTGTGCTGGTACCTATTTATAATTTGCAATAGATCGTAAGAGTACACAGTTGTTTGGTGTGTATTATGGCTTGTTCATGGATCAATCAACTTTGTTTTCTCTTTACAAGTTTATACACTTCAAACCAAATCACTGAGATAAAAGCAGTAGCAATTGTCCAACTAATTTGTATCGCATTTAAAGATATTATTCTGAAGAATGATGCAAATGAAGGGATGTATAAAATCATTGCCAGCAGCACAAGCGTAGCAGATAGCACCATGATCATTAATATATTCTTATATTTTAGGGTAGTAAAAACAGAAAAATAAAACGACCGGTTTACGAGGGTTAAAAATATATTGGCAAAGATCAATGTGGTGAAAACCATGGAACGGGTCATTTCTTCATTATATCCTTTCTGTACTGAAAATTGATACATAAATAAAGTGCCTGCAGTAATAGCGAGTCCCTGGAAAATACTGATAGTAAGTTCTTTTAGATTGAAGAATGTATTGGTCATTACCCGTGGGGGATGATTCATCGCATTTTTTTCCAATGGCTCATTTTCATACACTATCGAACAGGTAGGCCCCATAATTAATTCTAAAAATATCACATGCACCGGTGTGAATATTGTGGGATACACCCATCCTAAAATGAGAGGAAATGCCACCGTTAATATTATTGGAATGTGGATGGAAATAATGTACTGGATTGCTTTTTTTAGATTGGTGTAAATTTTTCTTCCCATGGCGACCGCATACACCATTTTCCCAAAATCATCATCGGTGAGGATGATGGAAGCTGCTTCCTTCGCAATGGCAGAACCACGCTTGCCCATGGCAATACCTATGTGCGCAGCTTTGATAGCCGGCCCGTCATTTACTCCGTCACCGGTCATCCCTACGATTTGATGTTGCCTTTTCAGACTTTGGATAATTTTTAATTTTACTTCAGGGAACATGCGTGTGAAAATGTTATTACTGATCACTTCGTGGTCAAATTTATCGGGGTCAAGCGCCGATAATTCCGCACCGTCAATCGCTTTTTCCCAACCTCTGAAATTAGCTTGTTTAGCAATGGCAGCAGTAGTTATCAGGTTATCTCCGGTAATAATTTTCACTTTTATTCCTGCATCATACAGATGACTAAATACATGTCCTATATTCTTTTTAGGAGGATCATAAAAACCAATTAATCCTAAAAATGTGTTCTTAAATTCCTGTTGTGTTGCCGGAAATTCATTTCCGTTAAAATCAATAATGCCCACACCCAATACACGCAAACCTTCTTTGGCAAAAGATTCTAAATAAGAATTCACCTTATTTATTTGTTCACTATTTAGGCAAGAAGATTTTAAAATAGCTTCGGGTGCACCTTTGACTGCGATGATTCGTTCTCCGTCTTTATTTGCAAAAAGATGGGTCATCATTGGTGGTTTGCCATCCAATGGATATTCATGAATCATTTTAAATTCACTCCGACGATCAACAGGAATATTCTCTTCATAAGCCTTGTGAATCGCTATTTCCATGGTATTAAATGGTACGCTTTCACTGGACCACATGGCGGTGCTTAACAATTTAAGGGCGCTCACACTTTTCCAGTTTCCTTTAGAGAGAACTTTATCGGTAGCAAAATCATACAACTGAAATATTTCCATTCGGTTTTCAGTGATTGTTCCGGTTTTGTCGGTGCACAAAACGGTAGCAGCACCTAGCGCCTCTACAATAGAAGTTTTCTTGACAATAATTCCTTCTTTCATTAATCGCCAGGCGCCAAGCGCCATAAAGGTGGCGAGGGCCACAGGAATTTCCTCCGGCAATACCGACATAGCGATTGTCAATCCTTTCAACAGACTGTCTAAAATATTGTTGGATTGAAAATAATTGATTCCCCAGATGATCAGGAAAATAACAGCGCCCACCAATGTCATCCACTTTACAAATGTGTTGATTTGTTTTTGCAAAGGGGAAATTTCCTTTTTTATATCCTCAACAGATTTTCCCAACTCACCCAGTTTGGTATAATTACCAACGGCGCTAACTTCAAACACGCATTGTCCTGATTCAGGGAGCGTACCGCTAAAGACTTTATTCTCGTTCTGATTATCAATATTTTTTGTAACACTAAAAGATTCACCGGTAAGAATGGATTCATTTACCGAAAAATCATTGAGTTGTTTTACGATTCCGTCTGCAGGCACCAGTTCCCCTTCCGAAACCACCACATAATCACCCACGACAATTTCTTCTGCTAATAAAAATACCGGTTCGTTATCCCTGATTACTGTGGCGTGCGATTGTGTAAATTCTTTTAAAGTATCCAATGCATTGCGGCTCCTGTTATCCTGGTAAACAGAAATAGCTGATACCAAAATGATGGCACCGGTCATAAACCAGGCATCGGAAAATTCGCCCAGGATAAAATAAATAGCTGCAGCGGCTACCAGCAAAATAAACATAGGTTCTGTAATGGCATCTTTCAATGAGTGCCAGAAAGGACTTATTGATTTTGATTCTATTATATTCTTTCCATATTTTTTACGTGAGGCTAGTACTTCACTTTGTGAAAGCCCGGGAAATGGAAAGGGGTTCGTTGTATCCATTGGAGCATTTTAAAAATAGCTAAACAAATATTATTTGAAATTAAATGATTTGTATTTGTAATTCTCAAAGATCTTTTTTGCTATTTGTACAAAAAAATTACAGAAAGTAATACTATTTGCACATTATTTGCGCAGATAGTAATCTCAGCTTTCTGACCTTCGGTACCGAACACTACAATTCAACCTCTGTCAGACTGTAAATTTTCGCTGGTAAAATGAATCTGGTAGAAGCTGTCCTCAATTCTTAATTCTTCATTTTTGATTTTTCATTGCCTCACTCTTCCTCCTCCGTATTCTTCAAAGCCATTAGCAATGTATAGGCTCCTTTTGTTACGATCGTCTTCCCCGACAAATCTTTATCCGAAATGATTTCGGTAAATCCATTTTCGCTTTTTCCGATTTCAACTTCGACCATTTCAAATTTATTTTTACCGGTATTTTCAAAAATGTATTCTTTGCCTTCAAAACGAACGAAAGATTCATCAGGCAACACATTACGCATTTTATTTTTTAATTCTATCTCCGCATTCATATACATTCCGGGGAAAAGATTTTTATCATAATTATCAAAATGACAATGAACTTCAATAATGCCATCCGGTGATACATCTTTACTGATTAAAATAATATCGCCCGGATATTTCTTCTCAGGGTTATTATTAGTATAGGAAACCAGAGGCTGACCAATGAATATTTTATCCAAATCTTTTTCAAATACTTTCAGATTCAAATGAATGTCGGAAGGATTTACCAATTCAAAAAGTACATCACCCGGTGTAACATATTTGCCAATATTTACATTCACTTTGGTGACAAATCCATTTATCGGCGAATACACATTGATACTTTTGGAAATGTTATTGAGAGAGAGAGTATGGGGATTAATCCTTACCAGCTTCAGCTTTTCTTCCAAAGCCCTGATCAGGATTTTCTGAGTTTCATAAGCTGACTGCGACTGTTGAAACATCTTATCACTGCTGGCTTTACTTATATTCAAATCCTTTTGGCGGTTGTATTCACTTTCATTTAAAGTCAATTGTGCTTTGGCAGTCAGATAATCCTGTTGTAACTGTATGTATTGATTGTCTTCAACAACAGCTATTACTTCATTGTTGTTGACGTGCATGCCCGGCAATAGTCTGGTTGATTTTAAATAACCACCCAAAGGCACACTCACCGAAACCATATTTTGTGGCGGCACATCTATGCGTCCGTTTACTTTTAAGAGAGATGCAATTTCTTTTTGCTCTATGTTTCCCATTCCTATATGAGCATTATTCATTTGCGCATCGGTGAGTGTAATTATATTTCCGGTTTCTGTAGTTTGTATTTCTTCCGCAGGTTTATGGTTCTTGCAGGAAGTAATCAGAAAGGCGATGGAAAATATGATCAATAGATTTTTCATTTTTTTCATTGTTTACTGTTCAGGTAATTAATTTGATTAATCGTTTCGTTCAGACTCTTGATAACATCAATGTATTGGCTTTGAATGGTCACTGTCTGGTTCATAAGTACCACCCAATCCAGATAATTGATTTCTCCATTGACAAATTGTTTAGTGGCTGTAGATGAAATTGTTTCTGCACTTTTCAATCCCGTTTCATCATACCACCTCACTGTTTGCAGGTATTTTTGATATTCGAGCAACCCTGTTTTCTTTTCAGCATTCAAAGTCTGTAAGCCAAGCTCATAATTGTTTTCAGCAATGACCTCCTTTACTTTCGCTGCATTGATAATGGCTTTTTGCGCGCCATTAAATATTGGGATTCCTACACCAACCTGTACTGACTGAAATCTTTTGGATGCAGGATAGTATGTATCATCCGCCCCGGTGCCACGAATACTTGTGCTGTTGTAACCAAATATCAAGTCAGGCGATAATTTTGATTTTTGATATTGTGTATTTGCCAGTGCGATTTTATTTTGTTGTTGTAAAAATTGTATGCGTGGATGTTGTTCTGATTCCGTAAAACTTGTATTGAAGAATTCTTTTTTAAAACTTTCTATTGAAGGAATATAAAGTGTATTTGTTTTGAGCGCTAACTGAAATTGAATCTCTACAATTTGAATATCCTGTTCCAATTGTTTTAATTGTATGGCAATTTGTCCCTGCTGGTTTTCGGCAGTTGCTTTCTCCAACACATTGCTTTCCCCCTTTTCAAAACGAAGATTGGCTTTGCTTAGGAACTCAGTGTATAAGCTATCAGTTCTCAACAATAGTTTTTTCTTTTCGAGTAAATAAGAAAGCATATTAAAAATGTCCGAAACCGTTTTCTGTAATTCGGCCTCTTTTACAGCTACTCCAAGTTCGCTTCCTACATATTCTTGTTTCAATAAAGATTTCTGGCGGCTGTAAACTGTAGGAAAACTAATGGATTGACTAATACCAAATTTCGTATCAGTATAAGCACTGTTGATTTGCCCGATCTCGCCGAAGACAAATGTAGCGGGTATTGTAGCTGCCGATTTTATTAATTTTTGTTGATACGCTGCATTTAGCTTTTCATTCTTCAATGAAAGATTATTTGCTATAGCTGTATCAATAGCAGCCTTTAATGTTATGGGCGTTTGTGCATAACTGCTATTAGAATGAGATAAACTTATCATTAATACGAAAACCATCACTACGGCTGTATTTGTTTTATTTTTTTTCGGATGGATATTCTCAAATAAAAGGTACAGCACCGGTAAAACAAAGAGGGTGAGAAACGTTGCAATCATCAATCCGCCGATAACAACAGTAGCCAGTGGACGTTGCACTTCTGCACCCGCGCCTGTGCTTAACGCCATCGGCAAAAACCCAAACGATGCAACAAACGCGGTCATCAATACAGGGCGCAACCTTACTTTGGTACCCATTAATACAATGCGTTTTTTATTTTTCATGCCTTCTCTTTTTAATCGGTTAAATTCTGCTATCAACACAATTCCATTTAATACAGCGATACCAAACAATGCGATGAAACCCACGCCTGCACTGATGCTGAATGGCATACCCCGTAAAGCTAAAAAGAATATACCACCGATGGCAGAAAGCGGAATAGCAGAATAAATTAATAAACCTTGCTTTACTGAATGAAATGCGAAATAGAGTAAAATAAATATGAGGAATAAGGCAATTGGGACGGCTATTATTAATCGTTGCGTAGCAGCTTTCAGATTTTCAAAAGCACCGCCGTAGGTAGTATAATATCCCGGCGAAAAATGCATTTGATTATTTGCCTTCTCCTGCAATTCATGCACAATGCTCTGTACATCTCTTCCTCGCACGTTAAAACCTACAACGATTCTACGTTTGGCATCTTCGCGTTGTATTTGGTTAGGCCCATCTTTTATGGAAACATTGGCAATTTGTGATAATGGAATTTGTAAACCATCCGGCGAAGGAATCAGCAAGTTCTGAACATCTTTTAAATCTTTCCTTTTATCGCCTGCCAGACGAACAACTAAATCAAAATGCCTTTCTCCTTCATACACCTGTCCTGCAGTTTGGCCTGCAAACGCGGTATTGACAACACGATTGATATCTTCAATATCCAAATGATACCTCGCGATTTCATTTCTATTGTAATCAATAATGATTTGTGGCAAGCCGGTAACAGGTTCAATATACAAATCCTGGGTACCTTTTACTGTATTAACGATAGCACCTAATTTAGCAGCATACGAAGCCAATGTGTCCAGGTCTTCTCCAAATATTTTCACCACCACATCCTGCCTTGCGCCGGTCATCAATTCATTAAAACGCATTTGTACCGGGTACTGAAAACCTGCTGTGATACCCGGAATGTCTTTCAAGGTTTTTCCCATTTTCTCAGCCAGTTCATCAAATGTTTTGGCTGATGTCCAGTCTTTCTTCTCTTTTAGAACCACGATCATGTCGCTTGCCTCCATAGGCATTGGGTCGTTAGGCACTTCGCCGCTTCCGATTTTGGTTACCACCATTTCTACCTCTGGAAATTGTGTTTTTAAAAGGTGGGCAGCTTTGGTTGTGTATTCAATCGTAGTGTTTAAATTACTTCCTGTAAGCACTCTTGTATCTACAGCGAAATCTCCTTCTTCCAAAGCCGGAATAAATTCGCCACCTAAAGTGGTGAAAGTAAATATGGCGATGGCAAATAAAGTAATCGCAGCAATTAAAACGGTCTTAGGAAATCTTAAAACTTTACTTAGTGCAGACTGATAAACAAGCACTACACGATCCATTGCCCGGTCTGAAAGATTCTTTTTGTGTTTGATATTTTTACTCAAAAACAAAGAGCTCATCATAGGGATATAGGTAACAGAAAGCAGGAAGGCACCCAGTAGAGCGAAGGCTACCGTTTGTGCCATCGGCTTAAACATTTTTCCTTCAATGCCCTGTAGCGTCAATATTGGCAGATAAACTACGAGAATAATGACTTGACCGAACACAGCGCTGTTCATCATTTTACCGGCACTCTTTTGTACTTCTTCATCCATCTGATTTTGCTGCAACCTATTTACTACTTCAAACTTTTTACTGTGCGAAAGCTGGTGCATCACGGCCTCCACTATAATCACCGCGCCATCCACTATCAATCCGAAATCCAATGCGCCGAGGCTCATCAGATTTCCACTCACGCCAAAGAGATTCATCATAATTACCGCAAAAAGCATTGCGAGTGGAATTACCGATGCCACCAACAGTCCGGCTCTGAAATTTCCAAGAAACAATACCAACACGAACACCACAATCAACGCACCCTCCATTAAATTCCTTTCGACCGTGCTGATGGCATGACTCACCATTTTTGTGCGGTCGAGGAATGGCTCTATCACCACACCTTCAGGCAAAGTTTTCCGGATTTGGTCAATGCGCTCTTTTACATTTTTTATTACTTCATTACTGTTAGCTCCTTTCAGCATCATCACCACAGCTCCGGCTACTTCACCTTCATCATTGTAAGTCATTGCACCATAGCGAACTGCACTCCCAATTTTCACATCGGCTACATCCCTTATAAACAGGGGCGTCTCGCTGTTATCCTTTTTTATCGTGATGTTTTTAATATCGTCTATGCTTCCTATTAATCCTTCGCTGCGGATGTACAAAACAGTGGGTCCTTTTTCAATATAGGCGCCGCCGGTATTCTGATTATTTTTTTCCAAGGCATCAAAAACATCATTGATGGTGATGCCGTACGATTGCAATTTATTGGCATCTGCTTCTATTGAATATTGTTTCAGTTTTCCACCAAAACTGCTGACCTCGGCCACCCCTTTTACTCCGAGCAATTGTCGTCTTACAATCCAATCTTGGATGGTGCGCAATTCAGTAGCATCAAACTGATGTTCATATCCTTTTTTTGGGCGAAGCACATATTGATAAATTTCGCCCAGCCCTGTGGTAACCGGTCCCAGTTCAGGACTACCGATGCCTTTCGGAATTTGAGCTTGTACTTGCTGAAGCCTTTCTGCCACTTGTTGCCGTGCCCAGTAAATATCGGTTTTATCATCAAACACAATCGTTACCAATGACAATCCAAATCTTGAAAAACTACGAATTTGTTTCAATCCGGGAATATTGTTATTGGCCTGTTCCACTGGAAAAGTTACCAGCCGTTCTATATCTGTTGCTCCGAAAGAAGGTGCAATGGTAATCACCTGCACCTGGTTATCTGTGATGTCAGGAACCGCGTCAATCGGCAGTTTGGTAAACTGATAACTCCCGTAACCAATCAATCCCAGTACAAAAAGCCCGATGATGAGTTTGTTTTTTATGGAAAATCCTATGATCTTATTAAGCATAACTTGATTGAATCATTTTTTAATGAAAAATAAATACCTCTCCAACAAACATTGTTTGTTGAAATAATCCTTGATTAAAGTATGACTAACAAATTCTTGGCGGTTGCCAGATGTTGGATTGGAATGCGGATTGAAGAAATGGTTCCCGGGTTTTGAAATGTTGACTTTTTATAAGCTGAACGGGTTTTGTGATTATAACTTTTTGAGAAGGTAAATACACATTGATGATAGAGGATGCTACGCAATTGTCGTGAGATTTAAAAGGTAGTTTCATGTCTTTGGCATAGTCAGCATCATGCACATCGTCCATGGCGTAATGCATGTATAAAAAATGCCATAAAGTAAGTTGGCTATTTTCCTCCCTGTGTTCAGTAAAATGTTCCACCAGCAAAGGTATTTTCAGTAACTGTGATAATTCAGTCGTTGAAAATAAATAAATAGAGAGAAACAATATGGCGAAAAGTTTTTTCAATGTTTCAAAAATAGCTTAAAAAACTGAAGCTATGCATGATGATAGTCATATAAAAATGAAATTGGTGTCAGTTAACGATTTTAATATGGTACACGGAGATGTATTTTGGCTACAGCCGGGTTTCCTTTTGTTGGTTAATTTGATCGTATCGCCTCCTCTCCCACAATATAGATTTTGTAACTTTCGTAGAGTTAACTCTTTTGTTTTGTATTTTATTTGCCTAAAAATATCTGTGCTCTAACCTTCCATGCAACTGTTGCCAATTTTAGAACGACCGGTATGCCTGGTCTGGTGCCCGACTGCTTTGAATTCTCATGTAATTAACTTTAAGTTAGGTAGTTTCGGAAGTTGGTATTACCATTTATATAAATTTTTGCGAGCTAAACGATTAATTTTGAAAATTTAAAAGGATTTTAGGTATGGATAAAATGATGAACATGATCGGGTTGAAAAAAAAATATTAAAAAAAAATATTAAAAAAAAATGTTGAAATATTGAAAAAAGAGTATTTTTATTTTTTGATCCTCTTTTGTTCTTCGTAATACTGAAAACTGCCATCGCAATAAGTCTCTATTGTAAAAGAAAATCCGGGAAATCAAACTGCCAACCGAAAAATGTCCTGCCCAATTTTTGTAAAAAAAAGTAAAATATATAAATGAAAAAGGTTTTGTTCACTATTTTGATAGTAATTGTCGTTGCAATTGCAACTATGGCCTCGTATGTGAAATTTGCATTGCCCAATGTAGGGACTTCACCTGACTTACATGTGGTTGCTACTCCTGAAAGAGTTCAACACGGAGAATATCTCGCCAATCACGTATCTCTTTGTATGGATTGCCACTCTACGCGTGACTGGAGCAAGTTTTCAGGCCCTATGGAGCCGGGCACTAATGGAAAGGGCGGTGAATTTTTTGATGAAAAGATGGGCTTACCAGGAAAATTTTATTCAAAAAATATAACTCCTGCTAACTTAAAGGACTGGACAGATGGAGAAATTTTTCGCACCGTAACTACCGGGGTTGATAAGTTTGGCAATGCTCTTTTCCCTATAATGCCTTATCATTATTATGGAAAAATGGATAAAGAAGATATTTATGATATCATCGCTTACATCAGGAGCCTGCCGCCTATCGAGAATAAGACTCCTGATCATATTATAGATTTCCCCATGAATTTTATTGTAAATACCATTCCTCAAAAAGCTTCTTTTGTACAGAAGCCCCCTAAATCAGATACCATAAAATATGGTGCTTATCTGGTGAATGCGGCTGCATGTATGGAATGCCATACACCAGTTAAAAAAGGTCAGGTGATTCCTGAACTTGCATTCAGCGGTGGACGCGATTTTGAGATGCCCAATGGTACGGTCAATTCTGCCAATATTACTCCAGATAAAGCAACAGGGATCGGTGGATGGACCGCAGAAGAATTTGTGGCAAAGTTTAAATCTTATTCAGATCTCTCAAAAGTTCCTGCCACAACTCCTGATGAAGTAAATACGGTTATGCCCTGGACCATGCTTGCCGGAATTGATACTTCTGATCTAAGGTCTATATTCGCTTATTTGCAAACGATCAAACCTGTTAAACATGAGGTTATTCATTTTGTTCAAAAGGTGTCGGGAAATAAGAAATAAGAATGGAAAGATAAGGAAGGTTTCCAGTCCTTTTTAATTCATCATTTTCAGATAGTTACCTGTTCAGAAAGTTCTGGTAAGAAGCCTGCATGTATGCTTTCCCAAATTTTATTTGGGAGGTGTCATAACCTGCGTCCTTGTAAATTACTTTTCGTGATACATTATCTATGGTTTCAGTTCCCTTTGGCGTTACAAAGCCGAATCCATTATTGAAACAATAGAAAGCAAATGATTTTGCAGAAGAATCCAGCAAGTCTTTTCCCCATTTAAAATTCTGTGTGGGGATATGCAGTTGATCCAGAATGGTAGTGGCAATATCGGTTTGAGATCCGATGGTATTAATTCTTCCTTTTAAAGTTAATGCTCCACCGGTGAAAATTAAAGGAATATGAAACTTTGTTGGTCTGTCATTGGGATCGTGGCCTGGTAAGGGATGCCCATGATCTGCTACGAAAACAACCAGGGTGTTTTTCCATAAGGGATTCGTTTTTAATCTCCTTATGAAACTTCCAATGATGCTATCGGTATAGTAAATAGAATTTTTGAAGAGAGTCGTTTCGTCCTTGCCACCAAAATGTGGTTTCATGGGTACATCATAAGGCTCATGGCTACTGAGTGTAAATAGTGTAGCGAAAAAAGGCTGTTTTTCTTTTTGAATATCATTATAAAAACGATCGAGAACATATTGATCATGCACGCCCCAGGAGGTAGTTCTTTGAGAAATAGGGAAGGAGTATTTATCCACCAATTTATCTATTCCTATATTGATAAGGAATGATTTAATATTTGCAAATTCCAGTTCACCTCCATACGTATAGCTTGAGCGGTATCCCATTTTTTCGAGCGGCTGATTGATGGATGGGAGTGCTCTGGTTTTAGTGGGTGTTTTTATAATGGAGACGATGGCCTGATTGGGATAACCACTCAGTATAGCCATTTGTCCCTTTTCGCTCCGGTCGCCGGCAGCGTAGATATTAGTAAACAATAATCCGTCATTTGCAATGCTGTCCAGATTAGGAGTTACACCCGGCACGCCACCGAGGGTTCCCACCCACTTGGCAGTATAACTTTCCAGAATGATGATGATGATATTGGGTTTTTCTACGGAAAGGATGGAAGGGATCCTTTTAGGGCCGGTATTGTATAAACTATCAACCAGTTGATTGGATCTTTTTTCAGAAAAATAATCATAAGGGTTCTTAGGATTATTGGTGTGCAAAATGGAGAATACAATATTCCAGGGTAAGTTGATAGCAGAATGGTCGGCAAATATCTTATCTGAAAAATAAACATCACTCGCATTGATCGCAATTTTTTGAATTCCTCCGCGCATAGGTACAAACAGGAAAGCTATCAGAAACAAAGAGAAGAAAGAATCCAGAAGATGCATCTTTTTTTGTTTCCTGTCAATATGAGAATTGAAATATCTGTTATAGATAAAAATTGAGATAGCCGTGAATACTATAAAAATGATGAGCAAAAGAAATAGTGGCGCAGTAGAAACCGTGGCGGCCATTTCTTTGGGTGACTTAAAATATTGCAGGGGAGTGGCGTCCATCCTGAATCCCCAGGCATTGTATAATTCGAGGTCAGCAGTGATCAGAAATGAGAACAGTACTACTATGATGAGGGTATAAATCCTGATGATCTTGTGGATAGGAAAGTTTACTGCAAGTGACTTTATAAAAAATAAAAGGAATGGAAATACACAAATGTAGGCAGCCGTGGAAGCATCCATCCTGGCTCCATAGAGGAATACTTTAAAAATTTCAATACCGTTTAGCGTTTTGGTAAGATGAAGATGATAAATTAAGAAGGCAGTTTTTGCAAGTATGAAAAATAAAATCCAGTATAAGAAGTACAAGAGGTAACCCTGATATTTTTTCATCAGGCGAAAATAATGATAAGTTTGAGAGGATGATTCGCTATGTGTATTTTTAAAATACAATTATGATTACCACAAATAGAAAAGCCCTGCTATTAGCAGGGCTTTTCTAAAAAAATATTTTATAAAATTACAAAACTTTGACAGTAGTAGTGGTAGTGGCTTTTGAGGTAGTGGGCATTTCTTGTCCCATGGCTTCTACTGTTCCCTTTTGGTCGCTTACAGAAGTATTGGAAAGAATAACCCCGGAAGTAATATCTACTTTTTCTTCTCCGGTAAAGGTGCCTGAAATTTTTGTTTTCACTTCCATTCCCTGTTGTTCAGCGCTCATCTCGGTAGTGAGTGTTCCTGATAAAGCAACGGTAGCGATATTTCCGTTGATCTCTTTCACTACAAAATCAGTAGATTTTGAGATCCCTGCTGCGCTGGTTTTATCTGACCATTTAGTGCCTACTTTTAAATCTTTGGGTAAGCTCTGAAATGCGAATTCGGCTCCGTATCCAGTGGATTCCAGGCTTTTCAACTGACTGGCGAGTGGGTTATTACCAGTAGAAGCTGAATCATCGGATGCTTTTAAAACTATGTTTCCCTGATCGTCCATCTCTACATCTTTTGCCTGTTTGATATAGCCTTTTAAAGCTTCACCGGTCTGGCTGCTCATGTCGGTTTGGTTGTCTGAATCGAAGTTCATTTCCTGGCCCATCATGCTCATATTCATTTTCATACCGGAGATGGTATTGATAAGATGGTAATTACCAGTTTTATCTTTTACTTCAATGTTGTAATTAGTCGTTATATTGACTTTTGTGTCAATGGTCTGGCCCGGAACTTCTGTGCTCCCGGTAGTTTCTACCTTACTTTCTACAGAATACTTTTGACCTTTCTTTAAGTTTAAGGAACTCTTTGTTTGAGCGAATGCCATCGCTGAGAAGCAGAGGGCTACGATTAAGAGCGGTGTTATTCTTTTCATGTTATTTTTATTTTTTAGAGGTGCAAATATAGATGAATTAAAATGCAAATGTGAAATGATCGTGTTACTAAAATGGTTAATAATCAGTGGCGGCTTTTTTGGGTTTTGCTACAGGTTTATTATTTTTTTTAGCGGAATCCTTTTTCTCCGGATTGTAATTATAAGGCCCCATTGGTTTCTTTACTTCTGTCGCCGGCGTATGTTTTTCTTTAGCAGGTTCTGTGCTGAAATCAGATTCTACCGGTACATCAGGTGAAGCACCATAATCTGCTGCATTTCCGTTTCCCTGAATATCTGCTGAATCGCTCCCATGCCCTTCCTTTACAATGGCTGCAAAATTTTGATCAGCGTAAATAGGATTGTTATTTAACTCTGCTGGTTTCTGAAATTCTGCTTTTGGATCTATTCCCAATGATTTATCGGCATACACTTTTTGCATAAAAAAAGCCCATTCCGGCATAGCCATATCATTACCTCCATTTGTCCATCCATTTCTTATATGTAAAAAAGGGTCATCGCAACCAACCCATGCGCCTGCAAGGATTTGTGGAGTGTATCCGATAAACCATCCATCTGTATTATCATTGGTAGTTCCTGTTTTTCCACCCATAGAACTGTTGATCCCAAATTTCCATCGCATAGAACCACCGGTTCCATAATCTACTACGCCTTGCATCATTCGGTACATGGTATAGGCATCCGATTCACTGATTACCTGTTTTATTTCAGGTTCAAATGATTCCAGTACATTACCATTCCGGTCTTCTATTCGTGATAAATAAATGGGCTCAGTATTGAATCCACGATTAGGGAACATGGTGTATGCACGAAGCATTTCTATCAATTGGATATCTGCAGAACCCAATGCAATAGAAGGTACAATAGGAATATTACTTTTTATCCCGCACAAATGTGCGAACTCGGCTGTTTTTTTAGGACCAATACGACTCATCAGATCATAAGCTGCGGCATTGATAGACTTTGCAAGGCAGTAAGCCATCGTTCCACCGGGGCCTGAAATAGTTTTGTTGGCCAGGGTGATTGCTTTCCCCCCAATATAACTGTCGGGTGTAAGCCCTGCGTCGGTTAATGCCAGCGTGTAGAGGATCGGTTTAAAAGTAGAACCTACTTGTCTGGTGGTAGTTACATGATCGTATTTGAACCATCTGAAATCTATGCCTCCCACCCATGCTTTTACTTCGCCCGATACCGGATCCATAGCACAAAAAGCAGTCTGCATCATTTGTTTCGAATATTTTAAAGAATCCATAGGAGTCATTACCGTATCGGTCTGGCGGTTTTTGTTCCATGCAAATACTTTCATTTTTACGGGAACACTGAATGATTTTATGATTTCGGCATCAGTGGCTCCATCTTCTTTCATACTTTTCCACCGGTCACTTTCTTTCATTGCCCGGTTTAGAATATCCTCATGCCCTTTCCATACATTCTTACCAAGTTGACGGTTAAATGTCTTTTGCATGGCAGTCATGTGTTTTACCACAGCCTCTTCGGCATAGAGTTGCATTTTAGGATCAATCGTGGTGTATATTTTTAATCCGTCACGATAGAGGTCATAGTTTTCTCCTGTCTTGGGATCTTTATGCGTACTGCACCAGTCTTTTAATTTTTTGAGTAATACAGAACGGAAGTAGGGTGCGATTCCCTGATTTTCATCAATCTTTTTATAATGAATTCCTAATGGTTTTTTCTTTAATACAGTCGCATCTTTTTCAGAAAGCACATCATTGGTTACCATTCTATCCAAAACGAGATTTCTTCTTGCAAGGGCTGCTTCGGGATGCCGGCGTGGATCGTACTGGCCGGGGCCGCTCAACATTCCTACCAGTAAGGCTGCTTCATCGGGAGCAAGCTTGGAAGGTTCCTTTTGAAAATAAATCAGAGAAGCATTTCTGATGCCATATACATTGAGCCATGATACCCGGTTAAGGTATAAGGCAATGATTTCCTGTTTGGTAAAATTCCGTTCCAGTTTCAGAGCTACAATCCATTCTTTTAATTTATCAATTCCGCGTTTCAGTACCGGTACGCGGTTTTGCTGGCCCAATATATTTTTGGCCAGTTGTTGTGTGATGGTACTACCACCTCCCTGATTACCAAACCCTTTAACGGCGCGAGCCAACGCAATAGGGTCAATGCCTGAGTGTTCATAAAACCGGATGTCTTCGGTTGAGATCAATGCGTCAATTACGCTCTTGGAAATGTCTTTATAATCTACGGATACCCTGTTTTCAGTATATATTTTCCCCATCAGGGTGGTGCCGTCGTTGGCATATATTTCTGTGGCGAGATTCGCCTGTGGATTCTCCAGTTGCTGGAGGGAAGGTAATTTGCCAAATAAACCGAAATTGGCTGCGGCAAGGATCAGGGTGAAAAGCGCAAAGCCTACGGCTACTATAGTCCATAGTATCTTGATAGCGGGCTTTATTTCTTTATTGTTTCCTCCTTTTTTGGCAGGTATTTTTTGCATTTTGTTTTCTTTAAAAACCGGTAATTTATTTAAATCTTTCTTAGAAAAAAATTAAAATTTGCCGGGGTATTTTTGGTTCAGAATATCTATATAGCTCTGCAGATTTTTATTTTCTTTCAATAATTGAAGGTTGGCTGCGGAAATAATATAAAAAGCATATTTCTGTGCCGGAAGCCATGAAATCTGTAAAGGTGCGTCTTTCTTTAAGTTGTCCCTATACTTTATGGCCTCGCTTGCGTTATCAAATGGAGAGAAAAGCAATAACATTCTGTCACTGTCCAGGGTGTCTTTGGTGATTTGAAAATTGGATGAATAAGAATGTTGGTTATTGTACCTAACGAAAGCATTTCTTGCTTCACTTGCATATACGGGATCCACTTTGGTCAGTACCATTATTACATATTGCGGTTCATTGGGATCAAAAGTAAATACTGCATTCTTTACAGGCGGAGCCAATTTTTTATCGGGGTTCAATTCTACTTTTACCGATGCTGTTATCTCATTTGGTTTTGCCGGCTTTTCATTATTGATTACCGGAGCTTTTACGTTATTAATAATTTTTGCGTCATCATATACTGTGATCTGTGAATCTTCTTTAGCCCTTACTACTTGCAGATTGGTGAGGTAATGTTCTATGCTGTCTCTCTTATTCAATACATCAATCATGGTGGAAGCCTTCTCTTTCATGGGTGATGTGGGGTAACGCGCCATAATCTCGTAAAGGGTTTTGATCGCGGCACTGTCTTGCCGTTTTTGAATATAATATACCGATTGTATGTAGAGTAATTGAGGATTCCAGTAACCGGTGCCGTACATACTATCGGCAGCATTTTTTTCTGAAATGGCTTTTTCAAAATTACCTTCTATAAACAGATTGTAAATTTCATTATACCGGCTTGTGGCTGCCGTATCATTTTTTGAAGGATTAAGGCTTTCGGGATGCAATACATATTGTGTGTACTTACTCTTGCTGAATTTATTTAATAAAAGATTTTTATAATAATCAGCTTTCTGCTGATCGCCGGTTTTTTGATAGCAGAAAGATAAATTAAGATACAATTCGCCTCCGTGAAGACTGTCGGGAAAACGTTTTAATGATTTTTCGTACGCATCAATTGCTGCGTTGTAATCTTCTAAAAGAGTTTGATAATTTTTGCCCAGTTCAAATAATGAATAAGTGATCCTGGAATTGGAAGAATCCAAAGCTGATTGTGTAAGAGGAATATTTGCCAGCAATCCATCTACCGAAATATCCTGCTGATACGGGATGGATAAATCTCCTTGTTTTGCTGATCCCGTCTTTGATGCCAGTGGGGCATTCGAATTACCGGCAGATTGTTCGTCGGGATTGTTGCCCGGGCCGCCTGCATTGGCACTTTGATTAGATCCGGAGATTCGCCGCCAGTTATCTACATTTTTTCTTTTGCCCCATGTTCTTTTAAAATCGTTATAACCTTTTGACTTTAAAGAACTATTATAAAAATACCAATCACCGGAGGATCCGTTGTTTGCAAAAATGTCTGTAGGTGCATTTTTTGAACTAAAAAAGTCAGATGCAGATCCATAATTAGCATCTTCCTCTTTTACACCACGTTCTTTTCTTAATGTTTTTGATAATTTCTTTAGGAGAGATTCTCTTTCTGCGGGAGATAAAGCGGCAATTGCCTGAAGACTGTCTTCCCTTTCAATGATATTAATGTGTTTTACAATTTGCAGCAGCGCTTCTTTTCTTGATCTTATTTCAGTGAGATCTCCCAGAGTGCTGTCTCCGGCAGTTTGCAGACTATCGTAGAAATTAAAAGCCTGTTTATAATTTTTTTGATTGTAATTGATCTCTGCGAGGGCGAGGAAGGCTTTGTTTTTTAATGAGAGATTTTTCTCATTGTAAAAAGCACTTTTTCTAAAAAATGTGACGGCTTGTGCAGTATCCGGTTTTATGAGTGCCAATTCTGCAGCGGAATAAAATACAATATCGCGATAGGATTCGAATTTGTCTTTGCGGGCCATGCGTGATAATGTTGAGATAGACTTGTTGATTCCTGCCGAATCATTGGTCTTGAGCATTTTTGCTTTATTGAGGTTGGCATAAATGTCCATCAGGGGATCGGTAGTATTTTTAATGGCTTTGTCGTAGTAATAAGCGGCAGTATCCTGGTATCCTCTCATTTCGTAAAGCTGTGCCAGCAGGTATTCCCTTCTTGCTTTATCGGCCATATCTATTGCATTGGGTAATGCGCTTTTTATATAAACAATGGCGCTGTCATACATCTGTTGTTGAAAAAACCAATACCCCTGCACTTCTTCAAAATAAATATTCAGACGTTTGGGAAATAGAGGGTCATTTTTTAATGTATTGATTAACCCGGCGGCTTCTGCAAATTCACCGGTATCAATGAGTGCCCGTACCTGCCATACAAATGCGTCGTTTCTGCTGGGAGGGCGCGAAAATATTTTTTTCACAATATTCCTGTCTTCTTTGCTTGAAATACTCAGGGCATTATTGGAGGCATTTTCATTGGTGCCTACCACCAGTTGGTCATCTTCACTTTTCTTTTTGCGCGGAAAAAGATTGTAATTGATGAATTGAAAAGTCATCGTAGCAGAATCGAAATCTTTTTTGAGGTAATAGGCTTCTCCTATTAAGAGATATAAATTATCTACCCAGTCGCTGCGGAGGTCGTGGAGCAAGATGCCAGCAGTAGCTTTGTAAATCACAGAATCCAGTTCGCTTTTTTGCAATGCTGTATTATCCAGTGAAAAAGAATAATAAGGGATGAGCTTTGAATAATCGTCCCTATTTGCCATACGTGCTCTTTCTATGACAGCGTTGATTTTATTATTGGCATTGAAATAATAGTTGTAGTGACTAACTGTGTTTTGAACGAACCGTCGTGGTAGGGTGAATTTCTTTTCACCGGTCTTTTCTGATTTGAGGGTCAGACTTTTGAATTTTTGAGGCTTATCTTTTTGCAGATCAAAAGTGATCTTATCCAATTGAGCATGAACATCCGGCAGTAAAAAACAGAAAAATAAGAATACAGATACAAACTTAATGTTCCGGTTGTTCATGAATAAAGTCAATTTTATAGAAGTAAGATTAAGAAAGAAAGCTCTTTTAAAGTATAAGAACATTCTTTCTGCAAAAATATTTTAAAAATACGGTTATTTTGGGCTAATATGTCAATAAATGCACAGGGTGTGTTATTTTTAACAACCTAAAAAAACCGTATGTCTTTGCCTGATGGTACTTCCTCTTTAAAACGCTCTAGAAACCGCTATAGGCTTGTACTTTCTAATGAAGACACTTTTGAAGAGATGGTGTCTTTTAATCTGAACCGGTGGATTGTCTATTTGATGCTGAGTGTTTTTTTTATTGTATTGGTGGGGCTCACCATTGCCTTGATCGCTTTCACACCGCTTAAATATTACATACCCGGTTATGGCAAAGCAGGAACTACACAGGAATATGAAACCCTCAAACTGAAGGCAGATTCCCTTGAGCAAAGCCTGATCCTGAAACAACAATACCTGGATGATATTGAAAAAGTCTTAAAAGGAAAGGTTTTGCCGGTGGATACAGTTACCTTAAAAATAAATGAGGTACACAATGGTTTAGTTCCTAAGAAAAAGAGACGATAAGTAATAGTGAAAAGCCGATAGCTGATAACTGAACAAACTAAAAATGAAGACAAAGAAAGAAACCAATAAGGAATTAATGCAATATGCAGGAATGGGTGCTCAGTTTCTGGTGAGTATTGGCGTGGGGATTTTTATCGGAAGCAAGGCGGATGACTGGTTATCTATTTCCTTTCCTTTAATGGTATGGATGTTACCTTTGCTCATTATTATCGGACTTATTATTAAAATTATTAAAGACACTTCCGGAAAATGAACTCAACGCTTATCAGAAAATTCTCTCCAGTGATTTTTTTATTCATTATTATCAGTGTTCTCATTTTTATTTTCAAGAACCCATTGACAGCTTATGGCTTTGACATGGATTTTTTATTAAAAGCGAATGTGGTATTATTGCTTCTGAGTTTCCTGGGCTTTTTTATTCAGGCAAAAGGTGCACAGTCACCGAATGTACATGCCTTTATCCGTGGTTTGTATTTATCGCTTTTATTGAAAATGTTTGTGATTATAGGAGCTATCTTTATTTATATATTTGTGATGGGGGACAATGTGAATAAAGCGTCTCTATTTACTTCTATGGCAATTTATCTTTTATATACGTCTATAGAGGTAATTCAATTAATGAAAATTGCCCGCAAAAAAACAGATGCCTAAAAAAGAGTCTCCCTTACATCAATTAAGTGCTTACCTGCCTGATGGCTCTTATGAAGACGTGGTATTTTATCTCAATGAATATAAGGTACATCTTACTATAACCCGAGAACGTATTACAAAACTGGGGGATTACCGCAATAAACACCTGGATCAAAATCATCGTATTAGTGTAAACGGTAACCTAAATAAATATACTTTCCTGATCACTTTACTACACGAACTTGGGCATCTCCTGGCGTATGAGAAATATGGTGGCAGGATACAGGCACACGGTGCTCAATGGAAGAATGAATTCGGGAATATCCTTGCCCGGTTCATCACAAAAAAAATATTTCCTGCCGATATCGAAAATGAGTTGTTGCGAACACTAGGAAACCCTGCTGCCAGCTCGTGTGCTGAAGCGCCTTTATTGAGAATCTTGAAAAAGTATGACCCCCATAAACCTGGTATTTTTTTATTGGAAGAGTTGCCGGCAGAGAGTTCGTTTCGTATAAAAAACGGAAGTACCTACCTCAAGGGAAACAGAGTAAGAACCCGTTTTTTATGTACCGATTTGTCGAATGGGAAATTATTTTTATTCAGCCCGGTAGCAGAAGTGGAATGGGTGAAAGTAGAACCGTGACCTAAAATTTTAAAAAAATAATGTTTATGAGCAAAGAAAGATTACTTGCCTTTAGCGACGGTGTAATGGCAATCATTATTACAATCATGGTATTGGAATTGCGGCCTCCTGACGGCGATACCTTTACAGCACTGAAACCTTTACTGCCAAAGATATTGAGTTATATCCTCAGCTTTGTATATGTGGGTATTTACTGGAACAATCATCATCATTTATTTCAGATAGTGAAGCATGTAAACGGAGATGTGTTATGGAAAAACCTGCATTTACTTTTCTGGCTTTCTCTCATTCCGTTTGTAACAGCATGGATGGGCGAAAATCATTTCAGCAGAGATGCCGTAATCCTTTACGGTGCCATATTACTGATGAATTCAATCGCCTATTATTTTCTGATGAATTCTTTACTGAAACTGCATGGTGAAGATTCTTTACTTGCTGTTTCGGTGGGCAAAGATGTTAAAGGGAAAATTTCTACAGTGATCTATGTACTTGGAATTGCTTTGAGTTTCGTAAATGCATGGTTTGGGATTGCTCTGTACACTCTGGTAGCTTTGATCTGGTTCATCCCCGACAAGCGAATAGAAAATAAGCAAATACTAAAAGATGGTGAGTAGTTTTTAAGTGGGTTGGATAATAATATCCTTTTACTTCACGTATCCTAATTCATACAATATATCCCATATAGGTTTTGTAATCATCTTTTCATTGTTGGTGAGCCAGATAATGGTAATATCCGGTTCAGGTATCATAAGTAAATGTGCTCTGAAACCACCCTGATCGCCATCATGCTCTATTACAGTATATTGTTCATTAGGGTTGGTCCCGTGCAAATATGATGTATGTTTAAACCATGCAAGTCCTGTCCATGGCTCAGTTTCGCCTATCCAATTTTTGGGAATCCAAGGATTTTCTGATAATTTAATGGTATTGCAATCAGTAAAAGAACATTTTTTAATAGCATCCACGTATTTTCTAAGATCTTCTATTGAACTCCATACACCTCCATTGCCCGAAGCGGCAAAAGTGGGATATTCGCCGTAATCATATTCTTCCCATGTGCCATTTACTTTTCTGTAGCCGTGAGCTACGCCTTTTGAAGGGTAGGAGCCATCTGTTATTTTGCTGTTCTTCATTTTTGCAGGATCAAAAATATTTTTTTTAATGAAGTCCTGCCATTTCATATTACTCACTTTTTCAATGATGAGTGCGAGGCCATTGTAGGCAGGATTGGAATATTCATAATTGCTGCCAGGTTCAAAATTTAAGGTATCCGTGAGTTTTATAGGAGCCCAGTTCTCTTCGTCCTTAGCTGTTAAATAAAATAGGCTGTCACGCTCAGTCTCCCGGCTGTCAGGTAATCCGGAGGTGTGCGTGAGCAAATTCCTGATGGTAATTTTTTTTGCTATTTCTTTATTTTTAAAATCGGGAAAATATTTCAGCAGGTTATCATCCATGGAGAGTTTGCCTTCATTTTGAAGAATTAATATTCCATAAGCTACGAATGTTTTTGAAATGGATCCAAGGTTTTGAACTGTTTTGGAAGTGTATTTTATCTTCTTTTCCATGTCAGATAATCCGAATGACTTTGAATAAAGTATTTTATTTCCCTGTTGAATAAAAATGCTTCCACCGGGTTCATCTGAACGAAATATTCCTGAAAAAACAGAATCAAGTTTTTGTTCTAATAGTGGATGATTGTTCATTTGGCTAAAGCAATTTAAAAATGATGTGCTGAGAAATAAAAAGAAGAAAAACGATTTTGAGAATTTTACAGGAAGCATTTTTTCTATAAAGGAAAGAATTTAGGTGGAGAAACAAAAATGAATTTGGGACGTACGTGAGGTACGTAATCATTTGAACGAAATATCCAATGTAGGCATGATTTCTTCAGTCAATTTTTTACGAATTATTATAAAAAGGAAAATCTCTCTTTATAAAACACGTCTATGCTTTACTGTTAATTTATAAATTACTCATTATACATAAAAAAATCCCGCTGCATTTGCAACGGGATTTCAATATCAAATGAAGGTTAATTAAGCATTATCTTCTGATTTTGCTTCATCTTCCTTTGGTTCGTCTTCCTTTGGCTCATCTGTCTTTACCACTTCTGCTGTAGGTTCTTCTGTTTTTTCTTCTTCTTCTTCTTCTTCTTCTTTCTTCTTTTTAGGAGTTGCCTTTTTAGCGACTACTTCATCTTTTTCTGCAGTAGCTTCTTCTTTAGCTTTGGCCTCTGCGGCTTCCAGAATTACCTCGTTATCCATTTTCTTTTTGAGATCGGCCAGTACGCCCAGATCTCCGAGAGTTGTTTTTTCAATTTTACTCTGAATGGTCTTAACGGCTTTCTTGGTACTTTCAGTATCGGCTTTCTTAGCTTTTACCTGAGCATCTTTTTCATCAGATTTCTCTTTTTCCCAAATGCGGCTGTGACTCAAAATGATTTTTTTATCATTGCGGTCAAATTCGATCACCATGAATGGAGCAATCTCATCAAGCCCGATTACTTTTTCATCTTCACGGCGAAGATAACGGGCGGGAGCAAATCCTTCCAATCCGTAAGGAAGCTGAACGGTGGCGCCTTTATCATCACGGCGTGTAACGGTTCCTTCATGAATACTTCCTACAGGGAAAGTTTCTTCCAGAGAATTCCATGGATCTTCTTCTATTTGTTTGTGGCCCAGTTGAAGCTTGCGGTTTTCTTTATCAATGCTCATAATGATCACATCAATATTTTCGCCCACTTTCGTGTATTCATTGGGGTTATTAAAGCGTTTCAACCAGCTTAGATCACTAATGTGGATCATACCGCCAATACCTGCAGAAAGCTCAACGAACACACCATAAGGGGTAATGTTCTTTACCAATCCATTGTGTTTACTTCCTTCAGGGAATTGAGTTTCAATCGTATTCCAGGGGTCTTCAGTCATTTGTTTGATGGAAAGACTCATCTTACGGTCTTCTTTGCTGAGCGTTACGATTTTAGCTTCGTATTCATCACCCAATTTAAAGAATTCTTTTGCATTGATCGGAGTGTTGGCCCATGTAATCTCACTTACGTGAACCAAGCCTTCTACACCCGGATAAATTTCAAGAAATGCACCGTAATCTTCAATGTTTACAACTTTACCTTTTACAATTTCGTGTTCTTTAATATTTTCAGGCAAAGTATCCCAAGGATGTGGAGTTAATTGTTTTAAACCAAGGCTGATACGTTTTTTATCATCATCAAAATCAAGTACTACTACATTCAGCTTTTGATCGAGTTTCAATATTTCGCTTGGATGATTGATGCGTCCCCAACTGATATCAGTAATATAGAGTAAACCGTCTAAGCCGCCGAGGTCAAGGAATGCACCGAAGTCAGTAATGTTTTTGATAGTTCCTTCGAGTACCTGTCCTTTTTCAAGTTTACCGATAATCTCAGCACGTTGCTGTTCGATATCACTTTCAATAAGTGCTTTGTGAGAAACCACTGCATTCTTGATGGCTTCATTTATTTTCACCACTTTAAATTCCATGGTTTTGCCTACAAACTGGTCGTAATCGGTAACAGGTTTCACATCAATCTGTGAACCTGGTAAGAATGTTTCCATTCCGAATACATCCACGATAAGGCCGCCTTTGGTCTTGCTGGTAACAAGTCCTGTGACAATATTACCTGTTTTGTGCATGTCAACTATCTTTTCCCATGCACGTGAAGTACGTGCCTGTTTGCGACTCAGATGAAGATTACCTTCCTTATCTTCTTTTTCGGCTACCATTACTTCCACTTCATCTCCCACTTTTAGCTCGGGTGTGTCGCGGAATTCATTCAGGCCTACCAATCCGTCACTTTTAAAACCGATATTGATCACCACATCAGTTTTGGTCATAGCCACTACAGTGCCTATTACCATTTCGTTGTCATTGATCTGTTTAAAAGTTTTGTCGTAAACCTCGTCGTACTTCTCTCTTTCAACTTGATTGTAAGAAGTTACGTTTCTTTTGTCAATGCTCCAGTCAAAATCATCGTGAGGAGTAGAGAGGGCTTCTTCGTGTACCTCTGCTTCTGTGGGTTGAGGTTCTGTAGCAGCTACTGCAGATTCTACATTTGGAAAATCAGGGAAGGGAACACCTTCAATGCCACCCTGTGGTTTGTTTTCGAGGCTTACTTCCTGTTCTTCGGTTTTTGATTCGTCATTTTGTGTATCCATTCTGTTTTAGCAGGTATATTTGTTATTGCTGTATCCTGTTATTTTCAGGAGCCTGCTTATCAGCATTTGGTTAAAAATTATTTTTATTGAATATTTCCCCCAAAATGGTTTTTATTTTGGGAGTGCAAAGGTAAGAAAAGAAAATATAGTAACTATTGCTGAAAGTAAAATAAATAATGCCTGAGATTTGGGGCAATTTAACTATTTTAGCCTCTCGGCTCACGGAGCCTTTTTTTTGTTAGGTGCCTAAGAGATGGAGATTATTATTGTGGTTGAAAAATGAGAATCTTATAGGAGAAAATTTTCCAAATTGCCTGGAAAAGAAGGTGTATCACTTTTCCCTTAACGGGTTCTCTCTTCCAAATTATCGAATAATGAATCATTGGATTAAAAGTTTGCAACAAACACACATCGCAAAATCAGTTATATATTTTGTAGTGGGAGTTGTGAGTTACCCTGGGCTCGCTATCGTAAATCGTATAAAAATAAGTGGAACAGAAAACCTGAAAGGCCTTCCTAAAAAGAATGTACTTTTTGTAAGCAATCATCAAACTTACTTTGCGGATGTGATCACCTTTCTGCATATTTTTTGTGCGGTGAAGTGGAGAAAAGAAAACAAATTAGGGGTACCTTATTATTTATTAAGTCCCTTTACGAGGGTATATTATGTAGCGGCAGCCGAAACCATGAAAAGTAGTTGGATCAGTAAGATATTTACATGGGCAGGTGCCATCACAGTAAAGCGTACCTGGCGTACAGAAGGTAAAGAAGTCAGGCGGGGGCTTGATCCCGGCGATACCCGCAAAATATCCAAAGCACTTGAAAATAACTGGGTCATCACTTTTCCGCAGGGTACTACCAAGCCTTTCGCTCCCGGAAGAAAAGGAACGGCATTTATTATCAAGCACAGTAAACCAATTGTGGTACCGGTGGTGATCAGTGGTTTCTGGCGTGCCTTTAATAAGAAAGGATTGAAGTTTAAGAAGAAAGGTTCTTTGCTGAGTGTTCATTTTAAAGAGCCTATTCAATTTACTTATGAAGAAACCATAGATGTGATATTAGAAAGAGTAATGGACGCGATAGAGCAAAGTAAGAAATTTATGGAAAAAGGCAAAACCAATCTCATAACCGCCTTGGATAAATAGTATGATGTAACAACATTTTCGATTGCTTTGAGCAGATCCGGCGTGTCTATACATTAAAAAACAGGGCTTTTAGTTCATCTGCATCATCCGGCTTCATTTTGCCTCCAAGTATAAGTCTTAATTGCCGCCGCCGTAAGGCACTCTTAAAAAGCTCTTTTTCTTCATCAGTTCCCGGTTCCAGTTCGGGTACTTTACGAGGCTTACCATTGGGATCCAATGCTACAAACGTATAATAAGCCTCATTACTTTTATAGCGGTATTGTTGTATAATATCTTCTCCCCACACATTGAGATGTATTTCCATACTGGTGGTAAAAGCACGGGTTACCTGGGCCTCTATGTGTACTACATTTCCGAGTTTAATTGGATTAGTAAATGAAATATTATCAACGGAAGCGGTTACTACCGGTGAACCGCTGTGTTTGGAACCCGCGAGGGCTGCGGCGATATCCATCCAGTACATTAATCTTCCTCCCATTAAATTTCCAAATAAGTTGGTATCATTAGGTAGCACAAGCTCTGTCATTACTGTCAGACTATCGGCAGGCTTTTTTATCATTACAAAAATTTTTCGCAAAGATAGTTTTCTAATCGGCTAATTGTTTCACGAATCGTGATAATTAATTTTATTTGTTTATTCGTTTTTGATTATAGATTTTTGGTCTTTCAAATTTATCTATGAATATTTCTTTTGAGGATACCGAAACTGCTTTTGCATACAAAACTAATAAAGAGATTAAGCGGGCTAAATTTCTTTTTGAAACTATGGGAAAAGAGTGGCTGGTGAGGCCGGGGCTTTGGCTTACACCTTGGGCGCTCAAAGTGGGATTACCGGTAAAAGGCCTGATCAGAAAAACGATTTTTGGTCAATTTGTAGGTGGCGAAACGCTGGAAGAAACTGCCGCGGTTGCTGAAAAACTGGGAAAGTATCATGTCCAGGTGATTTTAGATTATGGAGTGGAAGGCAAGGAAGGGGAAGAGAATTTTGACAGTGCGACTGGAGAATTTATTAAGGTAATCCAATATGCTGCTACGCAACCCAATATTCCTTTTATGAGTGTGAAGCTAACGGGCTTTGCAAGGTTTGATCTGTTGGAAAAAATTGACAGTTTCTCTGTTTATGAAGACATTGTTAAGGGAAAGGTCCCTTTAGAAAAGCTGGAACCGAATGAACGAGAAGAATGGAACAGAATAGTTGTCCGGTTACAAAAGATATGTAAGGTAGCTGCTGATAGTAATGTGGGTGTATTGATAGATGCAGAAGAAAGCTGGATACAGGATTCGGTAGATGCGGTCACTACTCAGATGATGCAACAATTCAATTACCAAAAGGCGGTTGTTTACAATACCGCACAGCTTTACCGGAACGACAGGCTGCAATTCATTAAAGATAGTAGTGACTTTGCTATAAAAAATAATTTTATATGTGCTTTTAAAATGGTGCGGGGAGCCTATATGGAAAAAGAAAGGAAACGTGCAGCCGAATTAAATTATCCATCTCCCATTAATGATACCAAAGAGGCCACTGATAATGAATACAATGCTGCGCTTGAATTTTGTATCAATCCTGCCAATCGCATGTTTCTTGTGATAGGCTCCCATAATGAGTATAGTAATTTATATGCAACTCAGCTTATGGAAAAACATGGGCTATCGCTTGGTGATTCACATATTCATTTTTCGCAATTGTTTGGCATGAGCGATAACATCACTTTTAATCTGGCGAAGGCAGGTTGCAGGGTAAGTAAATATTTACCTTTTGGCCCTATAAAGGATGTGATCCCTTACCTGATGCGGCGTGCCCAGGAAAATTCATCGGTAAGCGGTCAAACCGGAAGGGAATTATCACTTATTAAGAAAGAAGTAAAAAGAAGGGCAGCCAATCGGTGATGGGGCTTTGAAGGAACGAATTTATCAGGATTGATGTTGTTATGCTAATCATCAATTATTGAAGGATTTTAGATTTTACTTTTATACCCTACTTTTTTGTTTTGGATATTTTATCTGCCGATAAAGTATGCCCAATCTTCTTTGGTCTTAAATTTTGCAGATTCTAATTGCTGTAAAGCGTCTTCTTCTTAAAGATTTATTTCCTATTTATATTATTACCCATACCTTATATTATATTCCAGTCGTAGATGCTTTTGTATAGTAGCCATATTAACTCCTTCCCAAAAACGCAGTAGAAGCAGGTACATACATGTGATTGCGGAGGAAAACGCAATTATTATAAAATTTAATGAAAGTCATGTTCTACGAATTCTAATGATGTAATCCATGAAGGTGATTTACTATGCCTACACTCTTAATTGGAATGGGTAGAATATGTAATGATATTATCAGAAAATGAATCGTAATGTCCCCGAGAAATTTCTTTTATAACTGACCTTTCCCTTGGTTAAAAGCTGTCTTTGTTTTTTTATCTTATAGCTTTTTATTTTGAAGAGGAATATATAGATATTATTAATATAATGTATATTTAATTTTTTGTAAATTAATGTTGCCAGTTACCTGATAAAAAAAATATTGTAATAAAATAATTAGCTTAATTAATTGTTAATTTAAAAAAAATACCTAATTTCCCACAAGTTTACATTCCATACGTTGGTCTCTTAAAATTTTAGAAAAAATTTAATTATTCTTTTACGTCGGTGATATTTATTTAACCTTAAAAAAGTCTTTATGAGAAAGAAATTTTTTTTACCATGGATGCTGATTTTATTTTGTATTCCATTTGCGGCATTTTCGCAAACCCGGGTTATTACGGGGATAATACATGCTGAAACCGGTGCTGCTATTCCTTTAGCAACTATTCAGCAGAAGGGTACGAACAATGCGGTTACTGCGGGTGATGATGGAACTTTTAAAATTTCGGTTGAAGGGAAAAATCCTATTCTGGTAGTTTCATCTGTAAATTACAGAGATGAAGAAGTTAAGATAGGTAGTAACTCTTATTATGAAGTAGCCTTGAAAGGTACCGGAGAACTTTCCGAAGTTGTAGTGACTGCTATGGGTATTACCCGGCAAAAAAGGTCACTTGGATATGCAGCACAGAGTGTAGATGCTAAAGAATTGACAGAATCTCATCAGAGTAATTTGTTGAATGCTTTGCAAGGGAAAGTAGCGGGAGTTACGATTAGTAGTGCAGGGGGTGGACCTGGGCAAGGAGCCAATATTTTGATAAGAGGAGTAAATTCGCTTGATTTAGGTACGCAACCTCTCTTTGTTGTAGATGGAATACCAATAGATAACACCACCTCAGATCAAGGTACCGGTGGTGGCCTTCCGGCTTCTATGGGAAACATGGCCGGTGATATTAATCCTGATGATATAGAAAGCGTAAATATATTACGTGGAGGAGCGGCTACTGCACTTTATGGATTGCGGGGAGCAAATGGCGTGGTGGTTATTACCACCAAATCGGCTAAGGCAGGAGTCATGAGGGTAACGTATAGTACCACTTATGGTATTGACCAGGTAGATAAATTCCCTGACGTTCAAAATAAGTTCACACAGGGTTATAAAGGCGAATATAATCCCAGTTCTTTCTGGCCGGAATGGGGACCAACTGTTGCTGCGGCAAAAGCAATAGATCCTACCCATCCCAATCAACTATTTAATCAGTATAAACGTGCTTATATAAATGGAAATCAATTTCGTAATAATCTTGGTTTTTCAGGAGGTACCGAAAAAGCAAATCTTTCCTCGTCGGTATCCTATTTTAAACAGAATGGTACCATACCATTTACATGGTATCAGGAAGTATCTGCCAGGTTAAATGGTAATCTTAAATTCAGTGATAAGTTTAGCATGGGAACTTCTCTTTATTATGTTAATACGGATGGTAATTTTTATGATGCTAACAGGTTTAATGAAAATCTATCTTACTGGTCTCCTCGTTGGGATGTAAGGGATTATTTAAAACCTGACGGAACGCAAAATACTTATGGGAATAATAATGCCTGGTATTCTGCTGCAACCAGTAAGTTCAGGTCGAATGTGAATCGGTTGATAGGAAACGTTTCTTTTAATTATAAGCCATTTTCATGGCTGATGGCAACCTATAAGTTAGGTATGGACTATTATTCGGACGCGCGTACAAAAACTTCACCTGGTCCAAAAGGAGTTCCCGGCGAAATTGTAGGGGCAGACGATAATGGTTTGGGATTCGTTGGGCAATACGGTAAAAATTATCGTCAGGTAAACTCAAACCTGATGTTGACTTTTGATCACGATTGGAGCAGTAAATTTAAAACTACTTTAAGAGTAGGCCACGATCTCTTAGACCGTTCAATTCTCATGGTCGCTGCAGAAGGTACCGACCTGGGGGTTTACAATTTATTTACTCTGGGAAATGCGAAACAACAGGTAATCGGTCAGTACAATGAACAATATCGTATAATTGGCGCTTTTGGTGAATTTACCGCAGCATACAATAACTCTTTATTCCTTACATTAACCGGAAGAAATGACTGGACTTCTTCATTGGAAAAAGATTTCCGTTCCTTCTTTTATCCTTCAGCCAGTTTAAGTTACATGTTCTCTGATCAGTTTCATCTGCCTTCCTGGGTAACTGATGGAAAATTCAGGACATCATTGGCTAAGATAGGTAAAGATGCCGATCCGTATAGTACCAGCGTTGTTTATGTTACCAATGGTGCTCCAATTGATGGTACTCTTTTATTTACAAGGAGTAATAGTGCAGGTGTACCGAATTTAAAACCGGAGATGACAACGGCTTTTGAAATTGGAACTGATTTGAATTTTTTAAATAATAGACTTGGTTTGAATTTTACCTGGTATAGATCTACCAGTAAAGACCTGATTATGAATGTAGCTACTGATCCCGGGACGGGCTTTAGTTCTATTACTTTAAATGCAGGCTCCATTAGAAATAAAGGTGTTGAAATATCTCTTCATGGCAAACCGGTAGTAACTAAAGATTTCAACTGGAATGTAATGGTAAATTTTTCAGCTAATCGCAATAAAGTATTAGCTATTTATCCTGACCTTACTGAATTAGTTGGTGGATCCTCTTTTGGGTATGGTGGTGCAGGTCCTACTTTCCTTTATAGACCCGGCCAGTCAGTAGGAGATATTTATGGAACTCATTGGTCAAGATATTATGGCAAGCAAACTCCTGATCCATTAAATATTGATAGAAACCTTCCAATGATAATTGGAGCTAATGGATTTCCTGTGAGAGCTCGGGCATCAGATAAAAAAATTGTAGGAAATTCGATGCCTAAATGGATAGGCAGTATCAGTAATACAATTAGTTATAAGAACTTTGGGCTTTCTTTCCTTATTGATACGCATCAGGGCCTAAAAAAATACAATCAGTTGGATAATTTTATGTCGGCATTTGGAATAGCAAAATATACAGAGAACCGTGATCAGACAATTGTATTCCCCGGCGTTCATGCTGATGGAACTCCCAATACAACACCGGTTTATCTTGGACAAGGGGTTGGCCCTGATGGGGTAGATTACGGAGATGGGTATTATAGAAAAATTTATAGAGGAGTAACTGAAAATTTTGTTCAGGATGCTTCATGGGTAAGATTGCGTAGCGTCAGCCTTTCATATAGTTTACCCGAAAGTTGGTTGAAACGTAGTTTTGTTAAAAATCTTGCATTGAGTTTTACAGGTAATAATTTATGGATATCTACTCCTTACAATGGTTTTGACCCTGAAGCGAGTGATGTAATTTCAGGAAATCTTACTGCAAGCTCTCAGGCAGGATTTACTTACCCTCAGTTGCGCAGTTATTTATTCTCCATTAATGTTACCTTCTAAAATAAAATAATTATGAAAAAGATTTCAATTATTCCAGCCCTTTTTATTATGGCAATTTTAACGGGAGGGTGTAAAAAATACCTGGACATTAATGCAAACCCTAACGCCACGGAAAATCCGCCAATTCCGGGTTTGCTTGCCAATGTCACAAGCCTTACGGCCAATAACTCGTATGATATTTCTGATTTTGTATCTTATTATACGCAATACCTGGCGTCTCCAAGTTCTGGCTCATCAACCGATACTTATCAGCAGATAGACCCCAGTGGTACATGGGGTGATGTTTACAATGTACTTACAGACTTGTATGATATGCGCAATTTTGCTGCTGAGAAAGGGTGGAAAGCTTATACAGGAGTTGCAGATATTTTAACTGCCTGTAATTTAAGTATGGCCAGCAATATATGGGGTGATCTGCCATATTCTGAAGCTTTTATTGGTGTAAAAAACTTAACTCCCAAATATGACAACCAAAAGGCTTTATACGATACCTGTCTCTTTCTTCTGAATCGTGGAATAGCTACCATGGGAACCGTTACTGCTTCGGATCAGTTTGATGGCGGAAGTGATTTTATACACGGTGGCGATGCGCGCGCATGGGTTAAAACAGGCTACGCTCTTAAGGCCCGGTTGCTGAATGAAGTTTCTAAAACAAGTCAATACGACCCGACAAAAGTTCTATCAGCAATTGATAGTGCCTATATGTCCAACAAGAGTGATGCGCAGGTTACTCAATTTGCGGTAAACAATCCATGGAATGCAGAAGCTATAAGCAATGCAAACCTTGTTTTGGATGGATGGATGTCTTCTTATTTTGTAAATGCGACTAATGGAGTTACTTATGGAGTATTTGATCCCCGGCTTCCGGAAATTACGAATGCAACAGATAGTGGTAAATACGCGGGTGTATTTTACCCTGTTGGCACTTACAAGGGGACTCCAAATGGTGCTGGCTACCAGGGAACACGAAATACAGATAACGTACAAAATTACTTAGATGTAGGTAAGTGGTATTCCAGTACTAATTCACCTTTGCAAATTATTACAAATGCGGAATGCCGTTTTATTGAAGCAGAAGCTGCTTTCAGAGCTAATAATATGGACAGGGCTTATTCTGCATACATTGCAGGTATCACAGCGAGTATGAATAAGTTGGATGTGCCAGCCGATTCAATCACAAAATACCTAAATAATCCTTTAGTATCTGTAGGAAAGGCAAACCTTACTTTGAAACTCATCATGAAGGAGAAATATGTGGCTTGTTTCTTAATGCCTGTTACCTGGGATGATATGAGAAGATTTGATTATAACTATAAAGGGTTTGCATTGCCTGCGAATGCTGATATGGATACTTTCATCAGGAGAGCCGATTACCCAAGCTCTGCAACTTCAAGAAATGGTAAAAATGTTCCTGATTGGACGAGAACAGATCACCTCTGGTGGGACCAATAACACGTTTACTGTTTTCTTAAAAAACTTTGAATAATAAAGTGAAAAGGTTGTCCCTAAACTGGCAACCTTTTTTATTAAAAATGTAATGGTTAGATGAAAAAAATATTCTGCTATTTTATGTTTCCGATTATTTGCTTGTTTACTGCTACAGATGTTTCAGCGCAGTCTTTTTCTTTAAAAGATATTACAAGCTATCCTTTTCCAGCTGAAGTTACCAGCATGCCCAATAGTTCAAAAATAGCTTTATCAATAAATCAACAAGGCAAGCGAAATATATATGTTGCCGATGGGCCACCATTTATTTTGCGCAAACTGACTGATTATAATAATGATGAAGGCCAGGAAATTACCGGAGTTACTATTTCTAATAATGGTAAATGGGTAGTGTATGTGCGGGGTGCCGACCATGGTGCATTTGATGAGAGTATTCCCAGAAATCCTTCTTCTTCCATTATTGCTCCGAAGATAAGGGTTTACAGTATTCCTTTTGTAGGAGGAAAATCAATATTGTTGAGCGAAGGCGATTATCCGGTAGTTGAACCAAAAAGTAAACAAGTCACTTTTATTAAAAATCATCAGGTATGGATGGCTCCGATTGATGGTGCTAAACCGGCTGAAAATTTGTTTTATGCGAAGGGAAGAATTAGTTCGCTACAATGGTCACCGGATGGTTCTCAATTGTTATTTGTTTCATCACGTGATGATCATTCTTTTGTAGGAATTTATACAAATGGCCAGACAGAAATTCAATGGATCTCCCCGGCATTCGCAAGAGATCAATCACCCAAATGGTCGCCGGATGGAAAGAAAATCGTTTTTATCAGAAGGCCTGCTTCCGGCGGTGCTCCTGATTCAATAACGGTGGATCATCATTCTGCATGGGCTATCTGGACTGCTGATATTATTACAGAGAAAGCACAACAGATATGGAAAGCCCCCGAAACATTACGTGGCTCTGTGCCTTCATCTAATGGCCGCTATAATTTACACTGGGCGGCAAACGATAGAATCATATTCTTGTCTTACCAGGATGGTTGGCCGCATTTATATTCGATTCAGGCTTCGGGAGGAGAACCTCTTTTACTTACTCCCGGAAATTTTAATGTGGAGCAGATCAAATTAAGCCCTGATAAAAAATGGCTGGTATTTGCTGCGAATACTGGCTCCGATAAAGATGATTTGGATCGCAGACACCTTGCGAGGGTTCCGGTAGATGAAGCAAAGATGGAAATGCTCACAACAGGTGATGGCATAGAAAGTACGCCGCATTTTATAAATAATGGTTCATCAATTCTTTTGTTGAGTGCTACAGCTCAACGCCCCACACTTCCGGCGATAATGCCTTTTTCTCCGGGAAAGATAAAGTTAATTGGAGAAAACCTTATTTCCACTGATTTTCCGGTATCTGATTTAGTTATACCGAAATCAGTAACTTTTAAAGCAGCAGATGGGCATCCTGTTTATGGACAATTATTTGAACCATTGAAAGGTACAAAGGTGAAACCTGCGGTACTTTTTGTTCATGGAGGACCTGAGCGGCAAATGTTACTGGGATGGCATTATATGGATTATTATGCAAATACTTACGCGATTAATCAATATCTCGTTAGCAAAGGGTTTGTGGTACTATCAGTTAATTATCGCCTTGGAATAGGCTATGGTTATGATTTTCAGAATCCTTTAAATTCAGGGATGAATGGTGCTTCTGAATATAAAGATATCAAAGCGGCAGGAGAGTGGCTTGCATCACAGTCAGGTATAGACGCAAAGAGAATTGGTATTTATGGAGGCTCTTACGGAGGCTATTTAACGGCAATGGCATTGGCGCGGGATTCAAAAATTTTTGCTGCCGGTGTTGATATTTCAGGTATGCATAATCTGCTCCCTGATTTGCATGAATATAAAAATGAGCAGCCTCCGGATTATGAACTGGCTAAGAAGTTAACATGGGAATCTTCACCTGATGCTTACCTGGATACATGGACATCACCGGTATTAATTATTTCCGGTGATGACGATGGAAATGTTCCTTTCTCTCAGAGTGTTGATCTGATAAGAAGATTCCAGGAAAAAGGGTTTCCTTTTGAAAGTATTGCCGTGCCTGATGAAACACATCATTGGATGAAGTATTCCAATATGCTGAAACTGGATAGTGCTACGGCGGATTTCCTGGAAAGAAAATTAGGTTTGAAAAATGATCCCGCTTCATTAAGAGGAAAAATTATTTGTATAGATCCCGGTCATGGAGGAACTGCAGCAACCGATCATTATAGAATGGGAGCTGGAGGTGAAAGAGAGGAATGGATTAATCTGAGAGTAGCGCAGTTATTAAAAAGAAAGCTCGAAGAAAAAGGAGCAAGAGTTATCATGACGAGAACTGAAGATGTATTTGTACCATTGGATGAGCGGGCAAAAATTGCTGTCGCTGGTAAAGCAGATGTATTTATTTCTATTCATCACAATGCTACTGCGGATACTTCGGTCAATTTCCCTATCATTTATTTTCATGGTGCTTCTTCGGAGAATCTTGCCAGTGTAACATTGGGGAAGGATGTAGCTGCTTCACTTGAAAAATATTTTTACAAAAAAGAAATACCGGAAAGCCTGAATTCAGATTATACCATTTTCCCTTCCAATGGCGCTGCGGTGTTACGGAGCACTTATGGTATCCCTGCTGTACTGGGTGAAGCTTCTTTCTTTACAAATCCTACAGAAGAAAAAAGATTAAAACAAGAGGAATATAATTCGCAGGAAGCAGAAGCATACCTTAAAGCATTGGAACTGTTTTTTCATAACCCGATTCCTCTTGTCAAACCTATGCAAGTAGCACAAAGTATCAGACCATTTAAAGTTTTTGAAGAAGCAGACAGGATGAATCAAACAGCGCTTGACTGGAAAAGGAATTTTATAGAGGGAGAAAAATTGATGAATAGTAATGATATAAACGATTGGAAAAAAGCATTGGATCTATTCACTCTTTCAGCAAAATCATTCCCCGATTCTTATCTCGATAGAGATTGTCATTTGAAAAGAGCAGAATTATTGAAGAAATTAAGATCAACCTGAAAAAGCCGAAGAAGAAAGAAAAAGAGTGCAGGAATTTTATGTTAATTTGAAGTAAAAAAATAGAAAATGAGATTAGATATTTCCGCCAAATGGGTGGACAAGCATTTACTGATATTGTTGATTCTATTGTTATCGGGCTTTATAAGTTTTGGACAAAAGAAACAAACTTTGATCCCTCCTGATCTTGATAATTATATTTCAAAAGTATTGCAAACTTTTGAAGTGCCCGGTATGAGTGTGGCCATAGTAAAAGATGGGAAAGTATTGCTCGCCAAAGGCTTTGGAGTAAAAACGATAGGAGAACAGTCACCCATAGACGCACATACACTATTTTCAATTGCTTCCAATAGTAAAGCTTTTACGACAGCAGCATTGGCTATCCTGGTGGAAGAAGGAAAAATAAAATGGGATGATCCTGTGATCAAATATTTACCCTGGTTCAAAATGTCGGATCCTTATGTGACTAATCACCTTGCCATTCGTGATATGTTAGTCCATCACAGTGGCCTTGCCGCCTATTCCGGTGATTTATTGTTGTTTCCTCCTTCTACATTTTCCCGTAAAGAAATTGTACAAAAGATAGCAGGACTCCCACTGGTGCATGATTTTAGAACTACTTATGCGTATGATAATGTTTTGTACGTTACAGCCGGCGAATTGGTTAGTGAAGTATCAGGAATGCCATGGGAAGATTTTATAAAAACACGAATCTTTGATAAGATTGGAATGAATGAAAGCTTATCGAGATTTTCAGAATTTAAAAATCAGACAAACATTGCGACCGGACATGATCGTTACGATGGAAAGGTGCAGGTGATTGACCATGGCATGGATATTATGATCGGCGATGCCGGTGCTCCTTGCGGAGGAATCGTTACCAACGCAACGGACATAGCGAAATGGTTGATTACACAATTGGATTCCGGACGCGCACCCAATAAAGAAAAAATATTTACACCAGCTTCAACAAAACAATTATGGAAGGTGGTTACCCCTATTTCTTACGGTATAATTGATGAGGATCTGAAGCCTGCTCAAATCAGTTTATCGGGTTATGCACTCGCTTTCCATATTTACAATTACAAGCAATATAAAATAGTAGGCCATGGCGGTGCTTTGGATGGCTTTGTATCACAGATTGCAATGGTTCCTGATCTTAATCTGGGCATTGCAGTTTTTACCAATCAGGAATCTACCGGCGCTTATTATTCGGTCATTTATCACATTCTTGATTATTTTATGAAGTTTCCCCCTTTCGACTGGATATCAGGGTATAAAAACCGGGAAGATTCAGGCATGGCAAGGTTGAAGAAAAGACAGCAAGAAAATATCATCCTACCTGCTGCCAATACAAAACTATCGTTGCCTCTCGATAAGTATGCAGGTGTTTATAAAGATAAACTGATAGGGGAGATGAGCATTACAAATGAAAAGGACGATATGGTTTTACGCTTTGAACAAAGCCCCCAGTTAGTAGCCGACTTAAAACATTTTCAATATGATACCTTTATAGCTCATTTTAGAAATAAGGGTTTCAAAGCCGATTCTTATGTTACTTTTTCACTCCATCCTGATGGGAGTATTGATGAAGTAAAGATGAAAGTAATAGATCCGGATTCTGATTTGGATTTCGATAGCCTGCTGTTTAAACCGATTAAAAATAAATAGTTCACTACCAATAAAAACCGAAATAATGATTCAACTTTTTACTGTCCTTTTTTCATTAGCCGGAATGCCAATCCAGCCAAATCACCATCCGATAGATACTGCGCAAATGCACAAAGAAATCGTTGCAGAATTTGCCACGCAACCGACAGGTACTTTTGCAGTTGCTTTTGAAGATTTGTCAACAGGAGAACGATTTTTAATGAATGCTCATGAAAATTTCCACGCAGCGAGTACTATCAAAACTGCCTTTTTAATTGAAACATTCAAACAGGCGGCGGAGCACAAGTTTTCTCTTTCTGATTCTATTTTTATTCATAATGATTTCAAAAGTATTGTGGATGGAAGTATTTATCATTTGGATTCAACTGATGACAGCGAAACAGATTTATACAGGAGAATAGGACAGAAGGAAACGATTTATAATTTATTGTTTCGGATGATTACACAGAGTAGTAATTTCTCTACAAATCTGATAGTGGATTTAGTGGGTGCTAAAAATGCGAATCAAACCATGCGCTCTATCGGTGCAAAAGATATTCAGGCTTTGCGTGGTGTAGAAGATAATAAAGCCTTTGACCTGGGTATGAACAACACCGTAACGGCTTATGATTTAATGGTTATTTTTGATCACCTTGCTAAGGGGACGGTTGTGAATAAGAAGGCATGTGATGCCATGATCAACATTTTAATGCATCAGCAGTTGAGAGAAAAGATTCCTGCAAAACTTCCGGCTGATGTAAAGGTTGCGAATAAAACAGGTTCTATTGAAAAGATATCTCATGATTCGGGGATTGTTTTCTTACCTGACGGAAGAAAATATGTAGTGGTATTGTTATCCCGCGGTGTTGAAGATGAAAAATCGGTGAATGCAACACTGGCTAATGTTTCCCGGATTATTTATGATAATGTAACAGGTAAGTAGCAAGTCTTAAGACAGTGAAACCTATAAGGTTTACAGAAAAGACTTGTAGGTTGACAAAACCTTATAGGTTTTAAGTAAAACAGTGGGACTGAAGGTCAGATCGCATTTTAAAAACTTCAAAAATAAAAATAAAAGAATATGGACATTTCAAATTACAAAAAAGGAACCGCCTCCGTTTGGGCGGGCGAAGATGAGAACTTTGCAGATGGATCGGTTACGCCACCTATTGTGAAAAGTGTCACTTTTGCTTATAAGGATTTAGATGAGTGGTATAATGTTTCTCTTGGAAAAAAGGATGGATATATTTACAGTAGAAATACCAATCCAACAGTCCATGTGCTTGAAGAAAAGATCAGAATATTGGAAGGTGCAGAAGCCGCTACTTCCTTTGCAACGGGCATGGGCGCCATTAGCAGTACTTTATTTACTTTCCTTACTTCGGGGAAGAGAGTGGTTTCCATCAAAGATACTTATGGTGGTACCAGTAAAATATTCCTTGATTTTTTACCGATGTATAAGGTAGATGTCCAGCTTTGTGATACTACCGATCATGAACAAATGGAAGCAGAAATAGCCAAAGGTTGCGATCTGGTTTATTTGGAAACTCCTACGAATCCAACCTTGAAGATTATTGATATTAAAAGGATTAGTGCTGCCGCGAAAAAAGTGGGCGCAATTGTAGTAGTTGACAATACTTTCGCAAGCCCTATCAATCAGAACCCTCTCCAGTTGGGTGCTGACCTGGTGATTCATAGTGCTACCAAATTTCTTTGTGGGCACTCAGACGCTATGGGCGGCATACTCGCAGGAAAGAAGGAACTGGTAAAAAAGGTTTTTCAATTCAGGGAAATTAATGGTGCCAGTTTGCAGGCTGATCCTGCTTATTTGATTGCACGTGGAATGAAAACTCTGGAACTTCGGGTAGAGCGACAGAATGCATCTGCATTAAAAATTGCTCAATTTTTGAAATCACATTCTAAAGTGAGTGATGTATTTTATCCCGGTCTTGAAACGCATCCCGGCCATTCAATTGCCAAAGCCCAAATGCGTGGCTTTGGTGGCGTTTTAAGTTTCTCTATCGATGGAGATTATGAAATGGTAAAGAAATTTTTAACAAGGTTGAAGTTAGTTCATCTTGCTGCAAGCTTAGGCTCCGTGGGTACTTTAGCAGGTCCACCAAGAACTACAAGTCATGTGGAACTTACAGAAGCGCAAAGGAAATTACTGGGTATTCCTGAAAGCCTTATTCGTTATTCTGTTGGGATAGAGAATGTGGAAGACCTTTTGAGTGACCTTGATCAGGGCCTTTCTTCTTTATAATTTGAATTTTTATTAAAGAGAGTTGCCGGCTTTTTTAAAGTTGGCAACTCTCTTTTGTAATTTTAAACTGTAAAGAAACAATCCGGTAAATAATGCCAAGTGTGCTTTTAATTTAGTCTAAAAGACTTATGATGTAATGCCAATCTGTATTCAATTCAGTCCTGTCTTTATCAACCGTACACAATCCAGCATGGCTTCATTGATATCGCCGTTCATATTTTCATTCCAGTTTTCAAAGCTGATGGAAACAAGATGGGTTCCTTTTGTGAGTGTGGCTTTCAGAGAATTACTCCATCCCCAGTTACTCCATTCTTCTTTGCCTCTTTGCGGGAAAACCAACGTGCCGGAGGCTATGTGATCTATGGATATGGTTCTGAAGGCACATTTATTTTCTGTATTAATAGGGCCGTTCCCATTGGCATATCGTACGTCTAAAATATAATTTCCGTCTTCATTCACATGAATCGTACATTCAATTTTCCGGTTGATGGTTTTGCTGGTCTCAACAAAGCCGTTTCCTGTAAATCCCTGATAAGTTTTGAGAGACTTTGGAACAAAATCTTCCACCTGAATTATTTGCTCACTTTCTTTTGGATAAACCTGTAATGGCTCGCTGGCAAATGATTCCGTTTTGTTTTTATCTACTGCAATTATCTGATAGTTTCCATATTTTCCTGTATCAATTTTTAAAGAGGTTTCAGAAATTTCTTTTAATAGTTTTCCATTTTCCAATACTTTGAAAGAAGAAATATGGGCGCTTGTATCTTTCCATGTAAGTATTCCGTTCTCATAATGTACTTCCGGCATCTGTGGGCTGAAAATATCAGGAACACTATTGATTTTTTGAGAAGGAATATCTTTATTTGCCAAAACAATTTTAATCTGATGATCTCCCTGTAATGTTGAAGGGATCGAATGTTCAGAAGATTCTTTTCCATCAATTGAGAATGATTTTATCAAATTACCATAACCATCCAATTCAATATTTAAAACAGAATTCCGGTATTTAAAATTATTCAGTGTTCTTGTTCCCTTAAAAACTTTGGGAACAAATGGCTCAAAGAAAATATGATCTGCCCCGAACTGTATGCCGAACAAAACTTTATAAACAAGGCTGATGCTACCTGATAAACTCCACAACATATTGCTCGAATTAATCTGAGTGCCTGCGTAATCGCCATTCGCTGCTACAAAATTTTCTTTGTTGGTAAGGAACAATGCCGCAGGACGATATACCGAAGCAATGGCTTTCACTACCGATGCTTCATTACCCGCTCTTGCGGAAGCCTGCGCCCAGAAGGATTCTACAAACGGCCATACCGCATTATTATGATACGGCGGAATACCAGGTATCTGCGGATAAATACAGGAAATACCATACGCGGTGACGGGTGTATTTGAAATAGTTTTTTGTTGCCTTTTCTGATCAGCTACTCCAAAAATTACCGATAGTGCTTCGCCCAATGCTTCTGATTTAGGAGAAAGTATTTTGTCATTTCTGCCATATAGATATTGCCCAAAATATCCTTTGTCTTCCTGCCATAAATATTGATTGATTCCGCTTTTTATTTTTGTAGCTACATCATTGTATTTCTTCACATCCTCTTTAAACTCAAGTACGGCAGCCATTTCCGACAAGACAGTATTGGCTTCATAATGTACCGCATTGGTTCCCAAACATTCTGATTCATAGATATCTGCAGGCTGCATCCAGGTTGGATAAGTCTGTTCTCTCCAATCTAAAAAAGAAGATTCACCTTTTACCATACCCGTTTGGAGGTCATAAATATTATGAAGGTCGTCATTGATTGAATTTCGAATTATTTCGTAAGCATATTTTAGCCAGTCTTCATCACCGGTTACTTTATACACTTCCCACGCCGCTACACTCCATACTTCCCTGTCGGTGGAAACCGGATAAGCGCCGCCGGTACCGGTATCCTGGATAATTTTCCCATTCTTCACTTTCTTTTTCAAGCTAATCATGGCCACTTTAGGTTGCAATATCGCCATTGATAAAATAATGCTGTAGCTGATATCGCGTGTCCACACACCTGCCCACTCTTTGCCGGTACGAAAAGTACTATCCGGTTCAATGGCATTTTGCATTTCTTCCAAAGCGAGGTTGTACAAGACATCAGGTAATGCATCGGGTGAGTGATATTGCGGAAATGCACTAATGTCTTTTGTCAGCTTCCATGATGTAGCTGTTTTATTGGCGTCCGGATTTTGATTGAGCGTTAATGTAATTTCATAAATACCATCGTGATCATCATCATTCAATTCCAATTCTTTGTGTGAATATAAATTGTTGAAATCCCAGGTAAGCGGTGCAATATTCCCTGCAACAAAAACGCCTTTAAAATCATTGGTATAAATTTTCTTTCCATCAAAACAACTATAAAAACCCTTATCCTTAAAGGATTTTAGCACATCATTCATATCTACACGCAACGTGAGTTTGATATCTTTTTTTAAATAATCACCGGGTAAAACTTTTGTTGAATCTATAAATTGCTGCCCGAATGGGATAACCGGCGTTTTATAATTTTCATCATCCCGGGCACAAATGATCACATTGTCTTTTCCTACAGGAGCCGAATTATCAGCACCGTTGATGCTGAATTTGAATTTCACTTCAGGGCTTTTTGAATTATCAGCCGGGCTTGTATAATTGGACACAAGTTCATTACGCGAAAGAGCTTTGGCCACAAAAGAATCCTGTACTACACTATCGCGGTAAACCGAAAACTCTTTGGATTGATAGATCACATTTGTGTTGTTGGTCACCTGGCAACTATTAAAAATGGTACCTGCTAAAATTAGGAGAAAAATATTTCTATTCATTAGTGAAAATTAAGAAATGAAATTTATTTATTTTGAATAATTATCGTATCCCAGTAATGAGGAGAGGGTAAAGTAGAAGTTATGGTGCTGTCCGATTTAATAAGGTCCATATTTTACGGAGTTCCGAAATCCAAATCAGGTGACGCAAACCAGATTCCTTTATCGCATTTTCTATCTGAAAATTATCCAGGAATAGGTAATCACCTTACACCATCAAAGAATGTATGTTATCTCAATAGATAGCGATAGCAACAAAACCTATAACAGCCCACTTATTAAAAGAAATCACTCGATTAATATTACTATTAAAACTGAAGGGGGTATTTGCAAACAAAAAGACAGAAGGTGCCTTTTGAAGAAATAGAAATAAGGTTTACTATGCGAATAAATGTGAAGGATATTCTCCGTCTTCTATTAATTGATGAATGCATTTTCTTACGCCGGGGGCATCTTCTTTGTAAGTAACACCAAACCATTGTGCAGAAGTGGGCGTTACCTTGATCTCACCTTTATTTCCATGAATGAATGAATCTCCTATAATGGGAATAAAGAATTCTGCTTTGGGATTCCCGGAATTCTCTTGTAAAAATTTTTTAAATAATGTTTGAATGTATTCGAAAACGCTTGCATCAAATCCCCAGAAATTCATACTTACCGGAGTGTCGGGAGACAAAACAACTTTTTGGTCATTTTCTGTATAAAATATTTTGTCTCCTTCGGGAAATATTTTGGTGCGCTCAATGATACTTTTTAGATTTCCGTTAGCATCTACTTCGCATACACCGCGGCTTACCGTTCCATTCTCTGAGATCGTTTTGGAAAGTTCGTAACCAATTATACAATATTTTTTAGGAGAAACTTCCCCGGAAAGAAATTGCACTGATTTCTCAAATGCATCTCTTCCATAAAAATCATCGGCATTGATCACAGCGAATGGTTCATGGATTACTTCTTTAGCGCAAAGCATCGCATGGGCAGTGCCCCAGGGCTTGCTTCTCTCCACAGAAGTTTGAAATCCATCCAGATAAGAGTCCATTTCCTGCATCACATATTCTGTTTGTACTTTTCCTTTGAGTTTTGGTTCAAACAACTCTTTAAATTCTTTTGCGAAAGATTCCCTGATAATAAAGACTACTTTTCCATAACCGCAACGGATGGCGTCATAAATTGAATAATCAATAATAGTTTCTCCATTTGGACCAAAGGCGTCCATTTGTTTGATACCACCATAACGGCTTCCCATTCCTGCTGCTAAAATTAAAAGAGTTGGTTTCATTGCGTATGAATTAAAGTTTAGAATAACAGTTAATAATTAAATTGCTGCGAAAATAAGAAAGAAAAGGTTATGTCTCAATCCATGATAAAAGAACTACTGCCGGATATTCATTTCAGAGAACCTCCTATTACAGTTTTGGAAAATAATTTGTACCAAAAGAAAGGTGTGGAAGTATCCATGTTGCGGCTCGATGAAATTCATCCGGTTATTTCCGGAAATAAGCTATTCAAACTTTTCTATTTCTTGCAGGAAGCTAAAATGTCCGCACGTAGGAAAATGATCACTTTCGGTGGTGCCTATTCCAATCACCTGGCCGCCACGGCTTTTGTGTGCAAAGAAGCCAATTTGCCCTGTGTGGGAATCGTGAGGGGAGAACGGCCGGATACACTTTCTCATACCTTACTCTTTTGTATGGAGCAGGGAATGAAACTCGAATTCATAAGCCGTACTGCATACCAAAGAATAGAAGAAAAAGATTTTCTGCAGGAATTGAAAAATAAATATGGCGAACATATTCTGGTTCCTGAAGGAGGATTCTCTGTGAAAGGAAAGAAAGGTGCTGCAATGATCACGTCATTTTTTAAGAATCAGGAATTTACACATATTTGCCTTCCGGTAGGTACGGCTACTACATTTGCCGGCATTATTGAAGGGAGCAACAGTGAGACTCTTGGTTTGGGTGTGTTGAAAAATTTGCACGATATTGATGTGAGGCTCCGTCAATTACAGATAGATGGGGAAAAGAAAAAGTATGTATTCAATGGCGATTATCATTTTGGCGGCTACGCAAAAAAAACAGAAGAATTAATTTCTTTTATCAATCAATTTTATCGGCAACATACTGTTCCGCTTGACTTTGTTTATACAGGTAAAATGATGTATGGTATCAATGATCTGGTTCAAAAAAAATATTTTCCTCCCGGTTCCCGAATCCTATGCATACATACGGGAGGATTACAAGGAAACGAGTCTTTACCGAAGGGGATGTTGCATTTTTGAAATAAAAAAACCGAAGGATATTTCTGTAAGCCTTCGGTTTCTATCCCATCGTAAAAATTTATTTTAAATAAAGAGAGTCCATATTTTCTCCGCAGCTTACCATGGCTGATTTATATTCCGGATGCTTTCTTCCGAGATAGGGATTCTCAATTTTAGAGGTTTTGCTGAGCCAGTTGGCGGGTTTGTCGTCGCCAAATGCCATAGGACAATTTTGCCAGTATAATTTAGGGCCTTCATAACCTACTGTTTTCAATAACGGATAGAGGTTTTCAGATATCATGCTGAAATCTTGTCTCATTTCTGCAATGTCATTTTCTTTTAAAATGGGCTCGGCATTGGCTTTTAGATCACTTACATTTTGGCTGACGATCGCGTAGATGGAAGAATCATTTTTTTGAATTTCATCCAGTTTAAGGCTATCGGTAGAAGCAATGAACTGAGCGGCCATTTGTTTTGCAGCAGTGCTGTCCCAGTCAACAAAAGTGTTCTTCAGATTGATATAAGCGTCTATGACATTATCAATACTCTTATTGAATTCTTCTGAATGTTTGGTAACAGCTACTTTGTGTGATTCCTCAGACTTTACGGAGGGACTATTTTTTTTAAAGAATAAAAACCATGCGCCAATTACGATAATGGCAAGGAAGATAATAGCCAATAATCTTTTCATCTCTTTATTTTTATGAATTAAAAATCTAATATTCGGAGGTTCAAACTAATTTTTCAAGACCTTCTTTGATTCTTTTGAAACCTTCTTCGATATTTTCCATGCTGTTGGCAAATGATATTCTGATATAACCCGGCTGCCCGAAAGCATCACCAGAAACGGTTGATATGTGCAACTCATTTAGAAGGTACATACAGAGTTCGCTCGAATTATTGATTACCTGACCGTCATGTTTTTTACCAAAATAATACCTTACATCCGGGAAAATATAAAAGGCTCCCTGTGGCTCTATACATTTTATATGTGGAAATTCTTTTAGCAATTCCAATACTCTTTGTTTGCGGCGTTTGAATTCTTTTACCATTTCGTAGGTAGCTGTAAGTGGCGATTCCAGTGCGGTGATAGCTGCCCGTTGTGTAATTGAATTGGTACCACTGGTTACCTGTCCCTGTATCTTCTGACAGGCTTTGGCAATTTCGGGATGTGCGGCAATATACCCAAGCCTCCATCCCGTCATGGCAAAGCCTTTACTCAATCCGTTGATGATGATTACTCTGTCTTTGATGGATGGAAACTGAGCGATGCTTTCATACTTTCCTCCTTCGTAAGAGTAATTGATGTATTCGTAAATTTCATCGCTTGCAATGCAAACGTTGGGATGCTTTTCAAAAACTTTTGCGAGTGCTTCCAGTTCATCTTTTGAATACGTGGTTCCGGTAGGGTTACAGGGCGATGAAAAAATGAAGAGCCTTGTTTTATCTGTGATGGCATTTTCCAATTGAGTGGGAGTGATCTTAAAGGCGGTTTCGGGAGTTGCATTAATAAACACCACTTTTGCCCGTGCAAAACGGGCTATTTCTGAATAGGAAACCCAATAAGGAGTAGGAATAAGAATTTCATCCCCATCATCCAGAAGGCTGAACATGGTGTTGGCAATACATTGTTTGGCACCGGTACTTACTACAATCTGCTGTGGTGTATAAGTAAGGCCGTTATCTCTTAATAGCTTTTTGCAAATGGCTTCTTTTAGATCGCCATATCCGGATACGGGTGTATAATGACTCCAGTTATCATCAATGGCTTTTTTTGCAGCCTCTTTAATGTGATCGGGAGTATTGAAATCGGGTTCGCCGAGGCTGAGGTCAATTATGTTGATACCCTTTGCCCTCAGTTCGCGGCCCAGTTGAGCCATTTTAAGGGTTTCGGGTTCACTGAATCTGTTTAAAACGGGGGAAAGCTGCATGTGTTTATTTTTTAAATCTGCGCAAAAGTACATCATTGATACGTGGCTTAAAAATGAATGACAAGATTAAACAAAAAAATAAGTGATGGATTCATTCTAGGGGGAAGAGGATGCCCCGATTCGGTTCAAACGCCTTCGGGCAAATGAAAGGAGAATTAGGAAGTGAATTTTATTTTTTTTATAATGTGAAAGACAGGAGCATAAAATCCTAAAAAAATTTCACATCAATCCCCTATCTTTGCGAACTTCTAAAAAATAAATTACGTTATGAAACTGAAAGGTTTGGTGTGGTTCTTTGCCATTATGCTTATTCTTATCTCTGTTTATCAACTTTCTTTTACCTGGGTGGTGAATGGCCATGAGAACAAAATGAAAGCTAAGGCAGTACAATTTGTAAACAAGGCCAATCCGGGTATCACAGGCGATGATAAGGACATACTTGTGAAAAAGGAGTTTACTCATTTGCTCGATAGTACACGCGATGAAAAGATATATCCGTTTTTAGGAACTACTTATCAGAAATCAAAAGAAAATGAATTGAGCCTCGGGCTTGATCTTCAGGGTGGTATGAGTGTTACCTTGAATGTGAGTCTTGATGGTTTATTAAAATCGTTGAGTAATAATCCCAAAGATCCTCAGCTATTAAAAGCACTTGGAGAAGCAAATTCAGAAAAGCTATCAAGTGATCTTGATTACATTACTTTATTTAGTCAGGTATTTAAACAACAGAATCCCGGCGTGAAGTTATCTTCCATATTTGCCGGTGCAGGCAAAACAATTAAGATAACCGATAATGATGAGACCGTTGTCAACAGCCTGGAAGCGATCTCTAAAAACGCCATCAATCAAACATACAAAGTACTTCAAAAACGTATTGATCAGTTTGGTGTCGCAAATCCTTCTATTAATCTGGATGCCAATAAAGGAATTATCAATGTAGAACTGGCAGGCGTACAAGACCCTACCAGAGTAAGAAACCTTCTTCAGGCATCTGCTTATCTGCAATTCTGGGAAGTATATAATATAGGAGAAATAGGAAAAAATATTGATGATGCCGATAAAGCACTTGCCGGCTACCTGAGCGGCGTATCTGCTGATACCCTCAAACACATTTCAGATAGCGCTAAAGCATCACTTGATTCAGCCAAATTACTTGCCAACGAACACCCACTTGCCAGTGTGATTCATTTTATAGGAGCACAGCAGGGAAGTGACGGAAAGCCTCAGTACTATTCCGCCATTGCTACGGTAGAACAAAAAGATACTTCTCTTGCCAATCAATATCTGTCAATGGATATTGTGAAAAATAATTTTCCTCCTAATATTAAATTTCTGTATGGCCTTCAGCAAAAGAATGAAAAGAGCGGGCAGAGGTTCTTTGAATTATATGCTATAAAAACCGTTCCCGGATCAGATAAAGCCAAGCTGGAAGGAGAAGGAGTAGAAGATTCAAAAGCTGATTATGATGAGCATGGGCGCCCTGCTATTAAGATGACCATGACTCCTACCGGTAGCCGTGTATGGGCCAAGCTTACTACCGATAATGTGAACAGGCCTATCGCGATCGTGCTGGATGATATTGTTTACAGTGCTCCTAATGTAAATGGCCCGATCGAGGGAGGTAATTCTGAAATCAGTGGAAACTTTACAGTTCAGGAAGCACAGGATCTTGCCAGTATATTGAAAATAGGAAGAATTGATGCACCTGCGAAGATTGTACAGGAGCAGATTGTAGGGCCTACTTTGGGAGAAAAAGCGGTGAATGGAGGTATGATGGCTTTTGGTATCTCATTTCTTATCATATTTATACTGATGCTGATTTATTACAATACGGCCGGCTGGGTTGCTAATATTGCTTTGATATTGAACTTATTGTTTACGATTGGTATATTGAGTGCCCTGGGTGCTACCCTTACTGCTGCCGGTATTGCCGGGCTTGTACTTACGATCGGTATGGCAGTAGATACCAACGTAATTATCTTTGAAAGAATAAAAGAAGAACTTGCACGTGGCAAAAGCCATCATCAGGCGGTACACGATGGATATATAAGATCGTATGCGCCGGTAATAGATGCGCACGTTACGGTATTTTTAACGGCTGCTATTTTGTTTTATTTTGGATTAGGGCCTGTACTTGGTTTTGCTACTACTCAGATGCTGGGTATTTCTCTTTCTCTTTTCTGCGGAATCCTGATATCAAGGCTTGTTACCGATTTGTGGATGAGAAAGAAAGACAGGCATTTTAAATATTTCACTTCTTTTTCCCAGAAAATATTCAAACACGCCAGTTATAAATTCATTGAATACCGCAAAGTAGCGTATGCTATTTCTGTGGTGGTTCTGATATTTGGTGTTGGATCTTTTTTCAACGGATTTGAAAAAGGAGTTGAATTTAAAGGAGGTAGAAGTTATACAGTTCAGTTTGCCCATAATGTAAATATTGATTCAATCCGTACCCCTTTACACAATGCATTTGACGGTGATTACCCGGTGATAAAAACGGTAGGAGATAGCAGGCATCTTGATATTACTACTTCTTATTTGAAAGGTGTAAATAATGCAGATAGTGCTGTGGAAGCACGATTGTTTGAAGGGTTGAAATCTCAATTACCTTCAAGTCTTACTGTGAGCGATTTTTCAAAAAATTATATCCAGGCCCATCAGGTAGTGCAGCCTATTATTTCGAAAGACCTTGAAAGAGGTGCTGTTAAAGCGGTTGTTTTCGCTATCATTGCCATCATCATTTATATCTTCCTACGTTTCCGCGACTGGAGGTATTCGGTAGGTACTATTATCTCGTTGTTGCATGATGTGTTTGTTGCTCTGGCGGTGTTCTCATTCTTTAAAAACATTGTTCCTTTCCCGTTGGAAATTGACCAGCATTTTATTGCGGCCATTCTTACGGTCGTCGGATTCTCCATGAATGATACGGTAATTGTATTTGATAGGATTCGTGAGGATAGCCATAATATGAAGGGCGCCTCTAAGGAATCTATTATCAACCGCGCCATCAACGATACTCTGAGCAGAACCATTATGACATCCGTAACGGTATTTATCACGTTACTTGCCTTGTTTATTTTTGGCGGTGAAGTTACCCGTGGATTTTCTTTCGCTATGCTGATCGGTGTTGTAACCGGTACCTATTCTTCCATATTTGTAGCGGCTCCTATTCTTGTTGAATTTGCAAAAGACAAACCATTGGGAACTGCCCGCATCATGTCTGGCAAAAAGAAGGCGGCACCTAAAGCGAAAATGGTTCAATCAAAATAATCTAAAAATTAAATCTTAGATCGTAATAGACCGGTAATAATTATTACCGGTTTTTTTTATGGGATACGGGATTATATTATTTCTTTGCAGATGGGTTACCAATACTTCAGGCATTTTTAAGAGATGACATTAATTCTTCAAAATCCTGTAGATAAGGCGCAGTAAGATGGATAGGTGGTTAGTAAAAAAAATAATGATTCCTATTCATTGAGTCCCTTCAATGGTGATTGCAATACTATGTTTTCTTTTATTTCCTTCTTAGAAAATCACCGGATGCCTTTTATTTCCTTGGGAGGATTTACTCTGATACTGTATATTTGAAATAATAGCTTTTCAAACCGGAAAGCCTAGTTGCTATCCTCAATGGACCAAACCTTAATGATATAGTTATTTCAATAAAATGGATTATTTTTTAAATTAAAACATTTCTTACATTGTGCTACAACTAACCGCCATTGTTTTTGCAAAAAAAATGCAGATTAAAATGTCAGTTAAACATTTGATAAATAAGATAATAACTGGAATAAACCAATGAACGGAGCATCCCTAAATATAACGGAAGATAATTTACATAAATTAAGAGAATTTTTTCCTGATGTATTTTCGGAAAATAAATTGGATTGGGAAAAATTAAAAGCAACTTTCAGTAACGATATTAATTTTGCCAATGAACGTTATGTATTGAACTGGGCAGGTAAAGGAGATGCATTTAAAACTTTGCAAATACCTACTACTGCAACCTTAAAACCTTTGCGCGGAGAATCCATCAATTTTGATACTACCAAAAACGTGTTTATAGAAGGTGAGAACCTGGAAGTATTAAAAGTATTGCAGAAATCTTACTATGGGAAAATAAAATGTATTATCATAGACCCACCGTATAACACCGGCAACGATAGTTTTATTTATCCTGATAAGTTTAAAGAAAACAAAGCTGATTATGAAAAACGTATTGGTGATAAAGACGAGGAAGGCGTTTTAATGAAAGAAGGCTTGTTTAGAAAAAACAGCAAGGACGGTGGCCACTTTCACAGCAACTGGCTGAGCATGATGTATCCGCGGTTATTCTTAGCAAAAAATTTATTGAGAGATGATGGTGTAATCTTCGTTCATATTGATGATAATGAAGTGCATAATTTAAGATTGTTGATGAATGAGATTTTTGGGGAAGAAAATTTTGTCTCATCAATTATCTGGAAGAGTAGGCAGATAGTTGACAGTAGAACACAAAATGGGATCTCGAATGATCACGAATATATTTTGGTGTATGGTAAAAATAACGGTGTATTAAGAGGCAAGAAGAGTGATATTAAAAAATATAGGAACCCAGACAATGATGAAAGAGGCTCCTGGATGAGTAATAGTATTTTAGGATTAGCTACTCCAAGCCAAAGACCTAATCTACATTATTCTATAATTGATCCTGAAAGTGGGAATACTTTTGCTCCACCATCAGAAACTGGTTGGCGTTATTCCAAAGAAACTATGCGGAACAAAATCAATGAAAAAAGGATAGTATTTCCTTCAAAAAAAGATGGTAGGCCGAGGGAGAAAAAATTTCTTAAAGAATTAGAAAGCGAATACACGGGCTTTTCCTCTTTACTTTCTACAGAAGTTGGATATACATTAAATGGAACACGAGAATTACGAGATATTCTTGATGGGAATTTTTTCCCATTTCCGAAACCGGTATCAATAATTAAAAGTTTGATCGAGCAAGGCTCAACTAAAAATGATGAAGATATAATTCTTGATTTCTTCTGTGGTTCTGCCACTACCGCTCAGGCTGTTTTAGAACTCAACAAAGAAGACGAAGGTAATCGTAAATTTATTTTGGTTCAATTACCTGAACAAACAGATGAAAACAGTGAAGCCTTTAAGGCTGATTACAAAACCATTGCCGATATTTCAAAAGAACGCATTCGCAGAGTAATCAAAAAAATGAAAAGAGAAAATGAAGAATTACAAAATAGAAAGGATGCTGAATTGAATTTTGATGATCCTGAAAATCAAATTAATTCTGAAAATAATAGTTCTGACTTAAGTTTCAAGGTTTTCAAACTTTCATCGTCTAATTTCAAAATATGGCATGGTGATGAAATTACTGAAGATAATCTGGTGCAGCAATTAGAAGTGTTTACTGATCCGGTAAACATAGGCAGCGAAAAAGAAAATATGTTATTTGAACTGATACTGAAATCAGGCTATTCCCTTACTGATAAAATAGAATCGAAAGATAAATACTTTTCTATTAATGAGAATGAACTGATTATTGCATTAGATGAGATGAGTGAAAAAATGATAAAGAAAATTATTGCTGCAAAACCAAAGAAAGTAATTACTCTTGATAATTTATTTGCAGGAAATGATCAGTTGAAAACTAATACTGTATTGCAGATGAGGGATGCGCGGGTGGAATTTAAAACGATATAAAATTTGAGAATGAGAACTATCCGGAAATTCCGAACAGTTTCAAGTGAATTGGAATTTTATCGTTTAGCTCAATTTAATACGCTTTAAAACAATTAAACATTTATGACTCTTAAAAAATATCTTTCACAATTCAGCAAAGAACAATTGATTGAGCAGGTCCTTGAACTCAATAAAAAATACAAGGACGTAAAAGCCTATTATCAATTTTCCATCAATCCTGATATAAGTATCGAAAAACAAAAAGCGAAAAACGCTGTGTACGAGTGTTTTTTCCCTATGCGGGGATCTAAACTACGTCTAAAAGATGCACGGAAAATTATTTCTGATTTAAAAAAATTAGAGCCCGATGCAGAATCATTAGCAGATGTAATGATGCATTATGTGGAAAGTGGTGTTTATTTTACAAATGAATATGGAGATATTGACGAGCCATTTTATAATAGTGTTGCCGGCATGTTTGGAAACGCCGCAAAAATTATTAAAGAAAATGGATTGAGAGAAGTATTTATTGTGAGGGCTAAAAAGATAATAGATGATACGAGTGATATCGGATGGGGGTTTCACAATGAATTGAGCGACATTTATTATGATTGTTTTGAAAAATAAAATAAGATATCATAAATCTATCCCGCATACATTAAAGTTCGAAAAATGAAAAAAGAACAAATAGACGCACTTTTTCGGCAATTTGAAAATGCCTGTTATGATTATAAAGGTATTGAGTGCTGGAGTGCAAGAGAATTGCAAAGCATTTTTAATTATGCTGACTGGCGCAATTTTTTGAAAGTAATTGATAAAGCGAAAGAAGCTTGTAAAAACAGTGATAATGCAGTTTCTGACCATTTCGTTGAGGTCAACAAAATGGTTGATTTAGGAAGCGGCTCAAAGCGTGAAATAGAGAATATCGCTTTGACAAGATATGCCTGTTATTTAATAGCTCAAAATGGAAATTCCGCAAAAGCTGAAATCGCTTTTGCCCAGACATATTTTGCCGTACAAACCCGTAAACAGGAAATTATAGAAAAAAGATTGTTGGATATAGCGCGGGTAACGGCAAGAGAAAAATTATCAAAATCGGAGAAAAAACTTTCAGGAATTATTTATGAAAGAGGCGTAGATGATAAGGGCTTTGCCATTATTCGCAGCAAAGGAGATGAGGCTTTATTTGGAGGATTTAATACCAGCGATATGAAGCGTAAACTGATGGTTCCGGCAGGGAGGCCGCTCGCCGACTTTCTTCCCACGCTCACTATTAAAGCCAAAGATTTTGCAACAGAACTTACCGGGCATAATGTAATTGAAAAAGACCTGAAAGGCCAACCGGCCATATCAAACGAACATGTTGAGAATAATATTGCGGTAAGAGAAATGCTGATCGAGAGAGGCGTAAAGCCTGAACGGTTGCCACCGGGAGAAGACTTAAAAAAAGTACAAAGAAGAGTGGATAGCGACAAGAAAAAAGTAATGAAAGATGCACAGAAAAAGAAAGGCGAATGAAACTACACTTTGATAGTAATCAGGAATATCAATTAGAAGCCATAAAATCAATCACAGATATATTTGAAGGGCAGCCTTTAAGCGCTGGCGATTTTGAGTTTGCGATACATACATCAGGAACCTTTCTTTCAGAAAATGGATTTGGCAATCAGCTTAATTTGAGCGAGATCCAGGTTTGGAAGAATATTCAGGCCATACAAAAGCGCAATGACATTAAAACAGCCAATACTGTATTTCAGGGAATGAATTTTTCTGTTGAAATGGAGACAGGTACGGGCAAAACCTATGTGTATCTAAGAACCATTTATGAATTACAAAGATTGTATGGTTTTAAAAAATTTGTAATTGTAGTTCCATCTGTTGCCATTCGCGAAGGTGTATTAAAAAACCTACAGATCACACATGAACATTTTCAATCCTTGTATGACAAAGCAGCTATTAATTTTGATATTTACGATAGTAAAAAAGTAAGCAACCTGAGAGGCTTTGCTTCCAATAATGCCGTACAAATATTGGTGATCAACATTGATTCTTTTGCAAAGGATGAAAATATTATTAACAAGCCTAACGATAAACTTACTGGCAAAAAACCGATTGAATTTATCCAAAGTTGTAATCCTATTGTTGTTATAGATGAGCCGCAGAATATGGAAACCGAAATTCGAAAAAGGGCAATTGATAATTTGAATCCGCTTTGCACACTTCGTTATTCGGCTACGCATACGAATCTATACAACTTAATGTATTCTCTGAACCCGGTAAAAGCGTATGACCTTGGTTTGGTAAAGCAAATAGAAGTGGATTCGGTAATGAGCGATAATGCGATGAATGAAGCGTTTATACAATTAGAAAGTGTGAATGCTTCTAAAACTAAAATCACTGCGAAAGTAAAGATTGATTGTAACACCGATAAAGGGGTAATAAAGAAATCAGTTACAGTAAGATCCGGGGATGATTTATATAAACTCAGCAATCAAAGGGAAATTTATAAAGATGGTTTTATTATTGACGAAACGGATGCAGGTAATGGAAGTATTAGTCTTACGAATGGAATTACACTTTCGGTGGGCGAATCACAAGGAGGAATGAACGATGAGGTAATGAAATTCATGATCCGAAAGACAGTCGAAGAACACCTTAAAAAAGAAAAAGTTTATAAGGATAAAGGTATCAAAGTGCTTTCCTTATTTTTCATTGATAGGGTAAAAAACTATCGTGGTTATGATGCGAACGGGAATTCAGTAAAAGGGAAATTTGCTCACTGGTTTGAAGAAGTTTACCAACATGAAATATCGAGACCTATATTTAGAAATTTACTGCCCTATACGGCGGAGGAAGTGAATAATGGTTATTTTTCACAAGACAATAAAGGCAGGATAAAAGATACGGGAGGCGAAACACAGGCAGATGATGATACCTATAAGCTCATTATGCAGGATAAGGAAAGGCTACTTGATGTGCATACGCCTCTGAGATTCATATTTAGTCATTCTGCGCTTCGTGAAGGATGGGATAATCCAAACGTATTCCAGATATGCACTTTAAACGAAACAAAATCAGAAATTAAAAAACGTCAGGAAATAGGGAGAGGATTGCGATTGCCTGTTAACCAGCTTGGCGAAAGAATATTTAATAAAAATTTAAACAGACTTACTGTAGTTGCCAATGAATCGTATGAAGATTTTGCAAAGGCACTTCAACAGGAAATTGAAGAGGATTGTGGTGTTGATTTTAAGGGTAGAATAAAAGATAAATCAAAACGTGAAAAAGTGGAGTTGGGCAAAGGGTACGGCTCAGGAGCTTTTATGGAAATCTGGAATAAAATAAAATATTGTACTCGGTATAGTGTAAAATACAATACTGCTGACTTAGTTGTAATTGCCTCCAAAGCAGTAAAAGGAATGCCCAAAACAAAAAAGCCAACAATAAGATCAACAAAGAAAAAAGTATTAATAAACGATGGTGGTATTGAAGGACAATTGATAAGTGATAGCGGTAATGATGACTATGATTTACGGTTTGAAATCCCTGATATGCTGGCTTACATTCAGGGGAAAACGGAATTGACCCGCAGCACTATTTTTGAAATATTAAAGAAGTCTGGCAGAATACATGAGCTATTGCTTAATCCGCAATTATTTATGGACAATACTGTAATTGCTATTAAATCGGAGCTTTATGAATTAATGATTGACGGCATTAAATATGAAAAGATTGGTGGAAAGATTTATGAAATGAAGTTATTTGAAGATAATGAATTGGAAATATATATAGACAAGTTTACTCATCAAGTAAAGGATTCTGATAAGACTATTTATGAAAATTACATTCCGCTTGATTCCGATGTAGAAAATCAATTTGCTAAAGATTGTGAGACAAGTGAGAATGTTGAATTTTATTTCAAGCTTCCTTTCTGGTTTAAAATTGATACACCCATTGGCAATTATAATCCCGATTGGGCAATCGTATTTAAAGGAGAAAAGAAAATATATTTTGTTGCGGAAACCAAAAGTACCGGACAAGAATTGCGGGGAAGTGAAAAAATGAAGATCAAATGTGGTAAAGAGCATTTCAGAAATTTTGATGAGGTGGAATTTAAACAGGTGAGCGTAGTGACTGAGTTAAGTTAAGAAACGTAACAAAATCAGTCAGAAATTCACAATGGTTCTCTATTTTTTAGCTGGTACTGGGGCTCTTTTCGGAATATTTATGTCGTCATCTGATCCGGCCAACGGCAACAATGGATTTGCGTCGTTTTTTTATTCCATAGATTAGCAAAATGAACCAGAGTTTTCTAATTGGATTATTTGATGTTTGAAATATTGTTCGGGAAGTTAAAGTAGGGGCCTGGCCTGTTCGTAAAGTTATCCGTTGGTGATGTGGATACAGGGACAGGTCGCGACCTGTTCCTACCAAAAATAAAATCTCTTTCTGAATTAATGGGTGCCTATAAAATGGTGGTTTCAAAACAAATTCATTTATTAGGGTGTGCTAAATTTTCATGGTAGCGATCTTTTCATGATCACATTATTCAAAATGAAAAATCTTAGGAAGTGATTGCTGACTATATAATTAATAATCCAAATTCATGGAATCAGGATAAATTTTTCAGGTAGATACAGACTACTGTTTTTGCAGCAGCTTAAAATAAATAAGACAAAGAATATTTTATCCCAAAAGGAGAAGGAAATGATTACACCCCAAATGAACTTCCGCACCCACAGGTAGTATTTGCGTTGGGATTATTGAAAGTAAATCCTCTGGCATTCAGTCCGCCTTCCCAGTTGATTTCCATATCGGCGAGGTAAATGAGATGGGCAGGATTGATAATACAGGAAATATCTTCTATTTCATAAATATCATCTTTACCGGTTTTTTCTTCAAACCCCAGCAAGTAAGACATCCCTGAGCATCCTCCTCCTTTTACACCGATACGCAAATATTTTCCGGTATTGGCACCGTCATTCATCAGCCTTTTTATTTCATTCACCGCAGTAGAGGTAAGGGTTACAGGGAGTTTATTGATAGTTTCCATATTTTATTAGTCGTTTACTACAAGAAATCGGCTTATAATTCGTTAACTGAATGTAATCGGTCCAATTTCCGCATTGCAAAACTACAACCTTTCCTTAGGGAATGATTATTTTCGCTTTAAATTATATAAATGTCAACATTTGAAATCGTAATCTTAATTCTTCTACTCGTTTTACTGTTAGCTTTTGTATGGGTACTTACCGAATTAACCTCTATGAAGAAGGAGTGGGGAGAAAGAAGACGCAATGAGCCGGATACGCTGAAACTGCGCCTGCAGGCTTATGAAAGGATCACTTTACTTACCGAAAGGATTTCACTTCAGAATTTATTATCACGTATAAATAATTCAGGATTGTCCTCACGACAAATGCAGATATCGCTGATAGATTCCATCAAACAGGAATACGATTATAACCTTACTCAGCAGATCTATGTATCGTCGGAAGTATGGAGGGCAGTCAATAATTTGAAGGAACAAAATATATATGTCATCAACCAGTTGGCATCCGCTCTTCCTCCGCATGCTACCGGAATGGATCTTAATAAACATATTATTGATTACCTGATCAATAATTCAAGTGCTTCTCTGCATAATATTGTGCTGGAAGCCATTAACTTTGAGGCAAAGAAAATTATGTAACCTCATGGTTTTGGCTTAAGCATGTAAAATGAAAAAGATTGTAACTGATTCAGGAATTGAAATTCGGGAAGTATATAGCTCAGCAGATTTGCCTGATAATATCTCCGGTGAACTACCGGGGAAATACCCTTTTACCCGTGGAGTAAGGTCCGATATGTATCGTGGTAAATTATGGACTATGCGGCAATATGCGGGATTTAGCACAGCCGAAGAAAGTAATCAACGATATCATTATCTCCTCTCACAAGGGGTAAGTGGGTTGAGCGTGGCCTTTGACCTTCCTACTCAAATAGGATACGACAGTGATCATCCGATGGCCGAAGGGGAAGTAGGGAAGGCTGGCGTGGCTATTGATTCTATTGAAGATATGGAAGCCTTGTTCAAGGGAATACAGCTCAAAGATATTTCCACTTCCATGACCATCAACTCTACAGCTTTTATTTTATTGGCATTTTATGTAGCCATTGCAAAGAAACAGGGAGCCGATCTTTCTCACTTGCAGGGGACGATTCAAAACGATATTTTAAAAGAGTATGCAGCCAGGGGTACTTATATTTATCCACCGCAGCCTTCCATGCGTATCATTACCGATATTTTTGAATGGTGCAGTAAAAATGTTCCTAAGTGGAATACCATTTCCATATCGGGTTACCATATTCGCGAAGCGGGAAGTACTGCCGTACAGGAAGTTGCTTTTACACTGAGTAATGGAAAGGCTTATGTGAAAGCTGCATTGGAAAAGGGATTGGATATTAATGTTTTTGGCAAGAGGCTCTCGTTCTTTTTTAATTCGCACAACAATCTTTTTCAGGAAGTAGCCAAGTTTCGTGCTGCACGCAGAATGTGGGCGCGGATCATGAAAGAGCTTGGAGCTACTGATGAAAAAGCTATGATGATGCGCTTTCATACACAAACCGGTGGAAGTACACTTACGGCCCGGCAGCCTTTAAATAATATCAGCAGGGTAACTTTGCAAACTCTGGCAGCTGTACTCGGGGGCACCCAGAGCCTGCATACCAATGGATATGATGAAGCACTGAACCTGCCTACCGAAGAAGCGGCAGGGCTTGCATTGAGAACGCAACAGATTGTAGCTTTTGAAAGTGGTGTTGCGGACACAGTAGATCCTCTCGCAGGAAGTTATTTTGTAGAAAATCTTACGAATGAAGTGGAAGAAAAGGCCCTGGAATTAATGGAGAAGGTGGATGCGATGGGAGGGAGTGTAAAAGCCATAGAAGCAGGATTTATGCAAAATGAAATTGCGCAGAGCGCTTATGCTTACCAGCGTCATATTGAAACGAAAGAAAAAATCATCGTAGGTGTCAATTCGTTTGTATCGGATCATGATACATTGCCTCCTTCTTTCAGGATAGATGATAATATAAGAACGGTACAGATCAATAAGATAAAAGCACTGAAAGAAAAAAGAGACAATCAAAAGGCATCAAAATGTCTTAGTAAGATAAAAGAAAATGCAAAGAGCAAAGAAAACCTGATGCCGGCTGTGATAGATGCCGTTGAGAACTATTGTACACTTGGGGAAATATCAAACGTTCTGAGAGATGTTTTTGGTGAATACAAATAATACAGAAGAATTTCTATGAAATATATGTTGGTTTTATTTTTTTTATTCGTCGGAGCGTACGGATCCTATGCTCAAAAGTATATTTTGCTGGATACACAGATGTCGGAGTCGCCATTTTATGCAAATGAGATTACCGTCGCCGATAAAGTAAAGAGATATTTTCCTGTTGAGAAAAAAGAGATCGAAAAATTTATAGAAGTACTTGAAGAGATTACCGGACAATTGTCTTCAGTTAAAAAAATAGAAAAAGCCCGTCAGTATGAGATAGGGTGTATCAGGTTTTCGGGAGTTGCTTTTTCTCTTCGGTCTAAGAACAGGATTGATTATGTGCTCACCTCTACCTGTAGTAATATAAAAATATCCATGCATCTCAGCGATGGAAAGATCAGCAATGAAAGCAATGCTTACTTTATAAAAACCTGGATAGATTATATAAGGAATTTCCTGAAAAGAAAATAAATAGTTACAGATTTACATTCTGAAACGACCGCGTCCTGTTTATCTTAAGATCCCGTAATAAAGGAGATTTTGGACTGATATTAATACTGAAGTACCGGTACAACCCAAGAGGAGTAACGTTGATAGACATTTGCCAGCAATGAAGGTCTCTTGAAATGGAAAGTGATAATGGATTGATCTGCCCCAGTGCTACATTATAGTACCCCATCACACCCATCTGCCATTTTGGGGTGATATTAAGGGTTCCGTTGAAGCTAAGATTTTGAGTGATATTGTTAATGAATCTGCTGTCTTGTAAACTGGTACCTTTTACAAAGGATTTGGTAAGACTGAATGAGTAAGAAAGATTGACAGACCATGGGATATTGAAATCTGCAAATTCTCCTGGATTATTTCTTATATAAGCCATATCACTATTATATTCATCAGGGGTTAGCCCTGCATCGGGAGGCGGTTCGCCGGGCTGTAAACCGCTATTTTTACCGGTCTTTTTATCTCCTCCTTTGAAAGAACTTGACAGTGAAACGGTGGCATTGGTCATTCTCCCCAGAGAGATGGGTTTTCTTTTCCATATCAGAATGTTGGTATCTGCACCATTACTGTTTACCTCATAGGGATCAAAATTGGAACTGGCCGTTAAATTTACTTTGTTGAATAAATTAGTAGAAGCAGAGGCGGAAATGTTGGAAAAATGATGGAAGTCCACAGGGAAAAAATTATAGCTTCCACGGATGCTGAGCGCATCTATCAACGAAATCTTCTTTATAGCATTATCACCGGTATCTTTTTTGTTGCGCACTTTCATGGACAAATTATTTTCCAGCCCGAAATTGAAACCTCCAAATCTTCCGTTGGAATAACCGCTGTTTAGATTGTATCCTGATTCGAAATAAGGTAAAGTTGCTTTCGTTCCGATTGAGTCTATCGTGGTAGTGTAATAATTGTTTTTGTTGAAGTTAGGTTGATAGCTTATTCCGAATGTAGGCCTTAGTTCATGGCGTATAGCAATGATCCTTGCATTCTTTTTCTTGGAGGTAATCATTCCAAATATTCTGGTAGATACATTGAGGCTGAAAGCCATTTGCCTGGCAGTAAAAAGCCCCTTTGTCAGGTCTGTTACCAGCGTGTCTTTGGTGTCATCCCAGTGGTGCTTCACTTTAGTCTGGAACCAGGTTTCGTCATAACTAACTCCGGGCGATAACTGAAACACCCCCATCTGAGGAAGCGATAAACTGATAGGAACCGAATGATGCACACCCCATTGCAACGTATCGGCTATTTGTTGGAAAATACTTTTGTTTTTTACCGTATCGTAAAAAGAAAACCTATTTTGAGCGGCAAGAGAATATCCTATTCCAATATTTTCATACCATTTTAAAGTACCTACAGCGTCTTTCCTTCTGAAGGGATAGACGGTGGTGACATTGAAACCGACTGTAGGAAGGCTTATATTGATCAGTTTTCGAAGTGTATTTTGATCATGGTTGGCAGTGATTGTTAAATTGAAAGGTTTGTCTTGCCATGTTTTTGAATAGGCAATGGAAGAATTTAACTGGTTTTGGAAATTCAGGTTGGGATCATTGGGTACCAGTGAATTATAACTACTGCTACCTGCATTCACACTTGCTGAAAAGGTAACTCCCGGCCTGGATTTTGTATCAGCGCTGTGGCTCCAGTTAATGTGAAATGCACGGTTCTTTTGAAAGTCAGGGTCACCCTTGAAGTTCTGATTAAAATGCTGAATGTCAAATGCCAGGTTGCCGCTGTAATGGTATTTCTTTGAATACCGTGGATTAATATTCAACGACCAACCTCCATAAGAATAAATGCTCGATCGCACAATGACATCCCAATACTCATTAATTACTTTGTAATACCCCAATCCATCAAGGCCTAAACCTTTCTGTTCATTTACCGTAAAGTTGGGTGCTAAGAATCCGGAATGTCTGTTCTGATTGAGTGGATAGATACCAAATGGGAAATAGATAGGAATGGGTACTCCTTCAAATTCGGGATGCACCGGCCCTGATATAGCTACTTTATTATTTATAAATTTTATTTTGTTGCTGATGAAAGCGAAATGGGGTGTATCCAGATTACAGGTGGTAAACCTTCCCCTCAATACATAAAAAACTTCCGGGCTTACTTTTTTGATCACTGATCCATAAACATACATTTCTCCCTGTTGTGTATAGGTACTCTTGGTAATTCCTTTCCCACTTTTCATATTAAATCGTACGGAATCGAATTGAGAACTGAAATCGGCTTGCTTCATCGTAGGGAAAGCAATTACTTTTCCTGCGCTGTCTCGCTTAATATATGCGGTGATATCGCCGGAGGATTCATTGAAAGAAATCACCGGCCCGGTGATGTGATTGTCTATATAATCAGTCGTTACTTTTTTCCCGTAAAGTGTTACGGTTTTTGCCGGAACGTCAATTACCATTGAATCTTCAGCCGTATAAGCAACCGGAGCCACCAGCGCATTTTTTGCCAGTCTGTATTGAATTGTATCAGCTTTTTTTGCATGCAGGGAAGAATCTTTTCCATTGAGGGAATCCGTTCTGTTGAGAAGGGAATCTTTTTCATTTAGGGGAATTGTATCCAGAGGGGCAACAATTTTTTTAGGTAAAGTATCGTTTAGAAATTTTTGCTTTTCTGCAACAGAAAAAAGAGTTTTCTTTGAAGGAATTGTATCGGGGCTGTTTTGTGAAAAAACATGGGTGATAGATGGAGAAAGAAAATTTTTACTGTTACCCTCGATGGAAAATACAAACAGGATAGCCACAAAGGCAAGAGTGGAGAATATTTTTGCGCTAAATTTGTTTATAATTTCCATAGCAGTAAGGCAACAAAAATAGAGATAATCCAATTAAGGATATGTGAAGATTATTAAAGAATTTTATTGACTTGTTTAAAATTAAATCCGGAAATGTCTGAATTAAAAAAAAACCTGCATCTTTTAACGCTGCTTCGTCCTGTCTTTCTTATAATGCTCCTTTTATTCTTTTCTGGCCCGGCGGTTTTTTCGCAAGCCCCCAGAAAAATAAAAACCATTATCATTGACCCGGGGCATGGAGGTAAGGATCATGGTGCCAATGGTGAATATGAAGGAACGTTAGGTTCTTTGGAAAAGAATATAACGCTCGCTATCTCCATGAAGCTTGTTGCAGATTTGAAAGCGGCAATGCCCGATGTAAATATTATTCCTACCAGAACTACTGATGTTTATATGTCGGTACATGAAAAGGCTCAATTTGCTAATGACCACCATGGTGATTTATTTGTATGTATTCATGCCGATGCAGTTACTTTAAAAACTGCTTACAGAGTGATTGGCCATAAAAAGGAAACATACTATACTCATAAATATGTGGGTAAGGGGAAAAGTAGAAAAAAAATAAGTACCAAACACACCCATGAAGTTCCTATAAAACAATATTATAAAATACCCACCAGCCGGAAAGGTACCAGTACCCTGATACTGGCGGCACGGCAAAGTACCGATAAAATGAAAGCGCTTGAAGAGTCTGATCTGGGGTTTAATACCGATGATAATGACAGTACCGCCAGCATCAATTACGAAAGTCCTGAATATAAAGCCAGTGCCCTTTTATACTCACTCAATTATTTTAAGAAAAGCTACCAGCTTGCCTCCGCGGTGCAGCAGGAAATTGCAGACATGGGGCGCAATGATCTTGGCGTATGGCAGCGTGAGAAAGGCCTCTGGGTTTTACATGCTACGCAAATGCCGGCCATATTGATCGAAACAGGGTTTGTTGCTAATTATGATGATGAACGCTATCTGAACAGTGAAAAAGGCCAGGAAGAACTTGCGCAGGCTATTACCAGAGCGATTATAAAATACAGAAAACAAGTAGAAACTCCCAAAAATATTGCTAATACGGCAACAGGAACTGATCAAAAATAAAAAGTACCGGAACAATTGAGTTTAAATCCCCTCATCATTTATGGATGTATTTTTAGAGTGGATTCTATTTAGTTAAGAGTCGGCGGTGAACTTTTACTATTTTCGCACCCTAGTTTTGAGAGAAATATCCTGTAGGATTAATTTTTATCTCCTGAACAAAAAAAACCAAATGAAAATAAATAACGAGACCAAGATAGGATTGATGGCGTTGATAGGAATTGTGTTGCTCATCGTAGGATTTAACTTTCTTAAAGGACAAGGGCTTTTTGAGAAGAAAAACCATATTTACGCAGTTTATCAGGATGTACAGGGGCTTGCCAGATCCAATCCGGTAATGATCAACGGGGTACAGGTAGGAAGAATTGAAAACCTTGATGGTGGGAAAGATATGAGGAGGATCGTAGTAACTATCTCTCTCAACAAAGAGGTGAATATTCCCGATAGCTCACTCGCCGTTATTAATCCCAATCTTTTAGGAAGCCCTACCTTAGAAATACAATTGGGTAATTCCAGTAACTATATGAAGAACGGAGATACCCTTCTTACTTCCCTCAGTGGAGGAGCTTTTGACGAAGCTATGAAAATAATCAACCCTGTTTTATATGAAGTACGTAACGCTGTAAAATCACTGGACTCCGTACTTACAACCATCACTGGTATTTTTGACAACCATACGAAAAATAATATTAAAAGCATGGTAGAAAACCTGAATCTGGCGACAGCCTCCTTTGTGGTGACCTCTGCTTCATTGAAAGAAATAATGGATACTCAAAATGGCGCATTGTCCAAGTCGCTTAATAACGTGAATACATTTACTGCCAACCTAAACTCAAACAATGGTAAGCTCGACAGCATTCTTGAAAGTACCAGAAAATTTTCTCAAAACCTTTCCTCGGTTGATTTAAAACAAACACTGGATACGTTGAATGTGGCTATTAATAATTTTAAACAAAGTGCGCAAAAAATAAACAGTAAAGAAGGGTCTATGGGATTATTGCTAAATGACAAAACCTTATACAATAATCTGGAAGCCACTACCAACAAAGTAAACATCCTGCTGGATGATATAAGGGTACACCCCAGAAGATATGTGAACTTTTCTGTATTCGGTAAGAAAGATAAAGGCAATTATATAACGGCGCCTCTGGTGGATGATACCTTAAAAGCAGCTAATCAGTGATATGTTCAAGACAGTAAGATATGGCTGGATAATTTTTTTTTTGCTGATAGGTTTTCAAGCTTTCAGCCAGGTATCTCCGCCGCGCCAACCAGCATCCGATACGCTGAGAGAATTTGAAGTAATTCGTGCGCCGAGTATGCGTGCCATTCAAATTGATTCTGCTACCACTCTTCAAACCGTTGCCGGTGGTGGCGTTATTATTAAGCAGGGTGGCACCATTTTTCATTGCGACAGTGCGTCGGTAAATCCTGTAACACACATCCTTGAAGCATTTGGGAATATAGTGATCAACCAGGGCGATACCGTGCATACCTATGGTGAGTACCTTAAATACCTTGGTGTGGAAAAAATCGCACACATTGAAAGAAATGTAAAACTTATCAGTAAATCAGGAACTCTTTATACAAAAACACTTGATTATAATCTCCAGACCGGTATAGGAAACTTTACAAACGGTGGTAAAGTAATTGATGGTAAAAACATTATCACCAGCGTAGAAGGCACTTATTATGATGATACAAAAGACATCTACTTTAAAAAAGATGTGAAACTGGATGGCCCCAAAAATCATGTACGGGCAGATTCACTTTTGTATAATATGCAAACGAGGAAGTCAACTTTCATCAGCCCTACCAATATTAAAAATAACGAAGTAGAGATCAATACCACAGAAGGTACTTATGATCTTACTACCGGCAATGCCTTATTTACCAGCCGCACCACGGTCAAAGACAGCAGCAACAGATTGTACTCCGCTAATTCAATGGCGCTGGAAGATAGTACCGGTAATGCGCAACTTGAAGGCAATGCCGTTATTATTGACTCTGCGGGTGGCTATACTATTATTGCCAATCAAATTTTTCTCAACAAAAAAAACAATTCCTTTCTTGCTACCAGAAAACCGGTATTAATTTTGAAACGGGAACATGACAGTACTTACATAAGTGCTGATACTATTTTTTCAGGATTTACCACCTTTGTAAAGAATGAGAATAGGGTATTGCAAAAAGACAGTCTGATCAATGTAAATATTAAAGAGAATGAAAAGGTGCGACAAACCATTCTCAATGATACGGCACCAATACCGTCGCTCGTAAGAAATGTAGATAAGGTAGATACTTTTAGAAAGGAGTTTTTAGCGAATGAGAGGTTGAAAATTTTCCCGCCTGGTATGGAACCGGCAAAACCGGCGAAGGAGCCGGAGAAAGAAAATATAGGGCCACCTGAGAAAAAGGTTTCAAAGAATAAAACCTTACCGAAAAAAAATAATGTTGATTCATTACACAGGAAAGAACCTTCGCCATTGGGAGAACACAAAGCTGAATCGGGGATAGTGAGTGATTCTTTACAGATGAAAAATGAATTGAATAACACTAAAATGGAGGATTCATTGTTACAGAAAGATTCTCTGTTACAAAGAGACTCTTTACAAAAAGAATTTTTATCGAAGGAGCAGAAGGTGGACTCTTCGGAAATTGATTCCATCGTGAAAATAAACGATAAAGTACTGGCTGTGGGTGCAAAAAATGGTAAGCATTTAAATAAGAAAAATGCTGTAAATAAATCGGATACTGCCATAAGGTATTTTCTTGCTTTTCACCATGTTAGAATTTTTAATGATTCACTTCAAAGTATTTGTGACAGTATGTTTATCTCTTCCAAAGATTCTGTCTTCAGATTGTATTATGCACCGGTAGTATGGAGTGGCAGTACCCAGATTAATGGCGATACTATTTTCCTTTATACAGAAAATAAAAAACCAAAAAGATTGTATGTTTTTGAAAGTGGCCTTATTGTAAACAAAACCAGGGAAGGTTTTTTTAATCAGATGTCGGGAAAAACAATCAATGGATATTTTATAGACGGGAAGATTGATTATATGCGTATAAAAGGTACTCAGTCGGAAAGCATTTATTATATGCAGGATGATGACAGTGCCTACATTGGTATGAACCGGGCCACGGGTGATGTGATTGATCTTTACTTTAAAAATGAAGACCTCAACAGAGTACTTTTTATAAATGAGGTACAGGGTAAAATGTATCCTATGGATAAAATACCGGAAGACCAGAAAGAATTAAAAATATTTCAGTGGCTGGATAATAAACGCCCTAAGAATAAAGCAGAGATTTTTGAATAAACTATTTCCTATAAACTGATATGAAAAGCCGGGAGTTATCAGTTAGTGTATAAATATCTCCTGTGAAGAATAAAATAATTATTTTAAAATCGAATTGATTTCACGGGCAAAACAATATGTATAAGACTGGAAAGTTTTATAAAGAGATGCCAGGTTCAATAAAAGTTGGAAAAACAATTTATATACAGTTAGGCTAACGGTATAAAGAGCATTCAGGATCAAACAGAAAAATTTCTTAATCACTATCTTCTTCCGGCTTCAGTTTCATATCGGGTAGTAATGCCGTAAGCATTAAAAGTGCAGATCCTGCTATCAATAGATACAATCCATATTTTTTTTCCGGGCAAATGGCATTATAACAAGATGTAAATAGAATATAAGTTTTGACGAGATAACCGATATTAAAGGCTGCAATGAAGATGTTGGTTCTCTTAGCCCATATCTTATCAACATAGATAAGAATAACAGAGATAACTGCAAAGAAGATAAAGACCTTTCCGGGTTTGCCGTAAATATTCTTTTCAGAATAAAAGCCTGTGAATGACTGATGTAAGTCCGGGTAATAGGCGAAAGGTAAAAAACTGCTAACGATTAAAAGTAAACAAGCGAGGATACCTATTTGTTTATAATATTTCATAATTGAAAAGAGAGTTATTGCATTTCAAAATGCATTTTCAAGATTAATTGAACGAATCAAAAAATATGCGGTAAAAGTACTATTTTTCGGTTGGGTTTCTTTTAGAAAGGAAGGTTGGATCAAAAAAAATATAGGATCGGTAGTTTTTCTTGGGTTGGTATTTATGATTTTGTGGACCAGAGAATTATAAATATCTGAAATAGCTAATTTACTTTCTTTTTTCTACTTGATTCTCTTACTATTAATTCAGTATCAAGGATTATTTTTTCAAACTGCGTAACCGGCCTTTTACTTTCAATAATTTGTATGAGTAATTCTGTGGCTGTTTTTCCCATCTCAAATGCGGGCTGCACGACAGTAGTAAGGGACGGATTGAAAATACCTGTATTTACAGAATTGGTAAATCCTGCAATGGCTACTTGTTCCGGTACTTTTATTTTCATTTGTGAGAGCATATCTAATGTAGTAGTACTAAGCCTGTCTGATGCAGTAAGAATAGCATCGGGTGTTACTTTCAAGGCAAAAAGTTCATTGATCACCTCATGTACCTCTTCCTTTATCATACCGCCATGAGCGCAGTATTTTATAAATTGTTCATCTACTTTAATATTATTTTCTTCCAGCGCTTTAATATATCCGGCTAACCTTTCAACGGTGATAGATAAAAAACCGGCACTTGTGATTTGAGCTATGCGTTTGTATCCTTGCTTTATGAGATGTAGTGTAGCATCATAAGCCCCTTTATAATTGCTGGAGATTACTTTATGTGTCTCTATTTGATCAGATACCCTGTCAAAAAAAACAATGGGCAATCCATTTTTCTGAGCTTCTATAAAATGGTCCACGTTCTCTGTTTCAGAGGAAAGAGAAACCAACAGCCCGTCAACCGACCTTGAAAAATGATGTTGAGTGTTCCTCACTTCCCTCTCATAAGATTCATGAGTTTGGGTAACTATTACATTATATTCCTTTTTAAAAGCAATGGTTTCAATACCATTAATGATCTGGGAAAAAAAATTGTTATCAATATTAGGGACGATTACCGCAATAGATTTACTGCTTCCCTTCCGGAGATTTTGGGCGATCGGGTTAGGCCTGTAATTTTGTTGTTTAGCATATTCCTTCACTTTAGCCTGTGTTTCAGCACTAATTTCATGACTTCCTTTCAACGCTTTCGAAACAGTAGATGTGGAGAGATTTAATGCGGTGGCAAGATCTTTAATGGTAATGGCTCTTTGTTTCAAAAAGAATAGTTTAAAAAGTAAAAAAATAACTGATTGTCCGTGAAATAAATTTTCAGTAATTAAGAATGCTTTGGTGAATTTATCCAGATATTAATAAACTCTGCAAACGATTGTGGTTGAAATTTACAACGATTTCGTAAATAAATATCGTTTCGTTAATCTTTTATTAAAAATGTGTAGCTAAATTGGAGAACATTAACATGGAAAACGAAGTGTTTTTTGATTAATATCTTGAATATTTTTTTCGAAATTCTTCATTAAAAAAATAAAAAAGAATAAACAATGACTCAGAATCAACTACTAAAAAAATTACTGCTATTGTTTTGTGGGTTTTGCCTTTACGGCATCTCTCAGGCACAAACCATTAACGGTAAAGTGACCGATGAAAACAATGTACCGTTATCAGGTGTATCAGTACAATTAAAAAATTCTACAAAAGGAACCAGTACTGATGCAGATGGACAATTTTCCATTACCGCTGCCCAAGGTTCTTCTCTGGTATTTTCTTCTATTGGTTACACCAGTTTAGAGAAAAAGGTGAGTGGGAATATGCTTTCAGTGGTTTTGATTAAAAGTGCAGGTAATGTTATGTCGGATGTTGTTGTTGTGGGGTATGGCACGCAAAAAAAGAGTGATTTAACAGGTTCTGTGGCAACAGCTCCTATTGAAGATATGCAGAAAGCGCCTGTGCGATCTTTTGAAGAAGCACTGGCAGGCCGTATTGCCGGTGTGGTAGTTTCTTCTGTTGATGGGCAGCCTGGTTCTACCAACAATATTGTAATCAGGGGGAATAATTCTATTACCGGGGATAATTCTCCATTATACGTAGTAGATGGTTTCCCAATTGAGAACCCCAATAATAATGCTATCAATCCCGATGATATAGAATCCATTAGTGTATTAAAAGATGCATCCGCAACAGCTATCTATGGAGCGCGTGGAGCGAATGGCGTAATAATAATTACTACAAAAACCGGAAAAGCGGGGCCTCCGGTGATAAGCTTTGATGCTTCTTACAGTATTCAAAAAGTAAATAATTCTATTCCTATGATGGATCCATATGATTTTATAAAATATCAATTGGAAAATAGCCCCGGAGATACTACTGTAACCGGTTCTGCTGCATATTATTATTTAAAAAGAGGGGCTACTTTAGATAGTTATAAGGATAGTGCCAACATTGATTGGCAATCAAGATTGTTCAGGACTGCACCTATGCAGAATTATAATCTCTCACTTTCAGGTGGTAATGCGCAAACTAAATATGCATTATCCGGATCAGTATTAGATCAGGATGGTGTAATTATTAATTCCAATTATAAAAGATATCAGGGTCGCTTTGCGTTGAATCAAAATCTTGGTAAAAAATTTAAAACCGGTTTTAATGCCAATTACAGTCACTTAGAACAATCAGGCGTTAACCCATCATCGTTTCTAACCAGCACAGCGCTACCAGTACTTTAATGTATAGTGTTTGGGGATTTAGGCCATTTGGTAATAATTTATTAGATCAACCTTTTGATGAAAATGTTAGTTCGGCAAATGATTATAGGTTTAACCCGATAATCAATCAGCAAAATATAGTTAGGCAAAACAATACTAATAATTTAGCAGCGAATGCCTTTGTTGAGTATGCTATTACTAAAGACCTGAAATTGAGGGTAAGCGGTGGTATTAATACACGTATTGTCGAATCAGTGTCATTTAATGATACGCTTACATCCTCTGGTAACCCTAAAGCTACTTTCAATAAAGGTGTAAATGGTTCTGTTAATTATTCTACTGTCAATTCCTGGTTAAACGAAAACACACTTACTTATAACAAGCGATTTAATAAAAATAATATTCTGAATGTGCTGGCAGGGATTACAGAGCAAGGTTATCATACTCATTCAAATGGCCTTTCGAATTCCCAGCTTCCTACTCAGGCAACCAATGTAAGTTGGTTAAGTTCCGGCTCAGGAGTTCCAACTATTACCTCCAATGCTTCGCTCAACACTTTAGCGTCATTTTTAGGAAGGGCTAATTATACTTTTCATTCTGATTATTTGTTGACTGCTTCTTTTAGAGCAGATGGCTCGTCGAAATTTTCACCTGAAAATCATTGGAGCTATTTCCCTTCCGGAGCTGTTGCCTGGAAATTTAAAAACGTTGTCCTTAAAAATGTAGAGGCTATATCAGAAGGTAAATTGAGAATAAGTTATGGATTAACCGGAAATAACCGGGTAAGCGATTTTCCTTATTTAACTCAGTATGGTATATCTACTGTTCAACAAGGTTATACATTTAATAATGTGGAACAATCGGGCCTTATCCCACAAACATTGGGTAATCCCAATTTGAAATGGGAAACTACCGCACAGTGGGATCTCGGGCTGGATATGGGATTTCTGGATAATCGAATCAATCTTACAGCAGATGTTTATAAAAAAACCACTAAAAACCTACTATTACAAGCCAATATCCCAACATCTTATGGTTTCAGTAGTATTTTTAAAAACATAGGAAGGGTTCAAAACCAGGGTTTAGAGATTTCTATCAATACGGTTAATATTCGTAAGAGTGATTTTTCATGGAATACCAGCTTTAATATTGCATTCAATGCTAATAAAGTATTGGCGCTAACTGAAAACGAAAATTCAGACTTTGCGGGTGCACCTTATGATAATAGTGTTGCTAATATCCCTGCCTATTTATTTCAGGTAGGCAAACCTTTGGGATTAATGTATGGCCCTATATGGGATGGTGTTTATCAATACAGTGATTTTGATAAAAGCCCTTCCGGTGCTTACATCTTGAAGGGAACTATTCCTACCAATGGAAATGTGAGAAGCACTATTCAACCAGGTGATATAAAATACAAAGATTTGAACGGTGATGGAACAGTAAATCGTAATGATTTTACGATTATCGGAAGGGGGCTTCCTATACACACAGGGGGTATTACAAATGATTTTTCCTACAAAGGATTTGACCTGAGTGTTTTCTTTCAATGGTCTTATGGCAATGATATATTAAATGCAAACCGGCTGGTATTTGAAGGTAACAATTTGGGAAAAACGGGCCTAAACCAGTATGCCAGTTACGAAGATAGGTGGACACCCGACAATCCAAGTAATACGCTTTTTCGTGCAGGATTAGGTGCCCAGGGCCCTATTGGCAATAGCTTTTCTTCCAGAGTAGTTGAAGACGGATCTTATCTGCGGTTAAAAACAATATCGTTGGGATACAACCTTCCAAACGATCTAATCAAAAAATTGGGTATCAGAAATTTAAATTTTTACGTGGCAGCACAAAATTTATACACCTGGACAAATTACACAGGAAATGATCCTGAAGTAAGTATTTTCAATAGCGTATTATCACCGGGAGTTGACTATTCTGCTTACCCACGTGCAAGAACTATAACTGTTGGCCTAAAAGCATCACTTTAAATTTTAAAATAAGATTATTATGAAACGTATATATTATTACCTGATGTTATTAATTATAGTTGGTTCTATAACCTCCTGTAAAAAATTCTTAGATACAAAACCACTTTCTTTTGCTGCACCCGAAGCCAATTATGCTACTGAAGCACAGTTGCTGCAAGCGTTGGCCGGAGTGTATGATATCCTGGGTTATCAAAGATCAGGATTATACGCCGACAACTTTTTTAGCAAGTTAGGTGCTACAACTGATGAAGGCTTTTATGCAAGGCCTTCAGGAGTTCCACTTTGCGCAACTTATACTTTTGACTATACAGAGCCTATTATAGACCAAACCTGGCAAGCACTTTACGTTGGAATAGAAAGAGCCAATAATTTAATCTATTATATCAATACGCCTGCGTCTATGGATCCTGTAGAAAGAAACGCTATATTAGGTGAGGCGGAGTTTATGAGAGGCTATTATTATTTTCTTTTAGTTAGTAACTATGGCGATGTACCTATGAGGCTTGATCCTACAACCATTACAGGAGCAACTACGAATAATGTTCCAAGAGTGGATAGCAAAGATGTATATGCTCAAATACTAAAGGATATGACTGATGCAGAAGCAAAATGTTATCCTGCTACGCATTTCGGTTATTCCAGCCGTGTTTCTCAAACTACAGTAGAAGGTATTTTGGCACGAGTTTGTTTAACCATGGCTGGTTATCCACTATTGGATAAATCAAAATACGCCGATGCATTGAAATGGGCTACTAAAGTTCAGCAGTCCGGCATTCATTCTCTGAATCCAAGCTACAGTCAGATATTTATCAATGAAGCACAAGATATTTATGATATAAAAGAAGCTATGTGGGAGGCAGATTTTAATGGTAATGATCTTACTACTACTCTGGAAACCGGAAGGCTGGGGAATACAAATGGTATATCATGTAGTAATACTGATACAGGCTATAGCTACGGATTTATAAATGCTACAAAGAAACTATATGGCCTTTATGGCGATGGAGATTTACGCAGAGATTGGGCAATTGCTGATTATGGGTATGGCGGAAATCCTTTCGGCAGGGTAAATAAGGGTACTTTAATTTATGATAGAAACTGTGGTAAATGGAGAAGATCTTATGAACTATTGACACCCAAAAGTAAAAATAATACAGGACAGAATTTCCCTATCCTAAGATATGCAGACGTATTACTAATGCTGGCAGAAGCCGATAATCAGGTAAATAATGGCCCTTCTGCAAATGCTTATGAAGCCTTTAATGAAGTACGAAGAAGAGCCTACGGATTTGATGTGAATACTCCTAACGATTTATGTGACCTCACACCCGGATTAAGCGTAACACAGTTTCAAGATTCAATACAAGATGAAAGAGCGAGAGAACTTTGCTTTGAAACCCAGAGAAGGCCCGACCTTATAAGATGGGGAATATGGACACAAACCATGAGCGCTTTAGCAAATCAAATTAGTACCGATTTAGGCGCCAATGCTTTGAAATATGCAGCAATACCTGCCGCTAATGCCGCTTCTTCCCCTAAATTTCTGTTGTATCCAATACCGGCATCGGAGATGAATGTAAACAAAGCAGCTACTCAAAACCCTGGCTATTAAATTAACTAACTGATAAATGAATAATAGTTAACTATTTATTTATAAATTTTCAAAATATAACAATATGAAACATATTCGATTAATAGTTGTAGCAGGAGCTTTGGTAGCCTTTGCTTCTTGCAGCAAAAAACTCTCTATTGACCCATTATCTTTTGCGGTAACCACCAGTTCAACAACATACCATGTAGGAGATACGGTACATTTTAACTTTACCGGTAATCCGGACTTTATTAGTTTTTATTCCGGAGAAGATGGGAACGATTACGCAAACCACGACAGGACTACTGCGGATGGCGCACCCCAATTGCAATTTACTTCTTATGCACAATATGGTACACAACAAAATACCCTACAGTTGATGGTTTCCAATGATTTTTCGGGGACTTATGATGCTGCAAATATTAGTAAGGCGTCGTGGACTGATGTTACAGACAGAGCTACTTTATCTACCGGAGCAGATAATACACCATCCGGCATAATTGACTTATCAGATATCCTGGCACAAAAAAAACCTGTTTTCATTGCTTTTAAATATACAGGCACTTCAGGCAGTACACAAAAAACCTGGACATTGAAGAATCTTACCCTCAATCTGTTGAAAACGAATAATAAAATACTGCCTGTAACTGATATGGCCAGTGCAGGATGGAAACAGGTAAGTCTTGCAAATTCTGCAGCAGTATGGTCCATTAGTGCATCGCAACTACGTATTGCAGGTGGCAACGCCACTGCTGATGACAATGAGGATTGGGTAATTTCAAAATTGTTGTATTTGAATAATGTTGCTCCGGATGTCTCTATCCCTATCAAAAATATCACGCAAAATGTAAATAGTTTCGATTATGTGTTCTCAGATCCTGGAACTTACAAAGTCGTTTTTCTGGCAGCCAATGCTACTGCAGATGAACAACAAAGCACGACTAAAGAAATTGATTTAACGATTCAATAGCCGTGTTTTATGAATCGGTAAACTGTTGGTTTATTTATAGTGTAATTTATCTTAATCGAATTGCTTAACAGAAATATAACGAAATAACTCTTGCGGAAGAGTCTCTGAAAACAGTCTAAGAGGTTATCATAAGAAGAGTAAAAGAAATGGTATAAACTATTTCAAATGAGTAAATTACCCTTCATTCTGTTAAATTCAGAGAAAATTGCGTTTTAAAAATTTTTTCGATTGATTAACAAATAAAATTTCTAAAGTAAAAAATATATTTTATTATGAAATTTTTTTTAATTCTCTTATTAGCATTTACATTTCTAACTAATGTTAGAACAAGTGCTCAGGATAAAAAACAAACAGAAGCCGATCGTGTAAAAATGGAACACGCTCAAATAGGGATTGATGATAGTCAACCCCAAGATGCCTATAAACGCACAACCAATCCTGGCGCACAATGGTATCCTAAAGCCGGATTTGGCATGTTCATACATTGGAGTATAGCATCTGTAAAAGAACTTGACCTATCCTGGCCTATGATGGCTGGCACACAAATAGGATGGAGTTCTAAAAAGCCATCTCAGGATTCGGTCAATAGGTTTATTGCAAATGGAGATTTCTTTGCAGGCCATAAATGTGAAAAAGACAATACTTGCATTACCCCAAACCAATATTGGGCTATGGCAAAGGATTTTAATCCTAAAAATTGCGATCCCGATACCTGGGTCAAATTGGCCAAGGAAGCAGGTATGAAGTATGTTGTATTTACAACCCGACATCATGATGGCTTTGCTATGTGGCCAAGTAAATACGGAGATTTTAATACAAAAAATTATTTGGATGGGAGAGATTTTGTAAAAGAATTTACAACTGCATGTAGGAAGTACGGGCTAAAAGTTGGTTTATATTACTCTGGCCCTGATTGGCATTTTAACCGGGAGTATCAAAGCTTTTTGTATTACGGTCTTAGGCGTGATTATAAAAATATTCCCTCCGTAGATGCAAATTTGAAAGTTAGAACAACCGAAAAAACAGAAGCAGAAAAGCAAAAACATTATGAAGATGTTGCGGCATATCTTAAAGGACAAATTACAGAACTACTTACCAATTATGGAAAGATAGACATGATTTGGTTTGATGGCGGCCCGGATATTCCTGTAGGAAATATTGCCAGAAAACATACCATTACAATGGAGGAGATACACAAGATGCAGCCTGGTATTGTAGTAAGTCCAAGATTTTTTGGATACGGCGATTATAAAACATTGGAAGGGGATAAATCTTTGCCAACAACAAAACAAGAAGGATGGACAGAATTATGTGCGACAATCGCTTCCCCTGGTTGGGGTTATACAAAAGCTCCCTTAAAATCTACCGCTTATGTTTTAAATGAATTGGCAGTTTGTCGATCAAATAACACAAATTTTTTGCTAAACTTCGGACCAACAAAAGAGGGTGTTTTCTCTAAGGAAATGGTAAGTCGTTTGAATGAAATTGCTGCCTGGATGAAAGTAAATGAGGTTGCCATTTCCGAAACATCTGTACTGGGAAAAGGAGAAGAGTCATCGGTGCCGGCAGTTGCTAAAGAACAGCATCGGTATCTATTTGTGATACCTACAGTGAAGGGTATTAATGCCCCTGTATTACCACTTAAAGCAGAAACGATTATTTTCAAAACACCCCATTCAATAGAAAGTATTCAGCTATTAGGGAAGGATACGAAAATTAAATATGAAGAACACAACGGCACCGTTACTATTCATATACCTTCAGAAATCCGATCCTTTAATGGAAATGTATTGGATGTAAAATTGAAATAGAATGTATCAAATGGTAAAAACAAAATAATCAGTTTCGATAGAAAAAATGACAGATGAACATTAAAAGAGTTTTGCAAGCTGGGATTTGGATAAATTTTTCACTTCATTCTTTTTAATAGAGAGTGGCAGAATCACGGGAATAGCTAATAATTTTTTTTGAGTAAAACTGAAATATATTTAGATGGGGTCTTCAAAAAAATCCATCGTCAGCAGAAGGCGGTAAATAAATTAAATAGATTAAGAAACAATTTTTTATTTATGAAACGAATTCAAGATTCTTTTAAAATCAAAATAATATTCCATAATATTTTTTTGACTTTTTTGAGCTTGATGGTTATCTGCAGTTCAGCCACAGCCCAGTCAGATTCTTCCGATACGATGCAACGTTTGAAGTGGTGGCAGGACGCAAAATTTGGATTGTTTTTGCATTGGGGCTTATACTCACAGGCAGCAGGTGTATGGAATGGCCATCCATATAAAGGCAACGAACATTTCATGATATATGAAAAACTTTCTCTCAAAGAGTATGGTTCTATTGCGAATGATTTTAATCCGACAAAATTCAATGCAGATCAGTGGGTGATGTATGCAAAAAATGCTGGCATGAAATACATCGTAATTACCAGTAAACATCATGATGGTTTTGCCATGTTTAATTCTCCTTCTAACGATTACAATATTGTAAAGCGTACTCCGTGGAAACGCGATCCGCTTAAAGAACTGGCCGAAGCTTGTAAAAAGCACGGCATTAAATTGGGATTTTATTATTCGTTAGGCAGAGACTGGCAAGACCCCGATGTACCAACGGATTGGCCAACTAAAGGCGGACGTAGCAACCTGGTGGATTATCCTAATGAAGATATAAAAGATCTTAATAAATACATTGAACGTAAAGTGAAGCCACAGATCCGGGAGCTTCTTACTCAATACGGCCCGGTAGCCGTGCTTTGGTTTGATACCCCTGAATTATTTACAAAAGAGCAGAGTGAAGAAGTGCTGAGTTTAATAAGGAAACTTCAACCCGATTGTATCGTGAACAGCCGCATTGGGAATGGGCTTGGAGATTATAAAGTTTCTGAACAAACAATTTCTGAAACTGCCGTTTTAACTCCATGGGAAGCTTGTATCACTATCAGCAAAGGTTGGGGTTACAACAGGTTTGACACTTCCTGGAAATCGCCTGAATTGTTGGTGCGCCAATTAGTAGAAATCGTAAGCAAAGGCGGAAATCTTTTGTTGAATGTTGGCCCTACAGGAACAGGGGAATTTCCTCCGCAGGCAGTTGAACGTTTGAAGGCTATAGGCGATTGGATGAAAATAAATGGTGAAGCCATTTATGGTACTAAACCCTGGAAAGTGACTAGTGAGCAGGTTTCTGATCTAACGCTGAGTAATGCGATTGTACACGATGCTTTGGGTGATGTTACCTCAAAGGTAATCTTACCCGATATTTACTTTACGACAAAAGGTAGCACTGTGTATGTCATTGCACGTAGCTGGAAGGATGCCATTTTGCCGGTAAAAAGTTTAGCCGCCAACAAATATTCAATCGCCTCTATTAAACTTCTGGGGTCGAAAGCTAAAATTAAATGGCGGGCAGATGATAGTGGGTTAACGATTCAAATGCCAAAGAAAAAGCGTTTGCCGAAAGATGTACCCGTATATGTTTTTAGAGTTATTTTAAGAGGTTAGATTTTGGCGTTGCTTGAAACCTATAAGTAGAAAAAGTAAAAAGTTCTTAATACCGGATAGAGTTCATTTTTTACCTCATGCAGGTGTATCTGGCAAAACTATTTATGAAAGTGTGGGTAAATTTTCATTCAGGTATCAATAGGCAACCCCGGGTAATTATATTCCTGTATTTGTAGCAAAAATGCAAGCGAGAATGCAAGTGAAACATCCGAAAAAAATACCGGAAGAGGTGCTGTAAAAATTTAGAAGAGGATTTTCATTTTTATAAATGACGTTGTAATGATAAAATTGTTTTTCATAAATAAAATACAGGCATTTTTTTTACTGTTGCCTTTGCATTTGTTTGCTGTTTCCTGGCAACAGATACACATTAAAATACTAAAACTGATCCGGGGCAGAAATTATCTGAATCTAAATGTTGCTTCATTAATTCCGGGTACTTGTATAGAAGTAATTAAAAGTGGTGTGAAGGTGGAAGCAATAAAGTTTGTTAATTAGAATGTATGAAAATGATTTCTGAAAAAAGGATAAAATAATAATAACATACTTCTCTTTTATAAAATAAAATTTTGGCTATTCAAAAAAACTTTACAAATCAAATAAATAAAAACGATTATGAAAAATAAATGGATATGTGTTGCCTATTTGATGCTGATGGCAATATCAGCAGGTGCACAATCAAAATCTTTCAAATTATACAAACAGGTGCGTTACAAAAATACACCTACGAGTTTAATGCCTTTTTTACAGCCTTTTGTAATCGCCAATCAAAATAATTTGACCGACCTGAGTACTAATTTGCCAAGGCAATCTGGAATTGATTCTTTCGCATTGACATGCCAACCGGGAGTTCCGGTTTGCCTTGATTTGGAAACGTGGCCCTACTATCCTAGTGCAGACCTGACAAACACTATCAATAATTTTTTAACTACCATCAGTTATTTTAAAGCTACAAATACATCATCGCCGATTGGTTTTTACGGAGTGCCTCCAAAGCAGGCTTACCAATGGAGTAGTATAGATCCTGTAAATAATCCTTCAGGCTATGCCGGTTGGAAATCAATAAGTGACAACTTAGCTCCTGTGGCAAAAAATGTAGATGTGTTTCAACCCTCTTTTTATACTTATGACACAGATACTTCAGGTTGGCGAAAGATGGTGGATACCACTATTGCTGCCCTAAAAAGATATAGTACTACCAAACCAATTTATGCCTTCATCTGGCCTCAATATCACCAGGGCACGGATCCTGTACAACTTCAATTTATTGATACATCTATTTGGAGATACCAATTAGAGACGCTTTACAACAGAGCAGATGGCGTTATTATTTGGACAAGTAATAAAAATCCTGATAATACCACTATTTCCTGGGACGTAAATATGCCATGGTGGCAAACTACCAAATCTTTTATGGTAGCGAAAAAATTGTCACAGCCATTTGTCCTGGATAGCTTTAAAGTGAGTAGCACAGGTAGTAACGCAAATATAAACTGGAGCACTGCTGTAGATACAACTACCTACAGATTTATAGTACAGCGTAGCACAGATGGAGGATATAATTTCCTGTCTGTTAGTGATTCTATAGTTCCGGTCTCTACACATTATACAGAAAATAATTATCAATACACTGATATGAGCGCACCAACATCAGGAGGTTTACATTACCGGTTAAAGATGGTTAATAAAGACGGTAGCATAACCTATACCAGCACAAGTGTGGCTGCATTCACAGGAGGCACTTTAGCAGTATTGCGTATGGGCGGTGTAAATGGTACAAATGGTACTGCAGGAAGTTCTACACCAGGGACAAGCGGAACGCCCATACATATTGACAAATATTCCGTATCAGCAGGAGTATTTACCTACATAAGTAGTATTGACTTACCGGTAGCTGGTACCAATAATATTTTCGCCAGCTCCAGCACTAATGAGGGTTATATTACACTAAGTGGCAATAAGCAATGGCTTTCTGTAATGGGGTATGCCGCTAAATCTGCTTCAGGAACAATTTATAATACTACTACTAATTCTAATCTTGCCCGTACTTTAGGGTTAATAAAATACGATGGCACGGTAGATCTTTCCACAGCTTTGTCTAATTTCCCTGCGAGCGGTACTGCTGCTACAGCACAGGCATCCATTACAAATGATGGAACAGATTTATGGTGTGTTACCAACCAGGGCGTATCTCCAATGGGCGTTTTATATACTAAACCCGGGGCTACGGATGCAACTTCAGCACCATCCGTTATTACTACTTCTGCAACCGGTGTTGTTCCAAGTTCTAAAAACTTATCAATATTTGGTGGCGATTTATATTACACCGCTGCTTCAGGAAACAGGATAGGTACTGTGTCTGCCACGGGCGGATTGCCTGTTACTGCTGGTTCAGGTGTAATGACGGGAATTCCAATAGCAGCCGGAAGCACGTCACTTGGTACTTTATATCCAAGCCAAATGGTGATGTTCGATCTAGATCCTTCTATTTTAGGCTACGATGTAATGTATGTTACCAATACTAAAACTGGTCTGGCAGGAGTTTATAAATATTGTAAAAATGCTGATGGCCAATGGGTCTCCTACGGCACGTATGGTTCAGCGACTGCTCCGGAAGGTCCCTATTTTGGCATTACAGGTGAAGTGATAAATGGCCTGCCTGTTTTATATGTTACTACAGGTGTTAGTGCTACCCAAAACCTTGCTACCAATCAATTGCTACAATTAACCGAAAGCAGTGGGTATAATGTAAACATGAGTGCAACAGCAACTGCAACAACAGATGCTACTGTTAGTGGAATGAGTGGTACCATAAGAGGCGTAGCGTTTTTCCCATCGGCAAGTTATTATTATAATGGTACCGGTAATTTGAATGATGTTACAAGGTGGGGTACTAATATTGATGGTACCGGTACAGCACCTGCAAATTTTACAAATGACGAACAAACATTTTTTATTACCAAAGGGACTAATGCTACACTGTCTGCAAATATGGTGGTGAGTGGTGTCAATTCTAAAATTATATTGGGTGATGGTACCAATGCTACCAGCCTTACCATTCCGGCCACTTTCAGCATTACTTCAGAAATGGATGTTTACAATAATGCAGTTTTAAATATTCAAAATACAGAAACGCCGTATTTGCATTTTGTGGCACAAAACAGTACTGTAAATTTAGCGGCTTCTTCTTCTCAAACCATTAGCCCAATTGCTTACGGAAATTTTAGTAACGATAATAATAACAGTGCAACTATCAATGGCACCATAACAGTAGCTGGTAATATGGTGCAAAGTGGTTTATTGAAAGGTAATGCTACTTTAATAGTTCCAAACGGCTTGATCAATACCGGTACAATAGCACCAGGGAACAGCCCCGGTTTGATTAACGTAACCGGCAATTTTGCGAATGCTCCTGTAGGGAAATTGGATATAGAACTTGGGGGAAATACAGCAGCAGGAGTTGATTACGATTTGCTGGCAGTTAGCGGCAACGCTACTATTGATGGCACCCTTGATATTGCTACTGTAAACGGTTTTGTACCGGTAGCAGGCCAAACTTTTACCATAGTAACTGCAGGTGCAGTAAGTGGCACATTCGCTACAGTGAATTGGCCGGCAGGTGTTGGCGGAACAGTTACTTATACTGCCACTACCGTTGAATTAAATATTATTGCAGGGGCACTTCCTCTTCATTTATTAAGTTTTACAGGTAGTGTATTGCAAAACGGGAGAAATCAGTTGCAATGGAAAACTGCCAATGAAAGTAATATAGATTATTTTTCGATTGAACGGAGTGATAACGGAAATACATTCACCCAGTTACTGAAGCAAACTGCGGTAGGTATGGGAGATAATAGTTACGAGATAGTTGATGCAAATCCACTTCCGGGATTAAACTTTTATCGTTTAAAAATAGTGGATAAGGACGGAAAGTTTACCTATAGTGATATCATCAGGCTGAAGAATAATGCTAATAGTAGCTTTAGCGTTTTCCCTAATCCTGCAAAGAACAATCTTGTAGTTACCCATCCTGCAGGTGATCAGCAATCATTCATCCGGTTGGTACAGGCAGACGGTAAAGTAGTATATAGACTTACTATTTCAGTAGGTGCTATTCAAAGTTCTTTGGATATATCTAAACTTACACCCGGAATCTATTTTGTTTTAGTGTATGCAGGTAATACAACCAATACTTTTAAAGTGGTAAAGGAGTAAAGCCGTAACTCTGCATGAGTTAATTGTTGTAAATTGAAAAAGCACATGAGAATACAATTAAATATTAAAATGGTAGCAGTAATTTTTTTACTGCTGCCTTTTCATTTGTTTGCTCAAAATGATTTTTCAATTATCCGAAAAAACATTGTTGAAAATTTACAGTCAGGAATTTCGGATGCAGCAGTTTTAAAACAAGTAGTTAGCTATTTGCCTCAACAGTTAGCAGATGGCAGCTGGAATGACATTGATTACAAAGACGGTTCAATCACGCAATGGAAACCATCCACTCACCTCGGGAGATTACAGTCTTTTGCAATTGCAGCTTCCAAACCCGATAATTCTTATTTCGGAAACACAGGATTGGAATCGGCTGTTGTTACAGGCCTTAGATATTGGTACAGCCAGGATCCGCAAAGTAAAAACTGGTGGCACAATGAAATTGCAACACCACAGGCATTAGGAGAAATAATGTTATTAAGTCAAAACTTCTTACCAAAAAGTTTGCAGGATTCTTTGGTTCACAGAATGACACGAGGAAACCCGTATGAAAAAACAGGAGCTAATAAATTAGATGAAGCCATACATTATTTGTACCGGGCCTGCGTTACTCAAAATGCTTCGCTGATGGACTCCGCAGTGCAGCAGGCATTTCAACCCATTGAATTTACTACGGAAGAAGGTGTGCAGTATGATTATAGTTATTTGCAGCATGGCCCTCAATTACAGATATCAAGTTATGGTTTGGTTTTTCTTACAGGAGAGTACAAAGTGGCTTCCTGGGTAATTGGAACGTCTTATGCCTTGAGTGGCGAAAAAGCGAAAATACTGGGCACTTATTTTACGCAAACTTTTCTAAAAACGATCCGTGGCCGTTATTCAGATTTTAATACGGAAGGAAGAGGAATTTCCCGCCCTGGTATTTTATTAAAATCCAATCTTGCCGGATCAAAAAAATCTCATTCTTTAATTGATCAGGCCAAAGAAGTAAATCCGGAGGATGCTGCAATGCTTGACAGCGCTGCGATGCGCCTTACGGGGGCAAAATTACCGGATTATGGTGTATCACCATTTCACAAACAATTTTGGAAAGGGGATTACACAATTCATGTACGGCCAAAATATTCTTTCAATGTTCGCACTGTTTCTACAAGAACCAAACGAACAGAAACGGGGAATAAAGAAAACCTACTTGGAAAGTTTCTGGCAGATGGCTCCACCAATATTCAACTAAGCGGCCCTGAATATTATGATATCATGCCTAGATGGGAATGGGATAAAATTCCCGGAGTTACCTCTAGAGATTTCAAAGTAGATGAGCCCATGACCGTACAATGGGGAGAAATGGGCAGCACTAATTTTACAGGAGGTGTAAGCGACGGTGTTTATGGTTGTTCTGTTTACGATATGGATTACAACGATGTGCAGGCAAAAAAGGCCTGGTTCTTTTTTGATGATGAAGTGGTATGCCTTGGTACAGGTATCAATAGCAATAGTGCCGAAAATATTACCACCACCTTAAACCAAAGCT
>JBDTGA010000038.1:0-16542 GCA_039937655.1 Ginsengibacter sp.
AAAAACAAAAATAAAATAAAGTAGTTATGAAAAAAATAATTGGCAGGCGGAAGTTTATAAAAGATTCGGCTTTAACTGCGGCGGCATTTTCTATTGTACCGAGTCATGTACTAGGCGGTAAGAAACATGTGGCTCCAAGTGATAAACTATATATCGCCTGTGTGGGATGTGGTGGTGAAGCGCAAAATGATATTGAGCACTACGCTAATGCACCCAAAAAAAATGCGGTGATTGCTTTTCTATGTGATGTGGATGACAGAAGATCTGCTGAAACCCGTAAGGAATTTCCTAAAGCACCCTATTACCACGATTGGCGGGAAATGTTCGAAAAAGAAAATAAAAATTTTGATGCGGTATCTGTGGCTATCCCTGATCATAATCATGCCATTGTAGGCCTTAATGCCATGAAATTAAATAAGCATTTATATCTGCAAAAACCATTAACCCATGATATTTATGAAGCACGCGTCCTAACAGAAGCGGCAAAGAAATACAAAGTAGTAACCCAAATGGGAGACCAGGGAGCATCATTTGACGGATTAAGAACTTTAAAAGAATGGTTTGATGCGGGGTTAATTGGAGATATTGAAAAAGTGTATAACTGGACCAACCGGCCTGTATGGCCGCAGGGAATTCCATGGCCTAATGATAGGCCGCCTGTTCCCAAAGAATTGAATTGGGACCTTTGGCTGGGAACCGCTCCGCAAACAGATTACATTGATAATTTGGTTCCTTTTAACTGGCGCGGGTGGTGGCGGTTTGGAACAGGAGCTTTAGGTGATATGGCCTGCCATATTATTGGCCCTTCCTTTAAATTGTTAGGGCTTGGTTATCCGACTGAAGTAACGTGTGACGCCACTACGATTTATTCAGGTATATTTAAAGAGGCCGATGACCCTATGAGTATTCCGCCTTCCAGCAGGCTTCGTTACACCTTTAAAAGAAAGGATGGGGGAGAGTTAAAGCTTTATTGGATGGACGGAGGAATGTTACCTGAACGGCCGGATGAGTTAGACCCCGATGTAAACCTGAATGATGCATTGGCTGGTGTTCCCAAATTAGGTGATTATGAAGGGGGAAGCTTGTTTATTGGAAAGAATGGGAAAATATCCTGTGGCTGGGGAGGACGTAATCCAAGATTGCTGCCGCTTTTACTAAACAATCAAATTGATGTAGCACAAAAATATCCAAGAGTTCAAGGTTCTGCCAATGGCCACTGGTGGCAATGGGTGGATGCCGCTATTGCGGGATATAATAATGACTATGAAGGAAATGCCGCTCTTCCAATGCCAGGCAAGGAAAAAGCTTATGTGGATTCTCCTATTGAAGATTATGCGGGCCCTCTTACTGAAACTGTCTTGATGGGAAATTTATTATTACGCAGTTTCAACATACGTGAAAAGGTAAAAAGACACGATCCGGTTTATGGAGAGGTAGAGGACATTACAACACCTGGCCGTTATATTGCCTATAAATGGGATGGCGCTAATATGCGGATAACTAATTTTGAAGCCGCGAATCAATTCGTAAAAAGAGAGTATCGGGAAGGTTGGGGGAAATTGGAGCTATGAAATCTGTAGCCCGATGGATAAAATATTTATAAGTCAACTGCAGTAAACAAACAAATATAAAGGATTCCTATTTCAAATCACGACGGCTATTTTGAGCCCCTGAAAGCCAACCCGCTTGCCGGACTCAATCATTCAGGCGGGAATGGCTCGGTCCGGACGGGGCGGATATATTAACATTGGGTATCGCCCAATGAAGAGCTGAAATTTAATATTTATTTAGATGAAGAAGCGGCAAATGCACTTTCCAAAAGGTTCGTTTAAGTAAGTGCTTGAATAAAAATGATGATTATAATTTATGAAGAAGTTTGAATAAAAAAGCGAGTTCTAACTTTTTGGAAAGTTTTACAGTAGATGAATAAATAAACGGAAATTCTATTTTGAATAACGTTAGGAAGTTTACATAGTTTTTTTATTTATTTCAAGATTTCAAAGAAACTTTTCAAATACCTCATTAGAATTTACTTGCTAAATTGCTACCTTTCTTATTTATTATTACCGACAAGATTTGTATGAAAAAGTTATTCCTTTCTCTTTTGATTTTGTGCGTCATTACTTTGGCAGGTATTTATTGGATTCTTCCTGCTCCAATTGTTTTTTCAAAAGTTATTATTATAAAAACTAAAATAAATATTGCAAACAGATTTTTGATGGATGAATGCAAATGGGGAAAATGGTTTCCGATAGATTCTGCGAGTAATTTTCAAACAGCTAATAACAAAAACGATTACAGATATAAAAATTATTCTTATTCTCTTGAGAAAAAAATGTTACATGCAGGTGAAATTTCCATTTCAAATAATCCAATGCTGTTGAAAAGCCTTATTCATATCATTTCAATTAATGAAGACTCTATTGCCGTAGAATGGAAAAGCGAAATGCCCGAAAGAGTTAATCCCATTAGAAAGATTAAAAATTATCTAACGGCAAAAAATCTTCAAAATAATATGTCAGATATTTTAAGTCATCTGAAAATATTTTTGGAACAAAAAGAAAAAGTATATGGAATTAATCTGCATATTATTATTTCAAAAGACTCAACTTTAATTGCAACAAAATGTGTAACGGCTAACTATCCCTCCACAATCGATATTTATAAATTAATTGAAAGTTTAAAAACATATATTATCAGTCATGGAGCCAAGGAAAACAATTATCCAATGCTCAACATTAGGAAATTGAGCGACACCACCTTTGAAACCATGGTAGCAATTCCAATCAATAAATTTTTGCAGGGAAATGATATTATAGTTAATAAACGCTTCGTTCCCTGGAAAGTATTGACTGCGGAAGTTAAAGGAGGCTCTTATACGGTTAATGAAGCTTTGCACCAAATGGCCACCTATATTTCTGACTATCATTTGGAGGCTATGGCTATTCCTTTCCAATCGCTTGTTACAGACCGGAGTAAGCAACTAGATACTCTACAATGGGTTACCAGAATTTATACACCTGTAAGGTAAGAAATAAAGAAACAATTTTCCATTTGCTCTAATATCCACTTTGAAGAAAGGTAACCGTCTCCCTTAATTTGCTATAAACTTTTCGATTTTGTGATATAGCTGGTAACCACTTAGGAGAGTTTTTTACAGCTTCTAATGCAATTTTGTCAAACTCAGGATGTAGTGGAACTGTAACTTCGGCATTTATAATCTGTCCGTCTTCGTTAACTATTGCATCTTCAAATAAACCAAGCATTTGAAGTTTATTAAGGGTCAATAAGTAAGTCTTCGTATGCCAGCCTGAATCTGTTACCGTTGTTTTAGAGTAAAACCTCGCCTGGGCCGATGAAACTACTCCATACATATTTTCATCATAATAATTTTCTATAAATTTTTGTGAGTAACTTTTTAGAGAAATAAATTATATAACACTGAAAAAAAGTACGGTTAATTTAGGCATTCTATTAGAATATTTTTTTAAATATTTATTGGTTATTAACGAAATATCTTAGTTATTATTTTTAAGGAACGTCTTTCCTATAAACTGAATTACCATAGTGCTATCATTGTTTCTTGCAACGATAAAAGCTTTTTTATTACCTATATTAATCTCTTTGATATGGCGCACCTGACCTTTTATTTGTAAACCATTAATCGTTTCTGCATCAAATTTTCCATTGCCTTTATTAATCAGGATGGTTCCATAATCTGCATCATTCCTTCCCATCTGAATATTATTTTCATAATAATTTCCGGCTATTAAAATATCGGGCAAATTATCTCCATTGGCATTTACCACTACCGCAGTTTTATATGGGGACAACTGAGCCTGCCAGGGCAAAGCCTGAACAGAAAAATTTAATTTGCCATCATTCAACAGAACTGCATTCGGAAAATAATTGGCCGTAAAGGTATCAGCGCTTTCCAATTTTTCTTTAGAGAAAATATCTGTAAGCGAAGCCTTTGCAAAATCCTTTGCATATAAAAATCTTTTTTTGATTATAGGCATTTGTTTTTCCAATTCTCCAATACTGGCAAATTCAATTTCTTTTCCATCTAAATAATAAGTCAACACTTGTTCTTTCTTTCCATTATCATCAAAATCGTTGTAATAAAGCCTGACAGGTTCTTTTTCGGAAGCTTTTAAACGGCTGTTTAATCCCAAATTTCCGGCTATGAGATCAATATTGCCATCATTATTCAAATCCACCGGCAGCACAAAATTCCACCATCCTTTTTTATCAGTAAGAATCTTTTTGGTAAATAAGCCACGATGATTAATGAATGCCACTATACCACCCCATTCTAACGTTAGAATTAAATCCTTATACCCGTCCTTGTTAATATCATACCACAACGCAGAGGTTACAAAGCCAATATCCGACAAACCTTTTGCGTACTTATCAGTTACATCCGTAAACTTCCCCGTTCCATCATTTTGCAATAAGTAGGATATTGGGATTTGTCCATAATTCCATGGTACAGATCTCCCACCAACAAACAGATCCATATTCCCATCACCATTAAAATCATTATTCACCACACAGGAAGCATTTACAAATAAGCTGCCAAAAGCATTCTCACGTTTATGAAAAACGCCTTTTCCATCATTAAGATAAACCCGTGGAGTTAACATAGTGTCCTTCCCATAAAATTCGTTACCACCACTCGCCACGACAAGATCAGGAAATCCATCATTGTTGATATCAGTGAAGCAGGCTCCTACATCTTCGTAGGTACTGTCGCTATCCAAAGAAGGTTGCACAGTTTTAATAAATTTACCTACCTTATTTTGTAAAAAAACGGCTGGCTGCTTCCATTTTGAAGAACCAATAAAGACATCCTCTAATCCATCCTGGTTAATATCCCCAACCGCTAATGCAGGCCCCTCTGTAGAAAGCATGTGAGGTATTAGAGGTTCACGATTGAATTCCTGAAATGAATTTTCTTCATGCTTGTATAAAAGGTTGGTTTTTGAAGTAATGTTTCCCATTGGTTTTCCAGGATTTTTCCAATGAGAAGTGATGCTTGTATAATCAAACTTTGGAAGACCTTTCTGCCAGGCAATTGTTATCAATTGATTTATTTTCGAATAGGGAACCTGTTGATAAGTATTATCAGGCCAAATGAGTAACATAGAATCTACTTTGGTTTTATATAACCCGACGTGAAGGGGTATTTGCATACTCGACGAAAAACCGCGAACGGGATAATTTTCATAGGTTCTTATTTTTCCATTCGCATAAACGAGCACTTTTGCTCCTAAAGCATTAATATTTTTTTCTGAGCCTTTCAATTTAATATCCAGGTAACGCCGGGGCGCTTTATCATTGGTTGTATTCCTATAAAGAAAAGCCGGATGATCTATATTGTTGACAACAATATCCAAATCGCCATCATTGTCCAGATCGGCATATATTGCGCCGTTAGAATAGGAGGCTTTATTTCCACTTATTTCATTCCCAATATCCTTAAAAGCCAAATCTCCGTTGTTTTCAAAAAAGCGGTTGGGTATTTTTGTTTCCGGAAGTTTATTGATCAATGCCATGTCGCTACCGCTTTGTTGATCAGTGTGCATTTTCGTTTGCAAGGCATCCTTCGAAACGTAATTGATGTAATCAATATCATTCAATCTTTTGGAAATTCCATTTGATACAAACAAATCTTTCAAGCCGTCATTGTCAAAATCCATTAGCAAGGGTGCCCATGACCAGTCAGTTGAAAACACACTGGAATACAAACCCACTTCGCTAAACGTTCCATTGCGTCGGTTAAATTGAAGATTGTTTCGTGAGTATTGATAATTATATCCATAATTAATTCTATTGTAGAAGAGATCGTATTCGCCTTCACCAAGCGCTCTTTTTTCAATTTGCGGATTCTCTGGCAACATGTCCATAGAAATAATTTCGGGATACCCATCATTGTTCAGGTCTGCAACATCCACTCCCATTGTGTAGCGACTTGTATGCATCATTTCATTATTCAGATCTTCCTTAAAAGTTCCATTGTGCTGATTAAGATAGAGATAATCATCTTCATGAAAATCATTGCCCACATATATATCAGGCCATCCGTCAAGATTAATATCCGAAACACAAACGCCAAGTCCATACCCCAGAATGGAGCTGTATATTCCTGACTTTGAAGTAACATCTGTAAATGTGTTATTCCCGTTATTGCGATAAAGCCTGTCACCTGAATATGGGCTTTTAGTATTCAGTAATTTATCTCTTGGGCCAAAAGTTCCATTTTGAATGGTGTGATTCAATAAATACATATCAAGGTATCCATCGCCATTGTAATCGAAAAAAACAGCCTGTGTACTGAAACCGGAAAAATCCAAGCCATATTGGTGGGCTTCATCTTTATAATAGGGGATCCCATATTTATTGATCCCCTGGCATATCAATAGTTGGTTGTGGCTATGCAAAGTTAAGTAATGCCCCACTCTGCAAATATAAATGTCAAGCAACCCATCATTATTGATATCAACAACTGAAACACCTGTTGACCAGCCTCCATCTTCAGGAATTTTAGCTTCCTTAGTTACGTCTTTAAATTTTAAACTCCCCTGGTTCAGATATAATTCATTGGGTCCTTGATTGGATGCAAAAAATAAATCTATTTTTCCATCGTTATTAAAATCTCCGGAGCCTATTCCGGCTCCATCATAAAAATAGAGGTACTTAAAAATATTAAATTCCTGGGTGGGTGTAAGTTTATTTTCGAAGTGTAAACCGGTTTGTGAATCATTCATCAGTTCAAACACCGGTGGCAATTGGTTTTTTGGATTGCAGCCTGAAAAAAAAATAGAAAAGACAAAGGCCCCGATAGTTGAGAGGAAAAAATTAACTAATAACAGTTGGTATTTACTCCAGTTGAAAGATAGCAAAGTGGTACGTTGAATCATAATTTTAAGCATACGAAGTGTTTAGAATCTGCGACAAATTTCACTAAATTGTTGAACCCTGCCTGGTCTATGCGCACCTAAACCTTATTCCGAAGCGATGCGAAGTGTGAAATTTGGTGTACACCCGGTGTTTATTTTTGTAAGCCCTTCTTTAAATGGTATAATGCTGGGAATTCATCGTTAACCAGGAATAGAATGTAAGGTCCGTTCCCTCCAGGAATTTCTACTATATCCCTCACCTGGCCCTGTACTGCTAACCCTGTTTTTTTTTGCTCAATCCGTTTTAAATTTCCTTTCCCATCATTCAATAGTACATCGCCAAAACTGGCATCTAACCTTTCAAATTGGGGAAGAAAATTATATAGGTTTCCCCCAAGAATTAAATCAATTTTCCCATCAGCATTCACATCCATGCAATGAATAGCGTTAACTGATGATAACTGAACCATAGGAGGTAACTTTTTTATGGTGAAGTTTCCATTTCCATTATTGATAGCTATAATTGAAGATGGAAAATTAAATTCTTTTACTGTGCATTTTTGCAATACATCAGGAGGAAACAATTGCTGAATTGATTTTTCAGCATAATCTTCATGCCTCATATTTTGTCTTTTTAAACTGGGTATTTCATTTAGCAAATCATTTTTTAAAAAAACGGGCATGTCTCTCCCTTTAATCGTATAAGTGAGAATTTTATCATTGACGCCACTCTGGTCAAAATCGTTGATCCATAATTTTACCGGATTAGCAGAATCCGGACGCAGATAAAAATTTTCACCAATATTCCCGAAAACGAGATCTACTTTTCCATCGCCATTCAAATCAGTGGCTGTAACCGTTTGCCACAAGCCAAATAATTTATTTAAGTTAGATTTAATTTCTACAAAATGATCACCGTTATAAGAGAAAATTCGTGGTGACATCCATTCGCCTGTTACAATTAATTCTTTAGATGAATCTCCTGTAACATCGGCCCACACTGATCCTGTTACCATTCCGATATTTTCGATATTCGGATTTTTTGTTTTAGCAATATCCTTAAAATGTCCGCGGCCATCGTTTACATAAAGATAACTGGTAGGTGATACGCCATAATCCCTGGGAGAACTTCTGCCTCCTACAAAAAGATCAGGATAGCCATCGTGATTAAAGTCATAAGCTATAGCCACTCCGCAATTCATTCCATTAGGTGGAAAAGCATCCACATCAATGGTAAAATTTCCCTTACCGTCATTTATATATAACCGGCCTTGCATTTGCCTGCTATAAGGTGGGTTATTGTTGCCACCCGGACCCACATACAGATCAAGATCGCCATCATTATCTGCATCAAAAAACAGGACAGCCTCATCTTCAAAATCAGAATATTGAACAAAAACGGGTTCGTTCTTTTTTACAAATTGGCCGGATTGGGTTTGAAGGTATAATTGGCCGGGATGATCTTTTGTACCCCCAATGTATATATCCTCCAATCCGTCGCCATTTACATCTCCCACAGCAGCTTTTGGGCCTTCCCTTGAAAGCATTTCAGGGATATTTTTTTCGTAATAAAAATCAATATTATCATCCTCCTGGTGCTTTTCGAAATTACTTTTTACCGGTGCAAAAATGGTGTTAGTTACAAGTTTTAATGTATCGGAATGCAATATAGCATTAGATGGTTGGTGAATTACCAATATGGTATCAATCGGTGGATTCAGATATTTGGAATACGCTCGGTTGGGCCACATTATTATCATCGAATCAATCTTTTCAGATTTCCCCAGTCCGATAATCTGTTTGTAATCCATAGATGACTGAAAACCACGGCTTGGTATTACCTCACGACTTAATATTTGATTGCCAATATATAATTTTATATCACTGCCAATGGCAAAAGTGTTTTTATCAGTTCCTTTTAAGAGGATGCCGAGATAATTGTTTTTATTAATCGTTCTTGAATTGTTTTTATAGACAAAAGCCCGTCCGTTTTCATTGTTCACTATAAGATCCAATGCTCCATCATTATTGAGATCTCCATAAGCGGCACCATTAGAAAAAGAAGGTTGCGTAAATCCCCAGGATTCACTCACATCCTGGAATTTCAAATTGCCTAAATTCCTGAAAGCATAATTAGTTAATGGAGTTTGAGGGATTTTCTTTAAAATCTCCTCTACCCCTTCTTTTTTGCCGCTCAGAACCATTTTTTGAATGACATCATTTGCAAAAAAATCCATAAAGTCAAGGTTGGTAACATCGCGATTGATACCATTGCAAACATAAATATCACTGTATCCATCATTGTCAGCATCAAATAGTAATGCTCCCCAACTCCAATCCGTAGCAGATACTCCGCTATAATTGGCTATATCCAGGAATTTTCCATTTTTATTATTTAGCTGTAAACAATTTTTTACATATTGATAAGAAAATCCTGCTTTTAATTTGCTGTTGAACTGGTCAATATTATCAAAGGAACCCATGGTTTTCAGCCGGTAATCATTTTCAGGAAGCATATCTGTAGTGAAAATTTCAGGATAGCCATCGTTATTAATATCGGCTATATCAGCGCCCATTGATGACAGACTCATGTGTTGCAGCCAGTCACCTGTTTCATCTTTAAAGGTTCCGTTTTTTTGATTGATATATAGATAATCTCTTTCGTAAGAATCGTTGGAAACATACACATCTGGCCAGCCATCTCCATTAATATCACCTACAGATACGCCCAGTCCAAAACTTATCAAACTACTATGAATGCCTGATTCTTTGGTTACTTCCCTAAAATGACCATTATCGTTTCGGTACAAATGGTTGCCGCCGCCTTTTAAAAACGATGCTACTTTCCATTCAGAATCGGGGAGGTCACGTTCATTAGAATTGTTCAAGGTATTTACAGGAATAGGGCTATTGTTAATCATGAAGCAATCAAGATCGCCATCACCATCGTAATCAAAAAAGGATACCTGTGTAGTGTAAGCGGTTATGTCCAGGCCATATTTATGAGCCTCCTCTGTAAATGTCATGTCGTGATTGTTGATGTACAATTTATTCCTTCTGTTACCATTCACCATGTGGCCCGAATTACAAATATAAATATCGAGCCAGCCATCATTATTAATATCAACAAAAGTAACTCCGGTACTCCACATACTATCCTGCCGAAGGCCTGATTTTTCAGTAACATCATCAAATTTAAAATTACTTTTATTCAGATATATTTTGTTTACTCCCATGTTAGAGGTGAGTAATACATCAGTCAATCCATCATTATTAAGATCGCCAATTGCTACACTACCACCGTTATAGAAATTTCGGAAAAGAAAACTGTTTTCCAATTTACCGTCTGTTACTTTATTATCAAAATTAATTCCGGTATTGGCCATTAGTTGAAATAATGGAGTTTCCTGTTTTTCGTTACAAGAAATAAATATTACTAATATTGGGAGTAAGGTAAGAATTGGAACATTCCGTAAACACATAATCCTATGCATCCTGTATTTTAATTGTGTATAAAGATAGCATAATTATAAAGGCCATTATTAACTAATGGCCTTTATAATTATCATAATTTTCCTTTTAATACCCGGGATTTTGTTTTAAATTAGGGTTTGCAGCTAATGCCGTAGAAGGTATAGGAAATACCAGGTGTGCAGCATCAGAAGCCGGTTTAAGATACCACGCTTTCATAAACATTCCAAAGCGAATCAAATCTGTTCTCCGCATTGATTCCCAATACAGTTCTCTGCCTCTTTCAGCTAATAAAGTATTTGGATCATTCAAATTATTCGAATTAACCAGAACCATACTGGTCATAGGCGCAGCTTTTCTAGCCATTCTTAAATCATTTACCATTGCCAATGCTCCTGCATTATCAGGTGACGAAGCGCGCATTTTTGCTTCAGCAACCATTAATACAACATCCGAATACCTATATATCATGCACCAGTTACCGGAAGTGCCACCGCCATAGTTGTTCCCATTGTCTGAAAAGTCGGGCATATATTTCAAAACACGAATACCTACATCTTCTAACAGAGGCCCTGTTTCTTTCAAATCTGGAGAGAAATTGGTATTAAAAATTAATAAATTGCCTTTCCTGTCTTTGGCCTTTGAGCCATCAGCATAATATTGCTGCCCAATTAGTAAACCTGTTCTTAAACCGGAAGCATCTGTAACTCCTTTATAATGTCTGCCTCCGATTCTTTGGTCCAACAAAGTATCAGCAGGAGTTTCAGTAGGAGTACTTTTTATTCCAAAGGAATTGTAAAAATCTGCTGTAGTTGAAAATCCATTCCAACCGCTTTGTGGCGCTAATGGTTTATAGGAATTATAATGCAATGTAGCCCACCACATATTATGAATTCCTGTATTATTAGTAGCGACACCGGATGTATTAGGTGCGGCAAATATTCCTTCTTTCGAAATAGAATTCGTTGCATTAAAATTATCAAAATAGTTAGTGCTATATGAATATTTACCGCTGTTGATGATGGCATTCCCGAGAGTGATTACTTTCTGCATATCTGCATCGTCAAAGGTTGGAGTTTGTCTGTTAATAAATGCGCCACGGTTCAGGTATAATTTCATTAATAACATATTAGCCGCGTCAGCATTTGCTTTATCCATTTCATTCGATGGCGGGAGATCAGGAATGATTGTCGTTAATTCACTTATAATAAAGTTAACTGCGCTATCCCCCGAATATACTTTTGGAGCATTTAATAAATTGTCTCCTGGATTTCTAAATGGAAACTGGCCAAAAAGATCTAAAAGTTGGTAGAGAGAAACCGCTCTAAGAAACCTGGCTTCCGCCGCTTGTCCTTTAGTGGGTGTAAAAGCTAAAACATTTGTAGCATCAAAGTTTAACTTATTTAAAGCGTTAAACTGATTTATTATTAAGTCCACCCCATCAGGCCCAAACGTTTGTTGTTTTAATGCCCGCCACTTGCCATTATCGTCCCAGTCTCCAGCACGGGTGGGTACAACACATTCATCTCCTGTTACTTCTTCTAATGCAAATATATTCCCCGGATCAGAAAATGGATTACCTACATCATTATAAGCAGTTTGTAACAATAATTGAGTTCCGTTGGCGCCTAAGGCATTGCTTGCCTGGTCATTTGTCAAGGTACTATTCAGGTTCTGATTGAGTTTTGTACATCCCGTTCCCATAATAATTGCGACACTCAAAGAAAGGGAGAGCTTTACTAATTTATATAAATTCATAATTTATGATTTTTAATTTTTTTTATAATGACATATTAAAACCAAAATTTATTATTCTCGGCGTAGGGTAAGGTATATATTCTATATTCCTGGAGGGATACCCATTCTCATTTTTATCAACATCCACTTCCGGATCAAATCCGGTAAATTTTGTAATCACAAAAAGATTAGACCCGCTAACAAAAACATTCAAATTTTTAACATAATTACCCAGATCGCCAAAAGCATAAGTAAGTGTAACATTCCTTAGTTTTAAATAATCGCCTTTTTCAAGATACCTGCTGGATACGGCGACACTTGCATTTATGTTTTCTGGTGTCCCAATAATAGAGGCACTCACATTTTTTCCATTTTGAAGATTACTTATATTGGTTACGCTATTAAAAGTATTATTATAAATATAAAAGCCTGACGCGCCACTTGCATTTAAAGATAATGACATCTTATTATATCTTAAGGTACTCGAAAACCCATATAACAACTGAGGATTAGGGTCTCCTTGAAAAGCAGGTTGGTCAGCTATTATTTGCTGGCCATTTTGATCAAAGCCACTGAATTGTTTCAGGTAAAACACATTGACAGGATGATCATTTCCAATAATCTGAGCCAATGTACCCGAAACACCCTGACCACTTACCTGGGCTGTAGCTATATTCGCCTGTTTAAAATCCTTTAACAGGTTTTTATTATGAGCCATGTTAATTTGGGCATCCCACGAAAATTTGGAATTAGAAACTATTGAACCGCCTATTGAAAATTCAACCCCTGAATTGATTAAATGAGCAGGTAAGTTGATAAAGAAAATAGAGGCGGGCGCAGGTTGAATTGCAGTACTCTGGAAAAGAATATCAGTAGTGTTTTTATGGTAATAATCAAATGAGCCATAAATTCTATTCTTCAACAGCGAAAAATCTAAGCCTATATTTACTTGAGCAGTTTGTTCCCATTTTAAATCCGGATTGGCAACATTGCTTTGTCCTATACTATTATAGGACCCTGAATTAAATTGTTCTTGGGACGCGCCTGCCGGAAACTCCTGGTTTCCGGTAATTCCCCATGATGCCCGTAACCCTAAATTTGATATTACCGTATTTGATTTCAAAAAGTCTTCATTACTTATCGTCCACTTAGCACCAACAGATGGGAAGTAACCATATTTATTATTTTCCCCAAACTTGCTAGAGCCATCACCCCTAATAGTTGCAGTTAAATAATACTTACTTGATAAATTAAAATTCACCCTGCCAAAGTAGGATTGGATTTCTGTAGTGGGATCAACAAAAGTAACCAATGGGTTTTGTGTTTTTGCATTCTGAAAAAAACTGGTATAAAGAATGGGTATCCTGCTTTGCTGATCAAGATTTGTATTAAATTGAGAAGCGAAAACAGATGAATTTCCATAATTCGTCTTCCAATATTCGTATCCGGCCAGAGCTTCCATAGATAGATTTTGAGTCAGATCGGTATTATACGTTAAAGTATGAGTAAATGTTTCAGAAGTCAAAAATGCATCTGAAATGGCTGCATCACCAATTCCCGAAACACTATTAATACCGTTAATCCAACCACCTATATTTGTATTTCTTTTTCCTGTTCCATGATTAATCGCATATAAAAATTTGTATTCGAGGCCTTTTGTGATTTTAAGTGCAGCAGATATGTTGCCCAGAAATACGTTTACATTAGCAACATCATTATAACCTTCAATAACTGCCAGCGGGTTAGGTACTGAATTTACCGCATCGCTGAAAAGCCCGTTACTTGTTTTAAATGCCGCTGTAGGGTTCCAGTTAAGTGCCCAAGCCATTAAATTACCACCTGCTCCTGCTGTGTTACTAATAAGCCCCATATTCTCTGTAGTATGCCCTGCAATAACATCAAAATTAATAGTCAAACGTTTATCTAAAAATTTATATTCTCCTGCAAAATTTCCAAGATATTTATCTAAGGATGTTTTCTTGATAAATCCAAAATCCTGAGATCCCAGGAAAGATACACGAAATTTTCCTGTTTCATTTCCACCACTTAATGCCAGGTTGTAGGCCTGCGATAATGAACTTTGTGTAATGGCTTTTAAAGCATCTACCGAACCGCCATGATCAAGGGAATTTGACAATGTGTCCAGGCTATAGGTCTTTAGCGCAGTTCTAAACTGGCTTGTAGATAAAACTTTATATTTATGCATATATCCGGCGTTAACACCAAACTTTGTCCCAAATTCTACTTTTGTTCCACCGGAGGCTCCCCTTTTGGTTGTAATAATAATAACACCATTTGCTCCTCTTGAACCATAAATTGCAGTGGAAGAAGCATCCTTTAATACATCAATCTGCGCTATATCATTTGGGTTAATATAAAGTAGAGGATTTGATTCCGGAGTAGTACCAAAATCAAGACCCGATCCACCAAAATTCAACCCAGGCTTTGCGGTTCTCCCGTCCAATGGAACTCCATCTACTACATATAACGGATTGTTGCCCGCCCTTATAGAATTATTTCCTCTTATTTTTATGGTAGAAGCAGCGCCTGGCTGTCCATTGTTAGTAGTAATTTCCAGACCCGCAACTTTACCCTGAAGAAGTTGGTCCGGCGCTGCAATTGCCCCTTGGTTAAAATCTTTAGCTTTGATAGAAGTAATCGCACCTGTTAAATCTCTTTTCCTTACAGAGCCATAACCAACTATCACTACATCTGAGAGACTTGCATCAGAATGTACAAGTGTAACCGAAACATTAGATGCTGATGATATATCAACTCTCTGCGTTTCGGATCCCACAAAACTAATTTCAAGTTGTTTAGCGCTTGCTGGCACATTGATACTAAACTTACCTTCAGCATCTGTGCTTACTCCTGTTTTTTGACCAACCACGAGAACTGTTGCATCTGCTAAAGGATTACCATCTGCGGAAGTAACCGTTCCGGTTATTGTTCTTTGCTGTGCCATAGTTTGAAAAAAACAAAAGAGCAGAAGGACTCCGCTTAATAGAATTTTTTTTCTCATAAAAAGCTATTTAATTAAATTATTGATTAAAAAAAATTGTGTAATTCTTACACAAGGTAAAATTTTTGTTAAACAAACTAAAATAAATTTTAAAATTGAAGAAGATTTTTACTAAGGATTTGTTAAATTCTAATACATTAGAATGCTAATTGGATCAGAAATTTTGAATTTTCAACAATAAAGTAAGAATTATGGTAATGGGTAGGCGAAAATAATATTCAAAGAAAAAAATTACCTTTTTTTCAGGTAAATGAATCCCAGCTAACTGTTAATAATGTGAACAATTATAGGGGTTGGTCTTTTAAAATAAAATATGATAAATCAAATTAATAATCCTTTTTTTTGCTTTATTGCTAATCCTTTTTTTCAATTATAAATTCTTTTTATACAAAGCAAATGCCTTTAAATTTTCAAATGGGGATTATAAAACCCAAATTCATGCTTTGTTGCAAACGAGAAATAATTTAATCCTTTTCCGAACCGATGCCGACAAAAAGAAAGGCTGTTTATGAAGTTGCTTTTTTCTGTCGTGATTCTCATTTGCAGTAAACGAATAAATAGGATGGATTCTTATTTTGATATGGGGAAGAAGAAAGTAGAATTATTTCTCTCAATCTTAATCAGTTTGAGCACCAGGTGCTTTCTTTTCAGTTGAAACTTTGACTGAGTTTTTAGATTCTTTCACTGCGATCATTGTTATCAAAGCGGACAGAAATAAGGAGCCTGACATAAAGATATAAGAAGCATCAAAACTACCGGTAGTGCCGTTGAGGTATCCTACCAGGTATGCTCCGAGAAAGGATCCTAAAGCCCCGAAGCTGTTGATAAGGGCTATAGCTCCGCCGGAAACATTCCTGGGTAATATCTCTGTAATGATGGCGAAGAAAGGGCCGTAGGGAGCGTACATGGCTCCTCCAGCTATTACCAGCAGGGCAAATGATAACCAAAAATTACTCGTGCCCACCAGGTACGATCCGTAAAAGGCTATCGCTCCCACCAAAAGAAAAGGCCAGATAAATGCTTTTCTATTTAAGGTCTTATCGGAAAAATAGGAAGCGGCTAACATTGCTATAATGGCCAGAATATAAGGAACTGAAGACAACCACCCTGTTGTCTCTATATCCATATTGGGGGCTTCATTGATGATGGAGGGTAGCCACATTACAAAGCCATACACCCCAATACTCCACAATGCATATTGAAGGCACAGTAAAACCACCACCCGCGATTTAAAGGCTTCTGCATAATTCTTTACCGGCTTGATACTTTGTTGTTCAAACGCTAATTGTTCTTCCACATCATTTTTCTGGGATTCAGAAAGCCATTTGGCGTCTTTCACTTTGTCATTTACTAAGTACCACCAAAAGAAGGCCCAAATGATTCCCGGAGCTCCTTCTATGATAAACATCC
>JBDTGA010000039.1:0-41385 GCA_039937655.1 Ginsengibacter sp.
TTAATTGAAAGGGGCATCGAGCCCCTTTCAATTAAGCGCAAACAAGGAGACTCAACATTACCCAAAGAATCAGTTCTTATTTTATAACCTAACGGAATCTTGTGTCCGTGAGATTCAAACCACCTCAGTATAGCTTATCGCACATGGAAACAACAAAAAAAAACACAATCAAAAAACCTTTTCTTGAAAGAGTAGCTGCTTTTGATTTGGAAAATTATTATACGGTAAAAACTCGTATTGCATGTCATTTGTTAATGTGGCTTGTGTTCACTTCGCTTCTTCAGATCAACTTGCTTTTTGAATCCGGACTTACAATGGGCAATACTTTTGTTTTTGCGGCAAGAAGTTTGATATGTAATGCTACGGTTTTCTATCTTTTTTTTTATGCATTGTTGCCGCTCACTTTATTTAAAAACAGGATGATTCCAGCGATTTTTTTCTTCCTGGTTTGCATTATAATATGGATCGTCCTTAATCATTATTGCCTGGTTTTTATTGGGAAATATTTTACTATAAATTCCCCATTTTATAAGCAAGGCATAGATTCCCATCTACATACAAGTTTTTCTCAAATAATAGCTCCTAAAAAGATACTTACAAGTTTGGTTTCGGTGTTTTATTCTGTTTCACCATTTTTTTTTACTAAAATTGTTTTTGATATTTTTCATTTTTATTCCAAAATGTTTAAATTAGAAAGAAAAGCGGTAAACCTGGAAGTAGAGAAATTAATCCTTGAAAAAAAATTTTTAAAAGCGCAACTAAATCCACATTTTCTCTTTAATACTTTAAACAATATATATGGCCTTGCTTTGCGGCGTGATAATGCCACACCGCAAGTGATTACCCAACTTTCAGAAATGATGCGGTATTCTCTATATGAGTCTGATGCAGAAAAAGTGTCGGTTGCCAGAGAACTTCAATATTTAAAAAATTATGTGATGCTGGAAAAAATGCGGTATAAAAATAATACGGACATCATTTGTAATATTGATGAATCGCAAATAGATAATCAAATGATTGCACCATTGCTTACCTTCATCTTTGTTGAGAACGGATTTAAATATGGCCTGAAATCAAAGCAAGAAGGATTTTTAAAGATCAATATTTCCGTTATGGACAATCTTTTTTGTTTCTCCATAGATAATGATAAAGATGAAAAAAATACGTATAGCGAATTTGGAGGTATTGGCCAGGCAAATGTCAGAAAGAGATTGCAACTCTTATATCCCAACAAACATGAGTTAAAAATAGAAGATCGCGGAAAAACCTTTTTTGTAGAGATGAGGATAAATCTTGAATAATATGCCCACCATTAGATGCCTGATTATAGATGATGAGCCCATAGGCCGCGAGATACTGGAAAATTTTGTAAAAGAAATTGATTCACTGGAAGTCATTGCTGTTTGTGAAGATGCATTTGAGGCGATGAAAATTCTCGAAGATCATCAAATAGACTTATTGATTACCGATATTCAAATGCCTAAAATTAATGGGTTGGAATTGGTGCGGTCCCTGCCGAATCCACCGGTAATTATCTTTGTTACGGCGCATGATCAATTTGCTGTAAATAGTTTTGAATTGGGTGTCGCTGATTATTTATTGAAACCAGTCTCTTTTGAAAGGTTTCTAAAAGCAATTAATAAAGCCAGGTTGCAAATCGAGATGAATAGAAAAGTTTTATTAAATTCAAACGATGAAATTGCCGACTATATCTTCATTAAAGCCAATAATAAATTAAACAAAATAGGCCATGTCAATATACTGTATATGGAATCCTTTCGGGATTATATAAAAATATATACTGCTGACCAGGTCTTGACTACTTATTCAAGCATGAAGGCTATAGAAGAAAAATTACCTTTCAATCAATTTGTAAGGATCCATAATTCATACCTTGTATCAATTAGTGCAGTAAAAGCGGTAACGGGAAATGGAGTGGAACTGACCAATGGGAAATCATTACCTATATCCAAAAGCCATAAAAACGCATTATTTACTGCTTTGCAAATTAAAAAGAATTAGTAGTTTTAAGTACTCCCCCTATTTATTTCGTATTTCGAAAGTGCAAGAATCGTCTGATTCATACCATGCGTCGAGTATTTTATATCAAGGGTCGAAAAAGTTTTTTTGTTAAGTTGTTATTTACAAGTTTTGTGTCAATAATTAATCTCCAAAAAAAAAACTATGACTCCAACAGTATTCAATCCCCGGAAAAAAAATTTACTTATTAAGAAGAATATTATCGTAAGGTTTGATTCGATAAACAAGATGAATAAAGCCGGTAAAAGTAATAAGAATGTTGATACTTATTTAACATTAACTACTATTCCTACTACTACTATTTAGTCCACCTTGTATATTGATTTTTTTCAAAACACTGGAATACTGGCCGCTGCATAGGTATAAGTTTGGAGAGGATGAGTGAAATACCGGATACTATATCCGGTATTTCACCGGCGTTGCTCTAAACAAGACAGGATGAATTAGTAATACCTACCTCTGAAAACACTAATTGCATTCTATCTTTGGCTTATTTAGCAAAAATAAAGAAGTATTTATTCCAAATGAAGAAAAACCAATCAGGTAATAGGCTTAAATAGTTTAGAAAATTGTTTAAGTAAAACACAATACAAAGTCTGCCGCTGGTTATGGATGGCATTCATTTACAGCGGCAGACTTTGTATTTAGTCCAATCTTATTAGAGAACCAAATCCTGCTGATCATGACAAAACCTTTTGCCAAAAAGAATTGTTTCTTTTCCCCTTTTCTCGATTATTTTTCATCGAAACTGGAAGCTACTGCTTTTGATAATATTATTAAAATACCACCACAAATCGGTACAGGATGTATAAAGTGGCATCTTCTCGAAGAAGGTTTTGGATTTTTGTTTTACAACCTTACTCCTAAAAGCGATATTGAATTTGACTTGTTCATAAAGGAAGAGTCGGGAGCGGTGTATAAAGTAATCTATGAACTCGAAGAAAGGTTAGACACTTTCAGCGATAAAGAAGCATACCTGTATTCCGCCGATTTTCAGAAGAAGATAAAGATCACGAGAGGCAAGCAAACAGGCAGGCTCATATTGATATTTAATAAGGAATGGCTTGAAAAAAATCATCCTAATGCAAATGAAAAGATCGAACAATTACTTTCTACACTAATTCAAAATAATCAATCCACTGCGATCCCCGGAGAACCGGACAGAAAGAGTGATTATATATTGAGGCAGTTGGTTGAAATGATGGATTGTTCTTCATCTACTCCACTAATTCTCAAAACCAAATTATTTATTCTGCTTAATGCTTTTTTAAATAAAGTCATTTCGCAATCATCAAAAGAATTGCCTGCGAGAGAACCTATGGCCTATTGTTCGCCTCATTTTAAAGAAATTATTGAAGTAGCTGAAAATTTAAAAAAATATATCAATAACCCTTTCTCTGCATTACCCAATATTAAGAATCTTGCATACGAATATAACATGAGTGAGAGCACACTCAGAAGGCATTTCAAAATTGTGTATGGCAAAAATATTTATGAATACTATCAGGGAAAAAGAATGAGTTGGGCAAAAGAAGAAATAGAAAACGGGGATGTTACGATCGGAGAGTTGGCCCTTAAACTGGGTTTTAGGAAACCCAATAACTTTTCCAAAGCCTTTAGAAAAGAATTTCATATACTCCCTAATGAATTAAAACATATCCTTATCATGACAATGTATGTTTATTTTGCCAATTGATCCCGGGTTTTTCATTACACAAATGTAATTTCAATAGAGGGCACTTACAGTTTATGATATTAGATGGCAGATTTAATGGTAAAGTGTTTATAACCTTTCTAAAACAAATGATAAAGTATAGCAGGCAAAAAATATTTTTTATTACCGATGGCCATCCGGCACACAAAACAAAAAAATTAAATGAATGGCTGTCTGAAAACAAAGCCAAGATAGAAGTGTTCTTTTTTCCGCCGTATAGCCCTGAACTAAATCCACAGGAGTATGTAAACCAAGACGTGAAGACAAACATAATAGGAAAGAAACGCCCTGTCAACAAGGCTAAAATGCGGGTTAACGTTGAGAATTTTATGCACGAAAGGAAAAATGATAAAAAACAGGTGCAAAAGTATTTTCATGTAAGCCATGTCAGATATGCAGCTTAGAGAAATTATAAGTCCTATTTTACTAAACGATTAATAATAGAGTTAACCCGGAGAACAAACGGATTCTACTGATTTTATGTAAAATTCATTCAATTAATTCGGAAATAATCCGAATTAAAGCTACAATTATTACATAAATGAGTTTTTAGGAGAACATACAAACTTATAGTGAACAGCCATTAAATAAACAACTCCCTTTGGATCTGCTGAAAGAATATAAAAGACCTCATGATAAAATTGATGAATTGGTCAAACAGGAAGTACTTGTTAAATTAAAAAGAGGGCTTTATTTACCATTATAATAGATGAACATGTTATTATTCAATAGTCTATGAAATATTTCATGAGAAAACTTTTCTAAATTCTTCACTCACGATTTTTTTGAGACTTAATGAATAATTTGATACATAGGAAAAACAAAAAAACCTGTAAAATAAGTGATTTACAGGCTTTTTAATTGTTTTAGTATTGAACTAAGCGGACCGGACGAGACTCGAACTCGCGACCTCCGCCGTGACAGGGCGGCATTCTAACCAACTGAACTACCGATCCTGGTAATTAAATTAGGAGCGCGAAGATAATAAAATTTATACTTAGGCAAAAAACTTAAATTTTTTTCTGAAAGATTTTTTACCAAAAAGATTTCTTTTCGTACTTTTCACCCATAGTTCTTTCCCTGAAAACAAGCTTTTATCCGTTATTTAATTTTGAGGCCTTAACTTTACCGCCCTAAAAAAATAAAGTAGATTTACTCACCTATTTTTAAAAACTTTTGTACACACGATGTCGTTAACACACACAAGGCAATTCCTCGACTTTGAACAACCCATAAAAGAACTTTATGAGCAGATAGAAGAGAATAAAAAGCTCGCTTCTAAAAACCCTAAAGTGGATTATGCTTCCATCATCGCCCAACTGGAGGACAATATTCTATCTAAAAGAAAAGAAATTACAGAAAATCTTACTCCCTGGCAAAAAGTACAATTGAGCCGCCATCCCGACAGGCCTTACACACTGGAATACATTTTAAAGATGTTCACCAACTTTCAGGAACTACACGGCGACCGGAATGTAAAGGACGACAAAGCAATGATAGGCGGCTTCGCACAACTTGACGGAGAAACCATCATGGTGATAGGGCAGCAAAAAGGTACCAATACCAAAATGCGTCAGATGAGAAATTTCGGAATGGCCAATCCCGAAGGCTACCGGAAAGCATTACGGCTGATGAAGCTTGCCGAAAAATTTAATAAACCTGTTATTACTTTAATTGACACTCCCGGTGCTTATCCCGGTCTGGAAGCTGAAGAGCGGGGACAGGGTGAAGCCATCGCCAGAAATATTTACGAAATGATGAGGCTCAAGGTTCCCATTGTATGTATAGTCATCGGCGAAGGAGCAAGTGGCGGCGCTTTGGGAATCGGAGTAGGCGATAAGGTACTGATGCTGGAAAATTCATGGTACACCGTGATCTCCCCCGAAAACTGCAGCTCCATTCTCTGGCGCAGTTGGGCACAAAAAGAAGTAGCAGCAGAACAATTAAAACTCACTTCGAGTGATATGATGAAATTTGGATTGGTAGATGGGGTTATCCATGAGCCTCTCGGAGGTGCCCATTGGAATTATGATGAAGCAGCAGCCAACCTTAAGGCTTACATAAAGCCGATTATAGAAGAATTAAAACAAATAAAGCCTGATGTAAGAGTATCACAGCGCATTGAAAAATTTAATAAGATGGGCTTCTGGGACGAATAGACCATTTCTTCGTCAAAAAACCACGCACATTGAATCCATGAGTCCCCACTCAACCTATTAAGCGTATAATTTCATATTTTTACTAAAAATCAAAATGATGAAATGGACACGTTCTTATCAAAAATGTGCTGCTTCACATAGAATACTCTTCACTTTTTACCTGATCTCTAATATTAATACTTTATACCTACAATAATGTCTCTAATAAATCAACTCACAGGAACAGGGGTTGCCATTGTAACTCCATTTAAACAAAATAAAGAGATAGATTATGACTCTCTGGAAAAGCTGATCAACCATATCATCAGCAACGGAGTGGAATACATCGTTTCGCTGGGCACTACAGGAGAAACCCCCACCCTTTCAAAAACGGAACAATCTGAAGTCGTACAATTTACTTCGCAAAAAATAAACAATCGTGTTCCGCTGGTGCTGGGCATAGGAGGCAATAATACCCAAAGCGTAATAGATCATTTTTCTGATTTTCCGTTGGAAAAGATTACTGCTATTCTGAGTTCAAGCCCCAATTACAATAAGCCATCGCAGGAAGGTATTTTTCAGCATTACAAAGCCATTTCAGAAGCCTCACCGCTACCGGTGATCTTATACAATGTACCCGGAAGGACCGGCAGTAATATTAACGCAGAAACCACTTTACGGCTTGCAAGAGAATGCAAAAACATTCAGGGAATAAAAGAAGCGAGTGGCAACATGGTTCAATGCATGCATATCTTAAAAAGCAAGCCTGCCGACTTTCTAATGGTAAGCGGCGATGATCATATTTCACTTCCATTGATCGCCTGTGGTGCCAAAGGTGTAATAAGTGTAGCGGCCAATTGTTTCCCAAAGGATTTTTCGAATATGATACGCCTTGCATTGAAAAATGATTTTGCCAATGCACAAAAACTTCATTACAAATTACTGGAAGGATATGACCTTTTATTTGTAGAAAATAATCCTGCAGGTGTGAAAGCTTTTTTATATGAATTAAAATTAATTGAGAATGAATTACGCCTTCCGCTGGTTGCTTTGAGCGCTACTTTTCATCAGAAGGCTAAAGATTTACTTGCTAAAATTTCTTAAGCATTTATGCAAAAAATAATAAAGTATGTATTTGCCGGTTTACTGATCATTATTTCAGCGGTTTCTTTTGCGCAATACAAAGTTAATTTCGAAGTAAAACAACCGTCATTGCTACATTCCATGGATCATCTTTTCATTACAGGAAATTTTAATTTATGGAATCCTCAAGATAAAAACTCAGAACTGACATCTGACAAAACAGGAATAGCAACGATCACACTTTCATTGCCAGCGGGGAATTATGAATACAAATTTACAAGGGGAAGCTGGGAAAAAGCAGAAACAGATTCCAACGGCAAAGGGATTGCCAATCGTTTTTTTCATTTACAATCCGACACTACCATTCAGGTAAATATCCGGGGATGGAACGATGATTTTAAATCGAATAAACAATCTCTCCAAAAAAATCATTCGGCATCTGCCAATGTAAAAATAATGGATAGTGCCTTTTACATCCCTGAGTTAAAACGGTCCAGAAGGATATGGCTTTATCTGCCTCCCGATTATGCTGCTTCTAAAAAAAAATATCCTGTTTTGTACATGCACGACGGACAAAACCTTTTTGATAATGCCACTTCTTATTCCGGTGAATGGGGTGTGGATGAATACCTTGATTCTATTTTTAAATCAGGGGGGAAAGAAGTGATCGTAGTAGGAATTGACAATGGCCTTTCCAAAAGGATGACAGAATACAATCCGTGGAAATTTCAGGATTTCGGAAAAGGTGAAGGTGATCTGTATGTTGATTTCATTATAAAAAATTTAAAGCCATACATAGACCAGCATTACCGTACACTAAAGAATAAAGAAAACACCTTCATTGCCGGAAGCTCTATGGGAGGTCTTATTTCACTCTATGCTGTATTAAAATATCCAAAGGTATTCGGCGGCGCAGGCATTTTCTCTCCCGCTTTCTGGACAGCTTCAGGAATTGACAGTACCGTAATGGCCGATTCAAAAGAAATGAATTCAAAATTGTTTTTTTATGCCGGAGGTAAAGAAGGAGATTCCATGGTGCCCGATATGAAACGGATAGAAAAAGAAATTAAAAGCTACTCCCAATCACCGGTAAAAGAACTGATAGATCCCGAAGCCAGACACAATGAAGCAGCCTGGAGAAAATATTTTTCCGATTTTTATAAATGGGTAGTGGAAGGGGAAAATTGAAAAGGTTACAGGATGAATTGAAGAGATAATGTACCCAATCATAGTCAACGCTTTTTGAAAAAACTTCTTATCAGAATTTATCACGCTGTCACAATTTTACCTACCGTTTTGTTTCTTTGTCTATTTCAATTCTTACTTTTTCTATATTATCCCTGACTTCAGAATAATACCGCAAGATGAAGTTTCGATTCACCTGGATTTTCCATAAATAAGTCAAAAGCACTTTCTCTTCTTCTTCCGATATTTTCAGTGGCGTTCTGATTCCGGTTAGCGTTTTATTTTCGTCAAATTCAAAATTACGTGCAATTGAATGGTTAATTTCTTTAAAATAATTATTTTGGAACTGTAATTCATAATACTCTTCTTCTAACTTCCTTAAAATATTATAATCATATTCATAGAGCGAAATAACCTTTGTTCTTAATGAGTCATTTTCAATTAATTCCAACCCTCTCGATTTTAAGGTTTCATAACCGGAAGTATTTTGAATAGACACATAATCACGGGTCAGATTAAGATAATAAACCATTATTGAATCTTTGGATATCGGTTTATTAGCAATTAAATCTTTGAAATAGACCGTGGCTTTAATTCCCATTCTGTGGCCCAATTCATTCAAATTCAAGTCTTCCAAATCTTTTTCAAGTCCATTTCGAATTTCCGCCAAAATTTTATTTTCTGCATTATGATCCCGCCTATTGGTATTCCAATTATTCAGAGCAAATGCTGATATAACTGCAATAAAGATTGACAGAAATTCAAGGGTATACTTTTTCCAGTTTCTCATCTATCATTAAATTAAACTACTTTATTCTTAGTTTTAATAAGAAATACACTTACAATCAAGGCTATTCCAGTGAAAATTCCAATATAAGCATCTGAAGTATCCTCTTTTAAAAAATAAAAACGTACTCCAGACGAAATACTTAATACTCCAAAAATTATCAGTAACACCTTAGTTGATTTTTTCATTATTAATGTGAATTTAATCTTTTTCTATTCGTTACAAATTGTAACTAACGGTCTTGTATAACCGCAGTAAGGGTAAATATACACAAACATTCCTACCGAAAGAAAAACTCACAACCAAGTGTGAATTCCATTAAAAAATCCTCCTGTAACTGCTGCTATTCATTGTTCTCGTGACGCTGTTTTTTCACCGAAATAGTCTCCATAATCATCTACCACATTTTTTACCTTTTTAGTATTTTTTCTCTTGATTGCATATATTTAATAACAAACTTTGACACGACCAACAAAATAATTTCATTCCGACTGTGATATTTTTGATAGTCATGCGAATAATATAGAAAAGCAACCGTTAAAAAATGGGATTAGTTGATAAAACAGACTTATTTCTTTCAGTTATTGAAATGCATAAAGGTATTATTTACAAAGTAGCTAACTCCTATTGTAAAGATATTGACGACAAAAAAGACCTTGTACAAGAAATCATTTTGCAATTATGGAAATCGTTTGATAACTACAATGAAGAATTTAAGCACTCAACCTGGATTTACAGAATTGCTTTGAATGTGGCAATATCAAATTATAGAAAAGAAAAAAGGAGAGAAGAAATATCCAAGCCATATACAGAAGGGTTATTCAGCCTTCCTGATTTTCAGGAAAGCAAGAAACCGGAAGGACATACTTTGTTTCTTCAAAAATTTATAAATGAATTAAAAGAATTAGACAAAGCATTGATGCTTCTTTATCTGGAAGAAAAAAGCCACAAAGAAATATCGGAAATTATTGGTATTACCGAAACCAACGTTGCCACAAAAATTGGAAGAATAAAAACAATCTTAAAACAAAAATTTTCACAAATATCAACGTAAATATTATGGAAGAGACAAACTTTGTTCTTTTATGGAAAGAACAGTATGCAAAAATTGACCAATCACTGGCTATTAATAAACAACTGCTGAAAGAGATGACAAGCCTAAAAGCAGAGTCAGCCTTACAATCGCTCATTCGTTTCAAAACAAGAGGAATTGTAGCCCTGGTCATCTATTTAATACTATTAGGAATTGTGTTATTCTATGCAATCACACATTATTCTTCTGCGTCGAATTATTTCATCATTTCAATGGCTGTAATATTCTTAATCAATGTGAAAGCATTATTCGATTACATTAAACATTTGGTATGGGCAAACAATATTAATTACGACGGAAGTATAACAGAGATACAGCAAAAATTAACCAAACTACAATTATCCATCTTGCAACACGTCCGTACGATGGTTTTGCAATTTCCTTTTTGGACGACTTTTTATTTGAGCAATGCATGGTTTCCACATTCTATAGGCTGGGGATATATTATTTTTCAATTTTTGATGACTGCTTCATTTACATACCTGGCATACTGGCTCTACAAAAACCAAACAATAGAGAATGCTGATAAAAAATGGATAAAGAGTCTCATTAAAGGTTCAGGAGGAAAATCGGTTATGAAAGCATTGGCATTTTATAAAGAACTTGAAACTTTCAAACAAGTTAGTTAAGAGCAGACGAGAACGACTACTTGTAATAATAGCATTTACAAAAGCCGGGCTGAACAATTAATAAATTCCCTGTCTTCAAATATTCGAATGTTAGCAAACAAAGTTTACGTAGTATCCTCAATAACTTATGCCTGGTCCTGGTAACTATCAATGCAGAGAATCCTGAAAAAACATTATTATAGTTGGCGTAAGAGAATATACAGGTCATAAAGAACAAAACAGTGAATGATATCATCGGGATGCGCCGCTTCCTTCGCGGCCTGGGCAATTGGTCTATCTGAGAGGTGTTTTATTCACGGGTCTTATCAAAATTTTAATTCAATTTAGACATCTTCTAAACATCCCTATGTTACATAAAAAATCCCCTGCTGATACAGAGGATATTTTCTTTTCAATTTCTTATTCTTCCTATTATACCTGAACTGGGGGAAACCCACAAGAGTCAGATTACTTATTTTTTCAAGTTAAATCATTTACGATGATGCTTTGCATTGCAATAGAATGAATTAACTACCCGTTTGTTTTATTTATACAAAATCTCGTAATACTCATCCACCATCCGGTTGCTGTCAAAAGCAAACTGAACATCACGCATACCATTCTTCACGATCTGCCTCCATGTTTCAAAATCATTGTAATACAAAGGCAATATTTGATTCTCAAGAATTTCATAAAGCTTATTCATATCATAATTATCCTGCTCCTCTACATGCATATTCATGTAATCTGCCGGAGGCACCACAAAACCATTATTACCATGATTTACAAATTCGCAAATCCATCCGTCATTGGTACTGAGATTTACAGCACCATTCATCGCAGCCGTCATACCACTAGTTCCGCTCGCTTCCCGTGGTACCCTCGGGTTATTTAACCATACATCTGCCGCTTGTTTCAATCGTTTACTCAATGTCAGTTCATACCCTGTACACACAGCTATGTTCTTATACTGTTTGCTCAGATTTACCAGACGGTTAAAATCTGTAATGGCAGGATAATCAAGCGGGTAAGGCTTTCCGGCCCATATAATCTGAACAGGGAATTTAGGATTATTCAACAACGCTTCGAATCGTTTATGGTCTCTTGTAAGTAATTCAGCACGCTTGTATCCGGCAAATCTTCTCGCCCATACAATTGTCAGGACATTCGGATCCATAACCTTTCCTGTCTGATCAGCCACAATTGCCAATGCACGATGTTTTAAATGTCTTTTCCGGTCATCAAACCAATCGTCATTGTGTTCCTGGCGGGCACGGTACAATTGCTTGTCGGACCAGTAACGCCAGTTCTGTGCATTGGTGATTGCTTTTATTTCACAAATACCATCATATTTATTCCACATCTGCCGGCTCACTTCCCCATGCAATTGTGATACGCCATTGGCAATATGGGCAAAACGCAGAGCGGCAAGTGAATGGTTAAAAAGATCATCAGTCATTCCCGTTAATTCACGCACCTTCTCCAGCGGCATTCCACAGAAATAACTCATCTGCTCACACAAATAAATATCGTGCTTTTCATTACCGGCTTCTTCAGGTGTGTGCGTAGTAAAAACCATCCGTTTCTTTACATCTTCAAGATTACCGAATTTTCGATACAGGTAAAAGGCTGAGCTTACCGCATGTGCTTCATTAAGATGATACAGATCGGGATTGTAATTCATAAGATCAAGAAGTTTTGCACCTCCTACGCCCAGCAAAATGAACTGTGCCATCTTAGTAGCGGCATTACCATCATAAAGACGATGGCAGATTGTTTGAGAAACATAATCATTCTCCTGATCATCGGTACTCAACAAGAACAGTGGAGCACTATTAAATGTCTTGGGATTGAGGTACAAAACTTTCACCCACACCGGATGATCATGAATATTAATCTGAAAACGAATACCGGTCTCCTCCAGAAAATTATAAATCTTTTCTATCCACACTACCTTCAATGTCTGATCCGCATTTCTCGCCTGATCATAATATCCTTCTTTCCATAGAATACCAATACCAATTAAATTTTGCCTTAACTCATAAGCACTGCGTAAATGTGAGCCTGAAAGGAATCCAAGTCCGCCACTGTATATTTTCAGCGGCTGATCAATTGCATATTCCATAGAGAAATAAGCAACTTTTCTTTGATATCTTTCATTGATCTCATAAGGAATTACATAATTTTCAAAGCTCATAATGGATAAACTCACTTTAATGAGGGCACAATATAAAATGAAAAATTTAGAATTTCACAGTTTACTTTCATTTAATGTGTAAAATTTACACACATTCACTAATCCATTGGACATTATGTTGCAGGCTGAATTACCGTTCACAAAAGGAGTGCCCTCTCAATTTCCGGTAACAACAGCACTTACTTCTATTTCAATCAATAATTTGTCATCAATCAATTTGCTTACTTCAACCATCGTAGCTGCGGGTTTTATTTCCTTGAAAAAAAGAGCATGAGCTTTCCCTGCTTCTTCCCATTTGGAAATATCGGTAATATACATTCTGGTGCGGACGACGTCTGCCAAACTGCTCCCGGCGGTGATCAGAATCTTCTCAATCTTTTGGAAAATGAAAACCGCTTGCTCATATACGCTCCCCTCCCCGACAATGTTTTTGCCATCTACGGCTGTGGTACCGGAGATTTCTATCTGGTCGCCTATGCGTACCGCCCTCGAATATCCGATCACATCCTCCCATACTGCACCCGACCCAAAAAGTTCTCTTTTATTTTTCATCTTTTTATTATTGAAATTATCAATTAAAATTTTTAGTTTTGCCTAAAATTATTTTTACACTACATGAAATTATCACAGAGTGAAGAAAATTATATAAAGAGTATCTACAATTTACAGGAGAAAACTGAAAAGGTAAATACCAATTCACTCGCTGCTTTTTTAAATACAAGTGCTGCTTCCATTACCGATATGCTCAAAAAGCTTACTTCCAAAAAATTGCTGGAATACAAGAAATATTATGGTTTCAGGCTCAACAATACAGGAAATAAAGAAGCCTTAAAGATCATCCGGAGGCATCGTTTATGGGAATCGTTCCTCGTGGCCAAGCTGGGAATGGAATGGGAAAAAGTACACGACATTGCTGAAGAACTGGAACACGTAAGCAGCCCGGAGTTAATTGAAAAGCTGGATAGATTTTTAGGTAACCCCAAAATAGATCCGCACGGAGATCCCATACCTGATGAAAAAGGGAAGATCATATTGCTAAAACAAATGGTATTAAAAGATTTGCCAATGAAACAAAATGCCATCGTGAGTTCTGTAAGTAATCAAACCCCCGAAATGATGGAAATGTTGAACTATTATGGCATCCGGATAGGATCTCAAATCAAAGTGCTGAAAACTTTTGACTTTGATGGTTCACTCCAAATTAAAATAGCCGGAAAACCGGAATGTGTAATCAGTGGCATAGCCGCACAAAATATTTATGTTTATGATAATTGAGAGAAGCCACGATGACCATTCGCTGGACGAGATTCACGGAAGTATTGACACTCAAAAAAGAAAAGGATGGAAAAGGATTTTTTCCTTTTTGGGGCCGGCTTATTTAGTGAGTGTAGGGTATATGGACCCTGGCAACTGGGCCACAGACCTCCAGGGGGGAAGTAAATTTGGCTATTCACTTATATGGGTATTATTAATGAGTAATCTGATGGCGTTGTTGTTGCAGGGGCTGTCTGCACGTCTTGGAATCGTTCGTGGAAGAGACCTCGCACAAGCCAACAGGGAAGAATATCCTAAGCTTTTAAATTTTATACTTTATATACTTGCTGAAATTGCCATAGCTGCGACCGATCTTGCTGAAGTGGTAGGTATGGCAATAGGCCTTCATTTATTAACCGGGATTCCTATTATATGGGGAGTATGTATTACCGTTTTAGACACCTTTTTATTATTGTATTTGCAAAAGTTGGGGATGCAAAAAATGGAGGCTTTTATTATTGCACTTGTTGCTATAGTAGCAGGCGCATTTTTCATTCAGATATTTTTAGCAAAACCTGATATAGCAGAAATCGCTACAGGCTTAGTCCCTACATTCCCTAATAATGAAGCGCTTTACATTGCCATAGGAATTATCGGAGCCACGGTAATGCCTCACAATCTTTACCTGCATTCGGCTTTGGTACAATCAAGAAAAATAGACAAAACAGATAAAGGTATTCGTCAGGCCATAAAATTTAATCGGGTAGATACTTCCATCGCCTTAAATATTGCTTTTCTTGTAAATGCTGCTATTCTCATTCTCGCAGCTACTGTTTTTTTTAAATCAGGTAATTCAGGCGTAGCACGAATTGAAGATGCTTACCAATTATTACCAAGGTTTCTCGGAAGTGCGGCCCCTATACTTTTCGCAGTGGCACTGATCGCTGCCGGCCAAAGCTCCACGGTAACGGGCACCCTTGCAGGGCAAATTGTAATGGAAGGATATTTAAGACTCAGAATTAACCCGTGGGTAAGAAGATTGGTTACCAGGCTTATTGCTATTATTCCTACCATAATTGTTATTCTTATTTACGGTGATAAAGAGATTGATGATTTATTGGTCTTCAGTCAGGTAATACTGAGCCTTCAATTGGGCTTTGCAGTGATACCACTAATTCATTTTGTAAGTGATAAAGCCAAAATGGGGAAATTCGCTATTAAACCAATTACAAAATTCTTTGCATGGATCGTTGCAATTGTTCTCGTTTATTTAAATTTAAAATTAATAATCGTCGAAATAAAACCTATACTCGAAGGTAATTCTCTGATTTTAAAAGTGATCACCGGTTCAATAGCAATATTTTTTACCGGATTACTCATCTACATCACCATAGAACCAGCCTTAGTAAAACGAAGATTAAAATCTTCTATTAAAATTCATCCGGAGATGAAAAAAATCACTCTTGAAATTCCTCAATACCACAAAATTGCCATAGCTCTTGACTTTTCTGAAAATGATAAAAAATTGATTAGTCACGCTATCGGCCTGGGTAATACCAATACGCAATATATTCTTATTCATGTAGTAGAAAGTGTTTCCGCAAGACTTTGGGGCAATCAGAGTGATGATTACGAAACAAGAAAAGACCAGGGGCAATTGGATACCTACACTGCTCAATTACAAGAAAAGGGATTCAATGCCACAAGCCTTTTAGGCTACAAATACAGAGTAAAAGAAATTGTAAAGCTGACAAAAAAATCAAATGCAGATATACTGGTAGTAGGCGCACATGGCCATACAGGATTAAAGGATATCATCTACGGGCAAACAGTTAATACGGTAAGGCACCATTTAAAGATACCGGTACTAACCGTAAACATAAAGGAGTAAGGATTAATTTATTGAAGGTTATTTATTTCATCCGATATTTTTTTATTCCATTCCAACTGCTTTACAGAGTCCATGCTGTTCCTGGTTTCCAGATCGTACCGGCGTTGCAAAGCAATACTCTCATCATACACTTTATTGAAAAGAGAATTCAATAATTTCTTATAATTCTTATTCGTAAAAGCAGCTTTTTTTATTTCGTTCATCAATTTTTCTGAATACAGGCGGGTAATATCAAAATGATGTTGCTCGTGTTCCAGATGATAGGCTGAATTAATTTCAGGCTTCTTCCATGAATCATGCTTTGTAAAAAAAGTAAATATTCCTACCGTGATATTAATAGTTGTTCCGTCATCGTGCATTTCAGAATCAAATGAAAAACCCGAAGCTGTCATTGCCCCCCACGGAACACCGGCAGGAACAGTTCCCCGAAAATCACTCCACATAAGCCTCCTATTGGAATTATAATAAACGGTATCACTATTTGCAGGAGCTGTTTTATTTTCCATAAAAACATGTACGTTTACTTTTTGTGAAAAACACTTAAATGAGAAGAGGAAAATAAATAGTGGAAGAATAAAGATTTTAGTTCTAATCATTTGTTTTATTAATTGCACGAATTTCATTTTTTAAATAGTATTTTCTGTAGAAATACGATTTTTTTAACAAGGATTTTTAAAACAATCCGATCGTCATTCCCTATTTACTATTCACTTCTTTACTAAAGAATGTGTCCTCTCAGCAATAGCATCCATTGATTGATGATTCATACATTTAAAATGGCCAAGCGGACATTTATCAAAACCGGTTTTTGAACAGGGGCGGCACCACAATTTATTTACCTGGAATGTTTCGTACAATATCTGGTAAGGAGTAGCCCCAAAAGAAGGAACTGTATTCCCCCAAACGGAGAGAATGTTTTTTTTAAAAGCGGCTGCAATATGCATCAATTCATTATCGTGGCTGATTACCAGTGTCGCCTTGCGGATAATATCTGCTGACTCATTCAATGAAAATTTACCACAGGCATTATAAATTTTCACTGTATCCTGTTCAGCAATTTTTTCTCCATTCAGAAAATCTTCTTTTCCTCCTAATAAGATAATAGGATATTTAATTTTTGCAACCAATTCCTTTAATTTTTCAAGAGGTAATTTCCGGGTATTATATGCAGCGCCGATAGCCATGGCCACGTATCCCTGTGAATGAGAAAAAGGAATGTCATCTTTTTTTATACATTCATTTGCCGGAATAAAACAATCAAGTCCAAGACCATCATTCGTAACACCCAGCTTTTCTACCGTTTCCATATACCTGTCCACAATATGCTTGTGAGGTAGCGTATTTATTTTAAAAAATGTATAGAGCCATTTTTTTATAGTGAGTTTGTGAAAAGTATGAAAAGTTATTTTGCGTAAAGCATTTTTCAACCTCAGCGAATAGAGTCTGTGATCGAGGTCAATAATATGATCATACGCCTCCTGTTCCAGTTCCCGAACCAAATCTTTAAAATCGTCTTCCCTTACAATTACCTTATTCAAATACGGATTGGATTGAACAATACCCACCTGTTTTTTTTCAGTCAGGAAATGAATAACGGCATCAGGGTATTTTTTACGAAGGCAACGAATAACAGGTGTGGTAAGGATGATATCTCCAATTGAGGAAAAACAAATGATGAGGAATTTCAGTCCTTTATTTTCCGGAGGAGAGGAAACAGAACGATGGACAATGTTGTTAAAAAGTTTTTTTAAGTTCATAATTCAACCCATAAGCTATTCAGATAATTATCAGTTTCACAACCAACCGTCCGAATGCCCGGCTACTGCACACTCTTTGGTTTCTTTCCCGAAAACACTTTCCATAAAACAGGGAAAGTAGTTACGACGACAATCCCGATCACGATCACTTCCAGATGTTCTTTCAAGTCAAATCCAAATTCATTTTCAACAAATTTTTGTAAAAAATGACCGCCCAGCAACATACTACCTGCCCACAATACACATCCCATAAAATTGTAAAAAGCAAATTTCTTTTTATCCATCTTCACAATACCCGCCACAATGGGTGCAAAGGTTCTCACAAAAGGAATGAACCTTGCAATAACGATTGCGCCCCCACCATTCTTTTCATAAAATTCATGCGCCTGAATCAAATGTTTTTTCTTGAAGAAAAAAGAATCTTTTTTTTCGTATAAAAAAGGGCCGCTCTTATATCCGAACCAATACCCTACAAAATTCCCAAGAACGCCTGCTGTGGTGATTATCAACCACAGAACACTAAGATCTACCCATTCACTATTTGAATGAAATAATGCAGCACCCACAATACGGTCGCTATAAATACCCGTTACAAAAAGCAACGCATCACCGGGTAAAAAGAATCCGGCAAATAAACCGGTTTCGGCAAACACTATAAAAACAATCATCCACAATCCGCCATGCTCAATATAAAATTGTGGATTGAGTATATCCTTCACAGTTATTCCCAAAATAGACAACAAATTCACTTCACTTAATTTTAAATGGACTAAAAACAATTTAATAAAGGAACAACAAAAAATCTTAAATAAGCGGGAAATTCAAATTAATCGGGATTGAAAGCCATCGCCTTTTCAATATCAAACTCACCTTCCCACCTGGCAATAACACAACTGGCCAAAGTGTTACCAATCACATTTACCGAGGTGCGTGCCATATCCATTAATTCATCAATCCCCAAAATTGCCATCACCGGCCACAATGGCAATCCAAATGAAGCTACGGTTCCAAGCAAAATGACCAGTGAAGCCCGTGGCACGCCCGCCACTCCTTTACTCGTAAGCATGAGCGTAAGCCCCATGACAAACTGAGTGCTCAATGGCATGTGCATACCTGCTGCCTGTGCTACAAACACACTCGCAAGTGAGAGGTATAAAGTAGTTCCATCGAGATTAAATGTATAGCCTGTAGGCAATACAAAGGATACGATTTTCCTTGGCACACCAAATTTTTCCATATTCTCCATTGCTATAGGAAGTGCCGATTCTGAACTGGTTGTTGCAAAGGCAATGGCTACCGGCTCTGACACCGCCCGTATAAACTGCCTGATGGGAATCTTTAAAAAATAGGCAATCGAAAAAAGCACTACGCCAATAAATACAATAAGGGAAGCATACAGCGTAAGTAATAATTTCACCAATGAAAAAAGAATATCAAGCCCCAGATGCCCTACAGTTACGGCAATCGCGGCACCTACGCCAAATGGTGCAAAGTGCATAATGATATTTGTAAACTTAAACATGGTCTCCGCAAGGCTTTCAGAAAACTGAAGCATTGGTTTACGCTTTTGCTCCTTCACCATAGCAAGCCCTATTCCAAAGATCACACTGAAAATCACAATCGGCAATACATCGCCGTTGTACATGGATTTAATAATATTTTCCGGGAAAATATGAAGTATCACATCCTGCCATGTTTGAGGCACAGTAACCGGTAGCTCTTCATGAAAGCCTGCAGGAATATGAATACCTACACCTGCCTGCGAAATATTAATAGCGATAAGCCCGATAATCAGTGCTACCGTTGTTACTGCTTCAAAGTAAACAATGGATTTCCATCCCATCCTTCCCACCTGTTTCAGATCCGAATGGCCTGCAATTCCCACTACCAGTGTTGAAAAAAGGATTGGTGCAATGATGGTTTTTACCAACCGTAAAAATATCTGACTCAGGAACCTCAGATCTTTTGCGAACTCCGGAAAATCCAAACCGATTTCCACTCCTATCACCATACTCGTGAGTATCCATGTGGTAAGCGATCTTTTATAGATCGCAAAAAGCACAAGAGAAGCAATAAATGTCCACCTTAATGATCGCAGGAAAAGAGGTGAAATACTATTGAAATGATAGACATCAATGAGATGAAAAACAGCCGTAACAGTAAGAACAATAAAGACAAGAAGAATGCTTTTTCTTTTATTCATAAATGCAGTTATAAGTTTTGATATAGTCAGAATGGAAAGTTGTCAAATCTAACAAATAGAAAGTAAAAAATTACAGGGTCAATAAGTTTTCTGCATTTTAGGTATCCTATCATATCTTCCGGCTAATTTGCGCAACTGCACACCGAAAGAAACAAAACAGGGAATAATCTCTTATCCTGCCGATAGGCACAATAAGAACGGTTGCTACATTCAGGTCCATTCTGAAAAAAAATTCACGAATTTACTCTTTGTGAAGTACAAAATGCCACTCATTATTTTTCCATTCATCTTTTAGAATTGAATATAAGACCAAATCAATAAACCGATTATTCACCAATTCTGCGTGCCTTAAAATCCCCTCTTCTTTAAAATTCAGTTTTACAGGGATTGCACGGCTTTTCACATTTTCAACCGCCGCCTTTAACTCAATCCGTTGCAGGTTCAAATCTTTAAATCCATAATTAATTATCCACTTACATGACCTCAAAATTATTCCCTGCCCCTGTGCATTTTTGCTCAGCCAGTATCCTATAGCCCCCATTCTGTTCTGGCTATCCAGATGATTTAATCCGATTCTGCCAACAAGCACTTCATTAAAGAAAATCACAAAACTCACTTCTTTCTCCTGCCGATACAACATTTCGCAGTTTTTCAAATAACTCTTAAGATCTTCTGCCGTTTGCATTTCACCTACCCAGGGCAAAAACTCTGAAAGGTGATCCCTGTTGTTATCTATTACATCCAACAAGGGTACCACATGCTTTACTGCAGTTAATTCCAGCCTGATCTTTTCACTGATTTGTATATCCATTCTTATTTTTTACTAAAGTAATTATTTATGTAAGATTAGCGATAGTTGTATAGGTTAACATTCAGCAGTCAATCGTAAAATAATTAATAATCAATTTTACTTTCAGTTCTACCTGCCCCTATTCGGCAAGTTCAAGCTAACAACCTATGGCTAATAAGTTGACAACTCATATTTTACAACATTCGCTTATAAAAAAACATTAATAGTATTATTTACATTACGTTTATATAACGTTTTGTGAGCCAAACAATTAACAATATATTCAAATTATAAACAGATTCCAACAGGATACATAATTTCTAAAAAAATAATCAACTATAGGGAAGAAAAACAAAATTTTTATAGTAAACTGCTTACTTTTTAACAACCTTAATTCATGGAGACTATCAGTACAGACAAAAGCCGGGGATGGAAAAATATACTTAAAATAATTGTTCCGTATTTCCTGGTAGTGGGCACTTTTCAATTAGTTGGCTTTTATTTTGCGGGGCTCGACATCAATTACAAACCTAAAAATGAGACAACAAAAGAATTATTCACCCTTACCTTTTTTAGTCTGATTGGTACAGCACTGATTGTATGGATATTCAGAAAGTATATTGATAAAAAGTCATTCAAAAGCTTAGGGTTTGAAAAGGAGTTCATCGGCAGGGACCTATTTCTGGGAATTATTTTTGGCTTTCTTATCATGTTCATTGGTTTCAGCACCTTGCTTTTTAGTAATCAAATCAGTTTTGAAAGTATTCAATTTCATCCGATAGAATTTATATCCAGTATCGCGATATTTATTTTTGTCGCAATTGCAGAGGAATTATTTTTAAGGGGCTATATTCTCAATAATCTCATGGTATCTTTTAATAAATTTACTGCTCTGATTATTTCATCCGCTATTTTCAGCCTGATGCACGCGGCAAACCCGAACTTCAATTTAATAGCAATGGCAGGCCTTTTTATAAGCGGTCTTCTTTTTGGGTTATCGTATATTTATACAAAGAACTTATGGTTTCCGATAGCACTGCACTTTAGCTGGAACTTTTTTCAGGGAACCATCTTTGGATTTAACGTAAGTGGCAAGGATACTTATTCACTGATCGTCACCGGAGAAAACACTTCCAATTTATGGAATGGGGGTAGCTTCGGTTTTGAAGCCTCCTCTCTTTCATTTTCTTTTCAGATACTTGCTATAATAGTTCTTTACTTAATTTTCAAAAAGAGAAGTAACTAACTCTTCCATTTCTATCTTACCTCAATAAAATAAAACACAGATGATAATTAAATATTGAATTACAGTAGCCGGAGAATGTTCTTCATAATACTTATAAAGAACATTTTTTTAATACCATCTGTAAATCTTTTCCGGTGTTTTTTAATTAATTTCTTATTTTTCCAAATCTTTTAAATAAAACCAACCACTATTATGAGTTTGTTTGTTAGAAAACCGTTGAATACTTTACTAACTGAAGCGGCTGACACCGGGGGCCAGACTTTAAAACGTACGCTGGGGCCTATGTCATTAATTGCCCTGGGAATCGGTGCCGTTATCGGTGCAGGATTATTTTCTATTACCGGTATGGCAGCCGCCAATTATGCCGGACCGGGAATTATGATTTCTTTTATCATTGCCGCCGTAGGCTGTGCTTTTGCAGGACTTTGCTATGCAGAATTTGCTTCTATGATCCCTGTTGCAGGAAGTGCTTACACGTACTCTTACGCGACGATGGGAGAATTTATTGCATGGATTATCGGTTGGGATCTGGTGCTGGAGTATGCAGTAGGTGCGGCAACAGTAGCCTCAAGCTGGGCAGGGTATTTTAGTGAGTTATTCAAATCGTTTGGCGTGGCACTCCCTGCGGAATTAATGATGACGCCTTTCGATTCGGTGCAGGCAGTAAGTGGAGAAATGATTCACGGGTTTCTAAATTTACCGGCTGTATTTATTGTAGTGGTGATGTCATTGGTACTCATCAGAGGTACAAGTGAATCGGCATGGGTAAACGGCATTATTGTAATACTCAAGGTATCTATCGTTATTATTTTTGTAGTGATCGGTTTCAAATACATTCGCCCTGAAAATTTAAAACCGTTGATTCCTAAGAATACCGGCTCATTCGGAAGTTTCGGATGGTCGGGCATTATACGAGCGGCGGCAGTTGTATTCTTTGCCTATATAGGATTCGATGCGGTATCCACGGCGGCGCAGGAAACAAAAAATCCGAAGAAAGCCATGCCAATTGGTATCTTAGGTTCACTCGCCATCTGTACGGTACTTTATATTTTCTTCGCGTATGTAATGACAGGAGTTGCCAACTACAAAATGTTCAACGTAGGTGGAAGTGCTGACCTCGCACCAGTTGCCATAGCGATCAAACAAATGGGGCCTGTAGGAATTAACGGTATTGTAACTCCCGCTTATCCATGGCTCAATACGATGATTATTATAGCCATCTTATTAGGATACTCTTCCGTAATTCTTGTAATGCTTTTGGGACAAAGTCGCGTTTTCTATTCCATGAGTACTGATGGTTTATTACCCAAAGTATTTTCAAAGATCCATAGCAAGCATCGTACTCCTTATAAATCCAATTTGTTATTCATGGTTTTTGTGAGTGCTTTCGCGGCACTTGTACCGGGGAGGATTGTGGGTGAGATGACGAGTATCGGGACGTTATTTGCATTCATACTTGTGTGTATTGGTGTACTGGTGATGCGGTCAAAAATGAAAGATGCTCCGCGCGCTTTCAGGGTTCCGTTTGTTCCGGTAATACCTATTCTTGGTGTATTGGTATGTCTCGGCATGATGGTATTTTTACCTTTTGACACCTGGATACGCCTGATAGTATGGATGCTCATAGGCCTCGATGTTTATCTTGCTTATGGCATGAAGAAAAGTCATTTGAATGCAGGGAATCTCGATGCAAAATCATACAGAATAGTAGGCTGGAGCGGAGTTATCTTATCAGTACTGCTCATCATTGTAGCACTCGGGCATCACTACAGTTCAGATATACCCGATTATGCACTATTCTACTTTTCAATCGTATTTGCAATCATTCACGTAGCTATTTTTGGTTGGAAACTAACTAATAAGCACAAGGAATTATCATAACTAAATATCTGTTAACAGCAAAGCCGCTTCAAAAAATGAAGCGGCTTTTTTTTGAGAATCTGCTTACCAAAAAGTGTCGGGTAACTAATTATTTTTCCGACAACAATGATGTTAAAAAAAAATTAAGGTGGAAAATAAGTTTTTAACATTTTTTGATTAATGTGAATAAGTAAATTGGGGAAACAGGGATTACGTTTTTTATATTTGATTGTAAAAATCAATCCACTTTATTTAACTCTATTAAACGAAAGCTATTGACAGAAACTATCATTAACCTCGAAACCGTAAATCCAATTGAATTTTTTGGAGTAAACAATGGAAAGCTTGATATTCTGAAAAAGAAATTTCCAAGACTAAAAATACTCAGTCGCGGCACACAAATAAAACTAAGCGGCGCTGCCGATCAGATCGAAGATGCAAGAGATAAAATAACCCTTGCAGTTCAATACCTGGAACGCAACGGCCACATGAGTGATAATTATCTGGAACAAATTCTTGGCGGCGACGATGAAAAAGTGATTGACCATTTTATGGAAAGGAACCAAACTGATGTTCTGGTGTTTGGCCCGCACGGAAAAAGCGTAAGGGCAAGGACTGCCAATCAGAAAAAAATGGTTCATTCCATTGACAACAACGATATCGTATTTGCCATAGGCCCCGCAGGAACGGGTAAAACCTATACAGCGGTAGCTCTTGCAGTGAGAGCACTTAAAAACAAACAGGTAAAAAAGATCATCCTCACCCGTCCTGCTGTGGAAGCCGGCGAAAATCTCGGATTCCTCCCCGGTGACCTCAAAGAAAAAATAGACCCTTATCTAAGACCCCTCTACGATGCGCTTGATGACATGATCCCTGCCGACAAGCTGGGATACTACATGACTACACGTACGATCGAGATAGCGCCATTAGCGTACATGCGTGGCCGTACGCTTGATAACGCATTCATTATTCTCGATGAAGCACAAAACGCAACAGACCTTCAATTAAAAATGTTTTTAACTAGAATAGGCGCCAATGCAAAAGCTATCATTAACGGAGATATTACTCAGATAGACTTGCCACCCAAAGTGAGAAGCGGGCTTGAAAAATCAGTACGTATTCTTGCAAATATTGACGGTATAGGCCACGTAGTACTTGATGAGGAAGACGTAGTAAGGCACAAACTGGTGAAGGCAATCATCAGGGCTTATGATAAAGAAAAAATAAAAGAATTGGCTGATCTCAAATAATCAATTTGAGCCAGTTTTATTTACAACCAAAAATTACATTTGAATTTTATCTAAAAAATCAACATGAAAAAGATTATTTTATTATCTATTACAGCTTTCCTGATCGTGCTATCGGGTTGTCAATCGGGTAGCAGTGAAAATCCAAAAGAAGTGTTTACTCAATTCATGAATGCCCTTTCAAAAAAAGACATAGCCTCCGCAAAAAAACTAGCTACCAAAGACAGCGAAGGAATGATGGACATGATGCAAATGGGAATGCAAAATCTAAACAATGACCATGCGAGTAAAATGCTCGGGTTCACAAAAAATATGGAGATAGGCGATGCTGTTATCAATGGAGATCAGGCCACTATTGCAGTGAAAGATAAAAGCACAGGAGAATCTTCTGATTTTCTTTTAAAAAAAGAAAGCGGTGACTGGAAAGTAGCTTTCGATATGTCAACGTTAATGGAAATGGCCAATAAAAAAATGCAAGAGCACGGTATGGGAAACATGAATATGGACAGTATGAAAGAAGGAGTGAACAAGGCTATGGACAGCCTCCGCTCCACTATGCCCGACATGAAAGATAAAATGGAACACGCACAGAAAATGCTGGACAGTGCCAAAAACATGATGGACAAAATGAATAAAAGCGTTAAATAATCTGATGCCGTTTTCATAAAAAAACATCTCATCACGGGGTGTTTTTTTATTTAGAACCGAAAGATATTTACCTTCAAACTTTAAAATAAAAAAATGAAAAAGGTTTTGACACTATTATCAGTAATTACATTGATGATTTCTTCATGCGGCAGCGGTGAAGAAGCAAATACAACGGACCCACTCGAGTCGGGGCGCGGATTTATAGAAGCTTCTTTAAAAGGTAATTATGTCCAGGCAAAAAAATACCTGCTTCAGGACAGTACCAACATTGAATACTTTGACGGCCTAAAAGATTTCAACAGTAAAATAAGCCGCGAAGATCAGGCAGGATATAGCAATGCCAATATTATTATTGACTCTTCTATTGCACAGTCAGACTCTGTAAACATCATTTATTATTCCAATAGTTACAAAAACAAGCCTTCCAAAATAAAAGTGATAAAGCATAACAATCAATGGCTGGTTGACTTTAAATACACTTTCACCGGTGGTAATGAATAATTCTTTTGTAAAGTAAAATAAATGTCGAGCATGAAAATACTATGGGTAATCGAATTTGGAAGTTTTATCGGAGGTGTATCGCGTTAACTTGTCACCCTGCCTGTTCCCAGAAATTTTCTTTCTATTTTTTTCCTCACTGAGAACTCTCCACATAAATATTATGGGATGTTTCTTAATGAGTATTTATACGGATTAAGTTGCAGAGGAAATTTAACCGAAGAGTAGAATCTTATTCTAACAACAGGTATATTAGGTGGCTGTATCTTCCCATCATTCTTGAACAATACAGCGAGCGGGGTGCAAAGTACTGGCAGGATTTTCCTTTTGTAAAAGCAGCAAACCATTCTCTAATACTTTACAACAACATTCAAAGACGCACCAAACCTATTTTCTTTTTCAGCCAAACACGAAACCAATATTTTTACAAACACTCCAGGCAACCAATTATTTTATTGCCTTTAAAGCTGCTGCATAATCAGGCTCCTCACCTATTTCAGGCACTTGTTGTTCATATACAATTTTCCCTTCAGGATTTACTACGATCACCGCACGGCTCAACAAACCTTTCATAGGACCGTCAGCTATCAATACACCATATTCGTGTCCGAAATCATTCCTGAAATCAGAAAGCATTACAACATTACTAATACCTTCAGCACCGCAAAAAGCTTTCTGTGCAAATGGCAAGTCTTTAGAAATGCAAAGCACCGTAGTATTTTTTAAGCCTGCAGCATCTTTATTAAATTCCCGTACAGAGTTAGCACATACACCTGTATTAACGCTGGGAAAAATATTCATCACTACATATTTACCTTTATAATCTGCGAGCTTTTTATCCTGAAGATCAACGCCGGTTAAAGTAAAATCTTTGATTTGAGTACCCACTGCTGGTAGCTTTCCAACTGTGTGGATAGGATCACCATGTAAAGTGATAGCGGTTCCTTTAGCATTTTCTACATTTGAATTTTCCATGACTGATATATTTTTATTTTGTGAATTATTATTTTGAGCATTACAACTTACTGCCAATAAGACTATGGAGACCGACAGGTATAAAGTTTTAAATGATGCTTTGAGATTATTTATCATTAGTTATTGCATAAGGTATTAAAAAGTTTGGTTGCAAAGTTACCAAAAAAGCTGTTACCTTTTTTAAAGAGTGAGTAATCTAAAGGGCACTTACCCCAATTAAAAGCTGTTATTTATATGGGGAAATAGAAATATTATACTATAAAATAAAAATCATTTACGATATTTTCCATGAGGCAGAAGGCATCAAAGGTTTTTTGTTTTATTTATTTTCTCCTCAAAATCTAATTCATTTAATAAGGATTAATATTTCATTTCAATCCGATAAAAATAACATCTTAAATATTTTTAAAAGTAAAAGAAGAAGTAATTTAGTGGTGTTTTTTAAAACTCATTATATGAAGTATTGCCTCTTATTAGCCAGTATAGCCATCACAGGACTGTTAGCATCCTACGATCATGGATCAAAGAAAGTAACTGCAGGAAACAGCATTAAAGCCCCCGATCATATAATAATAGTGATAGAAGAGAATCATGGTTATAATCAGATAATAGGATCAGATAGTGCCTATTACATTAATAAACTGGCTCGGGAAGGAGCTGTTTTTACTAACTCGCATGGTGTAACACATCCAAGTCAGCCAAATTACCTCGCCATCTTTTCAGGGACTACTCAGGGTGTCACCGGCGATCAATGCCTTCAGGACTCAACTTCATTCACCACTCCTAATCTTGCAGCGGCCTTAATTAAAAAAGGATACACCTTTAAAGGTTACGGACAAACTATGCCTTCGTCTGGATTCCTTAAGTGTTATTATAAAAAAAGTAAAATTACCCATCAAATGTTATACGGCAGGAAACATTGTCCGTGGGTAAACTGGTTGGGAAAGAAAAAGAATCAGATACCCAGTTATTTGAGTCAGCCCATGACAGCATTTCCTAAAGACTTTAATAAATTACCCACAGTGTCTTTCGTCATCCCGGATATGGATCATGACATGCACAATCTTGCAGGCCCCGGCGATTCAGCAGCGATAGTCAGGGGTGATAAATGGCTGAAGAAAAACTTAAGCGCGTACATTAAATGGGCCAAAACACATAATAGTTTGCTCATACTCACCTTTGATGAAGATCAGTTTACGGCAAAAAACCAGATCCCAACTATTTTTGTTGGAGCAAATATCAAACCCGGTAAATATGCCGAAAAGATTGACCATTATAGTGTTCTCAAAACACTGGAAGCTATGTATGGTTTAGATTTTACCCATAATAAAGATGTTTTTGCAATAAAAAATGTCTGGAAAAAATAATTACTTAAAATATCCTCTAAAATCATATAATTTTTCTTTCCGGGATAGCCCTATTTCCCTATCCAGGGATTTTTTCTACCAATATTTTAATTCCTGCTTTATCATAATAAGTACAGTTCATTTCTTCGAGAGACGCAAACCATTTTTCAATACCGGTTTCGGCACAATGTCCGCAAAACGTGTCATAATCAGTTTTCCCCTGCTGGTGAATTTTTAAATAATCACTAAATTTTTTCTTATCGCTTTTACCGGTAATCTCCTTGTCTTGATACATAGGTTCCGATTTAGTTTGAAAACCGTTTTTACCAAAATATTCAGTATGACTGTCAATTACCCAGGTTTCAAAAGCGGTTACGCCTAACATTTTGATATCACTGATATACTTAGGAAAATCTGCACCACTTTTTACTTTTGAATGGGCTGCCTTAATTTGTTCTACTGTAAACATTGCTTAATTTATATTTCGTTTAAAACGCTTACAAATATCGGGCAGGTCAAACACCTGTGATTGTAAAAAATCGTTTTTCTATAAAAATCGTTTAAAATCTCCTGGAGTATCTCCTGTGAATTTCTTGAAGTTATTGATGAAATGTGCCTGGTCAAAAAAATTATTCTCATAACAAATTTCAGTAAATAATTTCGTGCTGCTCAAATTATCGAGTACCGAATTGAAGCGAACAATTGAAGCGAACTTCTTAGGCGATGTGCCAACTACTCTTCTAAATCTTTTTTCAAAAGGGCTTTGGCTGATAAATAGCTTTTTGCTGAGTTCATTAACTTGTATTATTCCTTTCGATTGATAAATAAGCCGAACGGATTCAACGATGAGCTTATCTTTTCGAACATCCTTGAGTTGCGACAATAAAAAATGCTCAACAATACGGATGCGATGTTTGTCTGTTGCCGCAAAAGACAATTTTTCTTCCGTCTCGTTTACCCTGGTCTTATCAAAAATATTTTCAAGCGAAACACTTTGATTAAATAACTCGTTAGCTGGTGTCGAAGTAAAATAGGACAAACCCATTTCAGTAAAATAAACAAGAATACTTCCCGTATTAATTGAATTTTTGAATATTTTGAAACTGTCTGAGATACCGGTTATTCCTGCACTGGTCAGCCTTGTTTCCTTATCTGTGATAATAGCAGCCAGTTGTCCACGATATTGAAAACCAATTACCAATCCCGTAGAAGGAAAAACTTTATAGGTGCTTTCCACGTCATCTTCTGAAACCACGAAATATTTGAGGTAAGGCTTCAGCCTGTCTGTTGGTATAATTTTTTCAAATCGCATGGTGAGTTTGGAACTTCAGATAAATTGTCTGCAATAGTAAAAGATATCAGGCAAAGTATTTTCATTGGCAACGTTAATTCCTGTTTGCCAAAAACAATGCGTTTCAGACCTCTTATTAAAAAGCAAAAGAAAGTTCAATCATTGCTTTGTATAGGCAAAATTAATTGTACCCGGCGGTGCTCCAAAATTGTAATTGGAAATTACAGAAATAATTTTACCATCTGAAACAAAAGTATAGTTATAATCAGTCTTATTATTTCCACTTTGATATGATTTCTTCAAATGTTTGTTTTTAAGATAAAAAGAGCCATTATTTATTAGCCTGTAAAAATAATCGAGATTCCCTGTGAGATGGTATTGGTAATATCTCCGTTCGAAATAGTATCAGTGATAGCTGGAAAAGTATAAATGTAAAATAACAAAAGCTATCCTTTGGAGATAGCTTTTGTTTTAAGTTAAATTAGATACGATTTAAAGCGGGTTTTGTACCGCATTCTTATTGCTGTTCAGTTCAGATTTAGGAATGAGCCACTGCCAAAGCTTATCGCCAGCCGGTACTGTCATCACACCCGCAACAGATTCGTCTGCATTGGCTCCGGTTCTGTCCAGAGGCTGATTTAGGCGCTTTAAATCCTGGAAGCGGAATCCTTCACCCCACAATTCCACTCTGCGCTGCAACATGATCTCATCTATCAAAGATTGTCCTGTATTTGTTGACAAAACATAATTCGGATCACGGTTTACTGCCAATTCGTAGAGAATTTGTTGTGCCTCCGCATCTTTACCACCTTGTCGTGCAAGTGCTTCGGCCTCTATCAGGTACATCTCTGCTACCCTCATAAGTGGCACATCGCCTATGCTGCTACCGCTTCCCGCAGGTGCTACAAACTTTCGATTCATATATTTATAACGTTTCCCACCTGGAGGAATTAAAAAGTCAGCGGTGTTCTTGCCAGTAGGGTCCCAAATCAGTTTACGTATATCCGTTCCGGATATGGTATTGTACAACGTGGAGTTGATACATTTTGGACATCCCCGGATATTAGACGAATTAAAATTCACAGACATATATGCGAACAAGGAATAGAAATAGGTGGTCTGATCCTGTATCTGATGCGACCCCCACATCCATTCTTTATTTGTATAATCATTAAATCCCTCGAGATATTCAGCATTGTTCATCAATGAAAGACCTTCCATGGCTTCGCTTGCGTATTTTGCTGCGGTAGGATAATCTTGCATTGCCAATGCGACTCTCGCCCTCATGCCCTTAGCTACGTTTACATTAATATGCGACGCATTCGGCCGAGCCGGAGCGTCCGAAAGTCCCGTAATAGCATCCGTAAGGTCAGCCACTATTTGTGTATATACCTCAGACACCGCTGATCTTGGAACCTGGTCTTTGGTTGGAGCCAGTATCAGCGACAGTCCCGGTCCGTCATTGGAAGCGCCTTTTTGGTAACGTCCACCAAACAACTGGATCATTTGAAAATATGACCATGCACGGTAAGCGTAAGCCTGCCCCTTTATTGCATTCTTTTCTTCCTCGGAGCCTTCAGCGTTGTCAATATTGGCAATAATCATGTTGGCATTGGTAATAATGTCGTAATAAAACTGGAACTCAAAATAATCTGTTGAAGAATTTTCATTACGATGATCCAACCATTGGTAGCTGGCAATAAACCAACCATTGCCACGCGTAGGAAATACAAGATCTTCGCCCATTGCGTCCATATCAATCATATTCTTGCTCTGGCCGCCCTGATCCTGACGACTATTGTATTGTATATACAGAGATCTGTGGATTCCATTAATAGCAGCCCAGGCATTTTTGGTTGTTTTAAAAACATCCTGATCGCTTACAGAAGAGCTTGGATTTGTTTCCAGATAACCTTTTTTACATGCCGGTAATACCATTGCTAATATCAGCAGCAACACCAGTGTATTTTTTATAAATTGTTTCATGTTCATTCAATTAAAAGTTTACATTAATTCCCGCGGTAACGATTCTCGCAGGAGTATATACGTTAGAGTTGGTTCCGTTAAAACTTTGGTTAATGTTTGTTCCTTTTCTATGAGAGAAAAGAGACACATTTTCTGCACCTACAAAGATAGTTGCACCATGGGCATTAATCTTTTCTATAAGTTTGGCCGGAATATCATAAGAGAAATTAATAGACCGTACATTCAGGAAAGAAGAATTCAATAACCATCTGTCTGAACCTGCATCGGAAATGCCTATAGCATTGTTCTGCATTCTTGGAACATTGGTTTTGTCACCCGGCTTTTGCCATCTTTGCAACATGTCAACGTGCATCGCCTCACCGTAGTTTCCTGCCCCCATCAGGCTGGCATAGGTGCCATCATACACCTGTCCACCCAATTGATATTGCAGAAGAAAGTTTAGAGAAAATCCCTTGTAAGTAAATGTATTTTCAATTCCTCCATACAGATCGGGAATAGCAGTACCCGCGTAATGGTATTTTGCATTGTTGATATCTGTTGTTACGGTATCAGTACCTTTTCCGCCATCCATAATTCTAACATTCGAACTGGTAGTAATATTAGCATAATACAACGCTGCACCATCCGCAGGATCAACTCCGTACCAGTCGCGCAGCCAATAATCATAAATTGAATGATCTTTCGCCAATTTCTTGGTTCCGCTGATCTGTTCGGGATTTTCCGGAGGCATTTTGGTAATCATGTTTTTGATTGTGCTCGCATTTATTTTAATTTGCCATTGGAAGTTTTTGTTTTTTACAATAGCAGCAGCGAGATTTATCTCTATACCCCTGTTATACATATTACCGATATTGGTAGGAATTTCAAAACCTCCGGTAGATACTGGTGTTTGCACATCAAATATCAACCCTTTTATTTGCCTGTTATAATATTCTAGTGTACCAGTCAATCTGTTATCGAAAAGCCCGAAGTCAACTCCGATGTCGAAAGGATTACTACTTTCCCATGTAATAGCATTATTTCTTAATTGAGATTGCAGAGCCCCAGGCTCAGCAGCATTGTTTCGGAGATTGTAAAGACTTTGATAAGCATAATAAGTTCCTACACCGTCATTTCCCAACTGACCATAAGAGGTACGGAACTTCAAGGAAGATATCCACTTAACGTTGCCAATGAAAGTTTCCTTGTCTAACCGCCATGCTAACCCTATGCCATAAAAATTGGCCCATCTAACATCTTTAAAAAACCGGCTGTTACCATCTCTCCGACCGTTAAGGCTCACAAAATATTTACCGGCATAATCATAATTTACACGACCAAAATAACTTTCTATATTATATTTATCTTTTGAAGATGAAAGACTATTGATGGTGGTGAAATTAGGAAACTCTACGCTTCCCTCAAATACCTGCCCTTGCTTTGATCCTGACAAAGACCAATAAGTAAAATCATAATTTTCGTGGCCTAAAGTAGCACCCACGTTATGCACGTCAAACCCTTTATTGAAATTCAACACCTGATTAAAAGTATAGCTAATCGTTTTGTCGTTTTCTTTACTGGCTCTTCCGGCAGGCGCGCCATCCCCTACCAAGGTATTATCATAATCGTACTCATTATAGTCTGTCATATCGGTTCCTATATTGGTAGTGAACTGCAGCCAATTTGTAAATATGAGTGTACTGTATCCACGTGCACTCAAAATATTCCTACGAAAATCATTCTGGTTCAATTTAGTTTCTGCTATTACGTGACGCCCTGGTTTTGCTCCTGAAGGGCGATTGGGTACTCCAAGTCCCGATCCATCCAAATTTCCAAGATCGTAGAAGCGATCTCCGTTATCATCCAAAAGATATTCGCCTGTTGTCATGTTATGTGCATAAACAGGATAGATAGGGCCTATGTCCCTGGTAAAATAAAATGGATTTACATAGCCTGTACTGCTCCCATCGCTTGCCTGATTAGAAGTATTAACGGCTCCTGAAAGATTCAATCCTGTTTTGATCCATTTTTGAGGCTGTATGTTCATGTTCAGCCTTCCTGTAAATCGTTCCCAGTCTGAACGGATCAAATATCCTTTTTCTTTTACATACCCAAAAGATCCCAGAAAATCTGATTTATCATTGCCTCCGCTGTAAGTCATATCATACTCCTTTCGGTCTCCTTTTCTCATCATCTCTTTAGCCCAGTCGAGGTCGTCGGGATACAGTAATGTTGCACTCGGGTTTAGCGTGCCGTCTGTACGAACAATATCATTGTCTGCAATTCCCTTAAACGGATTATAGGCCAGCTGATTCTTTATGCTGTTGGTAGCATTCATAGCAGCATTTTCGGGTGTTTGCCCTGTGCCCGAAGTAGGATAAATTAAAGAGTTCTTTCGGGCTTCCCACATCAATGGATAATACTGAAAAGCATTTACCCTATCGTACTCGGGTATCCCTCTGGAACTGGTTCCCTGAAGCACTCTTAAAGAAAGGGTGCTTCTTTTGCCGGTTCCTTTTTTTGTTGTAATCATAATCACACCATTAGAAGCTCGACTTCCCCAAAGAGCCACGGTAGCAGCATCCTTAAGAGTGGTAATCGTTGCAATGTCATCTGCATTAATATTGCTAATGCCACCATCATAGGGTATTCCATCAACTACAATCAAAGGTCCATCAGATGCACCAACAGAACCAAATCCTCTGATTCTGATACCTGGAGAAGTACCTGGACTTCCACCGGCTGCTGTAGTCTGCACTCCAGGCCCTGTGGCCACAATTGCATTTAGCGGATTTAAAATTGGTTTTTTGTCAAAATCTGACGAAGTAATCTGATTAGCAGAGCCGGTAAAGTCGCCTTTGCTCACTCTACCGTATGCTACTACAATTACCTCATCCAGGCTCTTGTCTTCACGTTTTAATATAGTGGTGATGTAATTACCAGTGGGGATATCAACTATTTTTTCTCCCATGCCAACCAAAGAAATAGATAATCTTCTGGCATCGGAAGGAACATTGATAGAAAACTTCCCGTCGGTACTGGTTAGAGTACCATGGGAACTCCCCGGGAGGGTAACCGATACATTCGACAACGGCACACCATTATCATCGGTGACAATACCCTCTACTTTTTTTTGTGCTGATAGATTCAAAGAGATCGCAAGACTTGCTACCAGCAAGAATAAAACTTTTCTCATAAGCTTCTTGTTTAGGTTTTAAAATGAAAAATATTTCCGAATGAAATCGCGCATTCAGAAAATCACAGTTAGTTGATTCGCAAAAATAAACAAATCCATGACAAAAAAAAATTTCATAATCCGGTGGATTAATTATCCTTTTTCAAGGGCCAAAACAGATTTATTGTTAGCAGAGATAGAAAAAGTATAAAGGGCAAATAACGATGCAGACTTGACTTATAAAACCAGAGAATATAAAAGTTTTTGAGAGCTGCCTGCCTGATCAGAAATAACAGAGAATATTGATGTTGACGTTAAATTAAGAATAAAATATTCGGTGATGAATTTATTTCTAAAAGTAATAAAAGGATCGAACTTGTTCATAAAGGTGGAAGAACACTTTCCAGTTTTATTGATTAATTATACTGACCTTACTGGGAAGTTAGGTTGCAATTATAGATAAGAAAAAAAGGGCTGAGCCTCCATAGAAAAGTTGACGTTATAAAAATGACTAAAAGTAGCGCGGTATTCCAGTCATAAAAAAGATTATGATAGTGTAGATTAATCTGCTATTAAAAAGCAAAAGAAAGTTCAATCATTGCTTTGTATAAGTGAAATTAGTTGTATCCGGCGCTGCTCCAAAATTGTAATTGGAAATTACAGAAATAATTTTACCATCTGAATCAAAAGCATAGCTATAATCAGTCTTATTATTTCCACTTTGCAATGATTTCTTCAAATGCTTGTTTCTAAAATAAAAAGAGCCATTATTTATTAGCTGGTAAAAATCATCGAGATTCCCTGATACAGAAACCTTGTCCATATAATAAGTGGAGGTATCAGTGATTCCCTGTGAGATGGTATTGGTAATATCTCCGTCCGAAATAGTATAATTGATAGCTGGAAAAGTATAGTTGCCCTGTTGTGCAGTTAACGAAAGAATTTTTCCACTTCCGTCGTAATTATAAGAAGCATGATATACCGACTGTTGAATGGTTACTTTGCGTGTAGAAATCAAATTAAAGCTACTTAATGTAATAGTATCTTTATGAGAATTTTCAACTTTTGGGACATCGCCCTTTATATAAATATTATCTCCCTTGTAGGAATAGGTATTTGTGTAGGCATACGGCCCCTCACAAACCACCTGGGATATTCTTCCATTTCCATCATACGATAACTTATAGGTAGAGTTTATCGAACGTCCTATTCGAGTTACCGCAGTAATCTTATAAGAAGGTAGCTGGGGAACAGATGATTTGTCTTTTTTACAAGCGCTGAATAAAATTATCAAAGAAATAAAAAATAGTGGTTTCATAGTTTTAGCTGGATCTTTGGTAAAAGAAAAACGAACAATTTTCAAATTAATTGTAGGAAGTCCAAAAATCAGAACTGATCCAAAAACGAACTGGCAAGAAAATTAGTTATTATAAAAACCGCAAAAATGAAAGTGATATTTTTCTATTTATGCACGGCAAAATTTTAACTTTCATTCATTTTCACATTCATAGTTCGTAAGAGACAAACGGGTGAATTAAATTTCATAGATGAAAAAACTTCATTCTCCATGCAGGAAACTAGAATCAAGATCGTATAAAATCATTTAACAGAAATAATTTCATAATTATTGCACTCATTTAATTAAACCAGATTTTTAGAATTGCCAGATATTGTCAACCGAATTTGTTAACTACACGCGATGAAAATTACTATTTGCCCTGATAGATATTTTCTAACGATCCCTTGCTCTTAATAAAAACAATTGGCCTTCCTGGGTAAAATCAGAACCGTCAGATGTAAGTTTATTCATAGCTAAACCAATAATATTGTGATTCAATGCAATAGTTACTTTAGGATATTTTTCTATAAAACTCGCCAGACTGTCTAAAGTACCATAATAACCTGGTGTAGTATCTGGCTGTTGAATACCGTATTCTGTTATCCATAGTTCTTTATCTTCAGTCGGGGTATTGCGTAATACAGTTTCAAATTCATTTATTCGTGATGTATAGGTTCCGGTAGGTGGTATATACACATGATAGGTATAGGCATCTACAAAAGAAATGGAACCGCTTACAACCAATGAATTCCATTGAGACAGCCTCGGGTTGTTTGCACTGGATGTTCTGGATTGTAGCAAGGCAGCCACTTTCACTTTAGGAAATTTCTCTTTTATTTTTTTCGTCCATAAGCTGGCTTTCTCTGCATATTCTGCGCCGGTCGGAAATGTAGCAATATAGCTGGTATCATTGGCGTACAACTCATTTCCAAGCTCTATATATTCAATTGGGATTCCTAAATTTTGTATAGTTGTAAGCATTAAAATCTGGTCGTCAACAGTACGGGTTAAGATGTCTAAATCAAAAATCACTTTTACGTGGGTAGCATCAACCAATGTTTTTATATCGCTCACAGGATGGCTTACAGAAGATGAACCTCCGATTTTTATACCGGTCATCCAATCCCAGTTGTGCGTTACAGTACCTCCGGGGTATCGTATCATTTCAGGTTTTAGCATTGATATATTTGACAACATTTTTTGATTCATGGCAGGTAAAAAAGACCAGTTTTGGTTAAAACCGATAATAGTTGTTGGATTTGTTTCCGGTATCTCATCCATTTTGTGTTTACAACTACCTAATAATAATATGAAAAAAGCCAGGGTTATTAAAAATATATTTCGCATTAAAAAAGTATTTAATTATTCTCGGAAAGTTTTGACTGATATTTTTCTATTTCGTTTAAAATTGGCACCGTACAATTTTATACCGCGAAATTTTCTCTTTTACTTTCTTGCTACAGCTACGCCACCCGCCCGACAAGCAGCAAGCATTTCCATCCTGTCTTTTTCATCAATGAAAAAGAATTCAAACGATTTGTGTGCCGATTTATTTCGGGCACAGAGATGATAAACTAATTGTGATGCTTTTATGTTCTGTAAAAAGTGAAGACTCTCTTCAATAATAAAAAAAAGATTTCCATTGTCGGTTTCAGTCATTTATCAATTGAATTTCAATTCTATTAATTCCTGTTCACTCTCCAATAGTATTTCTAAACATATAGTCAGATACCACGCTCTTATTTTGAGGAGTTTCTTTAACTCTACAGCAGGCGTTTATTCAGTACGATTCAGAAAGTTTTGCATCGAACTTAAAGATCTTCTCTTCTTTATCAAAAATATAATAATCGTAATAAGTCTTACCCTCTGATGAATATTTTTCTAAACGGAAATCAGGTATGCCATCGCCATTATAATCACCTGTTCGGAAAAGGCTGTCTGCCACGTCTATTGAACTTTCAGTAAAGATAATCTGCATAATTTTTTCATCCGTCTTTTCTATCACCCTGATAATATAGAACGATTCCTCCTCTTAGGCAAAGCAAAGAAAAACTAAAGCTGACTTCCATAGCAAAGAGACCAATCGTTTGGTTTATTCCGATGTCCTCAAATTCGCAGGGAATGTTTACTTTCCCACGCGAATCATCTATTCCAAATTTCTTGGTTTTTATTACTAAAAAGCCATTGCCGTTTGCCGTTTACGTCCGGACAAATTGCTTAACTCCACGCCTTAATTTTAATTTAAGTCTGGTAACTCAAACTTAATCAATAGAGGGCAGAAATGCCCTCAACTTTTTTTAAGATTTTAATTCGGTAATGTAATATTGGAAAAGATTTCTTTATGGGTAGTATGCCCAAAATACTGTCTTTAACTAAAAATGAACAACAGGTAGTCAAAAGATGACATTTTTGGCTTTGGGTGTTTTACAAAAGAATGTTGATGATAACTGGAGTATTATTTTGTATTCTCTGGTTGTTTTTAATTTATCAAACTATAAAAGATAATAGCTTACTTGATACTTTACTTATTGTCACTGCTGTGTTAGCTGTCTTATTTGTTTTTGGCTTATGGAGCGTTCCTATATATAAAAAGAAAACAGCTCTGCCATTGGAAAAGGATTTGGAAAGTAATTTTAAGCTACAGTTGTCGGGAAAAGTTGTAGGTATTAAATGGATAAATAAATATTCAAATAAATTAGTTTTTAGGCAAGCCGGTAGTGTTTCAGATGAAGATTTCTTTCTTAATTGTGGTACCTATGATGCAGGAAGAAAATTCCATGATGTTTTTATTAAAGACCGGGATATTGTGATTGAATATTTGCCAAATACTAAGGTGGTAATTGGAGCTTACTTATCAATTCCTCTCACTATTGATGAAACATTGGAAAGAAAAAAGCAATCGGGGATAAATACCCTGGGCATAATTTTAGCTGTTTTATTGATTGTTATATTAGTTGCATTGTATCCCACCGGCTAACCACCTATTGTTCACAAATTTAATCATATATAGTTTTGCATGATAAAAAAATAGATCATGCGCAACAATCCCGAAGTACGGCAGCAAATGTTTCAGCTGATAGAACAATGGAAACAGAGCGGCCTTTCTCAAACCTCCTTCTGTCAGCAGCAGCCTGTTCGTTTTCATAAGTTTTATTATTGGTATAAATGTTACCGGCGGCAACATGATGTTCGTGAAGATACTACTCCGGCTTTTGTAAAGTTGAAGATAGAAAAACCATCAGTTGCCTCTTCAGTGGAGGTCCATTTTCCGGGAGGTATCCGGTTACTTTTTCATGATCCGGTAAGCAGCAATTATTTAAAAGCATTGATCAGTTAATCATGTTGCATTTATCTGCATCCTGCAAATATTATTTACATCGCCAGCCAACAGATATGCGCAAGGGCTTCGATAGTTTGAGCGGTATTGTTATTACAGAATTAAAGATGGATGTTTTAAACGGAGCAGTTTTTATTTTCATGAATAAAAAACATAACCAGGTAAAACTGCTTTTATGGGAAGGCGATGGTTTTGCTGTCTATTACAAAAGACTTGAAAAAGGGACTTATGAATTGCCTGCTGGAGCTAAAAATAATACGGAATTTTTTATCACTCATGAAGCACTTCAACACATTCTTCAGGGCGTTTCATTAAAGAGTATCCGCAAGCGAAAAAGATATCAACAAATGGCTTAAAACTGTGGATAACGAATACTCTGTAACACTTACTATTATTGAGTTGTAGTATATTTGCCTCGTGATAGAAACAGCCATTGACTATAAGACTTTAAGTGAAGAATACGCCCTTCAGATTACTGTTTTAAAACAAGAAATGGCTACTCTTAAAAAGCTGATCTTTGGAAGTAAAAGTGAAAGTTTTATTCCCCAAAATATTCCCTCTGCACAACTGAGCCTGGATATACAGGCTGAAGCCATTGCCACCTGCTCTGTTACAAAAGCACAGAAGATTGAATATACCCGCCATCAGCTTGAAATCAAAAAGAATCATCCGGGCCGCACCAGACTTCCCGAACATTTAGAACGCCGTGAGTTTATTATAGAACCTTTGGCAAAAACAGAAGGCTGCAAAAAGATCGGCGATGAAGTAACCGAAGAATTAGAGTACGAACCGGGTAAGTTATTTGTAAACCGGTACGTACGCCCTAAATATGTGATGGCTGATAACAGCGCAATAATCATCGCTCCCATGATTGACCGGCCTTTGCCAAAAGCCATTGCAGGAGCGGGGTTGCTGGCACAGATCATTATTGATAAATATGTGGACCACCTTCCGCTTTATCGCCAGGAACAACGTTTTAAAAGAGAAGGGGCTGACATCTCTTATAGCACCATTAGTGACTGGATAAAAAATGGTTGCGCACTTTTGGATCCTTTGGGTGAAGCATTAAAAAAAATAGTTGTTAACAGCAATTATTTACATGCTGATGAAACGCCGCTAAAAGTTCTGGATAAAAATAAAAAAGGAACTACCCATCGCGGGTTTTACTGGGTATATCACAACAGTATAGATAACCTTGTATGGTTCGATTACCGGGAAGGCAGGGGAAGAGAAGGACCTTCAGAAATACTAAAAGATTTTAAAGGTTATCTTCAAACTGATGGTTATAGTGTGTATGATATTTTTAAAGAAAATAAAGATATCACCGTGCTTCATTGCATGGCTCATGCACGGCGTAAATTTTTTGAAGCAAAGGATAATAATCCCACCGTTGCTGAATATGCTCTGGAGCAGATCAGATTGCTCTATGCCATAGAGCGCAAAGCAAAAGAACAGAAGTTAACTGCTAATGAAGTTTTTGAGTTGCGTCAGGCACAATCAGTTCCGGTACTGGAATCATTAGGAAAGTGGATGAAAGAAACTTACCTGGTATCATTGCCCAAAAGCACGGTTGGCAAAGCGCTTGCCTATAGCATTGCAAGGTGGGCTGAGCTGATGATCTATGCAAGCGATGGGAAATTAAACATTGATAATAATCCGGTAGAAAACAGTATCCGTGGGGTCGCAATAGGGAGGAAAAATTACTTATTTGCGGGCAG
>JBDTGA010000040.1:0-45523 GCA_039937655.1 Ginsengibacter sp.
TACTTTGTTATTTGTTTCCATGATTTTTTTTTATTTTTTTTGAATGAATTAATTTTTAAGCGACTTCTTCCAAAACACCTGCAGAAGTTTCAATCCGTAATTTTTTATCTTTTGGTGAAACGATTAATGAAATCAACTGGCAATTGGTTTCAGGCAGATCCGTGACGCTTTCACGATTATCCACCCACACAGGTGCTTCAATTCCGTAATGATCAGAAAGTGTATTGATGATATCCAAGCCAGATTGAATCTTTGCCGCTGTATTAGCATCGGCATAAGGAACGCCGTTGATGAGCGTAACGCAGGTTTCTTTTTCGCCACCGTTTATTTGTTCTTCAAACATTTTAAACTTCACCAGTTTAAAGCGGCCATTGATACGGTTTTCCAGCTCATCCATTTTAGCCTTCATAAATTGCTGTATGCAAAATTCGATTCCTTCCAGGCTGGCAAGCTCCTGAGCCATAGTTTCTTCCATCCCTGTAAGCTCATCAATGCGATGTAGCATTTTTACGCGGATATCTTTAGAAGCGATTTCCTTTTTCCAATCATCAATATTATGTTGGATTCCTTTTTTCCTTTGGATAAGGTCATCGTTATTCACTTCCGGAGTGGGTGCATTTATTCTTTCGTTTAATACATCAATCTCTTTTATTAGTGATTGGTATTCTTTATTGCTGGCAATAGCTTTGGTCTGTTGCTGGGCATCATTTTCAGAAAGGCGCTCATGCTCTTTTTTTAATTCTGCAACATTTTCAGATAGCGAAGAAAGTTCAAGTTTTAAAGCCTGCCCATCCGCTTCAAGGTTTGAAATCTTAACCGTGATCGCTTTTATTTCTTCACTTATCTTTTTACCGGAAGCAGAAATATCAGCAAGCTTTTTACTTTTGTTGGAGTTGAAATTATTCTTAAACTCAGTTTTTTTAATATCAATGGTTTCCGGTTCAAATTCCCTTTTACAAGTTGGGCAGGCGAATTCATCTTCATCAAACAACAGCACTTCATTATTTACCAATGCCCATTTATCCCTCAGGTCAGCCTGTTCTTTTTCCAATCTTTCTTTGCGAGCTTTTTCAGTATTGTAATCAGTGCGAATGCGATTTATATCAAGGTCTTTATTTTGGATATCCCTGTTTATATCATTGATAGCCTGTTCGCGTTCGCGCTTACGGTCCTGAACCTTATTTCTTTCATAAAATTCTATATTAGAAATTACTTGTTTAATATCCTGCCTTTCATTTAGTAACTTGGAAATAGCTTCCTGGTGTTCCTTTTGAGCCTTGGTTTTGCTCATTAATAAAGAATCTACATTAGCAATATCTACCAGCGCATCACTGATTAATGCTTCGATAGCAGAGTAATCAGCTTCTTCCGGAAGGTTGCGTTTCGCTTCATCAATCCTGGAAGGCAACAATATCAATTCATCTTTGATTTTCTTTTTCTTATTATACAGCTCAGCCTTAAAATCATCAATAGATTTCTTTTGGGTAAGTGCCTTTGTAAGCAAAGCAATCTGTTCTTTATTATCCGCGTTGGCAATTAATTTTAAGATATCAGCATCTTCAATTTTACCAGCCAACTGTAAAAGCACGGACCTTCTATCCTGCCATTTCATGGCATTGAAATAATTTACATTGGTTATCAGTTTTATAATTCTTTCATCGCCAAATATGGATGAAATCTTTGCCTGGTAATCGCTTTCTTTCATCGGTACCTCATTCCAAAAGAAATCCTTTTCATGGCCGGCAAATTCTTCTGAAGAAGATCCGCGTTTCTTAACCCATTTTTCACGGTACACTTTCCGAAGGGTTATTTCTTCGCCATCAACATCCAGTATGGCAGTTACCTCATGCGAAAGTTTGTGGTAAGGTTTATTGTTTTCATCCAGGGTTTTTAATTCAAAGTTGGAATCGGAACGGTCTGTAGAATCCTTTCCGAAAAGGTCCCAAAGGAAAGCATCCATCAATGTTGTTTTGCCGGATGTGTTCCTGCCGAAAATGAAGTTTTCCTTTTGAAATTCCACTTTCAATTCGCGTATGCCTTTAAAATTTAGGAGCGATAATTCTTTTAATGTAATTTTCATATCTTTACTTTTTATCTATTGAATATTTTACTTTGTTTCAAAGGCTGGCTCTAACCAGCCTTTATTTTTTTGCAATCATTGTTTCCTGGTGCCTTGGGTAATCGCTGGGGAATACTTCCCTGCCATTCAGGATGTACATGCCATTTGCTTCTTTAATGATATACCCGTCTTTTACTTTCTCCCAATGCCTAGGGGAAGCATAAACAATCCTTCCGGTTTTCTTATTGATGCCAATAGTATTGCGGACCCTAACTCTGTTGGTTCGGATGGTATCTTGTGCAAATGCGGATACAGTTAATAATATCATTGCGGCACAAAGCAGGCAAATGATTAAGGCTATTTTTTTAAATGATATTTGTTTCATTGTGTTTATTTTAATTTTTAATTACCAGGGTTTGTTTTTAAAATCTTTCCAGTCGTGGTCGGTAATAGAAAGCTCATCGCGGGCTTCCTTTTCACGCTTCATTTCGTTGTGTACGTGGATAGCAGCTTCTATGTAATAACCAGCTAATACTGCCGCCGCTATGGCAAGTAGAATGAATAAAATGTCGTAGATGTTCATTGGTTCTTAATTTAAAATTTGGGCGTCAAGGATGTACATTTGATAAGTCCGCACGATGCTTTCCCAATTTCTTGGGTTCAGAGGTAACTTTCGGCTTTTCGCATACTGTTTTAAAATGCGGACCATCACTATTGCTGGAATATCTTTCATGAGTTAAATGGCTTTTCTTTTTAATAATCGTTTTCTTTCTTTCTCTTTTTGCTTCTCTGTGATTTCATATTGCAGGAGGTATTTTGCAAACCTCTTTTCATCATTAGCTATGAGGCTGCGCATCCACGGGTCTTTCTTCCATCCATCATCCTGCGATATGTTAATCACTTTGCCCATTACGCTATTTCTAATTGAGTTTCCAGGAATAAATCTTCTACATAATTTTGGGCAGCGGCGTCTATTTGTACCATGCCCTGGAATATTTCCAGCACAGGTTTTATTTCTGTATTTTCATAACATACGCTGTCGATGTCTGCGATTATCTTCCTTCCATCCAGGCATCCGTAACCTTCTATGGTAAGGTTGCCTAAGAAAGTGCCATTGCTGGTTACCGGCATTTCAAATCTGAAATACGTGGTATTTGGTTTGTGTTTTTTGTTCATTTTTGCAAGTTTGTATTGTGATAAAAATTGGTTTAAAAAGGGAGCCGTGTCGTGGCCCGTACGCCTGCGAAAACTTGCAGGAAAACGCAAGAAATTTTAAGCGAATATTATGATCAATATGCCTGGAACAAATACCAGATTGCCATTAGCATCTACATGCCATTCGCTTAATTCGATGTTGTTGGTTTGAGTTGTCATTTTGCAAGTTTTATTGATTGGGAAATTGTTTACTTATTGATAGCCTCTCTTATTTTGGCAATGGAAGCGGGCCTTCCTGAACCACCTAAAATGATGCGGTCAAGCGTTGGCATCGTAGTATTCAAAGCTTCCATGCAGTCAATTTTGAATCGGAATGATTTTACGTAAGCTTTGAACTTTCTATACTCTTCAGGAGTAAGGGCTTCAGAATTTCTTCTTCTTTTTGTTCGTAATTCCATTTTTATCTTTATTTTTATATTTAATAAAACAAAAGTAATCCGATTTTCCAATACAATCCAAACATTTTATACGAAAATCCAAAATTTAGTTTTTGTTTAATGGGACATATAATTTATTAGATATTGTTTAAAGATTTATTAATACCACTATTAGAAATCGTAATTAAAAACACGGCTAAAACCGCATCTGACATAGCCTTGGAGATGGGTTACAAAAAAAATTACATTTCTGAGATGCTTAGCCCAAAAGGGAAAGTAACTGAAAAATTTTTCAATTCTTTCAAATTGAGATATAAGGAAATATTGGAAAATCCAAATCAAAATTCTAAAAAGAATAATGAGATTGAAGGTTTATATCCAAATTTTTTAGGAGAATATGAGCAACCTTATAAAATAAAAATTAAGAATAACGATTTGGAAAAGGATATTGAAAAAGAATTTTTGAGGAAGCGGGTACACGATTTGGAAAAAATTGTTTCTCTGCAAGAAAATTTATTAAAGAGCAAAAAAAGGAACGAGGATTCAGAAGCAGGCGAGCGCACCGGGTAGTACTATTATATGATTACGTACAATTAAAATTATTTGAATAAAATTTAAAATTTAAAATTATGGAATTTGCAAATATTGCTTTTATAGTTATTATTATCGCAATAGTATTCACGTTTGCTAAGCCTCTCATGGACCGTTTTCAATCAGGGTCACTTAATAAGAAATTTATTTCGGTTGGAAGTTTAGTAGGGAAAAGATATTCTGAAATTCAAAAAGTAGTTGGCAACCCTTCTATTAAAGAAGATTATGGAGATAGTTTGGTGCTCACATGGGATTCTCCAAACTATGCCATTAAATTGAAATTTGATAAGGACCATGTATGTACAGCCAAATTAGGCGAAGTTTCAAAAAGATAATATCATGAAAAAGATATTTTTACTTCTCTCAATATTAATAATCATTTTTTCTTCCTGCCAAAAAAGGAAATGCCAGGAACAACAACAAAAGGACCTTGCAACGTTGTTGTTACAATTTCAGGCAGAAGTATCAAATACTAATTTAACTGCTGGACAGGTAGCAGAACTTACCGCCCGGTACCAGGCAAATCAACAGAAGATTTTATCAGAATGCAATTAGAATAAAAATGCCAGATAAAAAATATTACAGTAAGCAGGTTACATTACGGTTTTTAAAGGCCATGGATGCCATCACAGGCAACCGCGAATCAGGAAAGATTACCGCACAGGCATTTGGCAATTCGGTAGGCATGTCCAGCAGTAACATCAATCGTTTACGGTCTCCTGAAACTGAAAATACAATAACCGTAGAATCACTTGCCCGGCTCTGTGAAAATTATAAAATATCTCCTGCCTGGTTGATAACCGGTGAGGGGAAAATGCTTTCGAAGGAGAAAGACAACCTGGAAAAACGCCTTGGAAAGATTGAAAAACAGTTAGATGATCTCCGAAGCCTTTCCAAAAAATAGTGCCAAAAATGTGCCTGATATAGTGCCATAATCAGAACACGGTGTAAATATTCAGCCATCCAACCATTCATAATCAATACAATATAAAAATGAACGCAATCAACCCGAAGTTCGAATCTCCTCTTCCGCACCACATGAAACCTTTGCCTGTAGCGGGTTTCATAAATTTAAATAAAACGAGTGCCAGAGTAGTGCCAAACATTTATAACTACAGAAAGCCGTCCCTGGTTAAGGGTAAAAAGGCATGGTATATTGAATATTCTTACCGCATTCCTGTCGATGTCCGGTACCTGTATAATGATAGGGAATGGTACCGCTTCAGGATTAAAGAAGATATTAATAAACGCAAAGGCAAAGAAAAGGAAGAATATGCTCAGTGGCTTTTAGGTGAAATTACTCAATCTCTCAGGCGTGGGTATAATCCGTTTGAAAAAGAAATTGCCCATGTAGAAAACGAAGCCGACGGAATTACTTTGCCTGAAGAACTTGATGCCAAAGATGCCCTGCAGTTATTCCTTGATAAATGGAGCCAAAGAGGTCTTGCTAAAGAATCTTTTTCAAAATACGTAAGATACGTAGGGAGGCTCATGCGTTGGTTGAAATCGAAAGGAATGCTCTATGGCGATGTAAGAAAAATTACAGTTGATCACATCGAAGCTTTCCTGGAACAAAATAAAAATGCCCACAAGCTCAGCAACCGGGAATATAATAATACTTATGATTTTATCAGGACAGCATTCAATTTCCTTTTAAAGAAAAAATTGATTTATGAAAGCCCATGTGCGGGCATTGATAAACTGAAAGCAAAATCAAGTAAGCATCGTTTTTTTGATGATGAAAATTTAAAAACAATTACCAAAGCACTTTTAAATACCGACCCTTACACGTATATGGCTTTCCAAACTGTTTATTATTTATGCGTGCGAAGTGATAAAGAATTGATGAATTTAAAAGTGGGTAACATTTACTGGAAGGAGAATAAAATTTATGCAGATGCTGAAGGTACAAAAGGAAGTGCCGGAAGGTGGATCCCTATGGATGAAAATATTAAGCGGATATTTTTAGAAAAAAAGATTAATGAATACCCGCCAGAATATTTTGTTTTTGGAATAAAAGGAAATCCATCTGAAAAACCTTTTGGGTCAGGGTTCTTTTCAAAACGTTTTAGAAAGATACGGAATAAAGCCGGGTTGCCTGGTTGGTTCACCATGTACGGTATGAAGCACACGCGTGTGATCCACCTAAAAATGGATGGCCTGGCGGATCAGGATATTATGTCTTTAACCGGCCATAAAGATTTTGGTGCTTATGCAAAATATTTGCGTGATTTAGGATTAGCTGCTGATCCTGCAAAAATAAATAAGCTGAGCAGGGTAATATAAAAAAAACCGGCCAGATTAGAAAATCAGCCGGGTTTTAAATTACACTTTAACTATGAAAAAAAATTTATTGAGTATAAATATTAAAGGCTTCAGTTACCATAGAAAAAGTTTTTTTTCTTGTGGTATTATTTGGATCAACCAATGCGGCGCCCCAATCGTACAAAGTGCAGAATTTGGGCCAATCCTGATTTAAAGTTTGCCCTACCTGTTTGTTATCACTCCGGCTGTATTTAATAACTCCATCTACTAATACTTTAATGAATCCATTGGTTCCGGCAGCTCCTTCTTTTAGATAAACTCTTATAGTATGAGTTTTGTTTAAAAGATTAGCATCGCTATGAGCAATCAATACTGTTGTGTTGTTTGCGCCATTACCATTGCTGCCCCATTCACTGAATGTCAAACCCCCGTTTGGTTGCACACTGAATGCAAACGGTGGCGGATTTCCATCATTGCCGTGGATCTGCATGATTGCGCCACAATCCGCATATCCCGAAGCATTATTAATTTGCCCTATTAATGTTTGAGGGAAATATCCTTTCCATTCGAAGATGTAGGTTTTGCCAGTTGCAATATCAAAAGCTCCAATATACATTTCGGAACGGTCATAATTATTGCCATGCCACTTATAACCATCGGCAATCGTGCTTATGTATTTCTGCCCATACTTATCTACACTGGCACCGCCTGCATGTGATCTTTCAATCCACATTTCGCCATAAGTAGGATCGTAATAATCATTCTTTGCTGTATAACCATTGTAATCTGAATCTGATCCGGAACTATCATTTGCCAATGCTGCAATGCCCGAAATATTTAATGATTTTGCCAAAGTAGCATTTACAGGTGCCACATCGTAATCAACACTTACCACTACATAATCATTCACAGTGCCTTTGCTCGTGGTTGCAGCGAGGTTGAAATAAAATACACCCTGTGGTAAACCTGTAATTTGTGTGGTTTTATTCGTAGGAGAAACAATTTTTGCACCGCTCATTTGATCAGAAGAAATTTCACTCCAAAGGAAAGAATCTCCCACACTTGCACTGCCATCCAAAGTTGCGGAGGATCCTTTCGTCAAATATACTTTCTGGTTTGCCCCTGCATTTGAAACCGCTGTAGCATTTGACGGTGGTGTTACCGGTGGAGGAGTAACGGGTGGCGTTACGACAGGCGGTTTAACCACTGGTGGAGGCGTTACCGGAGGTAGTATCGGCGGCGCGGGTGTAACGGGTGGTATTATAGGTGCTGGATCAATGGTAAAGTTAGCTGAGCCAACAGCCTTTCCATCGAGTATTAAATTGATAGTTAATTGTGACATATATTTATTTAGTTTATTGCTCTATTAATCCAGCTTACCAGGAATTTTGTTTGCGATGGTTTCCGCTGGCAAATCTTCAAATAGTAACGAACTCTTTCAAGTTTGAACCCTGCGACAGTTAATTTTGTTTTAAGGCTATCAATGATAAAATCTTTATCAGGATTCGGAATAGGTGCGTGTTCCAAAAATTGAGCGTTAATAATCGTATCGTGCACAAAAACAGTGTCGGTTAAACAAGGTTGCGTTTTTATTTCTTTCTGGTGGCATGATGCAAACCAGCAAATTGCGATAAAAAGGATAATTAAGTTTTTCATACTATATTATTTAAACTGTTCAGAAGTTCTATATTCATGTGTGTACTTTCCTGCAATCCCTTATTCCTCTTTTCAAGGATGATTGCTGTGCCGGTACCCATATTTACTGCGGAATCATAAAGGTCATTTGCTATTTCCTGGCTATTTATTTTATCGCCCCAAAATGGATCCCAATAATTATTTTTGAATATCAGTTTTGCCGTGGCTGGTGAAAGTGTTTTCATATCATGGATAGTAGCTTTCCTGCCCAAATAGCTTCCAAGCTCAGGAGCGGTAATGCCATAGTTGGTGCCTACCAAATCGCCAATACCCTTTGCGCCTCCAGTCCAATTACCATTATCATCTTCTTCATCCTGGTAGCCGCCTTCAATCTTGGCAGTTCTTTTATACGCAATTTCAAAATCAGCCATTACTTTTTGATTAATTGTGAAAAATTTAGTTGCTCATCAATGTATTTTTTGTATGCCATTACCCTGTCTTTTCCTATAAAAACAAACTCAACCGTTCTCTTCTGGCAGTGTTTACAGTACCAGGTAACAGTACCTGTTTCAATGCCTGTGGTTTTTAAAAATAAATGGTTGCACATAGTAAACAAACAAATAGTTTAGATTCTTATTTTTATTTTTATTTTAGCTCCGAATTTCATCAGTTAAGACTGAAACAATATTATCTGTCAGACCTACATCAGCATTTTTACCATTATACTCTACCGGTATATATGAATAGGTTTTCCCATCAGGAAAAGTGTAAAAAGTAATTATGTTTTCATATACCGAACCAACAGGAATATTTGCATCAGATGAAGCAATTGCAGAATTAAAAACTAATTCATTTTCTGGATTTTGCTTTTGTAATAACTCAATAACTTCTTTTACTTTCATCACACTTTTATTTTAGGCCTTAAAAAATTATACAACAGCAATAAGTTTTCAATCGCAATCACAATGCAAGCAGCAATAAAAAGCCACATCCATTTATTGCCTGATTTCTTTGCCTGGTTTAATTGGTCGGTTAATACTTCATTCTTCCCTTGCGTATTCGAAAGATTTATTTGCACTGAATTCAGTGATCGGGAACAGCTTGTGTCAGGAACTTTTAAAGTATCAATCTGGATATGGAATTCTTTTATGATTTTAGTATTGGCTTTTCTTAAACTATCCAAATTCAGAAAAGGGCAGGCCACATGAATCAAAGAATCGTGCGTTTTATCAACCGAAATAGAATCGTGAATGTAAATAACAGAATCCTTCCCAGGTATTAAAGTTGGCTTTTGTGTGATTGGATGAATTGCGTTCCAATAGTTTCCCACTCTATCTTGCACACGTTCGTTGCTGATTGCTTTCGCAAAAAGCTTGTCATCATTCTTTCGCTGTTGAGCAGCCTTGTAGGCCATGCCGCACGCACTCACGAACATGGCCAGGAAGGCAATAATAAAAAGTGTTTGGCTTTTCATTTTTAAGAGGTTTAGGCTGTTGGAGTTGCTGGTGCAACCGGAGCTGCAGGATCTGCTGCTGCTGGTTTGTTGGTGAACCTTTCCACTAAGTTTTTACCTGCAACAATGAAGGTTAATGCATCACTGATAATGCCTGTGACATTCTCAGAAGTTACGCCTTCAATACCTGCAACCAATTCATTAACCTCATCAATTGATAGGTCCTTGGCTTCATTGATTATTGCATCTTTGGAAGCAACCAGGTCAGGGATGGCCATTAATTGAGGCAATAGTGCAATTCCTTCAGATAAGGTAAATTTACCGTCTGCCAGGTCTGCTGAGATGGAAGCACCGAATGCAACACCGAAAGCAACCAATTTTTTTAAATTTTCAATTCCGAATTTTTCGTTTGACATTTTGTTTTTATTTAATTGTTAGTAAAAGATTTTATTTATTAGTTGTATCGCCCTTTTCTGCCTCATGCAAACCACCAACGTTTTCAGGCGTTACCGGTGGCTCAACATCATCGGCAATGTTTGTTTTTATATCAATCACGGATAATATTTTCTTTGAAGTGGCACTGAAAAGAGATTGTGCAATTGAACTGCCTGTAAATCCAATGAAAGCAAATCCTATCCTGGCAAATTTTAATGCAACAGGATTTATGGCCACTATTTCCGGAAGAAACATTGCGAACAATCCAACGGTTACAAAACTTCCTAAAATCGTCAACCAATCATCCGCCAGATATTTTTTAAATACAAACTGCATATTAGCAGCCGCAGATTGTTTCTTTAATGAAGTAATTTTAATTATTACCTGGAGCAACACGCCGCCGGTGCCAGAAAGTATATAAATTAAATTTTCGTTCATTATCTAGTATTTTAAATTATAAATTCCGTAAAGGATTAATGAAAAGGAAGCCAGTATTATCAGCCACCCAATTAAATAGAATATTGTTTCTTTTCTGCTCATTTATTTTTTAGTTTTTCATCTTCCAACTGTTTTCTTAAACTGTCAATCTTAATAACATTCCTGATAATTGTTTGTGTATTCAATTTCATAATTTTGAATTGAATAAAGTTTATCGAGTCCAAATCATTCTTTGCCTGTAAAGTTTTATTTAAAATAGATTTTGGCTGGCTAATACTGAAAATGATAAAAAAAATACCTCCTAAAACCGTCATTGATAAGAATACAGAAATGAACGAAAGCCGCCTTAATATTCTACGATAAAGTTTTTCATTTACTTCCTGCCCATCAATCTGTTGAAACAAGATTTCTTTCAAAGATGCTATTGATGCTTTTTGTTCATTTGGCCGCATTGTTGATTTGGGTTTTAAGCCTTTTAATTTCTTCACGGTTGCTTTCTCGTTCGTCAATGAGTTCTTGCCTGGATTTATGGAATTCTTGTTCAAGTTGTTTTATCCGTTTATTGAAATCTTCTTTTAATTTTTGTACCTGCCTATCAAAATCAGTTTTCATTACATCAATTATTTCATGAAGCCTATCGTTTTCCGCCTGTTTCTTATCAATCATAACGTTAGCTTGTTCGAGCCTTGCTGCTAAGTTTACCGTCCACTGCAATGCTGCATCTGAAATCTTAACTTCTGCCGATATGCGCTCCAAAGCCGTTTCCGCATCTACTTTCCCCTCTTTAGCCTCATCTGTCTTCCTGAAGCGCTTCCAATCCATCCGCTTTGCAATAATTGCCGCTATTAACGTGAACAGGCCCCATCCGCTTACTGCTTTCATTATGTCTTCCCATTTCACCATCCTTCCATTTATGCATCGCTTTTACAAATTAATTTTCAATTATCTTAATAAAAGAGTGGCCTTTTGCAAGGCCAGCTCTTCCTATTAAAACAAACATCAACCCCTGTTTTAAGGATTGCAAACAAAAATGCTTGCAATCGTTGCAATCGGAAACTTCGCCGGCATGTTTACGCTGGTAACCACAATAGTTACTTCCCATACAACCTCAGAGGCTATATCGTCCGCTACAGGATCCTTTGCGAGGATAGTGGCTACAGTATCAAAGATGTGAACGAGGCTACTGGTCCGGAAGAAAGGCACCAAATCTGTCTGGCGGCTTATGGTATTGTAAAACGCATAGTTTGACAAATAATTTGGGTCAGACATTACAATAGTCATATCCCTGGTACCATAGGTTACCTTCCTGTCGCCATAGCCTTTCAATGATACCGGTGTGCCTGCATCATACGTTCCACCTGTTTCAGGTATCATAATGATATCACCGCTGGCAATACCAGTAGTCCATGCTGATAAGCTGGTAGGGTCAGTCAATAAGGTAGCCAGGTAAGAACTTTTGATATACCCGCCGCTGCGTACGCGGCCAAACTCCCTGTCATCTAAGCAGGGGTCGCAATAGTGCGTTCCCAAATCAAGGGAACAGCCATATATCGAAGAGTACGATAACTGGCGTTGGTCATTTTTAATATCCATTTTGTTTGAGAAATTTAATTGGTTTGAATAAATTGAAATACCTTAAAAAAGCTTTTTTACAATACTATAATGTTGCATTTCCATGAAACATTCACGGCTGCTTTACCTGTTACGGTTACATTAATATTGTTTGAAGCAGCGCTTATTGCTATGCTGCCACCGCTTAACCCTGCATCCACTACAGAAGCAAGGATATCAGCAGGCGTGCCCAATGTGAGCGTACCGGCTGCTTTCTTAAACCTTACGATTTGAGAAATGGTAATGGTATCGCCATTAGCGGCTACTCCTTTTGCAGTATATTGAACAACGCCTCCGGAGTTTGCACCCAAAGTCAGGGTGTCAATAATTGTAGGTGTTGCATCGGTAGTATTCACATTAGAAGTCCTACCACTATTTACAAGCTTTCCGCCAGTTGACCTGATTTGATTTAGTCCCATTTTGTTTAAAATTTTATTTGGTTAATTAATTAATTAAATCAGCATAAGCAATTATCAACACATGCCTGGCTGAAAGTCATTTCGATCCTGTACCGTATTGAAAACATGCTGGTATTCTCATTTAGAATAAAATCAGCCTGTGGGTATTCCTGTTTGAAAACCGATAGCGGGTCCATGTTACTGGAAACCGGGGTTATCAAACATTTAATAATTTTTAAGTCCGCAATTAATGCGTTACTTAATTTTTGTGGCATTCCAAATAGTATAACCGGTTCCAGCACTTCTTTGGCGCTGCCGGTTTGCTTACTGTTGAATAGTGCCACCATATTCATGTCTGTTGAGCATTTGATATCGTAATTATCACCATAGCTTTTCTTTTCATAGCTATAAACATTGCTGATTACTTTGTGGTAAATCTGCAAAGCCACTTTGCTATCTGCTGTGATGAAATTTTTTATAGTTCCAGCTTCTAATATGGCCGGTAGCATTTCTATTACCATTGGTTTCCCTGAAACCCCTGTATCTTTCTTTCTTGCAAAAGAAGTGGCAATACCATAATACTTTGCCGGTTGAAGCTTGGCTTTATTCAAAGAACCTGCCTTTAGTACATCATTAATAAACTCTGTTATCTGGTTTAAAAAAGGCATCTCAACTTGCTTTTAAATATTCTGTTGTAAAATTCTGTGCCGTGCTATCTGCAAGCGCTTTTTCTTCCACTGTCAGCTCTGTAAGGATTGGCTTTTTATACGTTTCCTCGCACCACAGAGCTTTTTGATAATTAAAATGATTCAAATAACCAATACCATATCCATTATCCGTTTTGATAGGGTTGGTTGCGCAAACAGTCAAATCACTTTCCATCTGCCTGGTTAATGACAGGATAACTTTAGTGTCTGCAGAACGATGGTATTGAGGCCGTAATATTCCCTTCTTTTCCGAATCCAATACGATTGTGCCTGATATTTTTATATCCAGCCCTTTCGTATATTTCCCGGCATTTTTCAATTCGCCTTTCTTTTTACCTTTCGAAAACTTTTCAGCATTCTTATAACTTCCAGTCCTTACTCTCATATATTCCGGGCTGTAAGTGCCAATCTGATTTCCAGAACTATCCTTGCCATCTACATGTACCCTGTGCACCATTTCAGAGGCAACAGTCAAAGCCACTGTTCTTATAACAGGGTCAGCATTATCTTTCAGCATTTGCAATTGCGCAAGCTTCTGATCAATTATTTCCTTCATATTGCTGCTGTACTCTATCATATTACCAAGGTGTTTGATAAACCCATCTTACTGAATCATTCCCTTCTAAACAGGTGGTAATGCAATCGCTATTCAATGTATCAATTGAACTTACTGCATCGGATAAAAAACTTTGAAACTCTGCATAGAATTCACCTTTCAACCTTTCGGCTTTATCCAAATCAATAGTGGTGTACCGGTTAAGGTTATCAGAGCTGGTTAATTCAATCATCAGCTCTGTTCCATGCAAATACCAAAGTGGCACATCAAATGAATCGCTGTTCTCACAAATGAGGCATTCCAAAACCGTTTTATCATTTATCTGGAAACATTTATTGAACTCTGCTTTTACCAAAACCATAAATTTCTGAATGGCCCTGTTGGCAATAGAATTCCACACTTCCAGGTAAGTATCCCTTTCATCATCAGTCAAAGAATCAATCTTTAATAACGGGCATCCCGGAAGGTCATTAATAAGCAGGATAGGAAGAGCCTCTACGGCTGGCACCACCGGGGTTACTCCGGGTGCAGAAGCTTCTACGGCTTCGGTTGAAGGCGCATCGCATCCGGCTATCCCTATCCTGTTATTTAAGCAACTGATCAACTTAATTAAGTATTAGTTGCGTGATATAAATAAGTTCCGTTGTTGCCAAAAAGCCTGTCAGCAGTTTGGTAAGAATCAGCAGGAATATTTACCTGTGCATAAGAGCTCATCAGGATAATGTTCCAACCTCTTGCCAATTGTACCGGAGGGTTTGTATCAGCATCATAAGTGCCGATCTGAACTTCTTCCACACAATTGCGGTAAGTAAGCTGTACATCGAATTCAAAATTCTGGTAGCTGCCTTGCCCTACACTGTCCATGATAGGAAGCTTTAAAGTGAAGAAATAATCACCACCAAGCAATCCTGCTTTAGCGCCACGGAAGCGGCAAATATTAATTAACTGAACGGCATCTTTTTGGAACAAACCAAAATTATTTGCGCCCCATGTAGGAGATGAATAAGGGTCATACAGGTAATTAGGAAGCTGAAGCAATTTGGTATTCACACCAGCCTGGTCAAATCCTTTTGCTTGCTGTTGTAAAGAGTAATTCAGGATCAACCCTGAACCCACAATTGAACTGCCAGCCATTTTTGATTCATTAATCATAGCATCTGCCAATACCTGTGTCATGCCTTGGGTAAGGTCATTATTGGTAGCATTCAACGCAAAGTTGATAGCCTTGGCAGTATTGGAGCCTGTGGTTGCATTCTTGCCAAAGTTGGTAGATTGCATGGTCAATAAATCATTGTTGATATCACCAAAGAACCCATTTGCCTGGTTGATGATGGCATCCCAAACTTCCTGCATCATCGGCGTTGGAGGCGTACCTCTTTGAACGATCTGCAAAGCATCCTGCTGGAACTTTGATATCTGATCGTTATCAAAGGCAATTCCCAATGCGCGGAACATGGTTGCCGGAACAGAAGATTCCAGGTAAGCAGAGCGTGTTTGAACAGAACAATTATCAGTAGTTACGGATTGCCCTAAAACACTTCTTTGCATGTACCTGATCTTTACATCGCGGATATATCCGCTGCCGTCATCAATGCCTGAATTAATGACATTTGGTTTGGTATTGTTTAGCAAATATTGCATATAACCGTAGGGGGTTATCTTCTCCATTGGAGAGGCATCTTTAAATGCTTCCATGGAGGATACGAGTAGCGCGTACGCTAGGCCTTTTCCCATTTTAAATAAGATTTGTAAAAATTAAAAAAGAGTAGGTGAACACATGCTCCCTAGTCCGGTAGGTGGGCTAACTGCGCATTAATCTCATTGATAACAGCGGTATTTTTATTGCCCCTGTTGTTTGAGATATTGTTTTGTGTTCCATTTGATCCGTTATTTCCGTTGTTGTTTTCAGGATCATTTATTTTCAACAACTTATTTTGGGCAAGTACCCCATCAATGAATGAATTGGTTTCAACTTTCTCATGGGTTTTGGTGTAACCAGGGTTGCCTTCTTTGTCGGTTATTACCAACTGGCCAGCCTCATTACGTTTTATTACCAATCCTTGCTTTGCCAATTCATTTTTGACAGCTAGTTTAGCGGCGTTAACCTTTACATCGCTGTCCATTTCTTTTGGAAAGATGTAATCTTTCCCGGAAAGAACTTTATCTAAATTAAATTCAGTTAAATCAGTTTCCCTTGTGTTGTAAAACTCCTTTTCCTTAGCACTCATACTATCAGCAATATCTTTTAATTGCTTCTGGTAAGTAGCTTCTTTGCCCGCAAATTCATCAGCCTGTTTTTTCAATTGCTCATGCACGCCTTCTTTATTGGTAGATTCTGCTTTTCTTTTTCCCGCATCAATCAATGCTTTAGAAAGAATGCCAATCTTTAATAAAGTATTGGGCTCTTTTTCATAATCATCGCCCAGCGTAACGCCGGATTCCTTTATGATATCCACCAGCTTTTGATCAACTGTATCAAAATGGCTTTTGCGGAGCATCCTGTTTATTTCAGGGTTTCCTTTTGCTGCTTCCAGGGTTAGCAAAGCGCCATCTACTTTGTTTGCATATTCATCCGGCATTTCCGTATCAATCGCAAATATGGGTTTCAGCTCTTCGTTATTAGTGTCTATTCCGGCTTTCTTAAAAAGCTTTTCAATAAGCACTCCTGTTTTTACGGCCATAAAAAATTAATATTTATTTAGAAGAAGCAGCCGTTTTATCAGCCGCGTCTTTTACAGTTTTATTGGAGGTTGGTTTTTCAGCAGTATTATCACCGGCTGTCAGCAAAGCGAGCCTTGCTTCCAGTTCTTTTATCTGGTCATCTTTCTGCTTAATCTTTGTTTGCGCATCGCCGGAAGTAACATAATTGGCATCATGAAAAGGAAGTTTATCTGCTTCCTCTTCATCCATTTCTTCAATATTCCATTGGTCACGGCGCGGAAGCCTGTTATTGTAGCCCATAATTTTAGCCTTATTTTCAATCGGCACTTTATGGATGGTGCGGTCTGGTTTGCGTACTACAAGAACTGTTGCCATTTTAATAGGATTCTTTTGTGTTGGTAAAAAATGTTTTTAAGGCTTACTTTTTTTAGCAGCCGCTTTACCTACTTTAGTAGAGGTAGTTTTTACCATTGCCGCGAATTTTGCGCGTTGTGCTTTTTGTGCTGGAGTTGCTTTTGCCATGGGATTGTTTTTTGATTATTAAATAATGCTGTACAAACTTACTCTTTTAGATTATTTTTTTATCTGAATGATAAAATTATTTATACATTTACATTCTTTACAGCAAAAACATTTTTTATACTTTTTTAATTAAAACACTATTTATGGAAAAAACGCCATCAGTACAGGTAAACCTAATCCCTGAGAATGTCTTCGGGTTAATACTGGATAAACAAGTAAAAGAACGGAAGAAGAAAGGTCAGAAAATCAGTATGGGGCAGGCAGTGATTATGCTTTTGAAAGAGGCTTATTTGAAAAATTGAAGCAAAATAGAAATCTCACTTATTTATTCGTTTACTATGAAAAGGATATTCAAATACAAATTAGAAATGGTATTGTTTCAAACAGTTGAAATGCCACAGGGTGCAGAAATCCTTTGTATTCAAATGCAAAACGAAAGCCCTTGTATTTGGGCTTTAGTTGAACCAAATGCAACCGTTACAGAAAGAACATTTCAAATGGTGGGAACGGGTCAGGATATCGGGGATTATGGCGAGAGAAAGTATTTAGGAACCATACAATTAAATGTTTATGTATTTCATTGTTTTGAGTTGGTTGAACAATATTATAAATCCTAAAAAGGAACTATGAAAAGAATTATCTGTTTTTTTAAAGGGCACCGCTGGAGCATCCAAAGATGGAATCATGGCTATGCAACCACTCACTGCCTTAGATGTAATAAATGTAAAACTGAATACGATCCACCTAAATAATTATTTATGAATTTTTGTCCATGCTGTGAAATAGGGTTGGATTACCAACAAATGGAAAATAAAAAATGTAATAACTGCTCTCATGAATGGGAAATATATCATGTAGTACCTGTAAATGATACAAAGGAGCACACGTCAAATTATACCTGCCCATGTAAACCTGTAATTGAAAATCATGGCCCTAATATGGTTGCAGTTCATAATTCATACGATGGAAGAGAAGGTGTTGAATGGTTTCATGAAGTTTTATTGGATAAATAATAATTATGAAAGTAAAATTATTACGAAGGATAAAACGCTGTGGCGCAAATCAAATTAATATCCGTTCAATAACAAAGGAAGGCGGCGATATTGTTGGAATGTCCTATGGTTTTACAGATGATTGTTACCATGGTTTATTTGATTTTGGCGATACAAAAAACGATGTAATCAGGAAAGCACAGCATATTTATTGGGAACAGGTGAAAGATTACTATAGAAAAAAACTAAAATCAATAAAACAGGAATCTTAATTATTTGTTCATCCACTATCAAAAATTATTTAGATTAGCAAAAAAGTAAAATGCCCAAACCACACTTTTGCAGCACTTGCCTCTTTTATGAAAAAGATATCTTCCAACGCACAGGCGATTCATTCGGTATTTGCCATAATACCAGCGTGGCCATGAAAGTAGCACTTGATGGAAAATCACACCTGGAAGAAGGCGGCACTTTTTATACGGCTGATTATTTCGGCTGCATCTATTGGCGGGAAACTGACGGCACTTTGATTGATATAAATAAAGTTTTAAAGCGCGATGTTATCAAAGAAAAGGCAGAAGAATTTATTGATAATTTTCTTCCAAAAGAAGTTTTTTTAATTTGCAAGAATTGTGGGGCTGAAAACTGTGAAAATAATACTACATGCATAAAATGTAACTGTCAATTATGAAATTTATTAAAGCAGTAAACCGACAAATATTGCAGATTCTTATTTTAATTAGTAACTTTAATATCTAATAATGAATCAATCAAACGACGATATAAAAAATTACCTTTCACGCACAGGCCAGACTTACCAGGAGTTAATGGCTGGTGAGTTCTCTTTTGGTATTCAAAAGATTACAGACCTTGTTATCCAGGCGAATAAAGAAAATAAGAAAATTGTTTGGCAGGATGATCCTGAATTAAAACTGGATTCAATGTCATTTACCCTGCAAGACACTTAATCCGTAAGCTTTCATCAAAGTGGTTAACTCAGAAAATGTTTCATTGTAATTTGCATAATCATTTGGCAATTTAGCCAGTGTTACTACATGGGCAAAAACTTCCATCTTGCCGAAATTTAATTTTTTATAATAGCTTTTATTATGGCCCCAACCATATTGCCCCTTAGTTAATCCTCCAAGTGTATCTGCAAGTACTCCCACTTGTTCGCTTACAGTTTCATCACCATAATTTTTAGATTTGATTGCTCTCAAATCATTTTCCAAATCAAAACCTTTACCTCTTATTATTGATTTTGCCTGTTTATAAAAAGTATTAAAATCCTTATCAGTATCACGAAGGGTAACTATATTGTCATTTGAATGCATGGCATGGCCTCCTTCGTGAAGCATTATCTTTTGTTGATAATATTCGTTATTAATACGGTCATCAGTAGTGTTAATGCTTAAAATTTTATTTTCGATATCATAATTAGACCTACCACTTTTGATTGCTTTTAGCTTTATTTGAGGGTCCCAATGTTCGGCAAGGCCATCATCAAACGGAATCCCTTTGGAAGCAAAATGCGCGAGTACTTCTTTATTATTTTCCTTGATCGTATCAACTTTACTGGCAGGTAAATCTTTGTCTGCTGATGCATTGCTTTTACCAGTAACAGCAACCGCATTACCTTTCACCGGATTAGCAAAATTATTCCTAATTGCTTCCGGCACCACATTATCAGGAACTTGAAAATAATTATGCGCGCAATTATATCCACCTCTTCTTACAATAAAATTACTGGCATCAGTGCCAGGTATCATCCCCAAAGGCAAATCAGTCGTATTGCTTAATTTACAATCTTCCCCATCAATATGCCCTTTAATAATTTCAGGCAGTTCGCTTTTATGAACCCATTGCTTTGCAGTCAGCAAAATACAGAATTGCCTGCTGGTAGTAATAAGGCTCCCAACATACCTGCCCCAATTAAATTGTAAATCCTGCCCAATCGCTGCATGGTATTGGGCGTGGTACTGATTAATCGCATCTGTAGTAATCTGCTTCGTATATCTTACCAAACTGCCTTCACCGGTATCATTATTTATAAGATGGTCCCGTAATTGATTTTGAAGGCTGGCATAGCTGCCTCCGGAAGTGATATTGGTATTGAGAATATCAGTAACAGGATTGATAAGGTTTTGTTTCAATCCCTGACCTACCAAATCATTAATGGTACTTTCAATGGCCAGTTGTTTTATGATTGGCAAAGTTTTTACCGGTGTAAAAGTATCATTGAACTGTTTGAAATAAACCATGTTCAATGCCGCAACCGTATTGTAACTGTCAATGAATTTAGTAACGGCATCTTTATAGTCCGGGCTGATAATTATTTTCTGTAGTTTGTTTTTTAATTGCCCAAGCAGTTTCAGGTTGTTTACATTGTTCAACAGCTTGCCGCCGTTTATTTGGATCTCTTTTAAAAGTGGCTGCAGCTGGTCAAAGATATCTTTCTGCAATCCCGGCATTTTATCCTGGAAAGTATTGATGGCATCATCAATGGTTTGTAGAATATCGTTTATTGATTGATCCAATTTATTCAGGCCTTAAAGCGGTGGTTGAAATGAACGGTTTTACTCCTACGGCATTATTTGGTGGTGCCGGATTCGCACCTGTATTTGTGCCACCAGGCTTACCATTTGCCGCATTCATTTCATTTAAAACAGATTGCCTTGCATCATTAATCATTTTTGCAGCCGCATCATTAGCACCAATCTTTTCATCTGCATACTTTTTCAAAACAGCCATCTGGGCATCATAATTTAAAGTCATGAATTTAGGGTTATCAAGGAGCGCGCGCCGTATAAATTGAGCCATATAACTGCTGATCACAAAATCCTCTTCTGTTATCGCACTATTGCCACGCAACGTTGTTTTCTCATCAATTGTATATCCGGAAAGTGGATCCAAATCAAAGAATAATTTAATAGTTTCTGCCAGCTCTGGTTCATTGTAGAATTTCTTAGCGGCTAATTGCTGCTCCAACGTTGCCAATAGAAATGGATTCACACTGTTCCTTCTTGCTGTGGTTATTTCATCCATGAGATAATTGGCAGGCAATAAATCAAAATTCATGGGCACAGGAATATTGGGTAACATATCCTGCCTTTGCTGCATATCCGGAACGATATAAGAATACCTCCATTCATTTATCCAAAATATAGTCCTGTCAATGCTGGCAATTAAATCTTCTGCAAAATTGTAAACAAAGTTGGTCAGCTCTTCCCTGTCAACAGCCTTTGCCACGGCAGAAACATTTAAAGGCGTCTGGTCAAGAAACTGCATATTGATGGCTGAAAGGGATTTAAAAATATTGCTTTCAACACTTGCTTCCTGTAACCCAAGAATAGCTGTATCGCGTGTAATATACCCGGCTGGCGGGTTAGGCACTGCCGTTTGCCCGATGGAAGGCGGGTCAACCTGTATATGGGCATAAGGTGAAAACTTGATCTTACCTGTGCCATTGCATTTGGTACATTCTTTATCGCCTAAGTCTGTTGCTATTTTGCCAACGCCATTGCAAACCGCACAATTCTTATTTTGATAATACCAAAACAATGGGTATAAATGCTGAATCTTACTTCCTTTGAGATCAGAATATTCACACGCAGCCTCATCCAGGAATGGTATCATCGCATCAAGCCTGCTGCGGTTAACCACCATGTTGTCATAGCTCTTAAAAGATTCGCCACGCACTTTAAATACGGGCATCTTACCCAGGTTATGGGATTGCTGCATTACAGGCACAAAGCCGTCCTTTGACTGTTCGTAAATAATAAATTCAAGGTCATCAATATAATAAAACCGGTACCCGGGTTGAAAACTTTCATTATCTAACTGGTAGTCTATTTTGCGCCTGCTCTTTAAGATGGCAAATTGTTTTTGTTCATTATATTCAATTACATGGTCACTGTTAAAGATCAATGGCACTGGCTTTACATAAGCATTCGCCTGTACCTGCTCCATCGGCAAAACGGCAATTACCGCATTGGCATCAATCGCATTTTGTTTTAGTAAAATATTGAAAGCCCAATCAGTAATACTGCCATAACCGGGAAGGTTATTACTGATATAATTTTCCAAAGTTTCTTCAGCTACAATTTTTCCAGGTATATTATCCTTATTAAAATTGATAGTCCAATCAGGGCTGCGCCTTATCTTGGTTAATGAACTGATTACTTTGCTGATAGGCAATTTGGTAATCGGCTTGTAAGTCATTTTCCTGTAAAGCAATATATCATCAGTTTCACTGGGCCTTCTCATAATGATCATCACGGTAGGGAATTCTCCATCAGCATGCACTTTTAAAGGATAGTATTGCAATACAGTTTCCATATAGGTAGAATGCCTGCGCCCGCCGGTCATTACTGTTACAGGGGTTCCATTTTCATAATAGGCTGAAATGTTGGGTTCTACTTCTGCCCCTTCAAAATATTGTTGTAATAATTCGTCACTGATCTTTGGCATGGCTTACAGTTTTATTCTTTCAGGCAGGTACTGCCTTTTGTTAGTTGCTTGAAATGGATTTTGCAAACCAAGTACCCTAAAATAATGGTTTGCCAGTATATTATATTGCCTGCGTTGCCATGGAAGCGTAATATTGCCGCCAATGCTGTAGGCATAAAATGTTTTTGGTAATTGATAAGCGTGCTTATCATTCAAATTTTTATACAAAAGAAACTGGTTGAAGACAGGCGCATAATCATCTTTATGAGGGTAATTACCGGTTTGCATTATTGCAATCTGGAAAGCCAGCTCATCCGTAAATGTTCCATTGGAAAAAGCTTCACATTTTACCCTGGGTTTTCTATACGCGGATTTCACCCTGTTGAAAAAAGACCTGTTTTCCTTTGACTTTTTAAAATAAATAAACTCCCCGAAAATGGTATAACATTTTTCTTCGCCTGTAAAATCATACGCGGCCTGTATTTCTTCCGGTGGCGCCCATACACATCTTCTCCGGTCTGCTTTTGCCAATGTATCAAATCCGTTGGTTTCAAAAGCAAGGTCAATATCATCCAGTTCATTAAATAATTCAATCGGTTTCCTGTTGGTAAGCCAAACCATATCCGCATCCAGTTTGATGGTAATATCATAAGGGGAAATATCATAAATCAAAATAGTGGCATGGTTGAAAACTACTTTACCTTCTACAGTAAACTTTTCTTCAGGCAGGTGGATGATATCATCAAACAATTCAGGGTGTACCAATTTAGATTCATCATCACAAATAACCCCGATACTGATATTATCTTCCTTTGCGCCATTTACGATTAAAGAAGCTGCCAATATTTCTGCCATGTGGTAATAATTCCTATGGCCGAATGCGTAAATTAAAATTCCTTTTTTCATTGTTTGTTTGTTTGTTTTAAAAGCTTTTTGAATTTTGATAACCAATAGGGGTTGAAATAGCGCCAGCAGAAACGGATTGAATAGAAAACCTAGCTAAAATGGCTGTTGATGGATTGGATACTCCATCAATATTGCATAAGAAATTACCGTTTCCACTTCCATCCAGTGTGATATTGAAAGTGGCTCCCACGCTGAATAATGAACCATTTAATGTTACAGTGCCTCCGTTTGTATTGGTTAAATAAGTACAAACAATAGTAACCGTAGCACCAGGGGCGCCACCGAATAAATTACCTTGCTCATGCTCAGTCAAAGCATCACTGCTTATAACCGTAATATCAATAAAATGTACACCGGAAGGGTTAACCGTAATATTAGTGGTTAAAGTGGTATTATTACCGCCGCTGCAATTCGTTATCTGTAATGAAACTGATTGAGCAGTTAGCGTTGCTGTTGGTGTACCATTTATAGTTACTTTTTTAGCAGATTGGTCAAAGGTTACATTCATCCATGCGGGCTTAGTAGAAGTGCCAAGGCTGAAATCTGCATCACCTGTAAGGTAGAAACTGTAAGCATAATATTCGCCCACATAACCATTAGGGAATGCAGGGCTCCCAACTATCGCCACAGGGTTACAAGAAACTACTACTACATTCATAGTAGTGCTTCCATTGGCAGTCCCGCATGCATTGGACGCTGTGAAGGCAACTGTAATCCCGGTGCCATCGCTGCCAGTGCCAGGCGTACCAGTAAAGGTAACATGGCTTCCTGAAACTGAAACAGTCATCCATGCCGGTTTGGTAATACCGCTTAAAGTAAATGGAGCCGTGCCACCCAAAGTAATGCTTTGGTTATAAGGATTGCTTACTGCTGCATCTGGTAATGAGAAAGAAGGAACAGAAGGAGCCACGCAAACAGTAACATCAGGGCAATCCTGGCAATTGCTGTTTTTAATAGCGATGGGCGTTACATCCACAGCCAAATCTAAAGGAGCCACGCAAATACCATCCTGCCAATCAGGGGCATAATCGCCGGATTTGCTTATGCCGCCGGAATAAATAGAATTATATACATTGGTATTATCATGGCCAAAAGCAACAGCAAGGCAATCATGCATTTGCTCAGTCAGGTAATCAGTAGTAAGTATATATTGCTTGGTGATAAGTGATTTGGTAAGCCTGATCGTTCCATCGCTTTTGCGGTAAACCGTCCTGTCTTCGTTCATCTTAGGTTTACGCAGGTAAAAAGGTAACCTTACCTTATTGGTAAATGCAACATTGCAATAAAGGAAACCTGCATAATCTTCATCATTATAATATTCCAAAAGTGAAGTATAGCAATCATCACAAACTTTCTTAAATATATTCGAAAGGGCAGTGCTTATTTTTAGTTGAAAACATTGTTCACATGCCAGGCCGGTAATATCAATCGTTCCTGTAAAGGCATAGATATTATTGCCTAAAGAAGTAAACCCAGAATTGGTGCTGATTACATCTCCATTTTCATTTACTACGTCCACACTTGAAATGGATGAATCAGAAACCACCTGGAATTGCAAATCCGTTCCGGCGAATACAGGAAGCGTAACATCATTGATGCCCTGGCAACAGGCATCCGCGCTGCTGCCGAATTGTATGAAACTATATTTTGGAGAGGTGATCATTGTTATTTTTGTTTTTCTATAATCTTCTTATTTACTTCCTGTATTTCCTGCTGCAGCTTTTGAATAGCAATTTGGTATTGTTCAATCATGGAAGCACGGTCGTAAACTTCCGCCTTCAGGTCGTTGATGGACATACTTTTTTCAGGTGTTTCTTCCTGCTTTAATTCTTTGGTTTTTGTTTGCTTTTGCATAAAATAAAAATTATGGTTATTTGTTTGTTTACTGGGTTTAAAAGGTTACCTGCTTGCTATCATCACCCGGCTGCACCCCTGCGAAAAAATCATAAGAAGCTGCCGAAGCAGTGCTATCACTAAGCACGGCATCAGATACCTCATCATTACTATCGAGGTCAATCCCTTGCCCGGATTCTGCTCCGGTTGCAAACTGGTAGTTATTCAGTAAATATTCAGCATAAGCCTGGATGTTTGGCACGCTTCCGTTAAGAACCATTGTTGCAAATAATTTCCTTTTTTGATTGGCTACGTTGTAAGATTGCAGCGTATTTAAAGGAAATCCTTTCCAGTAGCTTGCCGCTGTTTTTACGGCTGCTACCAATCTTTTTTGAAGCGTTATGCTTCCTGCCATTGTGCTTTGTTGCGTTAGTGTTAGATGTTGCATAGTTCTTATAGTTTTATACTGATGTTATTACTTCCCATGAAGTACCATTAAAGAATTTCATTTTTTTAAGTGTTGAATCATACAGGAATAATCCTTCTGCTGGTGTTGAAATCATTCCTGCCTGCGTGGTTGTCATTCTTGGCGGTAAAAAGCCTTTTGTTGTTGATGAAAGATTGAGAAGTGCAGATGGAATATCTGTAACTGTTCCTATTAACACATTCAGCGAAGGCATTATTCTCATTGATTCGGTATTAACACTATTTGCAAGCCCATTTGTATCGGTATTTACCAAAAAACTTAGATAACCCGAACGTGCTCCATTTGAACCTGCTAATATTTGTGCCCTTCTGCACTGCAAAGAGTAATCATTCCAAAATTCAATACCGGGAGTGCTTGTACTTCCTGGAACGTACATAACAAGATTGCTTATTCCAACAGAACCTGTAGGCGTGATCCCACTCCCATTATCTTGTACCCGCGCTTTCGCTCTATTAAGTGATAAGTAACCGCTTGTGACGCCGTCTCTTGAATAATTAAATACTTCGGAACTTCCTACAGTCATGAATAACGGAGTAAAGTCTCCCGTTGCGTATATCCTAAATATGGATACGTCGTTGGGCACGTTCCTCCGGTAGTCTATGAAATTATAAGTGTTATCGTAAACCGTTAACTTATTATAAAATGTAGTGGTTTGGTCGGTGTTGACCTGGAATGCCTTCGTGTTATTTGTCTTGAATAAAAATGCCTTATTATCTGTAGTTCCTAAGAAATTAGTAGTACCGCCATCTGTTCCAGCGTTTCCTGATGTGCTCCAGCCTGTATTGAATGCCCAACTTGCCGCCGTTCCATTTGTTGTTAGCCACTTGCCTGCATTTCCCGTTTGTGAAGGAAGAGAACTTCCACCGCTTACAGTACCCCAGCTTAAAACCGTTCCATCAGTGGTCAAATACTTTCCGCTATTGCCGCTTTGTGAGGGAATAGTAGTGCCGCCACCACTTGCAGCCGACCAAACCGGCACACCACTTGCCAATGTCAAAACATAACCATCCGTGCCCGCTGCTAATTTTGATAATACATTCGTGGCAGAAGCATATAACAAATCTCCCTTGGCAAATGAAGTCTGCCCGGTGCCTCCATAAGGTTCACCCAGGAAAGTACCATTCCAAATCCCTGCGGTTATTTTATTGCCGAATTTCATTTTATAAAATTATTCATGAGCAAAAATTGTTACAGTATAGGCATCCGTCGCTGGTGCCACATTAAATATTACCCTTACTGTATTAGCATCCGGGCATTCATTATCAGTAATTACCTCATCCCATGGGGTGCTATTGCTTCTTACAGATACTATCACGTTCCTTGTTGCAAAAGTGTGGGCAATATCATATTGAGTAGCAATCCCATCTCCTATTACCTCACTCATGGAAGCACAATTACAATTATTATCACTCCAGTTCACATTAATCGTATCCGAAACGCTCCCTGTTCCCGCGCTGCAATTGGTAACATTAAAAGAAACCGCCAAACCTGTAGCCACTACATCCGGAGTCCCTGAAAAAACAATGTTATTAACCACCACATCAATGCTCATCCACGAAGGTTTCACAATCGTATCCAAAACAAAAGGAACCGTGCCGCCCAGCGCAATGGAATAACTATAAGGAGTACTTAAAACTCCATCAGGCAACGTAATCGTATCAGGAACCGTTACGTTTACGCAAAGGTCAATCACATCAATAGTATCTGGAAAAGAAACAGAATTGATTCCCGAACAATTGGTAATATCAAAAGAAACGGTAAGGCCTGTGGCAGCCGTTAATGGAGTGCCAGAAAAAACTACATTATTCCCTACAATGGCGATATTCATCCAGCCAGGTTTTACAATGCTTGCCAATGCAAAAGGCGCATCGCCTGTTATCCCAAAAGAATAATTATAAGCTGTATTGGTATTGGCGTCTGGTAAAACGGGTGTGCCTGTTATAGCAACCGCCGTACAAGCTATCGTCGGTGCTATCGCATTAACCGTCCCCGAAAAAGCAGCCGTATTGCCTGCATCGCAATTATCTACAAAGAAACTTACCGTAGATACCGCAACATCTGTGGGTGTGCCGCTTAAATAAATAGTAGTGCCAGATACCGAAATAACCATCCATGAAGGCTTCGTAATCCCGGAAAGAATAAACGGCGCTGTTCCATACAAATTAATAATAGTGCTCCAAACCATGCCCACCGTTCCATCTGGTAATGTTCCATCGCCACGGATAGCCACCGGCACGCATCCTGTAGGGTCAACATTTACCGCCGGTATTAATGAAAAACTGGCAATCCCATCTTCCGGTTTGTAAGAGATCGTATCTATCCAGCCCAAACCTTCTTCACAATCATTTTCAAAATAGATTAACCCATAAGGATTGGCTTCTACAAATTTATAATCCTTGCTGCTCATTGGGTAATCATAAGTTACCCTGTCTGCTTTCATGAACGGCCTGCAATCATTGGTATCTGAATAGATAGTACTATCAATCGTTACATTTTCTGCAATGGGTACATTTTCTATTTTACAAACGCCATTGGCTATTTCACCGGCCGCAAAATAATTCGCGTCCCCATCCGTAAAAATAACTTTGGCATCGGTATTAAAAAGCTCATAGCTTTCAAATATTTTATTCATCCACCGCATGCCATTCCTTACCGGGCTGATCCTGAAATTGTAAACCGTATCAGGGTCAACAATGTTTTTAGGGAAAGCAATATTGCCGGATTCTACGATTAAGGCATCATTGGGCACTGCTACACCGTTTACAGCAATATCAGGGTAATACGCGCCTGCAGCCGCCGCAAAACCAGCAAGGTTTACCAATACATATTCAGGTTCCACGTGTAACCCTATCACATCAAATGTTCCGTTTATTGAACCGCCATTAGTGAATGTGATGGTATCTCCGCTGTAGCCTAAAGTTACCGCCGGAGTTATCCTTACATATCCCGGGCTTATTACATCAACCCTGAAACCTCTTTTTATGCAAATAATAAAAGTATCATTATCATACGTGTAATCCGTACTATCAATATTCCCTTTGCGCCTGGTAACCTCTAAAGCATAGCCAGAACCAATGAAAGTGCTTATCTGCGAAAAATCATTCTTTACGCGGCTGAGCGTTGTGCGGTAACCGCGCTTGGTAAGGAATTCATCCAGCCCATTATATTGCTGTGCTTCCCACTTACCATAGCCAAATTGGAAGGTGCTGTAAATTTCCTTTTCATTGGTTTTATGTGTTATCTGGTTGATGCCGGTGCAACTTAAAACCACAGCGGTATTGTAAAAGAAATGCCATGGCTCTATTCTCATCCAGTTAAAACCTGTCCTGTTTGGGTCTGGCTCTATGCCAATGCCCATATTGTGGATTGGATTCAAGCCATTGAATACATCCTGAAGGCTTACGGCAAATACGCTGGTCTGCCCTGGAAGGTTGGTTCTGTTTTCAACCCTTCTTATTCTTAATCCATCTGTTATTACTTCCAGTGAGCCACAACCGTCTTCCGCTGCTGCATACGGCTGGCTATCTTTGCGCCCAAAATAATTACTATAAGCCCGCAACCTTCCATTGGTTAGCGATTCAGAAATCCTGCTTATTACTTCGTTTACTGCAAATACTTTGGCAGGAGTGGGGTTTGTATGCGATAATGTCTGCATCTCCACATGCCCCGAAATGCTGGTTATCGTATAGGCCAGATTAGCTCCATTTCCTATAAGGCCGGTAAGCGATTCTGACATACCTGCTAAAGCAACAAATAGATAATCCCCTTGCTGAAGGGATATACCTGAAAAAGCTTCACTTACAGAAACAGTATGTGTTGTATTTTCGGTCCAAAAAGTGCCGACAACAGGGTTCCAACTGGTAGGGCCATCGAAGGTAGCCTGAACAATAGGAGTATTCCTTAATTCCTCAAATGTTCCATCAGCACGGTATATCAATACAACCGCATTTAAATAAACGATAAAGCTATCTTTAACCGCTATTTCCATCGAGTAATCAAAAGAAAAATCAAACTTATCAATCGCATCAAAATTATCCTGGTTATTATCGTTAATGAGCATCGCGCTTGCCTGCGCCCAATCAAAATAAACAATCCTGGAAGTAGCATTGCTTAATTTCCTTACTTTATATAGGTCAGGGCATGGGCCGCCACTTATGTCATCATTGCCGGAGCAAATAACAGTGTGTTCAGGGCCAGCAAGGTTGCTCATTACACCAAACTCACTGAATAATGTCTTTTCAAACTGTGGCACTATTTGAAACCATCCAAGGTTTGGAAACAATCCTACAGGTAGCAGGTCAGCTTCAGTCAATTCTACCGTATCTGCCGGTACATCTAATTCTAATTTATTTATAAACTGGATACCCTTACTTGGCAGTGATAATTCGAAAGCCAATTTATCATAAGGAGCCAAAGCGGTTGTTTCATCAAAAGCAATTAAGGATTCTAAATTTACTTCCTGGTTAATACGGTTCCTTAAATCAATCACTTCTGATACATTTTCAACTGGTATTTTTATATAACAATCTTCTCCGCAATAATGTTCATATTTGGAGAAATCAAACCTGCCACGGCTGAATTCTTCAAACCCCTGCCCGCAATCCTCTTCCATTATCAATGTAAGGTTGCCTTCGGTACCATATTTCTCTTTCTCCGCTTTTATCATTTCCATCGCCAGCCCTTCATACTCAAATTCATCGCCCTGGCTATTGAAAAATATGCCATGCCAGTTAGCATCACGGGTTATTTGTGAAACATTACTATCCCATCCGGTAGGTTCATCAATAACCGTAATTACATTATTGCGATCCAATATGGAGAAGCGCCAAATCATGACATTTTATACCTTTTATTTTTATATTCAATTTTACTGTTTCCATTTTTTATGAGCGTGTGCATACCGTCTTTATCAATATTAAATTCCATTGATTTAGATTCAGGGATTACACCTCTCATCTTTTCCGCTATCGCATTGCTCAGCCTGTCATAATCAATTTCCTTTTGGTGAATACGGATCGGCTGCACATTACTTGGTATATGCGGAAAAACAAAATCATGCATATTGCGCATAATATAATTTTCCACTTTATTATTATTAATCGCTACCAACGTTTCTTTCCATTTGGTGGCAGTATCAATTTTCTTGGAAAGCATATCCTGGTAAGTCCCTTTATTGATGGCAATCAATACCTCTTTCCATCTGGCTGTTGGCTCAGCAGCTATCACACTTTCGCCCCTGCTTATTTTTGCATGGATGCTGTCGCTTGTGCCAGTCCCGGGCCCTTGAATATCAATTTGTCCATGCCTGAATTTTGGAGTAGGCTGTGCACCAATCGCCACCACCTGTACTGCGGTAAGTGCGGCTGCGATACCGGCTGCTATTAATCCCGCTGGTATAAATGGCTGTACAGTGGCCAGCGCGTTCGTTACTGCCAGCAACCCGTTTATGACGGCCTGTTCTTTCTTGGCTTCCTTATCCGCATTAAATGCTTTTATTTTTACCGCCCTTTCCTTGTCTGCGTATTCTTTATTAATGGCATCTTTCTGTTTTGCAGTTAAATTGGCATTATTTAATTCTACATTTTTTTGGTCTTCTAATCCCTGTAAATTATCCTGTAACTCCTGCGCCCTTTGTGCGGCTGCATCTGAAAATACCTGGTTAAGAGTTGCCTGCGTTGCTACGATACTTGCTGTAATAATCGCATCGGTTTCTGATTGGTCTGCTGCCTGCTTTTGTTGGTCTGTAGCGTTGGGATCGTTTTGAACTCCCTTGTTATCAGCAATCGCTTTTCCTATTTTACTATATAAGCCAAGTACCTGTGTAAGCCCTGTTTGCAAACTGGAAGTATCTAAAGTATCCAGCCCGTTTTGGATGACACCTATTGCAGATTGTATTAACGCCAATTTACTGGCTTGCTCATCCTTAAATATCTTTACTGCAGTCTGTGAGTGTTTTAAATTATCTGCATCTTCCTGATTTTTGATAGCCTGCAAACGCTGTTCATATTCATCCTGGCTTATTATCAGTTTATCTTTTTCCAAAGAGTCACGTGCCAAATCAGTTTTCAACTTCTCATTCCTCAGTATTTCATCATTGGCAATATATTTTGCTGTATCATCAGAAAGCGGGTTACTGAGTATTAAATTATTCTTAGTAGTTTGTAATTGGGTAATGCCATCAAAGGTTTTAATATTGTCCGCTAGTATTGCAGCGTTGGTAGCCTTTTCTGCAGCAATTCTTTTCTGGTCATAATCTGCTTGTATTTCCGCAATCTTTGCAGCATTATTATTGGCAGCAATTAATTCAATGGATTCCTGGTCATTCAACCTTTTAATTACAATAGGCAATTTCTCCTGCTCTGTCAATTTAAAATTATTCAAAGCGGTAGTATCCCGGCTTACTTCATTTTGAAGCTGGATAATAGAAAAAGCATTTTCCTGGTCAATGCGTTCTTTGTTGTATTTATCATTGATTGCCTTAATAAGATCGGCATTTTTCCCTGCTGCTAATATTTCTGCCTGGCGTTGAAGTTCAATGCTGGCTAATTTTAAAACTTCTTCATCATACGTTCCTTTTTCTGAAGCTGCTAATTGAAGGGCGATTTCATTTTTTTGTATGGCAAGTATATCCGCCTGTTTCTTTTTTTCTGCTTCTATAATCGCCAGGTTGGTTTCATCATTTATCTTTTCCCTTTCATCAGTATTCAATGTAGGATTCGCTAACTGTGCCGCCTGTTGCCTTTTTATGGCCGCTATTTGTAAATCAGTAAGTTTATTAATTTGCGCTATTTCATCTGAATCGCTGGTTGCCTGGTGTGATTTTACCAGCGCTATTTGTGCATCTACCGCTGCCGTCCTGCCTGCTAAATAATGCTGGTAATTCTGTAACTGTAAAGCCTGTAACTGCCTTTCATCACCGGCACGAATAGCTGCTTTTTGCGCTTCGGTTTGCGAAAGGAAATCAACATCCTTTTCCCTGGCTGCTGACACATCTTTTATGGATTGTATCTGTGCTGCGCGTTCTGCATCAGTGCCAGCAATAGTAGCAGCTACTTTTGCATCGGCATAAGCTTTTACATTAGTAAGCGATTCTTTGTTATCGGCAAGGGCATTGTTTAAATTTAATTCCCTGAGCTGCCCTTGTAATTCAAATAACTTTTTCTGGATGGCATCATACTGGTCCCGGGTTTTTTCGAGCCCTGTTATTTCATCAGCATTTAATTTAATCCTTCCTTCCGATACCGCCCGTAATTTATCCGCTGCGGCTTCGTATGAAGCAGCATTTGCATTTACAAAATTGGTTTGCTGGGTAATCTGGTCATTCAGAGTTTGGGTTTGCTGTTTCCTTATTTGATCCTGTGATTTACCCTGGAGTTGCAGTTGCAATACAAGTTCCTTGCCTGCCTGCGATATAGCGCTTACAAATGAATCATTAATCCCTACTGCATCTGCCAATTGCACGTTCAGTTGCCTTTGCGCTTCCGCCGCTTTTGCTGAATTCTGTTCAAATATTTGGTAAAGCCCTATTAAAACGCCAACGCTCAATATCAATATTCCTATCGGGCTGGCAAGCATAGCGGTATTTAATCCAATCTGTGCGGCTGTTGCGCCTTCTGTTCCTACGGCTTCCAACGTTTTAGCTCCTGCGTCTGCGGTGGATGCTACGGCATTATCAGTAATGGCTGCAGTATTCGCTTTCCTCACCAGGGAATCTAATAAGATACTTGCCGTGCTACTTTTTTGCAGTACAGCGATTACCTGTTGTAAACCCTGTAGAATTGCCATGGCTGCATTTACCTTCAATAAAGCTTTCGCCAGGTCACTATTCGAATCGCCAAATAATGCAGCAGCTCCCTGGGCTACGGCATAAGCGCCAGCTACTCCCGAAACAAGGTCCAATGTACCAGCAATGGTTACATTGTTTTGTACCAATCCTTTTGATTCTATCTGGAATTGCCTGGAAGCCCTTTGCATTTCTGCAAACCTGGTAGTAAGGGTTTGAAATTCCGCCGTTCCCTGTTGCCCGGCATCTGACATCGCCAATAGTTGATTCCGTAAATTCCTTATTTGCGTAGTAAAGTTTACAGTTTTAGTGGTTGCATTTTCTATTGGCGGCGCAAAATCATTTAATACAATTCCTGCGCCTTTTAAATTATCCAATGCTCCACCAAGGATTCCCTGTTGCTCAATATTTTGCTGCAATGCCGTATTATACTTCTGGATTAATTCCGGATTAAAAGTTTGGGTAATGGCATTCCTCAAACTATTTTCTTTTACAATCAACGCATCCAACTGGTTTGCTATCTGGCGCGCACCTTCTGCGCCCATGGTGGAAAACTTGGCTATTTGCGTTTGTAAATCCTTTAAGGTAGCCGAATAAGCGCCACCAACTACTGATTGAGGCAATTTACCTGAAGCATCAGATAAATTCTGAACGCTGCTTGCCAGTTTATTGGTTCCATCAACATTGGTTTTATTCTGCGAATCCATGGCAGTGGATACCTGTTTCCATTTATCGCCTATGGCACCTTCCTTTGCGGCAAGCTGATCGAGCGCATCAATAGATGATTGCAACTTGGTTGCGTCGCCAACAAAATTAATCAACACATCTGATGCCAAGAGAATGAATTAATGGAGCTGAGAAGGAGTGGTTTCCTGAATAAATCAGGACAGTGAGCTTTTATTTGCAAATAAAGATAGAATATTTTATCAAATGGAATAAAATTTTATCTAAAAGAATTATTTTGATTTATTCCCATAATCCCTTTCAACATTCTTTTTAGCAGGTTTTAATACAATATCCAGGTAATAATAAAACTGGTAAATAGTAAGTTGGTCTAAGGCAAGGCTGGCTGGAATTGCTGCAGCGACGAGCGAAATGCTTCTATCAATGTTGTCTTCTGTTCGTTCGATAGATGGGGCAATAGATTGTCCAAATGTTCCTTTGTAGTTCTTTGGGCCATCTCTGAAAACTGAACTAAATTTTCTTTTGCATGTATCAAATATGGTATTAATTCCATCAATGGCTTCTGCAAAAAAAAATCAGTGAGTGTGGTAGATTTCTTCCAAAAACTAATTTTCTTTTCTCCATATTTGAATTCATAGGCATTCGGGTTTTCAAACTGGTCAAAGAAAACAACGGAAGCTAATTTTAGCATCAGGTCTGGCTCCTTCGGAAGTTCTAACCTTTGTTTTAGCTGGTTATTCAAAAGGCGTATGTCCATCAGGTCATCAATGGTCAGCGATTTGCGAAGGAAGATATTATCAATAGCCTGGGTATGGGCTTTTATAAATTCCCTGTCAATGTTCATTTCCATTTCCTTGTAATATACCAGGCATTTTAAAGCGCGGTCATAGCCAGTAGATAAAGGGTCATCAAAGCGGAAATAATGCCTGTCGCCAATGGTAAAGGCATAAGTGATGATATGCTTTTCCTCCGGGAAAAACTTCTTAGGGTCAATATCGGTTCTTATTTCCAATTTGTGATTCATGGCTTTTTAAATAAGTTTTCAGGTTCTGATTCAAAATGAATACTTTCTGCAACTGTTGTAATGTGATGCAACATTTCATCAGGTTCTGTTTGCGCTCCATTAACAAAAGTTCCTAAAATAGTCAAATCTTTAGAACTTGTTAATACAACAAGAGCAGCAAATAATAATTTGCCTTCAATCGTGGAAAGATCAATATCATTAAGTGTTTTCATATATCAATTTGGATTTCTTTGGCTAAAAAAGAATCAATTTCCTTTTTGAAAACATCACCATCTTCAGGGCTTTTAAAATCCCACCGGTTAGGCATTCCCTGTGGCGAAACGATTTGCTTAAAAGCTTTATTATCATCTTTATTCACATGGCTTTCCATCAGTTCATTAATAGTATCAGCAAGTATTCTCAGCCGGATGGCATTATCCTGTTTGAACCGTTTTATCTTTTCGCGGTTGAAGATGGAGAAGGAAGGAAAGTTGTTCACCTGGTAAACAATATCCTGGTCAATCGCCATCAGGTTTTTGTAGGTTGATTTTATTTTCATGTTGTTTGTTTTAACTCTTTGCCTCTTGCCTCTTGCCTCACTTCACGTACTGCGCTAACTTATCCGCCAACTGGTAAGCATAAGAAGGGCCCGATATTATTTGCCCTTGTAGCTGAATTTTAAACGTTTGCCTTGGAATTCCCACGATCACTTCATAACCTTTAAATTGCTCATTAATAAAATATTGCTTGCCGCCAGAACATTTGCATTGGTAATACATTACCCAGCCTTTACTTTCAAGCTGCTGCTTCATAGTTGATGAATTTATCTATGATTACATTAATCCCGCAAACAATAAATATCAATTTTACATCAATAGCCCCGGTAAGAACGACCGTCCAAATGCTGGCCATGCAAATCAGGCAGCCCCATAAAGGCTTCTGAATATACTTACTCCATTTTTTGCCGGTCAATACAGGATTTTCTTTCTTAAACTTTTTAGCCAGCCAGATGCAACTTTCATCAACTTTATTTTCTACACCTATTCTAAACCACCCAAGCAGCATGCCTTCCTGGAAAAGGATATAAATCGCAGTGATTATTAAGGATAATATGATGGCCTGGATGAGCATTAGGACAGTAAACAAAGAAGTAATATGGATAGTGTTTTTATCATTTAATATACGACTGAATAGTTTAAAGTTGAAGTATCGGAAGTGTCAACTCCTCCACTATTATTTAATGCCGAAATCGTTATAGTATTTGCAGTACATACCACTGCATATTGCCATGTTGTTGAAACTGTGCCACCTATTGAAACAAAACCTAAAGTTGCTATTGATGAAGATGTTACTCCTGCTACTGTAATTGCTTTTGTTCCTGCTACTAAGGTTGTTTGGGCTGATGCACTTTTAGCTGTTATCGCACTATCCACATATTTTTTATCAGTAGCAACAAGCGAATCTGCTGCTGTCATTGTTGGATTCGCAGTGTAATAAATTTTACTGTTAGAATTAACCGTACCTCCACTTTTTGTTGTTAGGTTAAAAGCGAGAGTGGAAGCATTGCCAAATGTTGTAGTGTAATTAGGAGAAGTGCCGGTAATAATTGCCCAGTTATTTGCTGCCCCATCATTGGTTTTAAAAACGTTTGAATACATCGCGTTTGAAGAAAATATTCCTCCGCTTGAGTTTACGTATGCAACAGGAGAATTGTTAGAGGCGTAATTCCAACTTTGGATATTCTGACCTGTAGAACCTCTAACGTTTAACCCAATGGTTGAAGTTGGTGCATTGATTACTGCTGCTCCATTAAATGTGTGAAGGCCTGTCCATGTAGGGGTTATTGTTTGGTCTATCGCAGGTGCAGCATCACTTCTTAAAAAGGTTGATGCTGTTCCGTTTACTGCGGTTAAGCCTATTGATGCCGTAGGATTTGCCCCTGTTCCATCTCCTCCACTCCCGGGTGCCGCTAAAAACCACTTATGATTTAAAGAATCAAAGGCTAATAAATAATTATTCCTCCTTAAAGAAGTGTCAACTGGTAATTTTTTTAAACTGTCTGAACTTCCAGCACTACCTCCTCCGCCGCCCGTGATCTCGCTAAACCATGCTATCCTTTTTCTTGTTCCTGAACTATCAGTATAATAAAGGTGCAAAGGATCAGTTTCAAAAAGCCCTCTTTGTGGATAAGTTAATAATGTTGAATTTTTTATGTTTGTTGCTTGCCAAAGCCCTTTATTGGTGTTGTACCCAAACCGTAACATAGCACTGTCGGTATTATTTAGTGTTCCGTGCATATCAATTCCTACTGTACTATCCCTATATACAATTAATGCGGGACTATTACCAGCAGCAATAATTACATCTCTTTGCGCTCCATTTTTACGTGCCATAATAACTAAATCCCCATTTTCATTAAATGGATAAGTTGTGTTTGTTCCAGTCCCCGTTGCGAAAATCATTGAATGTTGGGTAGTGTTATCGTAATCGTTAATTCCGTTAGACTGAATAATTACTTTACCTCTCGAAGTAATATCCGTGAATATTGGGGATGTATTTGGAAATGCAAATTCTTTCCATCCGATTGAATCCCTAAAAATGGCAGCATGTTCTACACCATCATTCCATCTAACTACTATGCCATCATAAACCCTGTTTTTCAAATTAGTGGAATCCAAATGCCATTGTGATGTTGAATAAGAAGGATTTACTGTCCAACTTGTACCTAAATTATTATATACGGCTCTTATAGGAACTACACTTTCAACTACCGGATTTAAAGCTGATGTTCCTGTAAGGTCAATATTTACATCAGTACTTGGAGTAGTTGCAAATATCCACCCTTGATTGGTACTAATATTTGAAATTGTTGTATTTCTTGCAACTAATCTACTATCATTAATAAGGGTTACGCCGTTATAAAAACTGTCAATAATATTATTGGATAACCTAACATCATTTGAACCTGAAATATATAAACCTACTGCACCAATGTTCCCCATTCCCTTCAAAGTATTCCCAGTAATAACAGTCTTATCTGCATTTACTAATTTAATAGCAACATCACCACCATACATTTCAATAAAATTATTAGAAATATGCTGCCCTGAGTAGTTATCTAAAATACCTCTTGTACTATTTTTAATTTGGTTATTGGAAATAATTGCATTTGACCCTGCTTCAATGGTATAAGCTGCTGAACCTATGTTTCTAAAAACATTATTAGTGATAATATCTGCGCTATCCCTGCTATCTCCTCCTGCAAAACCTTTTGCACAGTTTTCAACTAAGTTACCATCAGCTATTGTATTCGTAACCCATGCACAATAAAATAGAGCCATACCCTGGCAGTTACTTATTGTATTATTCAAAATATATGCCCCATTCATTATAGTTCCAAGATGGACACCATGCCTATTTGAGTTCCATATTATATTATCTCTAAACCAGTTTTTTGTTGTTTTAATACTATCATAAATAGGTGGATTAAATCCACTCCCACTTCCGTCCTGTGCCTGATCACTATAAGCATCAGTGCAAGCATTTGTTAGAATACTATTTTCTACCACACAATTATAACAACCTACCCAATGAATTGTTGCAAGTGTGAAATTGTCCTTGGGTGCACTTGTGTTTTGATTTTGATTTAATGAAATGCCACTAATAATAATATGGTCTCCAGAACTATCATTTCTTAGCATGGGAAATGCTGTTGAAACATAAGCATTTCTGCTTGTAAAATATTGTTTTTGCAAAGCATCTGCTATTGTTATTATATTTCCTGTAATATTGGTTATCACGGATTTAGTTGATGCCCATTCAAAGTTTACACTATCTTCTATTACAAAAGCATCTCCAACATTAAAAGCAGAAGCATCTACAACTGTTATAGTATTAGTACCTGCTGCACCTGTATTGGTGGCAAGCATAGATTTTACTGCTCCACCAAAAGTTATCCTTGATAACCATGCACTTGCGCCCTTTAATTTAGTATTATTTGGAATCCATAATGTTCTCCTTATCCTATAAATACCTTGTGGAAAATAAACGATTGCCCCACCTAATTTCTTAGCTGAATCCAACGCATTTTGTATAGGCTGTGTATCATCAGTAAGGCTGTCACCAACTGCGCCAAAGTATTTTACATTTAATACTTCACTTTTAAATTTTATCGTATCACCATCTGCTTTTGAAGAATCACTTACTTTCATCCATTTCCTGCCACCAGCACCTGCATAAATATTTACTTCATCGGGAGTGCACGGTGAGCAAATCACATAATCATTATTATTGGCTGTAACATGCATCCTGTTAGCATTCCCAAAATAACTTTTCATTGCTGAAACTGTTGGAACTACATATGAAGTAGAAACAGTTTGAGCAAAGCACCCAAATGAACAAAATAATAAAATAGCTAAAATTAATTTTTTCATAGTGGAAGGGTTAGTAAGAAATTTAAAGTAGTTCCATCGAAAAGGTATAATGACTTATCATTCGCATTGCTTTCATCAGCTGCAACCAGAATAAATCTTTTGCCGCTTCCGGATATGTCCGCAAAGGTTGCTGCATTTTCTAAACCGATGCCGGAGCTGCCGCTTCCTCCTGTTGCATTAATAATCGGATTCTTAGGGTCTGTTTTATCAATCGTAACATTTGCGCCTTCAATAACATCTTCCAAATATTGCGCATCAGGAACGGGTAAATACTCATTCAAGCCAATCACATTTGCTCCTACCGTATCGCCTTGTATATCCTGGAAACGCATTTGAATACATTCATAAGCAATGCCATCAAAAGTGAATTGTATTTTAGTCAGGTAATTAGTACCTAACCTTAACTCGAGAGTTAAAACAGCGTAAATAGAAAAGGAACCAGGAGGCAGGATAGTAGTATCAATGATTAGTTTTCCGGTATTATCGGAAGTGGTTTGTTTTTGATAAACCTTATTATTTTTCGTAGTGATAAGCCAAAAGTAACTTTGCGATGCTGCGAGCCCGGTAAGAATAATTGTTTCTTCACAGGCGGCGAGAATTACTTCGTAACATCCGGTTTGGCAATTCATTTATAAAAATTTCCTGTAAATGTACTCTTTTAGATAATAATTTTATCATTTAGAATAAAAATTATTATATTGTGAATGGATTAGATGTTTTCATATAGAAGCATATTTTTTTTGAAGCCCGGTTATTCTTATCCGGGCTTTTTATTTTTGGAATAGAAGGTCCAAACGCTTTATCTCATGCAAAGCAATCCCCGCCCGTGCTCCATCACCCGCATCTACCCATTTGCCTGCCTGCTCCAATATAGAATCCCTTACAAATTCAGTATAATGCTTTTGAAGCACCTTTACTAATTTGCCGGTTTCAATAGCGCCCAAACATTGATTGATAATTTCCTTTTTCAATGTGCTGCCATCGCTGGTAATATTGGTATTAATTGTTTGGATGGAAGAATTAAAACCTGCTTCCACGGCTTTATTCATGATTTGTTTTTCTGTAGGGGAGAAGTTGGCTAAGAACTCATTAAAATCGTAACGCAGGCAATTATGAACCAATATTCTATTGGCATAAAATTCATGTTCATCCTCTACAGTAATATCATATACTAATTGCCGTCCTTTGTAAGTAACCTTTTTTACCTTAACGTGCCGGAAGGTATCGGAAGGTGTCGGAAGGTGTCTGATTTTACAAACTTCTAATTTACCCTCATATAAATCAATTATTGGTATCCATGCATCCATATCACCATTAAAGAATTTATGTTCTTTTGTGCAGGTTATTTTTGTTCCATCTGTAAATTCAAATTCATACGTTTCAGCCATAGAATGCCATTTATCAATAACTCTTTTATAACCTTGCCTGGTAAGAACCATTTCATTTAATTTAATCGAATCAATTCTTTTTTCGCCAGTGGATGTAATGATTAAAGTTTCTCCGATTACACAATCAAGCGCATCCGCCTGCTGCTCCGGTTTATCCCTATCCGTTTTTAAAATAGTGCCATCAGCCCGGCGCTTTACATTCTCCAAATCAAAAATCAATGGCTTACAATTATCACCATGGATCACAATATCATAATAAGAAAGTACGGTATTGATATGCGTGCTGTTCTTTGCCTGCTTAGGGTTTGGGCGAATCCTTATCTGCGAATCAGTAAGGTTTAAATATTTTTTTATCAATAAATAATGAGTCACCTGCTCCGCAAATAGAGAGCTTTCATTATCGCCATTGTAATCGCCGGTTACCATAAAAACACAGCCGGGATATTTAGCCAATATAAATTCACACATAGCATCTACTCCCGAATGAGGAATCCGGATCACTTCCAAAAACCTAAACCGCTGATCATAATGCTGGCCTACCAAAGACGTCATAGGGTTACGGTTAAAATCAAAAGAAAGTAATACAGGATGGGCTCTATTCAATACCGGGTGCGGAATGGTAGTTCCATTGCTCACTTGCTTTGCACGGTTGAAGGCAAAGGCATAAGGGCTGTCGTTTAATTTGTTGCCAAATAATCCTTCCGTAAATATGCGGTACCAATAAGGGTTGGTTATTTTCAAACTTTCATGAAAGGCAATACGTTGTGGCGTTACATAAGGGTTATCATGGTACGTTACATGGGTGCTCCTGTATTTTAGCTTTACTACTTTTTCCACGCCGTTTACAAATGCTTTAATTTCTATTACATCGGTAAATGACAATTCGCCTTTTGGGTAATGTTTGGAAAAGAATGTTTTATACAGCCACCAATCTTCATAATCAGATTCTTCAGCTTCGGGGTTAAAGGTGAGGAATAATTTTACCCTGCCATGGTCATTACGAAGCCCTGTGATGAGCGTTACAAAACCATCTTCGGCTACCTGGTTAAATTCTTCGCCCCATGCATGCGATGGGTTAGCCAGTGAACGAATTTTTCCGGGCTTATCCATTCCACGGGCAAGGAATGAATTGCCTGTCTTGCAATTAATAGAAAGTGGCGATACGGTAAAATTAAACAGATGGTCCACGCCCCATTCTTCGCAGGTATCTTTTATCATCTGCCATTGGCTGTCTTTTATGCTTTCGTGGGTTTGTTTGATGAGTGCGCACCGGAAATAATGCAGCGACATTGCCAGTTCCGGCAAATACTGGGAAAGGAATTTTGATTTTCCTGAATCGCGCCCACCCCAAATTAATTCTATGTCTATATCATTTTCCTCAATCAAATGCTGAAAGCATTCCAGGTAAACTTCTTTATCAATTTCTACTTCAATCATTTTGATATTGCAGTAAACGGACTTTTAATGAGGATTCTTATTTTGCGCAACAATGTTTATACCTCTTACCACTTCCACATGGGCATGGTTTGTTTCTCGGAATAATATCTACTTTTAGATTTTGTAATTTTTCATTATTCCAATCAGGAAATACAGGTGGCTTCTCTCCCAGTTCCGTCCATGTTTTTTCACTGTAACATTTAGTTCCAATTCCTACACATCCACATTCTGGATATTTTCCGCAAAATGCACTCATATAAAAATTATTTATTTCCTAGTTACTTTAATCTTTGTAGCTAACTGTTTATTGTCTTTTTCAAAGATTCCAAGATGCCTTCCCAGGTCAATAAGCCTGGCGCCCTTATCAACCATTTTTAATTCAGTGGTAATAACAGTTGTTACTATAGATCCAAGTTTAGTTATGGTTTTAGTAGATTTTATGCCCGCAACTGGTTTAAGCTTGTCTCTTGCTATTTTAGATAGATCCTTAATCTCATTTTGCTTTGTTACAAAATCTTTGATATTCCAAAATGCCAATTCAGCCAATTCAGCAATGACCGAATGATCATCAATCCCTAATTTCTCACGCATTTCCTGGCGTAATTCTTCAATTCTTTGAATAATGTGAGCTTTCGTGAAAAGATTATAACCAATCTCTTTTGCAGAACGTATTGAGTATCTTGCTTTTCTGGCGGCTTCTGCTTTGTTGAGCGTCTTAATGTAATACTGGCAAAATAGTTCTTCTTTGGCTGAAAGCTTTACAGGCATGATGTTTTTATTAGTCTCAAAGATAAATTTTTAATCAATATGAGTAGTAAACGAATAAAAAAGGGGGTATAATTTCATTATTTCTGAGAAAATTGATTCTTTTAGGTCATAATTGCATAGTGAAAGTGATCCTTTTGCCGGAATTTAGAGTTTAATAGGTCAATAAATGGTTCATCTTTCCAGATGAAATTTTATCATAAAGCGTTTCATTGTTTTTCACATCATACACAAAAGGTAGAAACATTTGTAATGGTGTAGCCTGCCCAAGTAATATCATACTGCATTGTATTTCTGCCCAATCGCTTAATATCTTCCAGGCGCTTCGATTTGCCTGATCCATATCTGTCTTTCTGGTTTTATCATTTTTTTGTGCCCTTTGCTTCCAGAATATTTCGAAACATTCTTTCACCTGGACCTTCAGATGAAAGGCAATAGTTTGTTTCATTTGTAAATCAAAATATAAAAAGGTAATTCCTGTACAGATTTTATCCACATAAATTTTATTGATATTGCTTGCCCCGATTTCAACTAACCATTTTTCAATATTAGCCATGGATTTTGAAGGGTCAATTTCTGAAGTGTAATTTTTTATATTCATCATTTTGATTTTAAAATTCTCTTGTAATCCATTCTCCTTTTACCAGCTGCTTTGAAATAAACCGAAAAGGAAACTTCTCTGCTGCAGTTTTTATTTTTACCAACGCATCATCAGTCCAGTATCCTTTTATCTCGTGAACCTCCAATTGAAAGTTTTTAGTCAGCACCAAAAAATCTACTTTGTAAAAACATTTATCCGCCAGGCGCAAATTCATAGGTTCAAATTCGTACCAAATAACTTCTCCGATTCGTTTTTGCACTTCCAGGTAATTATTATAAGCAGATTCTGTTTTGTTCATCTTATTCCCTTTCATCCTGCCAAGTGCTTCATATTTTTCTTTTGATGTGGTTTTATGGATAATCTTTTCCTCTTGCGTATTGATAATCCGCAATCCTTTTTCTTTAATATCGTCCATGGTCCATCGGTTGCTCATAATGCAATATTTGCCAATGGTGATGCAATAGAGGAAATAAAATTATGGCTGGTATGCAGGTAAATGTTGGTAGTTTTTACGGAACTATGCCCAGCCAATCTTTGTACCAGATTAATATCCGTTCCCGATTCTACCATGTGGGTAAAAGAACAATGGCGAAGCAAATGCGTGTAAACTCTTTTATTTATCCCGGCTTTTTTTGCCAGGTGTTTTACCACTTCGCCAACGCTTCTGTCAGAATATCTTATTTCAAATTGTCCGTTCAAAACGTATTCTTTGCTTTTGTACTCCCGATAATATTTTTCAAGCAAAGGAATTATTGAAGGTGTAAGCATAACCTGCCTGTCCTTATTTCCTTTTGCAGCAATTATATTTATAATCATTCGTGAACGATCAATGTTTTCCCATTTAAGATTTATCAACTCAGAAACGCGCAGGCCAGCAGAATAAAGAAGAGAGAGGACCACTTTATGTTTTAAGTTTTCGCAAACCGAAAACATTTTCTGAATCTCATTTACGGAAAGAACGATGGGAAGTTTTTTATTTTTACGGGCATAAGGAATGTATTTGAATTTATCTTTTTGCCCCAGGCAAACATCAAAAAACTTTTTTATAGCGCTGTGATAATTTCGTTGCGTATTGGTTTCTTTTATTTCAAAAAGGAAATTTTTAATATCAGTTTCATTAATATTTTTTGGATGGTCCTTTACTGATTTTGAAAAGAAAACATTCAGGCAGCTAACATAATTATCAATCGTGTTTTGGCTATAATTTCTTCTTTTCATTTCCTGAATGAAGCGGGTTATGTGTTCAGAAATATTCATGATAATGTATTGATTTAAAAGTTATAAAGTAGGGTGTGAGATATATTGTATGTAAGGCGAAAGACTACATCATTTCAATTTCAAGTTTTACCTGTTCCCAAAATTTGAACGCTTCTATTGGTATGACAAATGCTAACTCTATTACTGCTATTTCAACAGCTATTAAAGAAAACTTTTTAGCCAAATCTTTTCTTACCTGAACAGAATTATTATGAACCGAAGGCTCATAAAACTTATTGTACAATTCTATTGCCTTTTCTTTTGCAAACATTGTAGTTGAAAACATACTTTCTATTTTTATAGGTTTAAATACTTTTTATTATTTGCCCGTCCTTCGCCTTACAAGTGCATTTAAGCAAGTGGGGCAGACGGAAGTTAATAATCTGTTGTTCGTTGTTCAGCTTTTGTTCTATTCATTGGCAGACGGTCGCTGATTTCCCCACCTGCTTAAATGCTAAAACGTTATGCGCCATCTGGGCACCTAATTAAATATCGGGCTACTAAACAAACTTGATGCGCTTGGTTTCTATCATTTTCGCCGAGACAAGTAAGCAGCGCATTTCCTATACTTTCTGGATTTCC
>JBDTGA010000041.1:0-107905 GCA_039937655.1 Ginsengibacter sp.
AGTCAGGCAGGGAACTTGCATCTAAAGTTTAGGGAATTTCTCAAAAGTGTAGTCCCGACAAGAATCCCTGCCTGCAAGACGCAGTCAGGCAGGGAACTTGCATCTAAAGTTTAGGGAATTTCTCAAAAGTGTAGTCCCGACAAGAATCGAACTTGTATCTAAAGTTTAGGAAACTTCTATTCTATCCATTGAACTACGGGACCATTCCTTTTTAAAGGTCGGCAAAATTAATGGAATTTTTTTTAAGAAAAATAGATGGGAACTTCGTAAAATAAACAGTAAATAATGGCATTACTTTTTGAACCGATAACAATCAGAAATATTACGTTGAAAAACAGGATAGTGGTTTCCCCAATGTGTCAATATTCGAGTATAGATGGCTTTGCCAACGACTGGCACCTGGTGCATCTTGGATCAAGAGCAATCGGAGGATCAGGGCTCGTGTTTACTGAAGCCACAGCCGTTTCTCCCGAAGGGAGAATCACTCCCGACGATCTGGGAATATGGAAAGATGAACACATTACCTTTTTTAAAAGAATTACAGAATTTATAAAGAATAATGGCGCTGTACCCGGAATACAGCTTGCTCATGCCGGCAGAAAAGCCAGTCATGTAAGCCCATGGAAAGGAAGGCATTCAGTGAGAGAAAATGAAGGAGGCTGGCAAACCCTGGCGCCAAGCGCTGTCGCGTTTAAAGAAGGGGATCCGCTGCCTAAAGAAATGACAAGAGAAGAAATAGCCCGGTTCATAGATGATTTCAGGAATGCTACAAGAAGAGCGCTGGAAGCTGGGTTTCAGGTGTTTGAGATACACGCGGCCCATGGATATCTGATCAATGAATTTTTATCTCCGGTAAGTAACCATCGTAAGGATGAGTACGGTGGTTCCTTTGAGAACCGTATCAGAATATTACTGGAAATCATAAAAGAAATGAGGAATGTGATCGGGGAAGAATTCCCCTTATTTGTACGTATTTCAACAACAGATTGGGTAAAGGATGGTTGGAATGAAAACGATTCTGTAGTACTTGCAAAAATTTTAAAAGAAAAAGGAGCAGATGTGATGGATTGTTCTACCGGAGGCAATTCGCACGAACAAAAAATTCCCGTAGCCCCTTTGTATCAGGTTCCTTTTTCAGAAAAAGTGAAAAAAGAATCAGGGATATTAACAGCTGCGGTTGGCATCATCACAACGGCAAAAGAAGCAGAAGAAATTCTCACGGAGCAGAAAGCCGACTTGATTATTATGGCGCGTCAATTATTACGGGAGCCCTATTTCCCCCTACATGCCGCGAGTGAATTGGGAGTTGATTTACCCTGGCCCGATCAATATGAACGGGCAAAAAAGTACTAACATAAAGGCCTTCCTTTTGAGGGGAAGGCTTTTTTATTTTATGTTGAGTCGTATTTCTATTTTTTTATCCTTCCGTCTTTTTTATCCTTCTCATGTCCGATAATATATCCGCCTGCAGCGCCTACGACACCCCCTATAACGGCACCGGTTCCTTTCTTTTTAGAGATAATAGCACCGCCTACAGCACCTGCAGCACCGCCTATTACAGCTCCCTGTGCTCCTTTACTCCATCCTTTTTTCTTCGAAGATGTGGTAGCAGATGATCCATTGGAGGAAGAAGTACTGTTACCAGTTGTCCCTCCACTATTTACGGATGCTTCTGAGGCCTGAGAATTTCCATTGCGGGTAAAAGTTTTGTTTCCTGTATGAATAGCTCCTGCGTTATTTTTCATAGAGGCGGAATCAGTCAGGGTACTATTATGGTAAGCACTTGAATCGGATAATAACTGAATGTTCCTTGAATCGGATTTTCCATTACTGTTGTTGCAAGCTATAAAACTGCCTGAAACGAGGAGAACCATCAACAGGTTCTTAAAAGTCTTTATAATCATAATTAAATGTAGTTAAGGTGAAATTATATATTGTATGATAACTTGTTCATAGTAATAGAGAAAACTATGCCATTTCTTTTTTGAAAGACAAAAGAGACCCTATAAATTTTGTTAATATCATTCATACTCACCACGGAATATGGCTACTCGAAAGCGTAAGGCTATTGACTATCCGGTCAAAATTCAAGGTAATAAAGATTGTTAACTTCAATGACGAAATGACATTTATGAAAACAAATAGAGAGGCAATTGAGGAGCATTTAACCCTTTTCCGAATAAAATATGAAGATGATTCTGCGGGTGTAAAATTACCGAGTGGGGGTATGGTAAGAGTATTTAGAGAAAAATATAAATTGTATAATAAATAGTTGATTGCATTAAATTTTATCTACCGAAAATTTTTCAATTATTTCCTTTTAAAGACAGTAGTCTGAGTTTTTAATAGAATTTTGTACTATTATTATTTCCATACAACAAATTTATCTTGCTCCTCTCGGTTTGGGTAATTCTTTTCTCGAAACTTTTTAATCCCTCATTGCTCCATTATATAAAGCGGAGTTGAGTCCCTGATCTATATGGATCTTTTTAAAGGTTGCCGGTAATGAAGTCTGGTTGCTGAATTTATAAAATTGAGTATCAGAATGATCAAATCGAAAATCTGTTTTTCTTACTGATAAACTGGCACTCATCTTGTTATGCTTATTCCAAATATATAATTTACAAAAAACAAATAGCTATGGCAAAGAACACTAAACCCAAAGACAACCTTAACACAGGAATTTCAAATGCTAACAGCAAAAAAGTAGCGGATGCCTTGAACCAGGTACTGGCAGACGAATTTGTACTTTACACAAAGACGTTGAAATTTCACTGGAATATTGAAGGACCCGATTTCCATGCGTTGCATTTATTCCTTGATGATCAATACAATCAGTTACAAACTATAATAGATGCTGTTGCGGAGAGAGTAAGAAAAGTTGGTCATTTTGCTAACGGTAGTATGAAGGAATTCTTAGCAAATGCCTCTTTAAAAGAACATACAGCTACGTCTGTAGTTTCGGAAGCGATGATAGCAGAATTAGCATCTGATCATGATACTCTGATAAGGAAAACCCGCACATTAATTGATGATTTCGATGAAAAATATGACGATAAGGGAAGCGCTGATTTTATTACAGGCATTATGAAAGAGCACGAAAAGATGGCATGGATGTTAAGAGCAAGTGTTGCCAATGCACATTAATTCAAATTAATTTTCTAAAATAATAATATCCAAACCTTCCGGGCTTAAACCCCGGAAGGTTTTCGGTTTATAGTACTTCTTATTTTTTGAAGAAATAAACTTCTCTCTGCATTTGGCTTCATTATAGTTTCCTTTCTTTGCTCTGCAAATCATTTTCACCCCGTAGGATTAAACTGTCCATATATAATAATTAAATTATTAATCCATTTAGTCCAACGGGGTGAATACAAACACACAAAGAGGCACAAAGGAAAACCCATCAATTGCAAACATATTCCTTATCTTGTTTTATCATTTATTCTTCTCACTTTCATATTTGACAAATGCTGGCTACCGCTTCAAGATTGGAGAGATCTTCTTTTATAGAAAAAATAAAAATCAAAACAGTCAAGTGGGATTTTATTATTATTGGAGGTGGCGCAACAGGCCTCGGTATTGCTATGGATGCAGCTTCGAGGGGATTCCACACTTTATTATTAGAGCAATACGATTTTGCAAAAGGTACTTCCAGCAGGAGTACCAAGCTGGTTCATGGCGGCGTTCGCTACCTGGCACAAGGGAATATCGGTTTGGTTTATGAGGCATTGCACGAAAGAGGATTGCTGATAAAAAATGCTCCTCATCTGGTAAGTAATTTAAAATTTATCATCCCTTGTTATAAAAAATCGCAACAGTTATTTTATTTGATTGGGTTAAAAATGTACGATCTATTATCCGGTAGATTGAGTTTCGGAAAATCAAAATCCATCAATAAAAAGCAAACAGAAGAAAGTTTACCCACTTTAAGAAAAGATCAATTAGCCGGCGGCGTTGTTTATCACGACGGACAATTTGATGATGCGCGACTTGCTGTGAATATAGCACAAACGGCTATCGGGAACGGCGCAGTAGTTTTAAATTATTGTAAAGTAATTAACCTGCTGAAGAATGATGACGGTAAAATAAATGGTGTAATGGCTCAGGATATGGAAACGAATATCATCTATTCTTTGAAAGCTCAATCTGTGATCAATGCCACCGGAGTTTTTGTAGATGATATCTTAAAAATGGATGACCCGGATCAAAAAGATATGGTAATGCCAAGCCAGGGAGTTCATCTGGTTTTTGATCCATCTTTTCTGGCAAGTGATGAAGCGATTATGATTCCCCATACAAAAGATGGAAGGGTATTATTCATCGTACCGTGGCACAATAAAGCCCTCATCGGCACAACTGACACGCCTTTAAAAATGCATAGTCCGGAGCCAAAGGCACTGGAAAAAGAAATCGAATTTATTTTATCAACAGCTGCTAATTATTTAACCCACCCACCCACCCGCAATGATGTGTTGAGTGTTTTTGCCGGATTGCGCCCTCTCGCTGCGCCAAATAAGGAAACCGGTTCTACCAAAGAGATTTCCAGAAGTCATAAAATCATTGTCGCCGATTCCGGATTGATTACCATTACCGGAGGTAAATGGACCACGTTTAGAAGAATGGCAGAAGATACCGTGGATGAAGCGATTAAGGAGGTGGGTTTCCCTTTTGTAAAATGTGTCACACAATCCCTCCACATCCACGGGTATCGTAAATCTGAGAAACCCAATAATGATGTTCTTCAAATCTATGGAGATGATGAAACTAAAATCAGAGAGCTAATTGCGAAAGACGCGAATTTGGCCGATCCGTTATCTCCTCAAAGTTTTTTTATCAAAGCGCAAGTGGTTTGGGCTGTTAGAGAAGAGATGGCAAGAACTGTTGAAGATGTATTGGCAAGAAGATTACGGGTACTCTTTTTAGATGCCAGGCTTGCCATAGACATGGCACCGGGCGTCGCTATAATAATGGCTGAAGAGTTGCACAGAGACAATGCATGGCAACAACAACAATTGAATGATTTTGTAATTCTTGCCAATAATTATTTATTAAAACCTTATTTTCCGTTATGGTTTCAAAATAATATTCATGAGTAATCCCGATAAATTATGACTCAATACATTCTTGCTTTTGATCAGGGAACCACCAGTTCACGTGCCATGATTTTTGACAAATCAGGCGCCATCATATCAATGGCTCAAAAAGAATTTACGCAATTATTTCCATCCCCGGGATGGGTAGAGCATGACCCGTATGAAATATGGTCCACACAATTGGGCGTTGCCGCAGAAGCTGTTTCCAGAGCCGGACTGAACAGTAGTGATATCGCCGCCATCGGAATAACCAATCAGCGGGAAACCACCGTGGTGTGGGATAGGGAAACGGGAAAACCTGTCTATAATGCCATTGTGTGGCAGGATAGAAGAACTGCCACTCTTTGTGATGATTTTAAAAAACGAAACCTCGAACAAAAATTCCGGGAAAAGACCGGCCTTGTGATTGATGCCTATTTTTCAGGTACCAAGATCAATTGGATATTGAAAAATGTAGAAGGTGCACGGCAAAAAGCGGAAGAAGGGAAATTGGCTTTTGGTACAATTGATTCATGGCTTATCTGGAATCTGACAAAAGGAAAAGTTCATGCAACAGATATCACCAATGCATCACGAACTTTATTATTCAATATCCACACACAAGATTGGGATGAAGAACTGTTACAAATATTGGATGTTCCTAAAAGCATGTTGCCCGAGGTGAAACAATCCAGTGAACTATTTGGGAAAACTTCGGCAGCGTTATTCTCTACTGAAATACCTATTGGCGGCGTAGCCGGTGATCAGCAATCCGCGTTGTTTGGCCAAATGTGTACATCTCCGGGTATGGTAAAAAATACCTATGGAACCGGATGTTTTATGCTGATGAATATTGGTGATAAGCCGATCATTTCAAAAAATAATCTACTCACCACCATTGCCTGGAAAGTAAACGGGCAAATTCAATATGCGTTGGAAGGGAGTATTTTTATTGCCGGCGCAGTAGTGCAGTGGCTGCGAGATGAGCTTGGAGTCATCCGCACTTCTGCCGAGGTAGAAGCACTTGCCACAAGTGTAAAAGATAATGGCGGCGTTTATTTTGTTCCTGCATTTACAGGTCTGGGCGCACCGCACTGGAATCAACATGCAAGAGGTATTATCGTAGGAATGACCCGCGGAACGAATGCTGCGCACATTGCAAGAGCTGCATTGGAAGGCATTGCATACCAAACAATGGAAGTGCTTAAAGCGATGGAAGCCGATTCGGGAATAAGCATCAAGGAATTAAGGGTAGATGGAGGTGCTACGGTCAATGACCTATTGATGCAATTTCAGGCGGATGTACTGAATACAAAAGTGATCCGGCCGCAGATAACAGAAACCACAGCCATGGGAGCGGCTTATCTGGCAGGGCTCGCAGTAGGTTTCTGGAAAGATATGAATGAGATAAGTGAGCAATGGAAAATAGAAAGATCGTTTGAACCAAACCACGATGAAAAAATTATGATGGAAAACATCAAAGGATGGAACCGTGCAGTAAAAGCGGCGAAAGCGTGGGCAGAGGATAATTGAAAATTGTACCGATAGCTTTCAGGACGGAAATTTAAGCAATAACCGATAATCATTTCAGAACCTTTTTTATCCAAACCATCCAGACTTTACGCCAAACCTTTTTTAAACATAAACCAGCTTCCTTATCCCCCTTGGGGTTAGTGGCTTTTTTTAAAATTCAACTTTCTTATGACTCCTTTTATCGCAGAATTTATCGGAACCACTTTTCTGATCTTATTGGGTGATGGTGTTGTAGCCAACGTAGTGCTCAAAGGAACCAAAGGCAACAATAGTGGTTGGATTGTAATCACTACAGGATGGGCGCTCGCAGTTTACGTGGGCGTAGTGTTCGCAGGGCCATACAGCGGAGCACACTTGAATCCGGCAGTAACGATTGCGCTGGCGCTTGCCGGACAATTTGCCTGGAATAGGGTCGCACTTTTTATCATAGCACAACTTGGCGGCGCTATGCTGGGCTCATTCTTAGTATGGCTTATGTACAAAGACCATCTTGATAAAACGGAGGATGCCAGCCTGCAATTAATGACCTTTTGCACCAAGCCCGCGATTAAAAAACCGGTGATGAATGTACTTAGTGAGATCATTGGAACCTTTGTGCTGATTTTCATTATTTTTTACTTCACCAATGCGGAAATTGTAAAAGATAAAACACCGATAGGATTGGGTTCGCTCGGTGCGATACCTGTTGCCTTTTTAGTGTGGGCGATCGGTTTATCACTTGGCGGAACCACAGGGTATGCTATCAACCCTTCCCGCGATTTGGGACCGCGCATTATGCATTCTATTCTACCGATAAAAGGAAAAGGAAGCAGTGAATGGGGATACGCCTGGGTTCCTATTGTGGGGCCATTGATTGGCGCAGCATTGGCAGCAGGATTGTATTGGTGGATAAAATGAGAGATAGGGAATCGTTTGGGCGGCACAAACTCCTATGGTATCGTTGTTGAACGAAGCAAAATAACCGGTTTAAATTGGGTAATTCAATGGATTATTCTGGTAAATTAAAAGAGTGTACCCAATTAATTTTGTTCCGAAAATCTTCTTTACGCAACCTTCCTGAGTTTATAAATCAGAACATTGCCACGTTTTTGTGGAGAATACTAATGATAGTACAGAATGCTTTATCATTAAAATGTTTTGGTAGTATATCAAAATGCAGGTTACTTAAACCTAAACGAGCCCTATTTTAATTTTATTGATCTATATTTGAGACTTCATTTTTCCAAAACAAAAAATTCCAATGGAGAGTTTTCTGACTGCGGCAGTTATCTGGATCATCATAGGATTCGTTTTATTCCTGTTGGAGTTTGTATTACCAGGACTTATACTCTTCTTTTTTGCTGTCGGTGCATGGATAGTCGCAATACTTTGTCTTTTTTTAGACCTTTCTGTTAATCAGCAATTAATCGTCTTTTTAATCAGTTCAATAGTAAGTATCCTCCTGTTAAGAAAATGGTTTTCAAAAATATTATGGGAAAGAAAACATTCTACTCAACTTCTGGAAGATGAATTTTTGGGAAAGACCGCCAAAGCCGAAACGGATATTTCCCCTGGTGAAAATGGGAAAGTTGATTTCAAAGGAACCACCTGGCAGGCAGCTTCAGAAGATGTCATTGCCAAAGGCGAGAATGTTATTATTATAGGAAACGAAAGCATTTTATTACTTGTAAAATCAACAAAAAAATGATGACAGCATCAACCATAATCCTGATAGTGATAATTCTGTTTTTACTGGTAGCGTTTTTATCCACTTTTAAAGTGGTGCCCCAGCGTTCAGTTTATATCATCGAACGATTGGGGAAATTCAGCCGGGCTCTCGATGCGGGTTTCCATATTTTAATCCCTTTTGTTGATAAAGTGGCATACAAACAAAACCTTAAGGAGCAGGCACTCGATGTAGCTTCTCAAATATGTATCACTAAAGATAACATCGCTGTGGAGGTGGATGGTGTTATATATCTTCAGGTTATTGATCCGCAAAAAGCTTCTTATGGAATTGATAATTACCGGTTCGCTGTTATCCAGATTTCACAAACCACTATGCGCAGCGTGATTGGCAAAATGGAATTGGATAAAACTTTTGAGGAGCGGGAAACAGTGAATGCAACCATCGTAGAAGCGGTTGACAGGGCCAGCGGCCCATGGGGAATTAAAGTGTCACGCTATGAAGTAAAAAATATTTCGCCCCCACAGAGTATTAAAGACGCTATGGAAAAACAGATGCGTGCTGAACGCGAAAAAAGGGCTCTGATAGCAGAATCTGAAGGTGATAAACAAGCTAAAATAAATCGTGCGGAAGGTGAAAAACAGGAAACGATCGCTCTGTCGGAAGGCGAAAAACAAAAAAGAATCAATGAAGCCAGCGGAAAAGCCTCCGAAATAGAAATGGTGGCCATCGCTACTGCGAAAGGAATCAGGGAAATAGCAAAATCCATCAATGAAGATGGAGGAATGAGTGCAGTAAATCTCCGCATCGCCGAGCAATATCTCACAGAATTTGGTAAGCTGGCCCAGACCAATAATACGATGATCGTTCCAGCCGATCTTTCCGACATTGCAGGGGTAATATCAAGTGTAACTTCTGTAATAAGCAAGACCAGGACTGAATTGCCCACGGGAAAAAAATAAAGTTGACAGGGAAAATAGGTACATGAGTTTTTAAGGATTGGCCGGAGTGTTTCGTCCTTAAATAGGGTTACACCAATTCGGGATAATCAGGAACCTGGTTAGAAAGAAGTTCTTTTTGTTTTAGAAATTGGTAGCCTTCATCGGGGAGTGGATATTACCATTCAACACTTTTTTTCATAATAATTGCTGTTTACTATTATTTTTGACTTAGCAAGTTTAGCTGAATCCTTTTATTATACTTTCTTTTATTAAAAAAAATTAACTGCACATGAAATGTATTAAGATTTCATTTCTTTTTTTTGTCTCCATTTTTTTTGCAACCTCAATCAATGCTCAAAAGAGATTGCCCGGCAATGCACCCACAGTTCAGGCCGGAGATGCCGACACCACCAAAGGCAGAACACCGCCTAAAAAGACGGAAGTACCAAAACCGTATGACCAGGTTATTACCTCTAAAGCAATTACTGCCAATGGTTTTTTTAAAGTTCATAAAGTTGACGAAAACTACTTTTTTGAAATACCCGATTCAATGATGGACAGGGATATTCTAGTGGTGAATCGTATTGCTAAAGCTGCTGCAGGGATACGGGTAGCAATGATGGGTTACGGAGGCGATCAGATTGGAAAGAGAGTAATTCAATTTGAAATCGGGCCGGAAAACAAAGTATTTCTAAAGAGTATATCTTTTGCAGAAGCAGCCTCTGATACTACTGCCAATGGAATGTTTCGTTCCTTAGCAAATAGTAATCTGCAACCACTGGAGGCATCTTTTGACATAAAGGCTTTTTCAAAAGACAAGAAAGGGGTAGTTATAGACGTAACCAAATATATCAATGGAGATAATGATATTTTCTTTTTTGATAACCGTGTAAAGAAAGCACTTTCTCTTACTACTTTACTTCCGGACCGGTCCTATATTCAATATTTGAAAGCATTTCCAATGAATATTGAAATACGCACTTTCAAAACTTATGTAAAAGCTTCACAACCTTCGCCCGGCAATCCGTCTTCGGGTAGTGCATCTCCGGCAAGCTATGAACTTAACAGTTCCATGGTGCTGTTACCTGTTACACCTATGCAGGCAAGATATTTTGATCCACGGGTAGGGTATTTTGCTACTTCTACGGTAGATTTTGATGCCAACCCACAGGGTGTAAAGCGTATATCTATGGCAGTTAGATGGCGCCTTGAGCCCAAGAAAGAAGATATAGAAAAATATAAAAGAGGTGAATTAGTAGAACCTAAAAAGCCTATAATTTATTATATTGATCCTGCCACCCCCGCCAAGTGGGTGCCCTATTTGATACAAGGTGTGGATGATTGGCAAAAAGCATTTGAACAGGCTGGATTCAAAAATGCCATCATTGCTAAGAAAGCTCCCGTAGATGATACTACCTGGAGTCTTGATGATGCAAGGAATTCCGCCATCATTTATAAACCTTCTGACATTGCCAATGCAAGTGGACCTAATGTAAATGATCCACGGAGCGGGGAGATTATGGAGACACACATCAATTGGTATCATAACGTAATGGAGCTGGTACGTAATTGGTATTTCATACAAGCTGCGGCAGTAGATCCAAGAGCCAGGATGATGGTGTTCAGTGATAGTCTTATGGGACAATTGATTCGTTTTGTTTCTTCTCATGAAGTGGGGCATACCCTGGGTTTAAGGCATAATTATGGCTCATCCTCTACTATTCCTGTAGAGATGCTGAGAAATAAAGCATGGCTTAAAATTCATGGACATACTCCTTCAATTATGGATTATGCCCGCTTTAATTATGTAGCCCAACCAGAGGATTCTATTGGTGATTATGGTATATATCCTCACATCGGTGAATATGACAGATGGGCAATTGAATGGGGGTATAAATGGATGCCTCAATTTACATCACCCGTTGCTGAAGAAGGATACCTGAATAAAATGGTGAGTGATAGTCTTGCAAAAAATCCCAGGTTGTTTTTCGGAACAGAGAGTGATCCTAATGATCCGCGCAATCAAAATGAGGACCTTGGAGACAATGCCATGAAAGCAAGTGCCTATGGCATTAAAAATTTAAAACGCATATTGCCTCACCTGATGGAATGGACTAAAGAAGCCAATACAGGTTACGATAATGCAGATGAATTATATGGACAGTTGGTACTTCAGTTTGGAAGATATATGGGCCATGTTAGAAAAAATATTGGCGGTATAGAAACTACTCCCGGATATATTGAACAGGAGAAAATAGTTTATAAATTTACTCCCAAAAGCAGGCAGAAAGAGGCCGTTGATTTCCTGCAAAGCCAATTGTTTACCACACCAGATTGGTTGATAGATAAAAAATTGTTTGCTTATACAGGTATTGATAATTTAACAACCATCTCTAATTTACAAAACGGCATTCTCAATATGATTATGAGTGCCCGTACCATCAATAATCTGTTGAGCTTTGAGATGTACAATCCCAAAAATGCTTATGGTGCAAATGAACTCTTTAATGACCTTGCGAAGGGTATTTTCAGCGAACTACGCACACACCAGCCTATAGATATCTATCGCCGCAATCTGCAAAAAATGTATGTTGACAGATTGATTCAATTATTAAAACCTACTCCCCAACCAACTATGATGGGAAGAGGCCAGTTTGCACCGCCACCACCTCCTTCTTTAGAAAATAATGATGGAATTTCTATCGTAAAGGGACAGATTCGTCAATTAATGACCAACATAAAAGCTGCTTTGCCTATAGTGAAAGATCAAATGACAAGGCTTCATCTGCAGGATTTGATGGAAAGGTTGAAAAATGGATTGAATCCTAAGGAACAGGATGGCAATTAAATAAATAAGTTATCTGTACTCCGGAAAAGACCAAATAGTGGATTTTTTAAAGAGAGCCGGTCGCTTAGGTTGTTAGCTCAACATTAAGCAGGCTATTTGTAAAGTAGTTACTTAACGATCAATGTTATTGTAATGACAGTTTAAACTTGTTGTTAGCCTGAGCCTGCTGAAGGGGGCATCCTTGCCTGCCCTGACCTTTCGGGGAGTCTATCGAAGAATGTTCTGATTTAATACTCCCTCTTCGCCAGGCTCAGCCTGACATTATTGATTAGTTTGACAACCTAAATTTTAAAATATTTTTGTGTCAAAAAATAAGAATACTATTTTAAACCTAAAAATTAAATTGCAAAAATCTCCCTCTCAATTATCCTTTCTCTCCTGCCATCACCATTCTTATCTCACCATAACTAATATTTTCCGGCAGATTGTCTTTTAATATTTTTGTACCTGATTTGCCATGAATGGAAATCGCTGCTTTTATTAATAATTGCTTTTCCGTAGATACGATTTTATTCATGTCAATTTCTCCGCTGGCAACAAAGGGAGCCAAATGCCCTTCAATGGTACCGATGGATAAATTCCTTTCTTTGGCGATTTCAGTAATGGATTTACCTTCTTTAAATAAGTTGAAAGATAAAATATTGGTAGGTGTTTTTTCTTCCAAAGATTTCTCCTTGCGCACTCTTTTGGGATTGGCTTCTTTGGCAGCCATATTACTTTCCAGGTTATTCCTTTCACAATAATCCTGAACGGCTTCTAAAATATCGGCACCGTATTTCTCTGCTTTCGCTTTTCCAAATCCGCTTAACTGCATCAAATCTTTTTTGGTAAGCGGTAAATAAACAGCAATTTCCTTCAGTGCATTTTGATTGGCTACCATATAAATCGGAATCCCATTTTCTTCCACCACCGTATCGCGCCATCGTTTCAAAGTGTTATACAATTCCGCATTGGGCACATCAGAAAAAGATTGCTTCTTGCTACTTGCATAGCAGGAGATATTGACACGTGGCTGTGCCAGCTTTAATTTATGTTGCAAAAAAGTGGTAACTGAGAACGGCTGTTTACCATACTCTAGGAAATAATTTTCAATATACAATACCAGCCAAAGCTGATTCAGGCATTCATTAATAACGTTAGCTGTTTCCCGGTGTTCCGTTATCAGCGGATGATTTTGAACCCCATTTAGGAACGCAGTTATCCTGGGTTCAAAATGATTGGCCGCATCATTAATCCTTTTTTGCAGAGGAATATTTTTTTCAATCACCGGTTCTTCCTTCAGGAATGTACCAATATGGCCGATGAACCTAAGGCCAATATCCCTATCAATAGAAAATTTATTTTTCAAATCATTGGCCCAATCTACCGCTCCCCGGTTTAATTTTTCTGCCTGCTCCTTTACATGAAAAGCCAGCAGGTCCATCAGCGTATTAATTTCATTGAAAGAAAAAATATCTTCCAATATTTGTTGTGTAAATATTTGCCGCGCCCCGGCAAATCTCTCAGCCAATGATCCTTTAGGTGTAAGATTTTGCTGTCCCTTAATGATATGCTCATTACTGTAAATAGCCGTCGCTGGTATTTTGGACAATAACACAATTCCATCCAGGCTGGTACAGCGGCTTAATGCCACATATACCTGCCCGCTGCTGAATGCTGCACCCGCATCTATCATTGCCCTCTCAAAAGTAAGCCCCTGGCTTTTATGGATAGTAATCGCCCACGCAAGCCTCAATGGAAATTGGGTGAAAGTGCCCATGGTTTCCTGTTCCAGCCTTCCATCGCTCCGGTTCAAATTATAGCGGGAGTTTTCCCACGTCTCTTTTTGAACAGAGATATCTGTGCCGTCACATTCCACCATTATTTTATCTTCTTCCAAAGATTTGATAACGCCAATCTTTCCGTTAAAATATTTTTTGCTGACGGTATCATTTTTTAGAAACATTACCTGTGCTCCTTCTTTTAAAATGAGGGTACCTTCTGCCGGATACATGTTTTCAGGGAAATCGTCTTCCACTTCTGCTTCATACGTAAAAGGAGCCAAAGATAATTTATGAAGTTCCCTGCTGTTTATAAGATCTGCCTGGTTGTTGTGAGAAGTGAGTGTGATATATTTTTCATCGAGCGATGGACGAAAATCAGGGTAGTATCTTTGATGTAAATCTTCAAAATCATCCTTGCTCATCTGGTTGTTGCGTACTTTATTTAAAAGATAAATAAAGGAATCATTTTTTTGCCGGTAAACGGTATTCAATTCAATCAGCAGTGGCATTTGTTCTTTGATGACATTGCTGTCGAAAAAGAATTCTGAGGAATAATATTCCTGTAAAATACTCCATTCATTACGTTGCACTACCGGCGGTAATTGATACAGGTCGCCAATGCATAGTAATTGTACTCCGCCGAAAGGAAGCTCGTGTTTCCTTCGTACCGAACGTAAAATCGTATCAATAGCGTCCATGGTATCGCAGCGTACCATGCTGATCTCATCTATTATCAATAGTTCCATCTTACGTAAGAGATCCTGTCTTCGCCGGTTGAATTTCATCTTTCCAAGCAATTCGTTCTTATTTGCCGATGTAGGAAGAAAAGGATGAAAAGGCAATTGAAACAAACTGTGCAAAGTAACTCCACCGGCATTGATGGCCGCCACACCGGTGGGGGCAGCCACAATAATATTTTTGGAACAATTCTCTTTTAGATATTTGAGAAAAGTCGTCTTACCGGTTCCTGCTTTTCCGGTAAGAAAAATATTTTCGCTGGTCTCGGTTACAAAGCGGTAAGCGAGATCAAATATTTCGTTGCGGTCAACTGAACTAACATTTGTCATTTTATTTTTTTTGGCTACGAAATGATATCTACGAATTACGCCATTTTTCATGAATGAAAAAATTAAAAAGATATTCCTGGGAGAGTCACTTGCAATAAATTACTCCTTCGAAATCAGGATTTACTGAGAGGGTATTCAAGTTTGCACATTCTTATTCTCAAATCTAAACTTAGCTGAAGCCATCTTAATATTTTGCGGAAGGAGAATCTGCAATTCTTTTAAAGGTAAGATGGGGAGGTTCTGCTGACTGAACCATTGGCTGAAAAGGTCGTTCAGGCCTCAGAAGAGTACACCCCGATAGGAATAAACAGGAATTGTACGCACTATTGTTACTCAAAGTGGTAATACAAAACAAGAGAGGCAATATTTTTTTAAATGGAACAGAATGCTTCAAAACCGTAATCTCTTTTCCATTTCAAAATGCGGAATCGAGACTTCTGTAAATTCATTACCGGTTATGGCATAGCCTAATTTTTCATAAAACCCTACGGCTGTCTTTCGTGCGTGCATCACCAGTTTTTCATAACCGGCATCGCGGGCAACATTCTCTGCATAATGCATCAGGCTGGCTCCAATCCCTCTTCCCTGAAGATTATCCTGAACAGCCATCTGGCGAAGCCTTATGCTATATTTATCAACTTTCGCAAGCAGGCAACAACCCAACATTTTATCTTCTTCAAATGCACCGATAAGGATGTCATCTTTCTCCTTATCCAGGTCCTCCTGTTCAAGAGAAAGGTGCAAGGGTTTCCGCAGAATTTCATTGCGCAACCGTATCATTTGTTGATATTCCTGAGTGCCGTGATCTATTTGTTTTATGGGCATGTAGAAAAGTCGGCCAATTGTTATACCGACAGAATAAAAATACAGGTTTTATTTTTTATTTAACACCCCCATAAAAAAAATAACAAAAAAAATGTGATTGGCAGGTATGAAGCATCCATAAAAATTATTGAATAGATACAAAGTATCTTTGGGCTACACTCTACAGATTCAAAATACAAATCACTTAATTATGAAGTGGTTGAAATTTAATACTCAAAGCCAAAACCCTGATAATAAATTATTTTCCTGATAGTTATTATTTTTTTTTATTACAAAAAGTATATTTTTGTGTCCATATTAACTAAACTTTACAATCATGCAAGACGTTGCAACAAGAGTAAAAAAAATCATTGTTGACAAGTTAGGAGTAGACGAAGCTGAGGTAACACCTGAAGCATCATTCACTAACGATTTAGGTGCCGATAGCCTTGACACCGTAGAATTAATCATGGAATTTGAAAAGGAATTCAATATTTCTATTCCAGATGAACAAGCCGAAACCATCACAACCGTTGGTCAGGCAGTAGCATACCTTGAGGAACATGCTAAGTAATTATCTTATAACATCGCAGGCAAACTTATGGAATTAAAAAGAGTAGTAGTAACCGGATTAGGAGCCATAACTCCTTTGGGTAAAACCGTCCCTGAGTATTGGGAAGGATTGACCGAGGGCGTTTCTGGTGCTGATTATATTCAGCAATTTGATTGTGCGAAATTTAAAACCAGGTTTGCCTGTGAGGTTAAAGACTTTGATCCCACCAATTACCTCGAAAGAAAAGAGGCACGCAAGCTCGACAGATTTACTCAATTTGCTCTGGTAGCAAGCGACGAAGCCATAAAAGATGCAGGTATTAATAAGGAAAATGTAAATCCGGACCGCGTAGGAGTAATTTTTGCCAGCGGTATTGGCGGTATCACCACTTTCCAGGACGATGTCATGGAATTTGCACGCGGTGATGGTACCCCCCGTTTCAATCCTTTCTTTATCCCAAAAATGATTTTAGACATTGCCGCAGGGCAAATCTCTATACGGTATGGTTTCCGTGGACCTAACTTCGCTGTAGTAAGCGCATGCGCCAGCAGTACCAATGCTATCATTGATGCTTTTGATACCATTCGCTTAAACAAAGCCGATATTGTCCTCACAGGAGGAAGTGAAGCCGTTATATGTGAAGCCGGAGTAGGTGGATTTAATGCGATGAAAGCATTAAGTGAACGCAATGATGATCCTAAAACAGCTTCCCGCCCCTTTGACAAAGACCGTGACGGATTTGTAATGGGTGAAGGCGCAGGTGTATTGGTACTTGAAGAACTGGAACACGCCAAAGCAAGAGGAGCCAAGATCTATTGTGAAATAGCAGGCGGCGGAGCCTCTGCTGATGCCTATCATATTACAGCCCCTCACCCTGAAGGGTTAGGAGCCAAAAACGTAATGCACGCAACATTGAATGAAGCCGGCTTAAAGCCTGAAGATATTGATTATATCAACGTTCACGGCACTTCCACCCCTCTGGGTGATATTGCAGAAACAAAAGCAATCCTGAACGTATTCGGAGACAAGGCGTATGATTTAAACATCAGTTCTACCAAATCAATGACCGGCCATTGCCTTGGTGCAGCAGGAGCAATAGAAGCGATTGCCTGCATACTGGCGGTTACAAAAGATATAGTACCACCTACGATCAATCACTTTACCGATGATCCCGGGCTGGACCCCAAATTGAATTTCACTTTCAATAAAGCACAAAAAAGGGAGATCAACGCAGCTTTGAGCAATACATTCGGATTTGGAGGCCATAATGCATCTGTCATTATAAAGAAATACAAACCATAATATAAAGATAGTTTTATGGATACCTCCCCAAATAATACAACATCAGATATACAAAATTTTCTTACAAGGCGCCTCGGTGAAAAAGAAGCGGATGAAATAATGAACTACATCCGGGAGGAGATCAACAAAAATATAAACGAAAAAGGGAATGAAACAAAGGAGGAAATCACCCTATGGCGCAATGAGCTGGATAAGAACTTTGCCACCAAAGGAGATTTTGCCAATCTGGAAAAAAAATTAACAAAAAGAGTTTCCGCAGTGGAAGGAACTATCATTTTATGGGGATTTGTTTTTTGGTTTACCCTTATAATTGCTATTTACATTATCTTCAGATTCATCCATTAAAAAGACGCATCCTATTAAATTATGAATTGCCTTTCTTCCGGGCATGGATTAAAAGCAGTTTATAATCAATTCATTTCTATACAATTTTATTATCTTCGTTCATTAGTCATTTTGTATCATTCAAAATGTCCCTTAAAAGAGGTCTAAGGATTATGAACCGAATTAAATTATTAAAAAACAATGGAACAAATTCTCCCAATAATAGTGGGTGCTGTAGCATTAATTGCGGGCATCATCCTGGGTAAAATAATATTTACAAAGAACACAAAACAACTTTTAGAAACTGCAGAACAACAAGCTAAACAAATTATTTCAGATGCACAGGCAAAGGGTGAAACAGTTAAAAAAGAGAAACAACTGGAAGCCAAAGAACACTTTGTACAGTTAAAAGCAGAACAGGATAAGGCTACTTTTCAAAGGAATCAGAAACTGAGCGACACTGAGAACCGCATTAAGCAAAAGGAACAGGCCATCAATCAGAAAGATCAAAATGTAGAAAGGAGCCTCAAAGAAAATGAAGTCATAAAGCAGAACCTTAACCGGCAAATAGAAATAGTTAATATTAAGCGTACAGAACTGGAAAAGCACCAGGAAGAACACATTAAAAGACTGGAAAAAGTATCAGGGCTTTCAGTAGAAGAAGCTAAAGCACAACTAATTGAAACTTTAAAAAATGAAGCCAACTCCCAGGCACTCATTATACAACAGGAAATAGTGGATGATGCAAAATTGCGCGCCAATAAAGAAGCCCGTAAAATAATCATCCAGACCATACAACGTACCGCAGCCGAGCAGGCCATTGAAAATGCAATCACAGTTTTCAACCTTGAAAGTGATGAAATAAAAGGCTCCATCATCGGTCGTGAAGGAAGAAACATCCGCGCCATTGAGGCTGCTACCGGAGTTGATCTCATAGTAGATGATACTCCTGAAGCAATCATTCTCTCCTGTTTTGATCCATTACGCAGGGAAATTGCACGCCTTTCTTTACAAAGATTAGTTACAGACGGGCGTATTCATCCTGCCCGAATTGAGGAGGTCGTGGAAAAGACGCGCAAACAAATTGAAGACCAGATCATGGAAATCGGCGAGAGAACCGTAATAGAATTAGGTATCCACGGGCTTCATAAAGAACTGGTAAGGATAGTAGGTAAAATGCGTTTCCGTTCTTCTTACGGACAAAATTTATTAATGCACAGCCGTGAAGTCGCTAATCTTTCCGGAATTATGGCTTCCGAACTTGGCATGAATGCCAAACTGGCCAAACGTGCAGGGCTTTTACATGATATAGGTAAAGTTCCTGATGAGGAAACAGAATTAAGCCATGCACTTCTCGGAATGAAACTCGCTGAGAAGTATGGTGAAAACCCTGCAGTCTGCAATGCCATCGGTGCACACCATGATGAAGTGGAAATGGAATACGTAATTTCTCCTGTGGTACAGGCATGTGACTCTATGAGCGGTGCAAGGCCTGGCGCCCGCCGTGAGATCATGCAACAATATCTGCAACGTATCAAAGACCTTGAGAATCTCGCTCTTGCCTATCAGGGAGTAGAAAAAGCCTACGCTATACAGGCAGGCCGTGAGCTTCGTGTAATCGTAGAATCCGAAAAAGTAAGTGATAGTGAAAGTGATAGATTAAGCTTTGAGATCGCTCAAAAAATTCAGGCTGAGATGGTTTATCCCGGGCAGATTAAAGTAACGGTGATCAGAGAAAAAAGAGCCGTAAACGTTGCCAGATAGGGCGCTGCTACATTTTCAGCCGACCATTGGGCAAAACAAATTAAAACAATGTAAGGATTTACTAAAATTGCCTTACATTTGCACTCCTAAAATTAAAAGCCATGAATGCTGTTGCATTTGTTCACGACCAGTTGACTACAAAGAAAGAATTACCCAGTTTTAAAGCAGGTGATAATATCACCGTTAACTATAAGATTCAGGAAGGTAATAAAGAGAGGATTCAGAGTTTCAAAGGCGACGTTTTAAAGCGCCAGGGGCAAGGCGCAACCGCTACTTTTACCGTACGTAAAATAAGTGATGGCGTGGGAGTAGAACGTTTATTCCCTGTTTTTTCGCCCAATATAGAAAGTATCAAACTGCATAAAGTAGGTAAAGTACGCCGTTCCAAACTATATTTCCTTCGCGACAGAAGCGGTAAGAGTGCCAGGATCAAGGAAAAAAGAGTTAAATAATATTGCAAAAAATAATTTAAAAAAAAACCGGAAACACTTTGTTTTCCGGTTTTTTCTTTTATACTTTGTACCCAACTAAAATCCGAAAGCCAATCAAGATCAATTTCTACTCCACCATCTATACCTAAAATGAAAACCAAATACCTCGTAATAGTATTGCTTTCAATTTTATTTTTTTCTTGTGCCAGAGGAATTACCCCTTATGAAGCTGCTCATGGTAAAGCCAAATGTGGGCGCTACCTGAAGTAGGCCTGTCTTCTACAACCCGGGCAAAAGAGAGTCTTCTAAATCCTTCAAGATCAGTTAAAATATTTTGATTAAGACTGGACCATTCTCTCTGCCTATCCATCTTCCTTGAAGAATGAACAGATTGGCTATCCGTACTTGAAATGGTTAAGAAGAAAATCTTACCGTTTTCTTTTAATACTATCTCGAACCTCGTTTATACCTGCATATTACGATTAAATAAAATTGAAATCCCGCTATCTGATGCTGTACCGCAAAGAAATTCATCTTATGTATTCTTCTTTTAAATAAGAGCGAAAAAGGAAATTTGGAAAATATTTTCAAAAAAGATTTGGCGGTTTAAATTTCTCCCCACAACTTTGCGGCAGTTCTTTGTGATTCACTTATCAAGAAAGGCAGAGGGATATGGCCCGATGACGCCTTGGCAACCTAAAATGTTTTCACAAACATTAAAAGGTGCTAACTCCATCCTGAGATCCGATCAATATCGGAACAGGAGAGATAAGACAGATTCAAGTTTTAATTAATAAAACCGGTGTTACCGGCAAAAATATATTAACTCATCTGATCTGTCAGGTGAGTTTTTTTTTGCTCCGGCCTCAACTCCGGAAGTATAAAAAACTTTCCTGAATAGAGCGTTGTATTTCGTCTTCTTTTTTTGATAATGGTTTTATAAAGAATTGGAAAACAATTTCTATTAAATCATGAAAAAATAAGAAAAATGATCAACGCGACACAACTTCTTCACAGTATTCCTTCCGACCCCTTAACCGGTGCTATTTCAGTGCCTATTTATCAAACATCCACTTTTGTACAGGATGCTCCCGGAGAGAATAAGGGATACGACTATGCACGCAGCGGAAATCCTACAAGAGCCGCTCTGGAGGATTTAATTGCAAAGCTCGAGAACGGCAGTACCGGCGTAGCTTTTGGAAGTGGTTTGGCAGCCATTGATGCAGTAGTAAAACTTTTATCGGCAGGTGACGAGATACTCGCTGTAGATGATATTTACGGAGGAGCCTTTCGGCTGTTCACCCATATTTATGCAAAGTTTGGGATAAAAGTAAATTATACAGATACCAGCCATATTGAAAGTGTAGTGGATGCCATCACGCCCAATACTAAATTAATATGGGTAGAAACTCCCACCAATCCTACTTTAAAAATTTCTGATATAGCTTCCATAGCAGAAGTTGCCAAAGCTAATAATTGTCTTTTTTGCGTTGATAATACATTTGCTTCCCCCGCTTTGCAACAACCCCTGAACCTGGGTGCTGATATTGTAGTTCACAGTGCTACCAAATATCTCGGCGGCCATAGCGACTCAATTGCAGGGCTGGTAATTACAAAAACAAAAGAACTGGGCGATAAAATAAAATTTATCCAAAATGCGAGCGGCGCTATTCTCTCCCCGTTTGATAGCTGGCTCATCATTCGCGGAATCGAAACATTGCATGTAAGGATAAAACAACACTGCGCCAATGCACAGGCGATTGCCGAATTCCTTCAGGATCAGCCCGAAGTGAAACATGTGTATTACCCAGGATTACCTACTCACTTCAACCATTCAATTGCCAAACATCAATCATCGGGATTCGGAGGAGTGGTAACCTTTTCACTAAAAGAAGATACTATAGAAGCAGCTAAAACTTTCGTAACAAGCACCCGCTATTTCAAACTGGCCGAAAGCCTCGGCGGAGTCAAAAGTTTATTGTGTCATCCCGCAACCATGACGCACAAATCAACACCCATTGCGACAAGGCAAGCTGCAGGAGTAAGTGATGGGTTGATCCGCCTGTCGGTGGGTATTGAAGAAGTAAATGATTTAACAGAAGATTTGAAACAGGCTTTACACAAAGTGGATTCAGAAATATTGTTCAATAAAAAAGTAGAATTAGTATGAAAATAAAAACTGGAAGGCTTTAAAACCCTTTCCTGTTTTCGATAATAAACCAATCAGATAAAAAATAAAAAAATGGAAGCTCACAAGAAATTAGTTTTAGGAATCTTTGGATTTGGCGTTGTAGGAGAAGGGTTGTATAAGGTACTCAATCAAACGCCTTCACTCAACGCGGTCATAAAAAAGGTGTGTATCAAGAACAGCAGCAAGAAAAGAAATGCACCTGCAGAATTATTTACCGATGATAAGAATATTCTGTTGAATGATCCCACCATCAATGTGATCGTAGAATTGATTGATGATGCCGATGCCGCGTATCTTATCGTGAAAACCGCTTTTGAAAAAGGCAAGTACGTGGTGAGTGCCAATAAAAAGATGATTGCAGAGCACTTGCCTGAATTACTGGAATTACAACGGGAAACAGGACTTTCATTTCTTTATGAAGCTGCTTGCTGCGCATCTATCCCTGTAATCAGAAACCTGGAAGAGTATTATGACAACGACCTTCTGTATTCAATCAGCGCAGTAGTGAATGGATCTACCAATTTCATTCTTACCAAAATGTTTGAAGAAAAACTTTCTTTTAAGAATGCTTTGTTGCTGGCGCAGCAATTAGGATTCGCAGAGAGTAATCCCTCATTGGATGTAGAGGGTTTTGACGCACTCAATAAATGGACTTTCCTGCTTACCCACGCGTACGGTATCATACCACGCAAAGGAGAAATCGTGTTTACGGGTATTCAACACGTCAACAGCGAAGATGCCGCCATGGCCGACAAAAAAGACTGTGTGATCAAGCTTTCGGCCAGGGCGAAAAAATTGAAAAATGGAAAAGTAGCCGCTTTTGTATTGCCACAATTTGTGAAGAAAGACGACTTACTTGCCTTTATCAAAAATGAATACAACGGAGTAGTGATCGAAAGTTCTTTTGCCGATAAACAGTTTTTCTACGGCAAAGGAGCCGGTAGTTTTCCTACCGCCTCTGCTGTATTGAGTGATATTTCAGCCCTGCGTTATGATTATAAATATGAATACAAAAAACTATACCATCATGCCATCAACGGGCTTACCAATGATTTCTATGTAAAAGTATATGTAGGATTTACCGATTGGGCCTACGTGAATAAAGATGACTTTGAAAGTATTGAAGAGTGGCATTCCAATGATCAGATCAATTATCTGATCGGTGTTATCCACTTCGATAAATTATCCAAAAACGACTGGTGGAAGAAAAACAAAGTTTCACTAATTCTCACTTCAGACCCGATCATTGAATCGCTGGATATAGCGAAATTGAAAAAGAGAAGCCTCGAACTGGCTGGCTTCTCAGGAGGTTACAGTCTGGCATAAGATTTTATTTTGTTATTTAATTTTTCAAAAGCCATCCTTCGCGGATGGCTTTTGACATTTCAAGAATACCTTCTTCTGAAAATAAATGAGTTGATTCTGCGTTTTACTCTGAGGAGAAATCACCTGCAGAACAATTATACCTTCAGATAATTCTCCCGTATTAAAATCCTTGTATGAAAAATGTCTTTTTCCTTTTACTGACTCTTGCTTTTGCACCTGCAATATTTTCGCAAGCGCCTCCTCCGGTCAATCTTCCCAGAGATGCAAAAATCGAGGGAAGCGTAGTTGATATGCGAACCAAAGCTGCTAAGAACAATGAGCTGGTAATTTTCAGGAGCCATAAAAACAATAATGAATATCAGGCCATAAGCGACTCAACAGGAAAATTCTATACACGCCTGCCTGCCGGTGATCAATACGACATTTTCATAATGGGGTTCAAAGATTCAATCAGTCAAAATGTAATGACGATTCCCGCTCTCGGCCCCAATGCCTATTTCAAAAACCCTTTTGTGGTTACACTGGAATTTGATCCTCCCAAAACATTCGTATTGGATAATGTGGAATTTGATTTTGGAAAAGCTACCCTGCGGCCTCAATCTTATAGAACCCTTGACGACCTTGTTGATTACCTGAACAGAAAACAAAACGAGCGAATTGAGGTTGGGGGATATACCGACAATGTAGGGTCTGATACCAAAAACTTAGTGCTTTCACTGGAAAGAGCTCAATCAATCGTTTCTTACCTGGTTGCAAAGGGAATAGTTACCGAAAGGCTGGAAGCCAAAGGCTACGGCGCAGACGACCCCGTAGCAGAAAATGATACAGAAGAGGGACGGCAGCAAAACAGGCGTACAGAAGTAAAAATCCTGGATCAAGTGCCACAGTAATCTACCCTTTGTTTTTCAAAAACCTTTCGTGAATTAATTCCAATTCCGCATCATTGAGCGAAGAAGTCTTTTTAAGCACCTGAATAAAATAATTAACTTCTGACGGCTCTGCGGGGCAGCCAACATTATTTCCCTGTTTCCCCTGTTCATTTATTATTCTCGAATCAGCCAGTAAATTTCCATCTTTATTCAGGATAAACCAGTAAGGGATACCCTGCTCATCGCCGTGGTAAAGCGTCCTGAGTTCATTGCCTCCAGGATTCTCAAGATCTTTTTTATCCTTCGATTCATCTATGGTAATATGCCTTATCACATAATGATCATCGAAGAAAGATTTTATTTTCGGATCATTCATAGCGGTATCCATCCGGTGGCACCACACGCACCATGATGCATGAAACATAATAAAAACATTCTTATGGCTTTTGGCAGCAATTGCTTTTGCTTCCTTTACAATTTCACCGGCAGAGACAGGCTTCGTTTGTGCATAAGTGCTAGTAAAGGCCAGGAGAGCAGCTACCATTACTCCCAGAGTGATCGTTTTTTTCAATTTCATACTTGTTTTTGTTTTCAATTTATAAAATCAGGTATTTCAGATTTAATTATGAGTCTTCAACTTTGAACTATCAAATATCAGCCTGAGCTTGTCATTGTCAGTCTGAGTTTGTCGAAGACGGGTTAGCAAACTGCAGAATTCTTTTTAATGACACCACCTTCAGCTTTGAGCCATCGGCACAATAATATCTCTTAGTAACCAGCCATTCTTCAAAAGCCTGATTACTATTGATTCAACAAAGTAAACATCTAATTCTAAATAATTTATTAAAAATAAAAGAAAGAGTACGATTTCCCCAACCCCCATTTCAATACCTGTAAGTCTTTCTTCTGTAATAAAATATGGTAGCCTTAATAGCACATCGTACATTTGTTGGGCATGACATCTTCCTATTTTTCATATTCGAAACCAAAAGTCTTACAGGCTTTGCGGTTCCATTTTTTCAATAGAAATGAAATAAAAGCCATCATAGTTGTAGTGAATTTATTTGCCATATTTTCTGCGGTTCTGTATTTCAAGGGCATGGTTTCTCCGGTCGCCTTCCTGATGAGTTCCACGCTTTGGTTTGCTTTAATGGTCACATTCTGGTTTATACTACCCTTTGTCATTTACCGCAAAGCGGCTACCTTCAAAGACCATTTTAAGGTAAGCCTGGAAGAACAGCACATGTTTATAGAAAATGAACACGGGAGCCGTAGCTGGCCATGGAAAGACTTCAGCAGCTTTGTAGAAAGTGCCAATTTCTTTCATTTATATTTCAACAGCCGTTCTTTTTTTATTATTCCCAAAAGTGCTTTTGCAAAAGAAGACTGGTATGAAATAAGGAAACTTTTGAAGGAAAAAATCAAGAAACAACCTCCTCTCAAAAAGAAGATTTTAGGATAAACAGGGATGTAACAGGTTAGTATCCTGCTTAAAAGCAAGGACCCTTCTATAGATAATTTCTTTCCAACTTTAGATAGGGGAAATGTCTATTTCTTCATTTAGGATGAAGGTACCATGACGTCCTTGGGAAGGAAGAAGGTTTTATTCCATATCATATCTTTCCACACTTTCAATTCCCGGCAACGCCATCAGGCTGTTCACCAGTTCATCGAGTTCATCTTTATCATGTACATACACTTTTACATTCCCTTCAAAAAGCCCTTCTTTGGCTTCAATAGTAAGTGCATTGATATTTATCTTTAAAGTACCGCTGATAAGATTAGTGATCTTATTGATAACCCCTACATCATCAAGTCCGATAATTCTTACACCGGTGAGGAAGGAGATTTCTTTGTTCTTAACCCATTTGGTTTTCACTACCCGATGACCGTAATTAGCCAGAAGCCTTGCTGCATTGGGACAGTTGGTCCTGTGAATCTTTAATCCTTCACCCTGAGTAACGAAACCAAATACATCGTCGCCGGGAATAGGTTTGCAACAATTGGCCAGCGAATACATGATCTTATCACTGCTTTCCCCAAAAATAATGAGTTCGTTATCTTTTTTATTATCCTTTTTGGGAGTAGCCTCCGTTTTTTCTTCTGCAGAAGGTTTTACAACCTTCGGTGCCATAATCCTCTCTCCCAGTACCTGAAATTCTTTAAGCTCCTTAAGGTCTATTTTTTTAATGGAAATATCATACGTCAGATCAAGGGTAGAATTGACTTTGTAAAAGGCAGCTATCTCTTCCAAATTGGATTGATTCATTGGTACTCCCAACCCCTCCAGTTTTCTCGACAGGATATTTTTTCCTTCTTCTGCGACCGTTCTTTTTTCTTCCTTTAATGAGTCTTTTATTTTGGATTTCGCTTTCGTGGTTACCACCATTTTGAGCCATTCGCTTTTGGGCCGCTGCTTGGTAGAAGTGATGATCTCTACCTGGTCGCCGCTGCGCAATTGATGCCCTATGGGTACCAGCTTATGGTTCACTTTGGCACCAATACATCTTTCGCCGATAGCGGTATGCACTGCAAAAGCAAAGTCGAGAGCAGAAGCCCCTAACGGCAACATTTTTATATCTCCCTTGGGAGAATAAACATAAATTTCTTCTGCCAGAAAAGAGACTTTAAAATCCTGAAGGAAATCTACCGAATTGGTATCAGGATTGGCAAGCATATCGCGTATCTGCTGAAACCAGCTATCAAAGCGGTTTTCCTCAGTAGCGCCTTCTTTGTATTTCCAATGTGCTGCCAATCCTTTCTCGGCAATGTCATTCATCCGTTTGGTGCGTATCTGTACCTCTACCCATTTTCCATGCGGCCCCATTACCGTAGTATGCAACGCTTCATAACCATTGCTTTTAGGATTGCTTAACCAGTCGCGAAGCCGCTCTGTAGAAGGGTTGTATTCATCCGTAACAAGGCTATATACTTTCCAGCAATCTTCCTTTTCATGCTCAGGAGGAGAGTTCAGAATAATCCTGATGGCAAAAAGATCATACACTTCATCAAATGAAATACCCTTCTTTTTCATTTTATTCCAGATCGAATGGATGCTCTTTGGCCGTCCGTAGATCTCAAAATCAAATTTTGCCTGTGTTAGTTTTTCTTTGACCGGCCTTATGAAATCATTGATATATCTTGTTCTCTCTCTTTTTGTATCGGCCAGTTTTTCTGCGATATACCGGTAACTATCCGGCTCCATGTATTTCATCGAGAGATCTTCCATCTCCGTCTTTATATTGTAAAGGCCCATACGGTGAGCCAGAGGCGCATACACATATACCGTTTCCGAAGCGATCTTCAACTGCTTTTCACGCTTCATGCTATCAAGGGTGCGCATGTTGTGTAAGCGGTCGGCCAGTTTTATCAATATTACCCTTGGATCATCCGTAAGAGTGAGTAATATTTTCTTAAAATTTTCTGCTTGTTGTGATGAATTGGCATCCAGTACATTGGAAATTTTGGTAAGACCATCTACAATTTTTGCGATCTCAGCACCAAATTCCCGTTCCAACATCGTCAGCGTAATATCCGTATCTTCCACAGTATCATGGAGCAAAGCACAAATGGTACTTCGCACGCCCAACCCTATTTCTTCCACGCAAATCATTGCCACAGCCAAAGGATGCAAAATATAAGGTTCCCCACTCTTACGCCTCATGGTCTTATGTGCTTCTGCTGCTATTTCAAAGGCAACCCTTACCTGCTCTTTACTTCCGGGCTTGAGCTTCGGCTTCAGCGCTCTTAGAAGGGCACGGTATTTACGAAGAATTTCTTTCTTTTCTTCTTCCTCGTTCATCGTATATTTCGGGATATCAAGCGCGTTTTCCATCAGGAACGAATTTACATAAGAATCAAATTAAAAAGTAAAATTAAAATTCCTTTAAATTTTTTTCCTAAAATTGAAGAACCCAGCTACCAGCTTTGAGTCGTCAGCCATGAGTGTGGCTATCCGCTTATATCATTATGGCAATAACAAGATTATTAAGATGCGGTATCTGAACCGGATGCTTCAGGACTTTTATTTTACATTGCATTCCCTTCTGCCGATATCTCGGTATCAATAGTTGCCAACACGGTAACCCCTCCTTTTACCTGCTGATTCAGTTTTACATTCAACTGAGTGCCCACAGGCAGCAGCACATCCACACGGCTACCAAATTTTATAAATCCCATCTCATTTCCCTGTGAGACTGACTGTCCTACTATAAGATAATTCACAATCCGCTTGGCAAGTGCACCGGCAATTTGCTTTACCAAAATTTCTACAGTATCGCTTTTAATAACAACAGAATGTCTTTCGTTTTCGACAGAAGATTTTGGACTCCATGCCACCAGGTATTTCCCTTTGTGATATTGGCTGTATTCTACCTTCCCCGACATGGGGATCCTATTGATATGTACATTTGCAGGACTCATAAATATGGAAACCTGAAGCCGTTTGTCTTTAAAATACTCTACGTCGGTCATTTCTTCTATTACTACCACTTTACCATCGGCAGGGCAAATGATCTGATGATGAGCCACTGTAAAATCCCTTTTTGGTGATCTGAAAAAAGAAATAATAAAGAGCAATACTACCAGCAACACGCCAAATACAATCCATGAGATCACCGGCATGGTAGCACTGAAAAAATAAAAGAAAATAACATTAATGGCCCCAAAGATCAATGCACACAATGCGATGGTTCTGTAGCCTTCTTTATGGATGTTCATCAGTTAAGTTTAATTACAAATATAAAAATTGAGACCGAGACAAGATGTTTTATTTTATCATCTGATAAATAAAAAGTAATATACAAATACAAATGGAATGGCCACCAGTAACGAATCGAAACGATCCAGAAATCCACCATGTCCGGGCATTAAAGAACCGCTGTCTTTCACATTCGCCAGCCGTTTCAATTTACTTTCCAAAAGATCTCCCAATGTCCCAAACACAGCACAAAACAAACTGATCACAATCCAGTCTGCTATTGAATAATACTTCAGAAAATATCCCAACAGTGTCATCACAACAATACAAAGAACCATTCCGCCGATTGTTCCTTCCCATGTTTTTTTAGGTGAAATTTCCGAAAAAGGTGTTTTTCCGATAAATGAACCTACGATGTAAGCCATCGTATCATTGATCCATATTGAAAAAACAATTCCGCAGGGAATAACTTTCAAATAAGTATCATTCAATGCACTTACATTTTCTGTGCGCATCAGGATCATTAGAATAATAGGAAGTGTAATATAAAATAGCCCCAAAAGGCTTTTCACTTTATAATTTACAGGGTCTATTTTTTTCAAAAGCTTTACAAATTCATACCAGCAGCCAAAATGAACAATGGTAAATAAAATAATAAAACTCCATACATTCCAGAATAACCCTGTAAGCATTATTATGACGAAAACAACTGCTGTAAGTGCCCGCGTTTTGAAAGTTTGTGTATCTAAAGCCATTCGTTCGTTTTAAGATTCTTTGGTAATCCAGTTATGAAAATCATCCGGGTCGTCCGGATGCTCGAAGACAAATTTTTCCTGTTGGGCTATGGAAATTTTTTTAAAATGTATGAAGAGATACACTATGATTATAAGCGCCACGGCTCCCGCCCACAACGGGAAATTATCTTCAATATCCTTTGTATTTTTACTTCCCTGCATGGTGGTCACATACATAGCAGTGACCTGCAGCCCGTTAAATAAAAAATGAAGAAGAACAGGAAGCCACAAATTCCCGCTGTAATAAAAAACAAATCCCAGAACAATCCCTAATGCAAAACGCACCAGAAATCCATAATAAGACACATGAAAAGCACTGAATATAATGGCAGTGACGATGATGGCAACCCACGGGTTCTTAAACCATCTCGTAAAAATATTTTGTAATCCCCCTCTGAAACAAACCTCTTCAAAAATCGCCGGTAATAAACCAATTACTATCATTGAAAAAAAATAACGCGAAAATGAGTTGATATTAATTAGTGCGGATTCCTGTTCTTCCCGCGCTTTTTCCATATTCTTAAATTTTACCGCCCAGTTATTAGGAATGGGAATTACTTTATTGATCTCTGCCAATGCCCCCGACAGAGGAAAAGTGAGCAGTAGAAGCCCCGCGACGATGAGTACTTGTTTTAGATTAATATTCTCATTGAACCCGATAAATTTCCAGGGATTAAAATAACAGATAAGTGCGAAAAAATATACCGGTAAAAAAAACATAAAGAAAGTAGAAATTACCTGCATCCACATAATCACACTATAATATTGGGGATTCATCATATCACTTTCCATAGAAAGAATCGGCCTTCCGGTACTTAGCATCCATATCCCCCCAGAGGCCAGCGTACCTATTACGAGCCCTGTACCCACCAGCCCCAGCAGGATTCCCAACTGCGCCGAAAAGCTAAAATTCCTCGAATTTTTATCCATCATTGTATTCCCAATTTTTTAGTGCGTAAATTTACAGCCATTTTTCAATTAAGAACTAAGAATGCCATCCATAGGTAATATACAACTTCCTGATTTTCCTTTATTGCTTGCTCCCATGGAAGATGTGAGTGACCCTCCATTTAGAGCAGTGTGCAAAGATAACGGCGCACACCTTATGTACACTGAATTTATAAGCAGTGAAGGATTGATACGTGATGCTATTAAAAGCAGAAAAAAATTAGACATCTTCGATTATGAAAAGCCCGTAGGCATCCAGATATTTGGTGGTGACGAAGATAGCTTATCACTTGCGGCCAAAATTGTTGATGCCACCAACCCCGATCTATTGGATATTAATTTTGGTTGCCCTGTAAAAAAAGTGGCGTGTCGTGGTGCCGGAGCCGGAGTACTAAAAGATGTTCCACTAATGATTCGGCTTACCGATGCAGTTGTAAAAAGTACTTCATTACCGGTTACTGTGAAAACAAGATTGGGTTGGGATGAAGACACTAAAAATATTGAAGAAGTTGCCGAACGTTTACAGGATGTGGGAATCCAGGCGCTCTCCATTCACGGGCGCACCCGTGTACAAATGTATAAAGGAAGCGCAGCCTGGGAGTTAATAGCCAGGGTGAAAGAAAATCCACGAGTCACCATTCCTATCTTTGGAAACGGCGACATAGATTCTCCACAAAAGGCATTGGAATATAAAAACAAGTACGGCGTGGACGGAATTATGATTGGCCGCGCTGCAATCGGTTATCCGTGGATATTCAATGAGATCTCCCATTATGTAAAGACCGGCGAAATTCTTCCTGCCCCTACGGTAGAGGAAAGAGTGGCTGTATGTAAAAAGCATTTGATCAAATCGGTAGAATGGAAAGGACCGGTAGTAGGTATCAATGAAATGCGCAGGCATTATACCAATTATCTGAAAGGGATGCCCAATATAAAAGAGTACCGCGGGAAATTAGTAACCTTGAAAGAACCAGAGGAAATATTAGAAGTATTAGATGATATTGTGAATCAATATTCAGGATACGAGTTTGAGAAAACTCCGATCCAGCTGATCAATTATCATGAGAAGTGTCCGGTATAATCTATTATACCTTTATATCCATTGGTGATACAGAAGAAGAAAAGACTTTGGCCAGATTCCCTCCTTCATCAATAAGATATTTATAAAAATTCCATTGCGGTTCCAGTTCATTCCAGCCATTTTTATTTTTATCCGTCAGCCATTGATATACCGGTTGTTTAGAATCTCCTTTTACATCATTTTTTTTAAACAAAGGAAAAGTAACTCCATAATTCAATTTACAGAACTGAGCAATTTCGGTATCACTGCCAGGTTCCTGTGCACCAAAATTATTGGCAGGAAATCCCAAAATAAAAGGGCCCTCATTTTTCTTATGCAAACTTTCCAGTTCTTCATACTGAGGAGTAAAACCACATTGGCTCGCAAGGTTAACGATCAATACTTTCTGTCCTTTATATTTTTCGAAGGAAACTTCCTCACCGTTATTTAAAATTGCTTTCAAAGAATAAAAATCGTGTGGAGCTATAACTTCATTTTTATTTTTAATAACCTTAATACCCATACCTGTCAATTTAGAAATTTTCATTTGCAGAGGATATAGGGCGGTGATTATTTTGCGTAGAATACTCACAATTATCGGATCATTTTTTTCAACAGATTTAATTTCCCTTTAAAAGAAGGATACTTTATGGCAGGATCGGGCCATGTAGCCGTTTTTAAAACAGGCTTCGCATGAGAAAAAAGTTCGAATGTGTTCTTGCCATGATAAGAGCCAATCCCACTATTACCGATTCCGCCGAACGGCATTTTTTTATTAGTAAAATGCCATACCGTATTGTTCACACATCCTCCGCCAAATGGCACTTTGCGTATCCATTCTTTCTCCGTGTTTTTATTTTTTGTAAATAAATAAAACGATAAGGGATTCTCGTTCTGCCCTACCATTTCCATCGCTTCTTCGGTATCGGAAAAAGAAAGTACCGGCAATACAGGACCAAAGATTTCTTCTTTCATTACTGTGTCGTCCATTGAAATTCCGGTGAGTAGCGTTGGTTCAATATAGAGTGTAGCTTCATCGTATTTACCACCATAGAATAGGTTGCCTTCCTGTAAAAAACTTATCAGTTTCTGAAATCTTTTTGGATGAATGATCTTCCCATAATCATAAGAAGAGGAAGAATCTTTGGTATAGAAATGCTGAATGGTTTCTGATAAAGCATTTAATAGTTTTTCCTTCACAGACTTATGTACCAGGACGTAATCGGGCGCTATACAACTTTGTCCTGCATTCAAAAATTTTCCGAGTACAATCCTTTTGGCGGCCACTTTTATATCCGCATCTGCCTCTACTATACACGGGCTCTTACCTCCCAGTTCGAGAGTTACCGGAACAAGACTGTTCGCGGCAAGTTTATAAATCTCTTTACCAACCGCTGTTCCTCCTGTATAAAAAATATGATCAAACCTAAAATCATTGATCAACTCGGGTACTACTTCTGCTCCATTTCCGGCAATCACTTTTATATAATGCTGTTCAAAAATTTCCGTCAGCATTTTTACAATGACCTGTTCTGTAGCAGGTGCCAGTTCAGAGGGTTTTAATACCGCACAATTACCGGCGGCAATGGCTCCTACCAAAGGAATCAATAATAATTGCAAAGGGTAATTCCAGGGAGCAATGATCAATACAACACCCAGTGGGTCTTTGTAAATTTTACCCGTGGAAGGAAAAGTAACTATGCCCGTAGAAACTCTTTGGGGCCGCATCCACTTATGCAGATTTCTAATGGTGTAATTGATTTCTCCCAACAATAATCCTGTTTCTGTAGTCCAGACTTCTTCTTTACTTTTCTTGAGATCTGAATACAGAGCAGTATTAATTTCCTCCTCATACTTTCTTATCACACCCGCCAGAGCCTGCAATTGTTTTTTCCTGAATTCATAATCAAGTGTAGTGCCGGTATTAAAAAAAATTTTTATTTCCTGAAGTTGATACATATCCATAATATAATACCAACAATTTACGCCTAATTATATTCATCCTTTTTGATAAAACATTCGGAGCAATCTCAATTAAAAATTACCCATTGAAACCCGTTTATTTTTTATTCGTACTAACTTTGTCCACCTACAAAATATACAAAATGGAACCTACCCACGAATACTTCATGCAACAGGCGCTTAAAGAGGCACTCAAAGCCCTCAATGCCGGCGAAGTACCAATAGGTGCTGTGATCGTAATGCAGGAAAAAATAATCGCGCGGGGCTACAACCAGGTAGAAACTCTAAACGATTCTACGGCTCATGCAGAAATCATTGCATTGACATCTGCCTTCAATTTTTTGGGTTCCAAATACTTACCAGATGCGACCTTATACGTAACCATAGAACCTTGCACCATGTGCTGTGGCGCATTATACTGGAGCAAGATCGGGAAAGTAGTGTATGGCTCTCCTGACCCAAAGCACGGCGGCCTTTCCTTACATGATGGCCACAACATGTTGCATCCTAAAACAGTGATCATTAAAAATATTTTAGCGGAGGAGTGTATCATGCCTGTAAAAGACTTCTTTAGAAATAGAAGATGACCCTTATTGCCACTGAAGGAAGACCCGGAATTACTCATTTACTAAATGGAACAACGTTTGCTATAACAGTTTCAAACATATTTACTAAAAACAGTATTTTTTACCTCTTTAAAGAGGAGGGGTGTTTTTTTAAGTAAATTTGTAACCAAATTTATTATTCACTTTTAAAATAAACATTATGGCATTTACATTACCGGCTTTACCTTATGGCTACGACGCGCTTGAGCCACATTTTGACAAACTAACCATGGAAATACACCACGACAAACACCATCAGGGTTATGTTAACAATCTCAATAAAGCAATTGCAGGTACAGAAAACGAAAATAAATCTCTCGAAGATCTTGTTAAAAACGCTGGCAAGATCAGTACCGCAGTACGCAATAACGGTGGCGGCCACTGGAATCACAGTTTCTTCTGGGAAATTTTATCCCCGAATGGTGGAGGAAAGCCCGAAGGAAAATTAGCCGCCGCCATTGACAGAGACTTCGGTTCATTTGATGCGATGAAAGAGAAATTCAATGCAGCCGGTGCCGGAAGATTCGGAAGCGGATGGGCCTGGGTTGCTGTTGCTGATGGTAAATTAGCGATCTGCTCTACCCCAAATCAGGATAACCCATTGATGGATGTTGCAGAATGTAAAAGCACCCCTATCCTTGGTGTTGATGTGTGGGAACACGCTTACTATTTAAAGTATCAGAATAAAAGAGGCGACTATTTAAAGGCTTTCTGGGAGTTGGTAAACTGGAAGAAAGTATCTGAGCTTTTCGAAAAGGCATAAATAAAACATCACATACTACGTAAAAAGGCTGTCTCAAAATTGAGACAGCCTTTTTACGTTTTAGGCTATTGCCATCGGTATCTTCTCGTTTCACTTCGTTATTTTTTGTAAAAAAGTCTGGCTACCATACATATAACTGTTGCTACCCTGATCACTATAAGAGCCACCATTTTGATAACCCGGGTGAAGAATCTCTTTCAATTTCCACCCATTAAAGTGGAAGAAATTTAAGAATTCTCCATATTGACCCTTGAGTGAAATGTATTTCCCATTGGCATCTTTCACTGCCATCTCTTCATCATTTTTCGCATTTCTATAGCTAAAACAAATGACCATAGGCGAATTTGAAAGACTCGGATACTGGGGGAATCGCCTGATCTTTCTTTTTTAGGAGAGGGATCTGTAATACACCTGTGCATAAACAGCATTGATACTGTCCAGACGGACCCCATTCACATACCCATAGATCTCGAATGACTGCTTATGGTGCCCCGAATTATCCTGGGCAGAAGAAACAAGGGCAGAAAATAAGAAAAAGAAGAGGAAATTTTTTTTCATATAATTATATTTATTATTAGTCTGTAAGAATATACTCAAGTCATATCAATCAATTATTGGCGGTATCCCACAAAGGTTTTCCTTATGACTGGTATCCTCTATAACTTCTTCTAACAGCAAAAACGATCCCATGATAAAGCTGAAGATTCAACCGCGCTTTTAGTCGCGCTGTGAATTCAAAGAATTGTATAATAATCGTATTTTAACACAAAAAGGGTAAAGTATAACCGATACAGTAATCTGTTCCGCAAGAAAACAGAATAATCCATTCATTTAAAAAAAATTTTGGGAATCAACAGAAAATAATCTAAAGAGCCTCCTTATATAATACAATAAATCATAATCCCTCGGCGTTATCTCTTTCCAATGTCTTAATTATGAATATTAAAACTCATATAGTGCCGGTAAATTTCATCGGACATGTTTTGAAAATATTTCTTTCAAAACTTACTCAAAATCCGGAGTATTATAATATAAAACATTACAGCAAGATGAAACGAAGGCAAAGGCAACAGCAAACAATGTGGTAAAGGAAACCTTGCTGACACTGCATTGCGGAATTTACGGAAAGAATAAAAAGGTGAATCCGCTATTGCAAAAACAACTAATTTTTTTTTACTTTAACCTCCAATAAAACCAATAATTTGAATTATTAAAACCCCGTCTTTATGAAAAATCAAGCTAATCACAGAAAATCAGTTTTATCTGTATTCTTCAGCCACCTGGCAAAAAACCTTGCCGCTCTTTTTGAATCAGGAAATAAGAGAGAATTCCAAAGATTGAAAGATTTTATCACTTCTTAAATCTCCTAACTGAAAAGATACTCTACATCCTCTTTGGTCAGGCTCTTAACAAATGTCTGGTCATCCGAAATCAATTCTTTTGCGAGGATACGCTTGCGTTCCTGTAACTGTAATATTTTATCTTCAATCGTATCCTTGCAAATCATCCGGTAAGCAAAAATGTTTTTAGTCTGTCCTATACGGTGCGTACGGTCTATAGCCTGTTGTTCTACTGCAGGATTCCACCACGGATCTACAATGTAAACATAATCTGCAGCCGTAAGGTTTAACCCTACTCCACCGGCTTTCAGCGAAATAAGGAATACACGGCATTTTTCATTGGTTTGAAAATTCTGAATAGCCTTTTCTCTATCTATTGGAGAAGTACTACCATCGAAATATTCAAATTCAATATTATTTTCCTTCAGTTTTTGTTTTATCAGAGCGAGCATTCCTAAAAATTGTGAAAATACCAGTGCTTTGTGCTCACCTATATTCTCGGTAATTTCTCTCGTTAGTTCTTCCAGTTTGATGGAATCATTAGGGTATCTTTCCTCTTCATTCAAAATAGCCGGGCTGTCACAAATCTGTCTGAGCTTCATCAGTCCCTGCAAAATGGTCAATTGCGATTTCCCTACTCCCTGATCATCTATTACGCCCAGTATCTTATTGCGATACGAATTGCGATAGGCCTCATATACATTTCTTTGCGCACTTTCCATTTCGCAAAACAGTATGGTCTCTGTTTTATCGGGCAGATCCTTTGCTACCTGCTCTTTGGTCCTTCTTAAAATAAAAGGGTACAGTAACTTTTTTAAATGATCTTTTTGCTCCTGCTCGCCGAATTTATCAATAGGAGTAGAAAACTCATTCCTGAAAAATTCCATACTACCCAATAAACCGGGATTCAGGAAATTCATTTGTGCATAAATGTCGAACGTATTATTTTGTAATGGTGTACCACTCATGCATACACGATTCCTTGCTTTCAGGAGGCAGGCAGCCCTCGTAACTTTCGAAGAAGGGTTTTTAATGGCCTGCGATTCGTCCAGAACCACATAATCAAAAGGTATTTTCATCAGCAATTGGATATCGCTTCTCAAAGTGCCATAAGTTGTGATGAGGACATTGTCATCGCCAAAATCTTCTTTCCTCTTGGCACGGGTATTTCCATGATGTATGCGCCGGGTAAGTGAAGGAGTGAATTTGTTTATTTCATTTTCCCAGTTATAGATCAGAGTGGTAGGGCAAACCACCAGCGCTTTCAAGCCTTCATTTTTCTCCGCGTAATGAAGTAACATACTGAGTGCCTGTACTGTTTTTCCCAACCCCATATCATCGGCCAGGATACCGCCCCACCCTACGGTACTCAGATAATTGAGCCAGTGAAAACCGGATAGCTGATATGGACGTAAGCGATTCTCTAATTCGACGGGAATAGGCACTTCGGGAATACTCTTGAAATTTCTCAACCGTTCATACTTCTCATCGAGCTCAAAAGAAAGTTCCTGTTCATCCCGCTGATCGTACAAATCATCTATCACGCTCAGGTGAAACTTAGAAAGCCTCAACTGATTATTTTTCCCCTCACCTACTTTAAAAAGCAGGGAATATTTTTTGATCCATTCATCGGGGAGAATACCGAGTGTGCCGTCATTTAATTGAACAAAAGATTGTTTATTGGTCAGCGCTTTTTGTATTTCAGCAATACCAATATGTTGTTCCCCAAATGCCAGTTCCACTTTCGCATCAAACCAATCCATGCCGCTGCTAAGGTGGATACGGGTAGAAGGCTTGGCTGTATTAAAACGAAAATTTTTCAATGCCTCAAATCCATATACAGGTACTTTCATTTCTTTCATCGCATCTACAAATAGAAAGAACCAGTTGTTTTTGAGCACATCCGCTCCTTTCAAAACAAGACTTTTATTTTGCGGCTGATTGATGAACTGTGAATGAAGTTTGCCGAGTTTTTGAATAAATTCTTCTTCCGCTTCTTTGTTTCGTTTTACCATCAGCACTTTATCACCATCGGGCACGATGATCGTGTCCTTATCACTTGATTTTACACTAAATCCTTTATAGGTAAATACAGGTTGAAACAACAAATAATCTCCTTTTTCAATCAGCATCACACTGATATCGGGTTGCCCTTCTTTGGTCTCCCTGATGAGGGCAGCATCGAATGACACTTTAAATTCATTGGACAACGGAAGGATCATATCTTTCAAAAGTGAAGGCCATTGTTCATTCGGAACATGAAGGGTATTCCTGAATTTTTCCGCGACCAGCATCTGTTCGGGTTTACTCCAGAGATACAGGGTTTTATCATACAAAAATAAAAGATCACTGCTCCATTGATTGTCGGACAATTTCACCTTTTCCTGTTCGATGTTTACATAGCTCTCCATCAGCTTTTCATCCCCAGTAGCTGACACGCCAAACTCAATAACAGGCAGAAATGATGACACATCCACCGTTTCAAGATTTTGAGTCACGAATCTTTTTCCGTGAGGCAAATAGAAAACAGGCTTTTCCGCACCTGCTTCAAAAATTCTCTTTAATTTGGGATGAATAAATTCTGCGATGAGCATTTTGGTTTCTTCGGGAAATTCATCATTCTCATCCCGGATAATATTTTCCCAATAACCACTAAAAGGAGAATTCCTGTTCAGATATTTATTAATTTCAGATTGCTGTAGCTTTCTTGCCTGCTGTATCAGTATCTTATCTTTCTCATTGAAATCTTCTGTGTTTACATACTTTCCCAATTCAAGTTTTTCTACGCGGCCTGTAAACTTTTGTTCTTCCTCATCATACTCTCCCTGCACCACATCAAAAGAAACAAAAGGAAAGGATTTTTCATCAGCGTTGAAAACAAGCGTGGCCTGCTTATTTTTGGGAGCAAAAGTTTTAGTCTCTATTTCTGCAGTTTCCGTTACAACTTCCTCCCTCCTGCTTGTCAAAGGAGCTACCCTTCTGATGGAATTATCTACTACTTTCAGAAAAGGTTTTCCGTCTTTATAAATAAATTCAAATTTTCCCGAAAGATCATCTTCAAGACTGTAGCCATAGCCTTCCAGCAATTTATTTTTTTCTTTATCCGAATTGCGGATACTGTCGAAGTAATGAGGCCCCCAGTTATTAAGTAATTGAAGAAACAAAGCAGTTTTGTGCTTACAAAGCGTATGCATTTCCTCGTTACAGGTGCAGGAAGTATCGAAATTCCTTTCGTCATTTCTTTGTAAAATGATGTGAAAAGATTCTTTATTATCTTCCAGTTCCGCCTCTACTTTTTCATTGGCAGCCGTAATAATATTGCATTTGTTTTTTCTCAACGTTTCTTCTGCCGCAGTGTAATTTTCCATGCCCGTAAGCATACGTATCATTTTGAGGTCAATGAATTTTATCTTAACAACGGTATGTTTTTGGTTATAAACCGCGGGGCTGTCATTGGTATCCAGTAAATTTTTATCTGTCAAATCCTGCAACTGCATCAACGCGGCGGCTTCATGCCGGCATATATCACTGATATTGTATGGGCAGGAACAACGTACCGAAAAAGTTTTGGGATCATCATATTTTTGAATCTGTACTTTATAAAAAGTAGAATAACTGTCATCCCTCACTCTGAAAATCACATTATGCATCAGTTCATCATGCTCCACAAGTTCTACAAACCTTTGTGAATAGATCTTTTTCCCCCGCCGTATCACTTCATCGGTCCCGGAATTATAAATATATTTGATAAAATAGGGTAGTGCCAAGAAAATTAAATTTATAGTTACCATCCCTCTTTTCACAACTGGTGATTGCGAAAAAAGCAATTTGCAAAAATAAACAAAATTTAAAATAGGTGTATGGCCCATTCGGGCCATTTTGAAAAACAAAGAGAAATTTAAGAAAACCTTAGCCCACAATAAGGCGCCCGCCGGAATAAAGGCTTAATACATTCGCATTATCTTCTGTTAAGCAAAAACGAATATCTTTCTCCACGTCAAACCCTACAAGGCGATGATAATGTGAAGCGTTTTTTTCTTTCATAAAATCAAATAAATTATCCTGTGCCTGCAAATAAAGCGTTTCAGCTATTTGTGAAGCATCGCAATTAATTTCGAAATTTTCTTTTATCCTGTTGATCACCGCTCCGGCAAAGAGCGTATCTTCTATGTTGATCCTGTTTTTCCAGGCAGAACAGGCAAGGATCACATTGGATTTCTGATTGATAAGATAATCGCACACTGAAGAAATATTGCAGAAAGCTCCCGTAATAATCCCCTTTGCATTGGCTGCCAGAGCAAGGTGCAGGAGTTTGGTACCATTGGTGGTGGTGAGGACGAGCGTTTTTCCATCAATAAACTCTTTGGTGTATTGCAAAGGAGTATTTCCATATTGCAAGCCTTCCGCGATCTGGCCATCTCTTTCGCCTGCCGTGATTACATCCAATTGTTTGCCCAGTTTCACACATTCCTCCACACTATCCACCGGTATCACCGATTTGGCGCCATTGTACAATGCCGTGGCAATGGTGGAGGTGGCACGAAGCACATCAATGATTACTACGGTGCTGTCGCTGATATCATAAAGTCCCAAAAGCGCCGGGGATAATACAGTACATAAAAAAGGTAGTTTTCTTTTCTCTGATGTCATCATTTGCGAAAAACTTAATTGAATTCTCTGTTTTTAAAATCTCTCTATTCAAAAGGCATTTTTACTACCCTTGCCAGTAATACTTTATCCCTGACCTTTATATAAACTTCGGTATCTATTTTCGAATAAGGAATGGTTACATACCCCATAGCAACCGGCTTCTGAAGAGTGGGTGCCTGGGTGCCACTTGTTACGCGGCCTATCACTTCGCCTTCTTTATTCTGGATTTCATAATCATGTCTTGGAATACCTTTTTCCAGCATTTCCAATCCAATTAATTTTTTTTGTATGCCTTCGCTTTTTTGTTTTGCGATGATCTCCTTTGCTACAAAATCTTTGGTGAACTTGGTGATCCATCCCAGGCCTGCCTCCAGCGGAGTAGTCGTGTCATCAATGTCATTTCCGTAGAGGCAATATCCCATTTCAAGCCTTAAGGTATCGCGCGCCGCAAGGCCGATAGGTTTTAATCCGTGTGGTTTACCTTCGGCAAATATTCTGTCCCAGATGATATTAGCATGATCCTCTTTATCTTCAAAATAAATCTCTATTCCTCCCGATCCGGTATAGCCGGTAGCACTCACCAGAACATTCTCAATACCTGCGAATGTCCCTTTTACAAAAGTGTAATACTTCATATTCAGGATGTCAATATCGGTAAGGGATTGCAGGATTTTAGTAGCATTGGGACCTTGTATCGCCAGCAAACAGGTCTTGTCGGAAATGTTATGCATTTCTACATTTTCGGTATTGTGTTGCGATATCCAGTTCCAGTCTTTCTCAATATTGGATGCGTTTACCACCAGCATATATACTCCTGCCTTGCCGGCAGACGGGTTATTTTCTTCTATGCAATACACGATCAGATCATCAATAATGCCACCGGCTTTATTGGGAAGGCAACTGTATTGTGCTTTTCCGTTAGTGATTTTGGAAGCGTCATTGCTCGTTACCCGCTGAATGAGATCGAGTGCTTTATCCCCTTTTAAAATAAATTCTCCCATGTGGCTCACATCAAAAACACCGGCATTGGTTCTCACGGTGGCATGTTCATCATTGATGCCTGAATAACTGATAGGCATATTAAATCCGGCAAATTCCGCCATCCTGGCTCCTAAAGCAATATGTTTTGGTGTAAATGGAGTGCTCTTCATAATTTTATTTTAATAGTCGTGCAAATTTAGGAGAAAAAAGGAGGGAATAAGATGGCTTTTATTTTTTGAATAGCTCCTTTTTATTAATGACTTCATAATAAGGTGGCAGTCGGGCATCCTCAAACACTTGTGTCTAAGCGTTTGAGAAAGAAGTTTGAGAGAGATTATACTGTAAAAGGGGCGAAACCGTGAGTCTTCAATTTGAAAAACTCACGGCTTTATTATAAAAACGCGAAGCATTTTTCCTTCGTGCTCTTTGTGCCTTTGTGTTTAACCCGTTGGATTAAATAGATTAGAATTTAGTTATTAGCAGTGAACGTTTTAATCCTATGGGGTAAAAAAACTTTTGCGAAGCAATAGAAGAAAGAAATGACCACCAGGATATTGACTCTAATTGCCTGTATGGAAAAGAAAATTTTTCATCTACGAAATATACCTCACTAATTTACCCCTTGCGAACTATAGAAAAGTTTAACGAGGTATAGAAATGGTACTCAATATCCAACAATGAATAATTAAAAGAGTAAATTATCCTTTCAAATTAAAAAGGCGCACCGGCTACTATCTTCTGCAATTCATCATGTATCTTCCCATTGGTAGCAATGATTCCCGGCCTGAAAGGGGAATAGGTTTCTCCTTTCAAATCAGTCACTTTTCCTCCGGCCTCTTCTACTATCAAAAATCCTGCAGCACTATCCCACGCATGTAACTCATGTTCGTAGAAACCATCAAAGCGCCCGTCTGCAACCCAACACAGATCAAGGGCCGCACTTCCGAGCCTTCTCACAGGAACCCCTTTTTTTATCAATTTTGAAAATACCTGCAGTGGCCCGTTAGGTTGATCGAGATAGGTATATGGAAATCCTGTGACGAGACAACTTATCATTACTTCGGACTTATTGCTTACCGAAATTGTATGGCCATTCAAGGTGGCGCCTTTGCCTTTTTCGGCAAAAAAGAATTCATCCATGATCGGGTTATACACGGCTGCCATAAACATCGTACCCTTGTACTCAAGCCCGATACTTACACAACAGATAGGAATGCTATTGGCAAAATTCACGGTCCCATCAATAGGATCAATGATCCACCGGTACTCACTTTCAGAAATTTTCGCATCGCTTTCCTCACTCACGATTCCATGATCGGGGAAGGCTTTTCTGATCACCTCGCGGATTGCCTTATCAGAAGCATGATCCGCTTCCGTTACAAGGTTATTGATTCCTTCCTTGTGACTGATCAAAAATTTACCATTAAAAAAATGTTTCAATTCATTGGCCCCTGCATTCGTGGCATTAATAAGAGTTTCTTTATACATACTGCAAGATTAAGTAATTTATTGGTTTGATAAATTAGTCAGATTGATAAATGATTCCAATCCTGAATGGGTCTAATTAATTTTTTGATGTGTTGAGGATAGTTTTTCGTTATCATCTATAATGAAATTTATAAACAATTCTTAAATTGTCTTCGGCAAACCTTAGTAGGAAAAAAACCATCTTTATAATTCGACCTTATTATAATCTAACGGATCCGGATATTGCCAGGTTTGCAAACACGTTCTTAATTAACCCGAACATCCTCGTAAAATGAATCTTCAGGAACAGGAAGAATTTATTAAATTCTATCAAAAACCCTTACAGCATTTTAAAAAAGCAAGATTAAAATAAGGTAATAAGGTAGCTGTAATATGAACTAACTTATCTGTCAAGGTTTTAAAAGTCTCAGCACATTAAAATATTAATTAGTTGCTAAATTGATGACTTGATAAATGATTTTAGCCTTGAATTGTTCGATTGATACCCTGTTATATTGATAAATTCTTAAATTGCCACGATTTAAAATTAATCAGCCATCCGGTCCTTTGGCTAATTAGCTAATTAAAACCATTTGCAACTATCCGTCATCATAGTTAATTACAATGTGAAATATTTTTTGGAGCAATGCCTTCATTCCGTACTAAAGGCTCTCAAAAATATTGAAGGTGAAATCATTGTGATAGACAATCACTCTACTGATGACAGTTTTTCTTTTTTTCAAAACTGTTTTCCCCAGGTTCATTTTGTGTGGAATACCGTCAATGTAGGTTTTGCCAGAGCCAATAACCAGGCATTGCAGATGGCAAAGGGAGAATACATTTTATTTTTAAATCCCGACACGATCGTGCCTGAAGATTGTTTTGAAAAATGTACCGGGTTCCTTAAAAAGAATAAAGGCGCTTTAGGGATCAGGATGCTGGATGGTACCGGAAACTTTCTAAAGGAAAGTAAAAGGGCTTTCCCATCGCCTATGACATCCTTATACAAACTATTTGGATTGGCTAAATTATTTCCCCGTTCAAAAACTTTTGCAAAATACCATCTTAGTTACTTAAGTGAGGGTGACAGTCACGAGGTGGATGTGCTTGCCGGTGCATTCATGATGATTTCCAAAGAGATTCTTGATGAAGTAGGCGGCTTTGATGAAGAATTTTTTATGTATGGCGAAGATATAGACCTAAGCTATCGGATTCAAAAAGCGGGATTCAAAAATTATTATTTCGCCGAAAGCAGCATTCTTCATTTCAAAGGAGAAAGTACCAAAAAAGGAAGCCTGAATTATGTAAAAATATTTTACAAAGCAATGAGCATTTTTGTAAAAAAACATTACGGAAGCCAACAGGCGGGATTATACAGTTTTTTTATCCATATCGCTATTTTTATAAGAGCGTCCATGGCAGCGGTTTCACGCCTTGTAAAGCGCAAATGGAAAGAAGATCAAAAAAAGGAGGAAGCAACCGAAGAAAAAAGCATACTCATTGCCGGAAGTGAAGCCGAGTTTATCAAAGTAAAAGAAGTATTGAATGCTACCGGGCGCAAGGGCTACCAGTATGAAAGAATAAATACCCGCCACGAAGATACCGCCGACAGCTTCGGCCCTTTTGATGAAATAAAAAAAATAGGACGATCATTTCCCGAAAAGAAAATTATTCTCTGCGAAGGGACACTTTCTTTTAAAGAGATTATCGGGGCCATTCAAGAAATGAGAGGCCATACAGCCCTCCTTATTTTCTCTGAAGGAAGCCGCGGGGTCATTGGGAGTGATGAAAAATTTTGAATAAAAATTTTTATTAAAAAAGACAAGAAAAATATCTCCAATTGCTTTTCTGACCCAAAAGTTCATTTCCGCCAACAATTTCCGAAATTGCAGCCTAAATTTTAATGAATGGCATATAAAAGTTTCCGACCCTCGCAATCGTCCACACCGGTTGTTTTGAATCTCATTATAATTAATGTAATTGTCTTTGTGGCTCAATCGGTTTTTGATAAATCAGGAGTGGATGTTACGGGAGGTAATCAATTTGGATGGCTTACGAGTAGAATAGGCCTTTGGTCTATTGACACAGGCCTCTTTAAACCCTATCAGCTCGTCACCCACATGTTTGCACACGGAGGCTTTTTTCACATACTTTTTAATATGTATGCCCTTTGGCTATTTGGTGCGGCATTGGAAAAGATGTGGGGACCTAAAAAATTCCTGATATTCTATTTGGTTTGCGGCCTTGCTGCGGGAGTCACCGAAATGTTTCTGGTCCCTATCGGATTTGCTATAGGTGCTTCAGGAGCGGTTATGGGACTACTTGCTGCCTTCGCCTATTCATTTCCCAATGTACAATTTTACATCTTACCTATTCCATTTCCTATCAAAGCAAAATACCTCGCGGCCATTTACGCTGCTATAGATCTCTTCGGGCAATTCTCCGGATATGGAGGTAATGTAGCGCACTTTGCCCATCTCGGCGGTCTTGTAATGGGATTCATCTTATGTATTATATGGAAGAAAACCGGGAAGAGTAATTATTACTGACCCGATTTTGCCTTCTCATAAGTGACGGTAATTCGGTAATTTTACAACACAAAATTTCACAGAACCAAATGAGTGAGTCAGAAAGATATATGGACCGGCGTTTAAAAAAGATAACTATCGGTGCTGATAATAACGCACTCATTGCGCTGATAGCAATCAATGCGCTCATCTTCGTTTCGTTCGGGCTTATCCAGGTGATTTATTATATCACCCAATCTTCCACTTCAGCATTTCAGTACGAGATATTGCGATGGTTCATTTTACCGGCTAAACTCAGCACTCTCGCCACTTTGCCATGGACCGTGCTCACTTATATGTTTGTACATATAGGAGTGATTTATACCCTCATCAATATGCTTTGGCTATGGGTATTCGGACAAATACTGCAAGACCTGTCGGGAAATTCCAAGATTTTTGCTGTATATATTTATGGCGGAATTGCCGGTGCAATAGTATTCGTTGCCACAAGCTATGCATTCCCTCAATTAAAAAATGAGATCGAATATTCCTTTATGCTCGGCGGTAATGCTTCTATACTTGCCATTGCCGTAGCTACTACCACCCTTTCACCCGACTATCGTTTATTCAAAATGCTCAATGGAGGCATACCCTTATGGATTCTAACAGCACTCTATGTTGTTATTGACTTCGCCGGAAGCGGAGGTACTGCAGATCATCTGGCACATCTTGCCGGCGGTCTTGCCGGATTTTTATTCATCGTTTTCCTGCGCAAGGGCTATGATAGCAGCTTGTGGATGGGCCGTTGCTACGAATGGTTCATGACTCTTTTTGACCCCGACAAACCCAACCCTCGCCGGGAAAAAGTCAAGGAAAGAGTATTCTATCGCACCGATGGAAGAAAGCCTTTCGTAAAACATCCGGTGATTACACAACAACGCATTGATGAAATACTCGATAAGATTAACCAAAAAGGGTTTGAACATCTGACTGATGAAGAAAAGGCCATCCTGAAGAAAGCCCGTGAGGCGGATTTTTAATTTTTTTTACTGCTATCAACCCTAAACGGATTGCTATAAATGAAAAGATCTTTTGTGCGCAGATTTACCAAAAAAGCGTTCGTAATATCTAATTTTATAATTGCCGCCCTCTTTCTTACAGGTGCCAATGTAAAATATTTTGACCCCGATCATTGGTGGTTCTTAAGTTTATTTACCTTATTACTCCCCTATTTACTGTTGATCCTCGTTTTATTTATACCCTTCTGGTTGTTTGCCAAACCATTATGGAGCTTCATTTCTTTGCTCACTATACTTATTTCATTGCATGCGATAAGGAATGTATTTGCTGTAAACTCTTCACCCTCTTTTGTTCTGCAGAAAGACAGTGGCACTATCCGCATCATGACGTGGAACGTGGAACTTTTCAATATTCTTCATTACAAAGACCATCCTGAGAAGAGACAACAAATGATTGACCTCATCAATAAATACAACCCCGATATCGCCTGCTTTCAGGAGATGGTAGCAGGCGAAAATAAAAAGGCCATCAACTATTTTCCGGATATTGAAAAGGAATTGAAATTCAAAGACTATTTGTATTCATACCGTGTAAAAGATGATTTCGACAAGTACCACCACTTCGGTATCATCGTTTTTTCAAAATTTCCGATCCTCAGAAAACAGACCTTGGTAAACAATCCAAACAGTTACAATTCCACTTTTCAATTTATAGATATCCTGGCCGGAAAAGATACGTTCCGGGTATTTAATATACATCTTCAATCTTTAAAATTTTCGCAGACCAACCTGGCATACCTCGATAAAGGGACGGTACCTTCGCAGGGTAATATTTCAGAATCAAAAAACATTGTTTCCAAAATAAAATTGGGTATCATAAAAAGGGCTGCACAGGCTACCTTCATAAAAGATGAATTAAATCACAGCCCTTATCCTATATTACTATGCGGTGATTTCAATGATGTGCCGGTATCCTACGCCTACGAAACCATTGGTAAAGGCCTTAAAAATGCTTTTGTGGAAAAAGGTTTCGGTATATCGCGTACTTTTAGTTCTATATCGCCCACGTTGCGGATTGATAATATTTTTACGGACAATAGGTTCAAAATCCTGCAGTTTACCTGCATCAGAAAAGATCTCAGCGACCACTTTCCCGTTATTGCCGATGTACGGTTTGAACCATAAAAATTCTAAAATTGTATTAATTAAAAATAAGATTGTAAAAGGTAGAATATCTTTACCGCTTTAATTTGTATTTATTATATTGAATAAAAATTTATGCCGCTCAAAGTTTATAATTCGCTGACCAAACAGAAAGAAGAATTTATTCCTATCAACCCGCCCCATGTGGGCATGTATGTGTGCGGCCCTACCGTGAGCGGAGAAAGCCATCTGGGACATGCAAGGCCCTATATTACTTTTGATGTCGTGTACAGGTACCTGTTATACCTGGGGTATAAAGTGCGTTATGTGCGCAATATTACGGATGCAGGGCATTTTGAAGAAGAAGGACGTGAAGCCGAAGACAAGATCTCAAACAAAGCATTGCTGGAGAAAGTGGAGCCTATGGAGCTGGTTCATAAATACACGAATCTTTTTCACTGGGCTTTCAGACAATTAAATACGCTTGACCCGAGCATAGAGCCTACGGCTACCGGACATATTGTAGAGCAAATTGGGATGATCGAGAAACTGATAGAGGCGGGTTATGCTTATGTAGTGAACGGTTCCGTTTACTTTGATGTAAAAAAATATGCTGAAAATTACGATTATGGAAAATTAAGCGGCCGCATTGTGGATGATCTTTTAGAAACTACCCGTAATCTGGAAGGGCAGGAAGAAAAAAGAAATAAAGCTGATTTTGCCTTGTGGAAATCGGCACCGCCCAAACACATCATGCGGTGGAAAAGCCCGTGGGGAGATGGTTTCCCGGGATGGCACATTGAATGTTCTGCAATGGCCACTAAATATCTTGGACCGCGCTTCGATATTCATGGCGGCGGCATGGACCTGATGTTTCCGCATCATGAGAGCGAAATTGCCCAAAGCACCATTTGCAATCACACACACCCGGCAAAGTACTGGATACACAATAATATGATCACGGTGAACGGAAAGAAAATGGGTAAGAGTTACAATAATCAGATCACCCTCACACAAATGTTCAGTGGCCATCATCCTTTGCTTTCACAGGGTTTCCCGCCGATGGTGATCCGCTTTTTTATTTTACAAACTCATTACCGCAGTACCCTCGATTTCAGCAGTGAGGCCCTGGTAGCAGCAGAAAAAGGATTGAAAAGATTATTCGAAGCTTTCGAAGTATTGAAGAAATTACCAGAGGCCGAAGGGCAGGAAGCCGGTGACCATGAACTTGAAGAAAAGATCAATAAGCTGGTAGATGAATTTGAAGAATTTATCAATGATGATTTCAATACAGCAAAAGTGCTGGCCAATATGTTTGAGATGGTTCCTGTCATCAATTCTCTCAAAGACGGCCTCATAAAGCCCGATGCCATCTCTGCCGCTACTCTGCAAAAGCTAAAAGATTCTTTTACGGTTTACTTAGAACAAATTTTAGGGTTAAAAGATCCCTCCGAAAATTCAACCCAATTAAACGGCATCATGGATCTGCTCGTTGATATTCGTAAAGAAGCCAAATCAAAAAAAGATTTTTTCACTTCCGATAAAATCAGAAAACAATTGGCGGATATGGGAATAGAAATGAAGGATGAAAAAGATGGAAATATAAGCTGGACCCAAAAGTGAGAACCGTTCAGTAACCTGCTTTTTACCAGAGGAAATATTTGAAAGAAGATCTTCCCGGGAATATTCGTTTGTCTATTAAAAATTTAAATCAAATGAATATTACACCATCTCCATTTTGTTAATAAAGAATTATTATTTCAACTCTCTGTTGATTAGGAACCATTGTTAACAGGGATGTTTGTAAATTGCCGCCTTACTATTTTTTTGATGTGACATGAAACATTTATCCTGCATTGTATTCTTCCTGATCGTTACTAATTTCCAATCGCTGACTGCCCAACCCAAATATGAATTTCGAGGTGTATGGGTAGCTACCGTAGATAATATTGATTTTCCTTCTTCCAGATTTTTGAGTACCCAACAGCAAAAAGATGAATTCATCAAGTTGCTTGATATGCATAAAAGGAATGGGATGAATGCAGTGCTGGTACAGATACGGCCAGCATCCGATGCTTTTTACCCTTCACAAAATGAGCCCTGGAGTGAGTTCCTCACCGGCAAGCAGGGGCGGCCACCCGTACCCTATTATGACCCTCTTAAATTCATGATAACGGAGACGCATAAACGCGGAATGGAATTTCATGCATGGATGAATCCATATCGTGCAGAATTTCGTGTAGGAAAATCATCTATCGCACCTACACACATCACCAAACTCCATCCCGAATGGTTCATCACCTATGGCAGTGTTAAATATTTTGATCCCGGAAATAAAGATGCACAGGCGTTCGTAGTGAACGTAGTAAGAGATGTGGTAAAACGATATGATGTGGATGCCATTCATTTTGATGATTACTTTTATCCATACCGTATTGCAGGCAAAGAATTTAATGATGCCGTTTCTTTTAAAAAATACGGGAATGGTATGGACAGGGAAGACTGGCGCAGGAGCAATGTGGATTCTATCATTGTTCATCTCAGCAGGGCCATTAAGGAAGAAAATAAATATTGCCAGTTTGGTATCAGCCCTTTCGGTGTGTGGCGCAATATTGATAAAGATCCTGAAGGAAGCAATACCAAAGCGGGACAAACTAACTATGATGACCTGTATGCCGATATTTTATTGTGGCTGAAAATGAAATGGATAGATTATGTGGTACCTCAATTGTACTGGGAAATAAGTCAGAAAGTGGTGGGTTTTAAAGTGCTTACCGATTGGTGGGCCAATCATGCTTATGGAAGGCAACTTTATATAGGGCAGGGGATTTACAGAGCGCTGGAACCCAAATCGTATGCATGGAAAAATAAAGAGGAACTGCCCAATCAGATAATAAATCTGCGCCAATATCCGCAAATACAGGGAAGTGTTTATTTCAGCAGCAGCACTTTCAACAGCAATCCTAACGGGTGGAACGATAGCCTGCGAAATAATTATTATAAATACCCTGCCATACCACCGCCTATGCCGTGGATAGATTCAGCAAAACCCGACAGGCCTGTATTGTTATTTGACAGTTCCAAACCTGCTTTTGTCAGTACGGCCATTGATCTCTATTTTCGGGAAAATAAAGACAACAATCTCATCAACCGGTACATTATTTATCAGTTCGATGATCTCAGCGATATGGATCAGAATGATCCAAAAAACATCAAAGAGATCATTCTATCGGGAAATAGTTTCTATCATTTTATTTTTCAGAATATTCCCGCAAGCCAGAATAAGATAGTGATTGCCGCTACGGCGCTCACCAAAACCAATAATGAGAGTGTGTTGAGCCGTTATGTTTATCTAGAAAGAAAAGGAAACGGATGGCAGGTTATTCCTCAACCGGAAAATGAATAACAACTCGGTAAGTAGTCGTCGCTTAAAATCCGTGTAATAGTTATTATTGCAATTTTCATTATTGTCCAACTAAAAATCATGAATTTTGACGAACCGCTTACTGGTATTAAGTTACACGGCCCCTCTCCTTCGGAGAGTCCCGATAGCTACCGGGAGGGGGTGAGGCCAATACCATCGTGGCTTTCATCAACTTATTCGGAGAGTAGTGTGAAATTTTATAGAAAAGAATACAGAAACAAAATTCCCAGGTTATAGGTAAAATCACCAACAGGTCCGCAAATTTATGGATGCTTTCTACCCCAAAAAAAAACCTCACAGATTGGCTTATTCTTGAACAGAAACATCCAAACCCATACGGATGGCGGTAGCAATGCTGACCTTAAAACAGGCACCTAATCTAAGCGATGAAAGGGATTAATTGAAACCAGCCGTTCGCTAAAATCGGCACTTTTACCCATCATTGGTTGGTAGGTTTGGTAGCTCCAGGAGTACGATAAAACAGGAAGTATTTTTTTAACGCTCCTTTTCTGTTTTTTTTACCGGAGAACAATGAACAGGAATGTATTATTTTTACCGCCAAATTGAACAAAGAAAACTAAATAACTACCCATTGTATAACCCGTTCCATATTCAGGTAGCACTTACTTTCAAACTTTTGCTCAACTAACAAGGTAATAAAGAAACCTGCTACCCGATCCTTTGCTATGGGGCTCAGGAAAGGCGAAGCCTTTTGCTTTCGGGAATACAATTAATCAGCAGAACACACCATTTCATTTTTTATCCCCGGTAAATAAGTCTGGGTGCAAAGAGAAAGAATTCCAAAAATCGTTCGTAATTTGTTTCCTAAAAATATTTTTTAACTCTTCGGCACCATCTTTAAAAGTATGATCCGGTCCATTTATTTTATTGTAATCTCTTAATAATTTATGCCACAAACTAATATCCACCACCGCCTTTTATACGTTATTTGCTTTTTATTTTTTGCCGGTATCATTTCTTCGTGTGTCTCCACCAAAAAGATTGCTTATTTCAATGACGTAAAGGATTCCACCCTCATTGCCTCTAAGAGCGGACTGGAACCTATCATACAAAAAAAAGACATACTGAGTATTTCTGTAAGCAGCCTCAGCCCCGAGGCAACCGTTCTTTTCAATATGCCCAATTTGCCGATTACTCCAAGTGCCTTAAATACAAATATTACACCTCAAACTGCCGGGTATCTCGTTAGTGAAGATGGTACTATTAAGTTTCCTATATTAGGCAGTGTACCCGCCGCCGGACTTACGCAAAAGCAATTAGAAGCGAATATTACCCAAATGCTCACTGAAAAAAAGCTTCTATTCGATCCTATCGTGACGGCACGGTTTTTAAATTTCAGGGTTACCGTTCTGGGTGAAGTAAACCATCCGGGAGTAGTATATGCGCCGAGTGAGCAAATCAGTATTCTCGAAGCCATCGGGCAGGCAGGCGACCTTACCATTTATGGCCTTCGGGACAATGTAATACTCATCAGGCAGGAAGGCCCTGATAAACTGGTGAAGCGATTAAATCTTAACTCTTCCAAAATATTGCAATCTCCCTATTTCTTTTTAAAATCCAATGATGTGATCTATGTAGAGCCCGGCAAAGCCAAAATAGCGGCAAGTGACCGTACCCAACAATTATTACCCATTATATTTAGCGGTGCCACTGTGATCATTGTGCTCCTCAACACTCTTTTAAAATAATCATACCCGAATGCGACAACCAACCAAAGACATGGATTTTGATGTGGAAGAAGAAACATCTCTCGGCGACCTGTTCTATAAATTTTTTCCCTACTGGCCGATTTTTGCGTTGCTTCTGGTTATCAGTTTTTCTACCGCATGGCTCTACTTGCGTTACTCAATGCCCGTATATCAAACGTCGGCCACCTTATTGATTAAGGATGACAAAAGTAATACGCCTGCTAATGAAATGATGCAGGCATTCGACATGTTTGGTGCAAAAAAATCAGTAGAAAATGAGGTAGAAATTTTACAATCCAAAACGCTGATGCAGGAAGTGGTAAAGAATTTACACCTGTACGCCCCTGTAATGATACAGGGACGGGTTCTCGCACAATCTGCTTATGTTCTTTCCCCTATAGTCATTGAAGCCCAGAACACCGATTCTATTATACCAGCCCAAAGAATCGAATTTCAGTATAATGAGGATACCCATTCCATTACTATCAAGAAAAATACATATCCTTTAAATCAATGGGTGACCACACCCTTTGGTGTACTCCGTTTTCTTCCTAATACCTATTATTTACCAACAGAAACTAAAGACAAGGAAAGTGATTTTTATTTTTCTCTGGGCTCTGTAAAAAAAGCTGCCAACAGTATCCTTGGCCAGGTAAAAATAGCTCCATCAAGCAAGCAATCAACCGTTATTGACTTAAGTATAGAGGGAGAAGTGCCTAAAAGAGGGGAAGATATTTTGAACGAATTGCTCGCGGTATATAATAAAGCCGCCATACTTGATAAAAATGTGCTGGCAGCCAATACCTTAAAATTTGTAGAAGACCGCCTGAAGTTAGTGGCTGCCGACCTGGACTCGGTGGAAGGAAATCTACAGCGATTTAAATCCCGCAATAAAATAACCGATATCAGTGCACAGGGACAGATCTATTTACAAACGGTAGCGGCCAACGATCAGCAAATCAGCAATATCAATATGCAGTTGGCAGTACTGGACCAGGTAGAAAAATATGTAAAAAGTAAAGGAGGAATGGGAGGAATTGTACCTGCCACGCTGGGCGTAGCCGACCCGGTATTGACAGAACTTTTACAGAAATTATCTGACCTCGAACTGCAATACACCCAAACCAAAAAAATAGTACCCGAAAACAACCCGGCGGTAATAGCCCTGGTGGATGGTATCAATAAACTAAAACCCGGTATCCTCGAAAACATAGAAAGTCAGCGGAAAAATCTGGTGGCAGGAAGGGATGATCTGTCTTCGACTAATAACCGGTACTCTTCCATGCTTACTTCCATTCCTGAAAAGGAAAGAGAATTACTCGGCATCAGCCGGCAACAAAGTATTAAAAACGATATCTACACTTTTCTGTTACAAAAGAGGGAAGAGACTGCTTTATCTTTTGCCTCAGCCGTGGCCGACAGCAGAATCATTGATAAGGCAGAATCTTCTGATACCCCGGTCAGTCCTAAAAGAAAACTGATCTACCTCGCTGCCTTTTTGATAGCAATGGTTCTGGGAATCGCTATTATTTATATAAAGGACATACTTACCCGTACCATACAAGACCGCTCAGAAATTGAAAAATATACTTCCATGCCTGTTTTAGGAGAGGTAGTGTACGACCGCACTAAATCACCTATTGTTATCGCCGAAGGTAAACGAAGTTTTATAGCGGAAGAGTTTCGTCAGTTGAGGACATCACTGGCTTATATGGGAGTAGATGAAACCCATAAAAAAATAATGATTACCTCCAGTATTTCTTATGAGGGCAAAAGCTTTATCGCAGTTAACCTCGGTATCAGCCTTTCCCTGATGAATAAAAAAGTAGTATTAATAGAACTGGATCTTCGTAAGCCCAAACTGAGTGAGAAATTCAATGTGTCACGACATGGCGGGCTTTCTACTTACCTGATCGGGAAAGCGGAAATAGAAGAAATTGTAAAGCCCACCGGCATTACCAATTTATTTTTAGTACCCTCCGGCCCTATTCCTCCCAATCCATCAGAATTAATTGCCAATGGCAGGTTAAAGGAATTGCTGGCTTATCTCGATACGCAATTTGATTATATTTTGATAGATACTGCTCCTATCAACCCCGTTACCGATGCTTTTATTTTGTCGCCTTTATGCGATGTTACCTTATATGTAGTAAGGCATGCTTTTACTCCAAAAGTATTCTTACAGAAATTGGAAGAAAAATTAAAAACCAAAAGCCTTAAGAATCCTGCCATTGTCTATAACGGCATTAAGGGTAAAGGATTTGGAAAGTATGGTTATGGATACGGTTACGGATATGGATATGGATATACCGATGAAGAGACCATTGGTAAATGGTGGCAAAGGATTTTTTAAAAATCTTGATAGCTGTTTCTCCTGACTCAATATTCTATATTCGTTTTGACCAAATGATTGGAGTCTGATATTTTATTATTATCATTATTTGATACGAAAAGAAAGACAACCGAAAACATGTTGTAAAATATATGTTTGGTAGATTTTATATTAAACGATCTCACTGGTTGACAATGAAATTAAACACCGAATAAAATTGTAAAATAATCTTGTCCTTAAGAAAAACCGCTGTTTCAGGCATGATGTGGACGTTTGGGCAACAATTTGGTACCCAGGCCATTGGCTTTGTTGTTTCTATTGTACTTGCGCGTATTCTTTTGCCAGAAGAATTTGGATTAATCGGCATGATAAGCGTATTCATAGGAATAGGCACTTCCCTGGTTAATAGTGGGTTAACCCAATCCTTAATAAGAACGATTGAGCCAGATCAGGAAGATTATTCTACTGTATTTTTTTTTAATTTGGCAGGAAGTATTGTTATCTATTGGGTGTTGTTTCTCTTTGCACCCTTAATAGCTGTTTTCTTTTCACAGCCTATACTCACAGAGATCATTCGTATTTATTGCCTTACTTTTATTATTAGTGCTTTTTCTGAAGTTCAGTTAACCAGGTTAACAAAAGAAATGAACTTTAAATTACAGATGACCATCGCTATTCCATCTCTGATTGGTTCAGGTTTATTAGGGATGTTTTTAGCATATAAAGGTTATGGAGTATGGAGCCTGGTTTGGATGGGTATAGTTCAGTCATTTTTAAATACCCTTCAGTTGTGGATCAGAACCGGCTGGGTACCTACCTTCGTTTTTAACATGACCAAATTCCGGTACCATTTGAAGTTTGGTTATAAATTGACACTTTCCGGATTATTGGATACTGTTTTTACTAACATTTATCAAATTATTATTGGCCGCCTCTTTTTGCCGGCACAAGTAGGCTTTTATACACGGGCTGATTCGTTAAAACAACTGCCGGTAAGTAATATATCCGTTGCATTAAATAAAATATCCTATCCTCTTTTTGCTTCCATTCAAAATGATAATGTAAGATTAAAAAAAGGATATAAGCAGATCATGCAAATGGTGGTTTTCCTGGTGGCACCGGTACTGGTTATTTTAGGAGTATTGGCAGAACCTTTATTCCGCTTTTTATTTACTGAAAAATGGCTTCCTGCAGTACCTTATTTTCAAATCCTTTGTGTAACAGGCATTTTATATCCATTACACTCTTACAATTTGAATATTTTGAATGTTAAAGGAAGGAGCGACTTGTTTTTAAAGTTAGAAGTTGTAAAAAAGATTTTAATTGCTATTGTGATCCTTATCTCAGTAAGGTTTGGTATTCTTGGCTTGATTTGGGGGCAGGTTATTATTTCTGTTTTCGCTTTTTTTATCAATACTCATTTTTCCGGAAAATTTCTGAATTACAATACGTGGGAACAAATTAAAGATATTTTTCCTCTCATTTTTCTGGCATTTATTGCCGGAGCCATTGTATGGAGTTTAGATTTAGAAATACAAAAAAGCAGGGATATTCTTAGATTATTGATTGGGGGAGCGGTAGGGTTGCTTAGCTACCTTGGTATTTGTGCCATGTTGAAAGTTGAAAGCCTCTATGAACTTAAAAGAATAATTTTAAGAAAAGGAGACCAGTAACCAAGCCATTTCTACCTCTATTTTAAGAATACGAAAAATGCTTAACCCCATTTTGAAATTGATAGGTTAACCTATCTGAGTTCTTTAGTAAATGAATTGGAATTTAAACTGTGACCAAATAAAAGTAACTGCCAGTATTAAAAAGATATCTGCCGATCTATTTTAGATTCAGTATCCAAAGCAATTTGAAAAGCCATTTTAAAAAATGACCAACCAATTAAAAATTTTACATTTAATGCATGATGAAAAATTTATTGACATTTTTGTTGATAAATTTTATAGAGATGGTATTAGTAATATTATCGTAATATTAAAAGAATCTTCAAATTATAGTGGTAAACACACAACCATTATACAACACGTAGTTCCCTTCTCGCGTGAATATTTTAATCTATCGGAGCTGATGTTAAAACAGAACTTTGTTTTTGTTTATAATTTAGATTATCATAAAGCGTATTTAATAAATAGGCTAAAAAAAATAAAAAACATAAAAATCATTTGGAATTTTTTCGGAACAGAAATTTATAATGATTCCCGTTATCCATTTTTACAAAATTTATATGGCACTCATACAAAACAATTAATTAGAGAGACGTCTGATATAAACATTAAAAAAACACTTCGCCGCATCAAATATTTATTAAAGGGAAGGAAGGTTCCGGAAAAAGAGATTCATTTTGCTATGAAAAAAATAAATTTTTTCGCCTGGTATAGCAAACAAGAGTACAATTATTTAAAAAATAAAGTAAATGACTTACCCTCCTTTCTTCAATATCCGGTTGATAGATCTGTTCCTGTTTTAAAACCAATTCAAAATCCTCCAAATAAACTATTGATAGGTAATTCCCGTACACCCGAAAATAATCACCTGGAAATACTTTTGCTTTTAGAAGATGTACAATTTGACGGAAACGTGGTAATCCCATTTAGTTATGGCACAGATTTATACTATGCAGATGGGTTAAAGAAATACGTAAAATCGTTGCGGCTCAAAATCAAATTACTCGAAAATTTCTTGCCATACAATGAGTACTTAGTAGAAACAGCCTATTGTAATATAGCAGTTTATAATTCTTTTAGGCAAATGGCATTGGGAAATATTTTCATTTCTATTGCAAATGGAGCAAAGGTATATTTGTCCGAAAAGAACATCTCCTTTTCATGGTTAAAACAACTTGGGTTTATTATCTATTCTATTGAGAAAGATCTAAAAAAAGACTTAGAAGAAAAAGATTTTTATCTAACACAAAATTTACAAGTGGAAAATCAAAATTTATATTACAATATTACAAGTCCTAAAAATATAGATATATTCATAAAGAATTTAAGTGATTTGGCTTTTGATATAAATTAAAGTTTTATCATTAAGAACAGGAGTGGTAACTAACCTTAAAGAATTTGGATGGAATCAAAATATTTAAAAATATAGCTGGAAAGAATAAATGTCCAGTGCAGTGAAAGGAATAAAATACCCTCTTTATTAGTGTATGCTACAGAACATTGAGAAAAAACGAGAACAATATTTCAAACAGAGAACATCATTTATAAATTAGTTTTCGACTAGGGAGACTAATCCTAAAAAACCATTTCATCTTGGCTCTTTTCTTATATTTTATTTTTTTCTCAACCTGGTTTTTTTTTAACTATAAGTATCATGGGTTTAATGCATCAACATTCTTAATATCGGTGTATTGGATTTCTTCTGTTGCTGCTATTATTCTATTGTATTTCTACCAAACGTATGATCAAGAAAAAATACTTTTTAGTGCCGTTATCTTTCATCTCCTTTGCTTATTTCTGTTTTTGGCCCCAATAATCAGGTTTGGGAATATTGATATCAAAAGATTTAGAATTCCTCAATTTGTAAATTTAAAATATTTTGTCTGGGGTATAATAATTTTTTCAATTACATCTTTGGTGATCTCTTCCATGAAATTAAGAACAGTTTTTTCGTATGACGATCTGGCCCAGGCTAGGGCACTTCATAATCTAAGAGAATTATATCCAGAAAGCAAGAATACTATATTCACATATATCGGAGGGATAGGTCAACATTTTTCATTGTTATCTTTATTTTTTGCTTTTTATTTTTTTATATTTTATCACAAAAAGAAAACCCTATTTATTCTTCTTTTTTTGAGCAGTTTCGCAATAGTAATACAAAACTTATCAATTGTTGGACGAGACGGAATTATAAGATGGGGCCTTTTTTTTATTTTCGTGTACTGTTTTTTTAAAGAGGATATTTCACGGGATGTTTCAAAAAAGATCCGAGTTTATTTTGGGATAGGATCTTTGCCCTTAGCAGCATTTTTTATACAAATTTCAGAAGCAAAGTTTTCCGGGTCTGGAAAAGGTGTGTTTTATTCTTTGGTAGATTACATAGGACAGCCTTTTATATACTTTTCTTATAATTTTAATCAATTCATTAAAGGTACAACAGGTGGGAGAATGAATTTTCCTAGTCTTTATCCAGCATCTGAGCAAGTCTCAATTAATAATCTGAATGACACATATTATGCTCATTATAATTTAAACACCTTCTCAACTTTTGTTGGAAGCTTTTACTTAGATATGGGATTAATTAAAACCCTTGATGTTGCATTAATATTTTTTCTTCTTCTCATGCTATATTTTCGCAATAATAAAACGTACCTATTCTCTCAGCTCATTGTATTTATAATCCTTTATGAGATTATTTTATTAGGCATATTTTATTACATGTTCACTAGTACTGAAGTAATAAATACTTTTATACTTACCATAGGAATTTCTATTTTCTTAGAATTCAAAGCTAAGAGGTCTTCTTCAAAAAAAAAATTAAATTAGTTTAAGATATTAAAGATTCTTCATCCTTGATTAAAAAAATTCATTTACAGTAATGACCAAAATTCTGGGAATTACCAATTTCTATTCCAGTTTAGATCCTCTTTGCCCACAAGCAATTCAAAAGCCTGCGGAAATACTTAGTAAAAAGGGATTTGACATAATTATCTTTTCTCCGACTCCGTATGCCAGCAAGCTAATGGGCAAAAGAAAGTATGGAATTTCAAAGCTACCATCCCATCTAATACTTAATGGTATTGAGATATACCATCCACACTACTTTGAGATTCCCAAAAATATTTTAAAAAGAACGGCGGGCTACAGATACTATTATGGTATAAATAAAATGGTTTCAAAAAAGCAAAACACATTTAAACCGGATATCATCCATGCCCACATGTGTTTTCCCGACGGATACGCCGCAATGAAGTTTTCCGAAAAATTCCGGATGCCCTATATAATCACTGTTCGTGGAACTGATTTGCTCACGATCAGAAAATTTAAAAGTGTAAAACCGATAATGCTAGAAATCTTGTTTAAAGCAAGCAGGGTAATATTCCCAAGTAACAGAATTGCAAATCAGTTCCAGGAGTATTACTCAAAAGCGAATATTAGTGTCATTCCAAATGGAATAGACGTTAATGACTTTGATAATTTGAATCCATTAATTTTTCCTGAACTGGCTCACAAAAAAATAATCGTAAGTGTGTCCACATTAAATAAGGATAAAGGTATTGAGATAAATATAAAGGCTCTGGCTGAGTTGGTTAAAATCCATGATGACATTCATTACATCATAGTAGGAGACGGGGTTGAAAGAAACAATTTGAATCATTTGGTTGAGGAACTGAATTTGAGCAGTTACATAACTTTTGCGGGGAAAGTAGATCATAAAAAAGCATTAGAGTATATAGCGTTTTGCAATGTATTTTCATTGCCTGGCTGGAATGAAACATTTGGACTGGTTTATCTTGAAGCCATGTATTTAAAAAAACCAATAGTTGCCACTTTCAACGATGGCATTGATGGAGCAGCAAAAGATGGTGTACATGGATTTTTTGCACATGCGCGGAATATTAAGGAAGTAACTGATGCCCTGCATAAATTATTGAGTTCCTCCGAACTCAGAACTGAAATGGGCCTAAGAGGACATGAAGAAGTAATTAAAGGTTATACTTGGCAAAAACATGCAGAAGAAATTTCAAAAGTTTATCAACAAGTAAGAAATGAAAGCACAAAGTCAATATAAAATTTGTACTAAAACAGTAATGGACACCTCCGACCCCGAAATCCATTTTGATGGGGATGGAGTTTGTAACTATTATTATGACTATCAGGAAAAAGCAGATAAATTGTTGCTGCCGGTTGCTCAGCGAAAGATAAAATTTGATCAAATTATTAATGAAATTAAAAAGGAAGGGAAGTCAAAAGAATATGATTGCCTCATTGGATTGAGTGGAGGAGTGGACAGCTCTTACATTGCATATCTTGCCGGAGAAATGGGGTTGAAAGCACTGATTGTACATTTTGATAACGGATGGAATTCTGAACTGGCTGTAAGTAATATTGAGAAACTCGTCAATAAGTACAATTTCGATCTGCATACTTTAGTGGTTGATTGGAACGAATTCAAAGACATCCAACTTTCCTTTTTTAAAGCCTCGGTTCCTAATATTGAAGTCGTTACGGACCACGCAATTATTGCCACTCTTTACAAAATAGCAGAGAAATACAAAATTAAATATCTTATTTCAGGAAGTAACATAGTCACGGAAGGAATATTGCCTCCAGCGTGGGGATATGATGCCAGTGATTTCCATCACATCAAAGCCATCCACAAAATTTTTGGCACCAAAAAAATAAAGACTTACCCGTATCTCTCTTTGGTACATTTCTTTTATTACATGGTGATCAGAAAAGTAAAGAAAGTAAATATTTTAAATTATGTTGAGTATAATAAAGAAGCGGCGATAAAAGAATTGGAAGAAAAAGTAGGTTGGCAATATTATGGTGGTAAACATTTTGAATCGGTATTTACTCAATTCTTCCAGGCTTATGTTTTACCGGTTAAGTTTGGGTTCGATAAAAGGAGGGCACACTTATCATCGTTAATATGCTCCGGACAAATCACCCGTGAAGAAGCTCTGAAAGAGCTTGAAAAACCATTATATGATGAAAACCAACTGCGTGAACATATCAACTATATTACAAAGAAATGGGAAATACCTTTGGAAGAATTTGAACGGATAATGAAACTTCCTCCCAAAAAGCATGAAGATTACCCCTCTAATAAGAAATGGATCGAAAGAGCCTTACGATTTAAAAATAAATTAGGTATATGATCAGCATAATTGATTACGGTGCCGGAAACCTTGGTTCTATCGCTAACATGCTTCGTAAGCTCGGAAACCCCGGAATAATTACATCAAGTGCAGATGATATTGCAAAAGCAGATAAACTGATCTTGCCGGGAGTGGGCAATTTTGACTATGGTATGTCCAAACTTCAGCAGTCAGGATTAATTGAAGTATTGAATGACAAAGTGTTGAACGATAAAATTCCTGTTTTGGGAATATGCCTGGGTGCACAATTAATGACAAAAAAATCTGAAGAAGGAAAACTTCCGGGGTTAGGATGGTTTGATGCTGAAGTAAAAAAATTTTCGTTTCCGGCAGATCAGATTAATCTGCGCATACCACACATGGGATGGAATTACGTAACCGTTCAGAAACAGACGCTACTTACAAAAGACCTGCCTGAAGAATCGAAATATTATTTCGTTCATTCTTACTACATCCACGCAAATACTCCAGAAGATGTTATGCTGACAACAAATTACTATAACGATTTTGCTTCAGCCTTGAATCATGATAATATATACGCTCTGCAATTCCATCCCGAAAAAAGTCATAAATACGGCTTAAAAATATTTCAGAACTTTCTCTCTATATGAATTTAATTCGTGTAATTCCCACTTTACTGCTTAAGGGCGAAGGGCTTGTAAAAACGCAACAATTTAAAAATCCGGTTTATATAGGCGACCCTATTAATGCCGTGAAAATTTTCAACGAAAAAGAAGTGGATGAACTGGTATTGCTTGATATTACCGCCACTGCAGAGAAAAGAGATCCAAAATATACCTGGATAGGCGATATCGTTAGCGAAAGTTTTATGCCGATAGGTTACGGAGGTGGTGTGAAAAATATTGAACAGGCTAAAAAGTTATTTGACACCGGTATCGAAAAATTGATAATCAATACGGCTTCGTTAAACAATGAGTTGATTTCGTCTCTGGCGGCAATATATGGTAGCCAAAGCATCGTGGTATGCATAGATGTACGTAAAAATCTATTGGGAAAGTACCAGGTATATACCAATGCCGGAACTGAGAAGCATAAAATAAGCCCGGACATAATGGCTAAGACTGTTGTAGAAGCCGGAGCGGGGGAAATCATTATTCAATCTATTGACAGGGAAGGCACCATGAAAGGGTATGATCTTGATCTTATAAAAATGGTAAGTGAAATTGTAAACGTTCCTGTAGTTGCATCAGGAGGGGCGGGTACTCAGGATCACTTGCGCGAAGCTATTCAAATTGGAGGAGCATCATCGGTTACAGCAGGAAGCATGTTTGTGTTTAAAGGGAAACATCGTGGGATATTAATAAATTACCCCACATCGAATGATTTGAAGAATCTATTCAAATAGAAAAATGAAAATAGAAAAATAATTTAATGCAAAAAGAAAGAGAATATCAAATTTGTACCCGCTGTATAATGGATACCAGTGATCCGGACATCATGTTTAACGAAGAAGGTGTTTGTTCTCATTGCAAAAGGTATGATATCGAGTTGCCTAAAAGAGTATTCAAAGGAAAAGAAGCGGAAGAAAGGTTGACTAAACTGATCAACCAGATAAAAGCAAGTGGTAAAGGAAAAGAATATGATTGTATTATTGGAGTAAGTGGTGGCGTGGACAGCACTTATGTTGCTTACCTAACCAGGAAACTTGGCTTAAGGCCGTTGGCAATACATTTTGATAACGGTTGGAATTCAGAATTAGCAGTAAGCAATATAGAGAAGACACTCGATAAATTAGGAATTGACTTATACACTTATGTAATTGACTGGAAAGAATTCAGGGATTTACAGCTATCCTTTTTGAAGGCATCTACTCCTGATGGAGAAGTACCAACAGATCATGCTATTAATGCGCTTCTATTTAAAGAGGCCAGTAAACGCAATATAAAATATCTTATTAGCGGTATGAACTTTGCCACAGAATCAATGGCGGTAAAAGCATGGAGCTACGGTCATTCTGATTGGAAGTACATAAGTTCTGTTCATAAAACTTTTGGCTCTTCGGGTTTGAAAAACTATCCACATTTCAATTTCCTTGATCTATTCAACTGGACCTATCTTAAAAGAATCAAATCTGTTTCTATCCTTAATTATTTAGATTATAATAAAGCAGAAGTGATGAATGTATTACAGAACGAACTAGGTTGGGTATATTATGGTGGTAAACATTATGAATCTGTTTACACAAGATTTTTTCAGGGATATATTCTTCCCCAAAAATTTAATATTGATAAACGACGTGGCCATCTCTCAGACTTAGTTAATTCCGGGCAGATAAAAAGGCAAGAATCGCTGGATATAATGAAAAATGAAGGCTATGATAACGTATTAATGGAACAGGATAAGCAATTTGTGATGAAAAAACTATTACTTTCTCCTGAAAAATTTGAAGAAATAATGCACCTTCCTAAAAAAACATTTAATGATTACCCGAATAACGAAGACAAAATAAGTAAGTTGAAAACTTTTGTAAATTACTTGAGGTTTAAGGGATTGTACAGTAAATGAGTAATAGTAAAAGAATCTTCCTGGTTCACAAGCAAGCAATTAAAGAGGCTTTCAAAATTGTTTAAAAAAAGGTAGAGAAAATGAGTATTATCAATCTGCATATCTATCCTTCTCCCTTTAAATTTGAATCACGTATTTTAAGAGAAACAAAGTCTATCATAGAGTTTGGCCTTGCAGATGAAGTAATTATTGCATCTGGATGGGATGAAGGATTTAAAGAATGGGAACAAATTGACGAGAAAAGATCTGTAAAACGCTTCAGTTTATTTTTTGATAGATTAAAAAAGAATTCGCTTGTTAGTATTTTAAAATATTTTGAATTTATCATAAAAGTATTTTTTTTTTACAGAAGAAAAAAGATACGTGTTGTAAACTGCCACAGCTTGTTCGTTTTACCCGTTGGGTATCTATTGAAATTATCTGGTTCAGGTATATGGCTTATTTATGATGCCCATGAATTAGAAAGCCAAAAAACCGGCCTAAACAAAATATCGAAAACGATCAGTTCTGTCCTCGAAAAGTTTTTAATAAAAAGAGTAGATAGATTAATTGTTGTCAGTCCGTCAATAGGCAAATGGTATGAGAATAAATATGGAATTTCTAATGTGGTCGTTATAAGGAATATACCCGAACTTTCAAGCGACTATGGCAGAAACCGTGTATTTAATGATTTATTTCGCATCCCGGAGAATTCTTTGATTTTCATTTATCAGGGAGTAGTTAATAAGGGAAGAGGAATTCAATTGCTTATTGATGTTTTCAAGTCGGCTACGGCTGAAAAACATCTTGTTGTCATGGGTTATGGCCCCTTTGTTGATATTGTAAAGTGTGGCGAAAAACAGTATCCTAATATTCATTTTCTGGAGGCTGTCCCTCCATCTGAAATTTCTTATTATTCCTCGGGGGCCGATGTAGGTTTGAGTATTATCGAGAACGTAAGCCTAAGCTATTATTATTGCCTGCCGAATAAGCTTTTTGAGTATATTAATTGTGACCTGCCTGTAATCGTGAGTAACTTTCCTGATATGAAACAAATAGTAAATAAATTTCAATGTGGGTGGACTACCGATGTTTCAATAAATTCTTTAGCTGACATAATTAGTACCATCTCAAGAGAAGCAATAGTTGAAAAAAAGAAAAATGTTTCAGAAGCCAGGCTGGTTCTAAATTGGGAAAACGAATCTTCTCTTTTATACAAAACTTTTCCACAAAAGAACGCCTAAACCATTATTTAAAGCGGATTGAAAAAGAGAATTTTTCTCGTTAGAACCTTTGTGTCAATTGATAAAATCCCTCATAAGAAGTATTTTAAATATTGTATAATATTTGCTTTTTATTTCTTTTTAGCAAATACTAAGGATTATTCATACGCACAAACAGGAAATTATAACTGGAAGACCCTTTTTGATCAATCCTATTATATTGGTTTTAAAAATTTCCCACAACTACGGCAAAGCTGGATAAATTTAAGCAACTCAAAAGCTACTGACGATATGCAATCGTTAAGTTATGGCATGGACGCAATATTGGCAATGTTCGAAACGAGTGAAGATGTAACTTATCTTGACGATGCCATCCTCATCACTAACAATGTTATCAACAGGGCACACGTTACAAAAAATATTCCTGGGAATAAATTCAAATTAAAAGATAATTATAAAGGCTGGATAGGAGAAATTCCTAATGAGGATATGTATCAACAAGAAACGGTTTTATCGGAAATATACTTATTTCAATATGTCACCCGCCTCTTAAAAGATATTCATAATAATCCTGGTATTTACTCAAAACATAAATACCGCAAATTTTACAAAAGTACTTTGCAATTTGTGGAAACGGACGTATGGGATAAATGGCGGGAAAGGGGAATCAGATATAATGGGGACAAATTTAATTATATACTTTTAGGTCGCACCCACATGGCCTCACATTGGGCCTATATTGCCGCAGAGTTATACTTTTTAACATCAAATCAATCTCGTAGAAGGGAGTATTTCACCTTAGACAGTTTATACAATAATAAACTTGAAAATAATTTCAAAAAATATGAAGATTATATTTCCTGGAATCAAACGTGGGATAGCTCAATTAACCAGGAAGAAGATATTATACAAGATGTTTCTCATGGTAATCTGGTGGTGTCATATATTGTAGAAGCCAGTGATTTAGGATTGTGGAAGGATACTGATGCAATTCAAAGATTGATTTTTACACTTAAAGAAAAATTATGGGATCGGAAGGATTGTTCATTTCGCGATAATATAGATGGGAGTATGTTTAAAAAGGGGTATAAAGGTTCTGTGGGTTCATTTCAGGCGGATGGTTTCGTAAAGCTTACTCGCTATGACCAAACTCTATTTTCCATTTATGAACAGTTTGTTGACTGTAGCCGCTTTTTAACAAGTTGGGGTCAATACGGTCAGTTATTTGCCAACCTTGCTTTAAGTCAAAAGCTTCTTAAAACTCAGAATAAATAAAATCCTAAATTATTTCATTGAAAAGAAAACAAATTAAAAACCGTCTGCGTTTGTAATATGAATATTGTTTACATCAGTAAATATACAGTGCTTCCTGAGTTTGGCTCACCAACAAGACAGTACTTTTTATCTAAGTATTTATCAAAACTTCCCGATAACAATGTATTATCAATTGGATCAAGATCCTCGCTCGGGAATATTCCCCGAATAAGCGGGCTTTACCATTCTAATCAGGTTGGCAATTTAACAACGGTCACTTTGAATGGACCGAATATTTCATTAGGCTTTAATCTAAAAAGATTATGGAGCTGGATCTTATTTGAATTCAATATTTTTAGATTTAGGAAACATATAAGATCATTTAAACCGGATGTCGTGATTGTTTCCTCCTTGTCCATTCTGACTTTTATATCTGGCGTCTTTTTAAAAAGATGGCTAAATATTCCACTTGTGGTTGAAGTAAGAGATTTATACCCATTAACATTACAGGAAATTGGAAATTTTTCTTCTAGAAATCCTTTAATTATTTGCTTAAGGTGGATAGAGAAACTTGGCTATAAGCATGCAGATCTTATAATTAGTTCGTTGCCAAACGCCAAGGAACACATCTCGAAGGTTTTAAAAAGACCTTTTGAATTTTTATGGCTGCCAATGGGTATTGATTTGGATTATTATAATAAGGAAGACGATGTAACCATTTCAGATTTGTTTGAAAAAAAAACAGGCGAATTCGTGGTAGGGTATGCAGGTACCATGGGGAGATCAAATGCTTTGGATGGAATTTTTAATGCGGCAAGGACTCTTAGTAATATCCACCCAAATATTAAATTTGTATTTGTGGGGGATGGTCCACTCAAATCAATATTCCAAGAAAAATATAATGACCTAACCAATGTTACATTCATTCCTCCGGTACCAAAAGCGTCATTACCAAGAGTACTTGAAAAAACTGATGTGCTGATAAATACCTGGTTAAACAGACCCATATATAGATTTGGGGTTAGTCCCAATAAGTGGATAGATTACATGTATGCTTCAAAACCAATCTTAGTTGCTTATAGTGGATACAAATGTATAATTGAGGAAGCAGAATGCGGAATGTTTGTCCCCGCTGAAGATACGAACGCCTTAATCGAAGGCATAGTAAAGTTTTCTAAAATGAGCCCGGTAGAATTAAATCAAATAGGAAACAATGGCAAGGAATATCTCCTAAAAAATTTATCGTACGAATCACTGGCTGGAATTTTTTTTCAACGATTAAAAACTCTTAAAAGCAAGAGGATTTCTCATAATCAAGCTATGAAATATTTGGTTAAATAAACGGCCAGGAATTTCCGCTTATTGTTAGACAAGTTTGAATTTCTAACTATAAATAATAAAAATGAAAAATTTCGCATTAATAGGTATAGCCGGGTACATTGCCCCACGCCATTTAAAAGCCATAAAGAATACAGGTAATAATCTTTTGGCGGCTTATGACCCTTTTGACAGTGTAGGTATCATGGATAGCTATTTTCCTGCTGCCGACTTTTTTGTTGAGTTTGAACGGTTCGACAGGCATATAGACAAACTAAAAAGAAAGGGGCGCCAGATAGACTTTGTTTCCGTTTGTTCTCCCAATTATTTACACGACAGCCACATCCGGTTTGGATTAAGAAGTAATGCAGATGTGATCTGCGAAAAACCAATTGTATTAAATCCATGGAATATAGAGGCACTTGAGGAAATAGAGAATGAAACAGGGAAACACATTTTTTCTATACTCCAGTTGCGCCTGCACCCATCTATAATCGCTCTCAAACAAATGGTGCTTAATGGGCCTAAGGATAAAGTATATGATGTTGATCTTACTTATCTTACTTCAAGAGGGCATTGGTATTTTACCTCATGGAAAGGTGATATTACTAAATCAGGCGGCATTGCAACCAACATTGGGGTGCATTTCTTTGACATGCTAACATGGATTTTTGGGCCTGTAAAAAACAATATTGTTCATATTCACTCTTACGACAGAGCGTCTGGATTCCTGGATTTAGAAAAGGCAAGAGTAAGATGGTTTTTAAGCATAAATGAGGAGACCATTCCCGGAAACCTAAGAGCGCAGGGAAAAAGAACCTATAGATCCATACAAATAGAGGGGAAGGAACTTGAGTTTAGCAATGGGTTTACTGATCTGCATACCACCTCTTATGAAGCAATTCTTGCCGGGAATGGTTTTCGCATCAGCGAAACTAAAGCCGCTATAGAAATTGTACATAACATTAGGCATGCTACTCCGGTAGGTTTGAAAGGTGATTATCATCCTTTGGCTGCACAGCAAGTGAAAGATCATTCTTTTATGAGATGATTTTTTGATGAATATTTTCAAAGGCTGTTACCATCAAAATTATTTATCGGAAATAGTTAAAACCTTATCCGTCTGAGAGGCCTTTATTAATCTTAATGATACCTTTAGGAATGAGCCTATAAATTTTGATGAAAAAAATAAATGAAAATAGATTTAATAGCAGGAGCACGACCTAACTTTATGAAAATTGCTCCCATCATTGAAGCCATAGAAGCAGCTTCTAAAAAAGGGAAGAATATCAGTTATCGTCTGGTACATACAGGGCAGCATTATGATAAAAAGATGAGTGGTAGTTTTTTTGAAGAGCTGGGTATTCCTAATCCTGACATTAATCTCGGAGCCGGAGGTGGTACACAGGCTGAGCAGACTGCCAATATCATGATTCGTTATGAGAAAGTATTAATGGAAGAAAGGCCCGACCTGGTATTGGTAGTTGGAGATGTTACGAGCACCATGGCTTGCTCCATTGCCGCCAAGAAACTGAATAACATAAAGGTGGCGCATGTGGAAGGAGGAATTCGTTCAGGAGATCTTACCATGCCCGAAGAAATTAACCGGATGGTGACCGACGCAATCACTGATTATTTTTTTACTACTTCTGAAACAGCCAACGAAAATTTGCGAAAGGCCGGTGTAGAGAGTAACCGGATTTTCTTCGTGGGAAATACAATGATAGATACTTTGTTAAAGAACCGGTCAAGGTTTATCAAGCCACCCGTTTGGGAAAGGCTTACGCTACAACCCGAAAAATATATAGTGATGACGCTGCATCGCCCGGCAAATGTAGATGAAGAAGGGAAATTAAAAGAACTGATGGATGAAATAATCAATAACAGCCATGGCCTGCCATTGATATTTCCGGTACACCCGCGAACAGCAAAGGTGTTGGAACATCTGGGAATTGCATATCCAAACCTGCATACGATAGAACCTTTAGGTTATCTCGAATTTAATTACCTGGTAGCGCACGCCAAAGCGGTAGTGACAGACTCAGGCGGTATTACGGAAGAGACCACTGTGATGGGTATCCCCTGCATGACACTAAGAGATAATACAGAGAGGCCCGAAACCATTACTATAGGAACCAATGAATTATTAGGTACCGATCCTAAATCTATCAAACCCGCCATGGATCAGTTATTTGCAGGAAAGTGGAAACGGGGAAGCATCCCCGAATTGTGGGATGGAAAAACAGCGGAGAGGATAGTGGAAAGGTTATTGGATCTTGAAGTTACTTTATAAAAGAATTTCCGGGCTGCTCAGGAAGTGATCTGAAAATAATTTAATAGTACTCCCGCAATTGGACACAAGTCCCGTTGCGGGGTTTTTTATTTAAAAGAGGAATTTTTTTGAGAAGCAACTACCACCGAATAAAATAAAAAGAATTAATTTTACCCGATTTGCAATGAGGAGGCATAATGATATTTTAAACCGATTAAAATTATAAATTAGTTTAAACTTATCTGTGTAATGCAAGTCTGTTCAAGATGTATCGGTAATATAATAGCTGTTTAGTTCAATAATTCCGATTACCATCGGAAGTACTGTTACAGGTATGTTATCGGTATTGGATGTTTGGTTTTGGTACATTTTTTGATTCTGATCTTTTTTTAATTTGTGAATGATATCATATTTTAGATTGCGTTAAAAATTTATTGATCTTTAATACGTTATTAATCCTGTAATTAACCCTGATACTCCCAATGCTAGAAAACTTTTTTGAAACTAAATATGCGCCGAGATGGATCATTTTTACGTGTGATCTTGCGCTCATCACCTTCTCATTTCTACTCTCCTTTTTTCTTGTCAGGCACATATTGATTGATGTGCCGAAAATAACGGGTCTCTTTCCCGCGATTTTCATTAACGCAGGAGTATATCTCGCGTGTGTAACCTTCTTCCCGATCTATAAAGGTATCATCAGGTATTCTGAGATCAATGATATCTTTCGCATTATCAAATTCGCATTCTTACAATTGGCGTTATGGCTCGCAATTTATATGGTAGATACCAATGCAATAGCTACCAGTTCTGTTCCGGTCGCTTTACTGATTATCAATTTTTTCAGCGTAATTTTTATACTGGTCATGTTCAGGTTGCTGGTGAAGGAAATATATTCCAGGGCTTCACAATCTAAATCAAGAAGTGGGGAAAAGGCCATCATCTATGGAGCAGGGGAAATGGGGCAGGTGGCCAAACAGGTTTTGGAGCAGGACTCTAAAAACAACGTTACCGTAGTGGGTTTTATAGAAGACAGTACCTCAAAAATAGGGATGACGCTGGCCGGGCTTCCTATTTACAGTGCTGCAAGCCCTCATCTTACTAAGATCTTTAAACAAAAACAAATTACCCGGCTATACATTGCTATTGATCAATTATCTGCCGAGAAAAAAATAGCCATATCGGATGTATGTGCTTCCTTGAATATTAAGATCAATGTAATTCCACACGCAGAACAATGGAGGGGTGGGCTTTTTGAAAAGAAGCAGGTAAAAGAATTAAATATCGAAGACCTTCTTGAGAGAGAAGCCATCAACTTGCCTTTCGACATGCTTCAAACTACTTATCAGAATGCCACCATCATGGTGACCGGTGCGGCAGGGTCTATTGGAAGTGAGATTTGCAGGCAACTGATACGATTTACTTTTAAGAAATTGATTTTGCTGGATCAGTCTGAATCCGGATTATTCGATCTGGAATATGAATTGAAGAAAAAAGGCGCTAATCAGCTCCTGAAAATCGAGATTGCGTCTGTACGGGATTACGCTAAGTTGAAAAAAATATTTTCGTTTCACAAACCTGATTTTGTTTTTCATGCCGCCGCGTACAAGCATGTTCCCTTAATGGAAATATTTACGAGCGAAGCGGTACTCACCAATGTATTGGGTACTAAAATGGTGGCCGATCTTGCCTTCAAATATAAAGTGAAAAAATTTGTGATGGTGTCAACTGATAAGGCTGTAAACCCTACTAATATAATGGGCGCCACTAAAAGGGTCTCTGAAATTTATATTCAATCATTAAGCGACCGCCGCGACTCGGAAACAGAGTTTATAACCACCCGTTTTGGAAATGTTTTGGGTTCAGCAGGGAGTGTAGTAGCCACCTTTAAGAAACAAATTGCTGCCGGTGGCCCTCTTACGATTACTCATCCAGATATCACCCGGTATTTTATGACGATTCCGGAAGCTTCCAAATTGGTGCTGGAAGCTGGTAAAATAGGGGAGTCGGGAGATATCTTACTGTTCGATATGGGCAAGCCGGTAAAAATAATGGATCTGGCTAAAAAGATGATTCAACTGGCAGGATTCAAAGCCTCTGAAATTCCTATAGAGACTGTTGGCCTGCGCCCGGGCGAAAAAATGTATGAAGAGTTATTTAAAGACTCGGAGGAATTTGCCGAGACCTATCATCCCAGAATATTAAGGGCAAAAAAATCACCTGAATTACATCCTGAGTTTATCTCTTTATTAGAGGAATTGCAACAGGCAGCCATCACACATAACAACGAAATAATTCCTTTTATACTTCGCAAGTTAGTTCCGGAATTCAAATCGGATACCAACACTAAAACTCCTCTTGTGGAAAGAGTAAAAGAAAGAATAGCAGAGAAGATCAGTTAATTCAGTTATCTCTAATTTATTAATTTTACTTTCAGATTAGAGAGGAAAAATAGTTTATAATAAATCTAAACTTGTAAGCCAATCCATCATAAGTGAAACAATAAACAGGGCTAATTTTGCAACAGGAACTTACTCATTAATTGCTTTTTTAATAACATAAGAAATCAGGCTTTAAAAATAGTCAAAATATGAGCCTAATAAAGGCTAATTCAACTATCTAAATGCGACTGAAAATGATAGCAATTTCCATTCTTAATATGAAAAGAACAAACTTTGTATTCCCAATTATATAACGTTTACTCAACCTTCTAGGCTCTTTTAATAGCCTAAACAGCCATTCCAAACCAATTTTAATTGCCCATTTCGGTGCACGTTGAATATTACCTGCATAAAAATCAAATACTGCCCCAATACAACAAACGAGTTTAGTATCCAATTCATTAAAATAGGTAAAAGCCCATTTCTCCTGCTTGGGGGCAGTCATTCCAATAAAAACTACATCAGGCTTCACGGCATTAATTAATTCAATCATTCTTTGGCTATCTTCCTTTGAAAAAACGGGCTTATACGGTGGTGAATAGTTATGTACTTTTAAATTTGGAAATTCAATTTTTGCCTTATCATATATTTTTTGTAGAGTACAGCCATTACTTCCCAGAAAAAAACAACTGCCACCTATCGCGTCTAAACGTTTCATCTCGTAATAAAATAAATCTGCACCCGCAATTTTTTTAATTTTAATACCGAATAATAGACGCGAGGCAAAAATAACACTAACTCCATCAGGTAATAAGATGTCCCCGGATTGTAAAGCCTTGTAAAACATTGAATCTTTCCGGGCTACATTAAAGGAATGTGCATTGATTGTATTAATCAGCAATTTCCGATTTGAAAGGTCTTCTAACCTTCCTTTGAATATTTTTGAAAGTAGTAGATTATCCACGAGTATAAGAGTATTTTTTTAAAATTAAATAAGACAAATAATTATTTTTTAAAGAACAATATTTTGTTCTTTGTATTCCGTTTCAATATTTCAGGGCAATGACATATCCATAATTTAGTAGCTCTCTTAATATTACCTGCACACCAATCCAATAGGTAGCCTATTATAATATTAGTTAACCCTCAAAAAGTCACTTTACAAAAAAGGGTACAAACATTCCAGTAAACCGTCTAAAATATCTGAAGAAGAATACCCAACGTAAAATTGTCTCTGTACCCCAGAGGATCATTCATCATTTGAAGTTCATTACTGCGGCCGCAAAAATCACACTCATATTGTTTACCAGCATATCTTTCAAATAATTTTTGTTGAGTCTGAGACTTTGTTTCTAATCTCCGATCAGGCCATCTCACTATTCCAGCACACTTAATATGTTTTTTCTCCTTTTATTTTGAGATATTTTTCTCCTGTTTTGGAATTCTTACTCAGGTTGAGTCATTACGATGATCAAAATATTCATAGTTCTTATATCACCTATTTTGAATTAATTTTCTTGATGTGGTAAAGAGAATTTGTATGTTGATTCCAGCACTACCTTTTCAAGCATTTGCTTCGTTCCACCAGAGAAATGTATATAGAATCAGGTATCTTCAGAAGCTTTTAGTAAAGAGTGGGACAGATCCATCCCACACCTTCTATCGCCTTTTACCGTATAGGAGCCTCAATATCCAGGTAAGTGGTTTACCGTCTGGTGTAATGGTACCTGCATCTTTCAGAACATTTTAATAAGCATTATTCTTCGGGGTTTCTATCAACATGTGTATATTGGCGACACAAACAATTGCAGTTTGTTTTACTATAGCCATCTGAATTACATTACTGTCAAACTCTTTATAAGAACCAATAGTGATTAAAAAACAGATACGATTTTACTTTTCCATCAAATGAGTAAATCAAAAAGGTAAATTTTAGCAGGCAGCACGTAAGTAAAGATTGTAAGAGCTATTCTAAAACAGTCTTTATCTTTTAAGAATTTTAAAGAATGCAGATCAAAAAGCTACAATACGGATAATATTTGTTGTATTATTTCTCAATCACTTCCTGTAATATCTTTTCAAGTCTTTTTTCAAATATTTCTATGGTAAACTCATGTTCAAATTTTTTTCGGCCAGCGATACCCATGCCCCTCCTCAGTTCCGGATTTTTTATAAGCAATTCAAGTTTATCTGCTAAAGCAATTGAATCTTTTTGTGGAACCAAGAATCCTGTTACCTTGTCTTCAATTACATCTGGTATTCCTCCTTCAAAAGTTGATATAGCAGGTAAAGAGTAGCTCATTGCTTCTAACAAAACTAACGGGAAACATTCCTTGGTATAATAGGTTGGTAATACAAAAATGTCTGCATCTAAAAGTGCCCTGCTTTTTTCTCCTCCATATTTTTTACCCAAATAATGAACTTGGCGTTTCAACCCCAATTGGGTAATTTCCCTATTTATTCGAGAAGTATTTATGTCTCCCTCTGCCCCAATGAAAATGCATTTGAATGGAATGTTTCTTTTCATTAATAAAGTACAAGCTTTTAGCAAAATAAAGACTCCTTTTGTTTCAATTAGATTGGAAAGAAATAGAATTTGGACGATCTTTTCAAACGTCATTTGCTGCGCTGCATCTAAACCATTTGATTGACGATTCTGATTAGAATATTCAAATTTTGATGTTTCATCTTTTATACCATTAGGACATATATAAACCTTAGAATACGGAACAAAGGTTTGAATATCAGGATAGAGAAATTTAGATAATAAAATTACTTTAGCATCTTTAAAAATATAATTATAAAAAATCCTATAGACTCTTTTGTGTTGATGCTGAGAGATCCCTTTATTATGTAGGTGATAAATAAGCTTAATATTGAAAATTTTGAGTAAAATAATTAGTAGGACATCCTTATAAAGGGCTTTACCCGTAGTAGAGAGTGCAAAATAGCAGGCATGAGGATATCTATTTAAAATCAATTTTAAGACTTTAAACCATGTAAATACAAATCCGATCATCTTTCTGAAACCAACCTTGCCCGATTCAGCTACATTTTCTGAAGCTAAAAGATTGAGATAACTGCTTTCAAAACCGTTATTTATTATTGAACTTTCTTTTATAATTTTCCCTATTATTGAGGACCCATGAACTGGCGGTGGAAGATGAAGCAGGAAAAGTATGCGTTTAGGCTCAGCCATAAGTTTTAGAATAATTTAATTTTCTTTTATTTGCAAAAAGGCATACCAATTTTTACTACTTTAATATGAGAGCAAGGTGAAAAAATTTGTAACGTTGTTACTAAATTAATTTAAGGTTATTGTAGATATTTTGTGCCACAGATTCTGAATTAGCATTTCCACTTTAACTTTAATATTCTGTCATTAACTAAGAAATAAATGATTAACCCAAAGAATTCCCCTGAATATTTAGCGTAAATTTTGGGTTCCAAACTATTTAATTATAGAGGTATATCCACCTGTTTACCTTTTAACTTTATAATTCTGGCAGGAGAACCGATAACGGTGCAATCTGATGGAACGTTTTTAACTATGACTGAATTTGCACCGATATTGACATTATCTCCTATTGTTATTTCCCCCACTACAACGGCACCTGTATATATAGTCACATTATTCCCAATTTCTGGTTTGTTATTCCTATCTAGACTGGCCGTTCCAATTGTTACATTATGATAACAAACAAAATAATCACCAATACTCTTAGCATTAAGAAAAGTTGATTGACTATGAACCACGCGAACACACTTTCCCATCTCTAATCTAACCGGAATATGAAACGATTTGTCCTCCTGCAATATCCATTTAAAAAAATACTTTACATTTCCGATCCGGTAATAAAATAGGTTTCGGTAATGTTTTTCAAAAATCAACAATAAAATCATATTCTTAACTGTAGTTGTATCTGAAAGAATCATGTACCTACGCCTTTTGTATAAACTAAATAAAATTAAGTGAGGTAGAATTCTTATTAGGTTCAACAATAAAACAATTGAATTATAAATCCACTTAAGTTTGCTTCCTGTATCGGATAATTTTATAAGATAATTAGCTCTCTCATTGTTTAGCATATAATCAATTGTTAATTAGGATTGCAAAAAATACTTTCTCCAGCGTTTTAAAACCTCAGCGCTTTGACTAAATCTTTCAATCTTTTTGGAAGAAATGAATATATAAAATACAAAAAATGTAGAATCGGTAATTTATCGAAGTGCTTCAGATAAAATTTTCTGAATTTTAAGTAGTTCTCAGAATAAAAAATTTGCTGTGCCTGTCTTTTTATTACCACATTTCTATCGTTCTTATAATCGTTTATAACGATATCAAAATTTTCAGGTTTATTATTAATCCTATTTAAATGATTTTCATATACTCTTTTCCAGTATGCCCCACTATTTAAACTGCTTTCAGAATTTTCTCTCATTCGATAATTATACAGGCACTCATTTATTTTTTTTATAGAAGCCCCTTTTTCCAAAAGCCTATAAATCAAATCATAATCTTCAGTTTTATTGTAAAATGTATTGTAACCTCCTACTGAATTTAAAAGTGTTCTTGCAATCATCATACTTGGATGACATACACTGGTATTGCCTTTTAAAATATTCTTGTTGATATCTTTATATATTTTATTATGAGTTGCAACAATTTCATCATCAATATCTATTATATTATAACCAGTGCATGAAATTAAATTGTTATCACCCGAGTTTAACAATTGATCAACCTGTTCTTTTAATCTTTTCGGAGAAGAAATGTCATCTGAATCCTGAATGGCGATATAAGTGCCATTGGCAGACTTTATAGCCGTATTCCTTGCAGATGCAGCTCCCGAATTTTTTTGTGTAATAATCTTTATTCTTTTATCTTTTTTAGAAAGTTCATTAAGTATATTGGCGCTATTATCGCTCGACCCATCATTAACAATAATAAATTCAAATTCAGTTAAAGTTTGATTTAAAATGCTTTCGACAGATTTTCTAATAAATTCTTCATCATTATAGACAGCAGTTATTACTGAAACCATTATAGTCATACCTTAATAATTGTGGTTAAAAGTTGATAAATGAAATCTATCGATGTCAACTATATTAATGACTAACGAGCCATAGGAACTAGAAATATCTTTGCAGGTTTAATACTATCAAAATAGTTTGCCACCAAAATTGAGTCAAAACATTTTTTTTATTTCTTCTTTCATTGGATCGTATTACAATGAATGGGATCAAAATAAAACTCAAATTTTGGTTTTTATCTTTTTAAAAGAAAAACCAGAAAATAATACAAATATCTTTTTACTAATCCGAAATAAGCAAATGGGGTCCCGTGCCGGGAGTAAAATGAAAAAGTATTAACAAAATTATAGTTTGAGCGCAAAGAAGTTAATGACAAATAAAATTCTTTCAAGGTTTTACCATGTGTTAATCCAGTATATTCTGTCTTATTATATATAATAAGCTTAGGACTCAAAAGTATTTTGATCCCTTGTTTTTTACATTCTAAACAGAAATCTGCATCACCGTAATATTGAGGAAATTTTTCATTATCCCACCAGATGTTTTGTATTTGAAACACAGATGCAGGAATAAGCGTTCCCATGCCAGCTAACCAGTCGGTTTCTTTATAATTTTCCGTGTCTTTAAGAAGCCTTCGATCCATGTCCATTTTTCCTGTAAACTTATTAAAAATTCCCCCTGTCGAAATTAATCTACTCTGGTCATTATGAAAAAAAATCTTTGATCCTACTATCTTGCTTCTCAAATCATCCTTATCAATTAATTTTTCAAGGTTTAAAAAGTAGTCATCTGAAGCAACTATATCATCATTCCATAAAAGTACAAAATCGCTTTTTAAGGTATTGATTGCATATCTGGTACCTTCATTCATTGCGCCACTCCACCAAAGATTACCATCCCCTTTTAGAATAATTATATCCGGATAATTTTCGGAAATCCATTTTGAACTTCCATCTGTTGATCCATCATCAATTACGATTATATGGAAAACAAGGTGGCCTCTTCCATTCGTTTGATAATTAGATAGTACTGAGAGCAAAGACTCCATGCCATCCTGCGTTATTTTAATGCGATTATGTATGGGAATTAGAATAGATATAATCATCAAGAATTAGTTCGTTTAATTTTGATTGTAAGATGGATTTAATTATTAATACAAATTTCAAATATTAATCTTTTTGTGATTTAGTTTAACCTTTTCATGGATTTATTATTTAGTTTTCATTATACCATTTTTCCCCCTCGACTGTGACAAATTTAAAATCCATTTTTTTTGAAAAGACCTCCTCAGTACCCATATTCGGCTTTCTACACCTTCCCTTTCAAAATAGGGGTAACGGAGTGTAAAATAAACCTTGGGTTTAAATTAAAAATAGTGAAATACCAAATGATTACCTGTCGTAATTGTTTCTACATCCTATTAGCAAGTGTGAAATCGAATATTTAAATCGGCTTAGAATGCATTCATATTAGCTCTTCTCAAAAGTCTGCAACAATTTATTTTCCTCGTCAATAATATAGAATATGCAAACAAACAGCATGAAAATATAACTGACTTCAAAATAATTTTCCCCAGTAAAAGAGGTAATAAAACACACGATAAAAAACTCTCTTATATATACAGGAACATAGAGTTTTTTACGTTTGAATATCATTTTATAATAAATTCGCAAAACAAAAATTACGTAAATAATTCCAAATTTATTTAATGCGCCGAATAAACCAATATCGGATCTGAAGTAGCCGAGAGAATCTTCTAAAGTTCTTGCAACCTCATGACCGTACGGGCTATAAAAATTTTGCCAGCCATTCCCAATAATGTAACAAAGAAAACTTGGATTATAATCGAAAAGGTAGAATTTTATCGCTTTTCCCCTCACGAAACTATCTGAACTTTCTTGTTCTTGTGAGAGTTTGATCAGATTTAAAAGATAATCTCCGGCGATAATAATTAGAACGATCGCGATAAATGAAAATAGAAATAAAAACTGAACCTTTTTCTTATCATTGAAGTTAAACCTGAACAAAAAGCTAAATAAAAGAATACCTAAAACACCAAAGATTACCTGGCGCGAATCTGTTAAAAAAAGTCCAGCTAAGGCCAGAACAAACAGGGAGAAATACATTAAATCTAATTTTTTAAAAATCTTCTCCCAGGAAAAAAAAAGCATAAAAAGACCAAACTCTGTACCCGGCAAATAGATTCTTTTTATACCCCTTTCAACGCGAAACAAAACGGCTCCCGAATCATCTAACTCAGTGGCATGTAAATTGAAAAGGACGTTCGTAGTAAATTGCTGAAAAATCATAATCAACGCCCATATCAAACCTATAAATAGGAGTATTTTTGTTAAGTCTTCTTTATCAATATTAATTTTATATAAAACATAAAAGAAAAGCCAAAAAAATATAGTTCTTGAGGCTATTAATGAAGATAAAAGATTTTGTTGATGATAAAAATAAGCTGATACTGAACTTAATAATGTAAGAAAAATAATTCCATTTATATATGCAGAAAATTCTTTGTTCGGCCTCTCACCTTTCGCAAAAAAAATAAAAACGAAAATGATAAATATTAAGAAGATTTCAATATAATCAGATACCCGATCAGGAATTAAAATAAAAGAAAACAATCTTAACACGAGCAACAAAAAGATTGTGACAAATGCTATCTTAATATTTGTTAACCTTAATAGCATGTACAAATCAGATAAGTATTATTTAAAGTTAGTTTTTATTTCTTATTAGAAATTGGGAAGTTTCGGAGTTTTCAGCAAAAAATTTAGATTATTTTAGATTCATAATATTAATGGAAAAATACATAATCTGAAGAATCACGAACTCTTATCTCATTCAGCATCTAACCATTTAAATAGTCAATCTTTGGGAAAATGAAATAATTTTACAAAAATACAGTCCGATCTATTTATTCCAGATTCCTGTTGCTCTATTATTAATAATCTTATGGGTTTGAATGGTATAAACTATCGCCATAATTCCAATTAAAACGGTGTTTGCAAGAGTTACGCCTGCTAACCCAATTTTCCTACCTAAAAAGATGGCAATTGGTATATTAATAATACCACTAATTACCACTATAATTAATTGAAGACGTATTTTCCCAATTCCGTTTAAAAAATAAACCTGCATGGTATGCCACATAAACGCAATTACATACAAAGTGAGAGCAATAGAAAGTGAAAAAGGAACTGTGATAGCATTTCCGATCCAAAGCTTAAATATGTATGGCGATGTGAATAATATTAAAAGAGTTAATATTATTAGAAGAAACCATAGTTTTTTCATTTTCGATAGTGTGTTTTTAATCCAGTTAGAATCACCGGCTGTGTATGCATCAGTAAAGGCACTCCATAAAGGAGTAACAATTATCAGGAATATCATAATGGTTACTGAGAAAAGCTTATAAGCAACATTGAAAGTGGTCACTTCTTGCGGTCCAAATAGTTGAGTAATGATGATATTATCTGTTTCAAATAAGATCAAGACGGCAACTTGAATGATAAAAAATTTAATTCCTAATCCTAAAAGGTTTCGTGCGTACTTCATCTTCACATATTTAATAGCCGGCGCATAAACTTTATATTCATGCCTGTAGAACCAAAAGCTTGAGGCCGTGAGTACCAGCACCGGCGTAAAGCCTAAACATAATGCGAGATACAGTAAATTTCCTGACGTTGTTTTTGTTAGAATGACAATAAATAATAATGAAAATACGCTTCCAAGCAGATTAAAGAAGGAAGCGTTAGCTGGTTCCAGGTTCGCAGTCATTACAGTGGTAATCAATTGAAGGACAAATTGTAAACAAAAGAAAACGAAAACGATTAATGCCAGAATACTTAATTCCCGCGCCATTCCAGAGGGAGTATTTAATATTTTTGTCCAATCGAGAAAAGGATTTATGCATATAAATACAAGAATAGCTGTAATAACTAAAATACTTAAGATGGCATAAGTAGTACTAACATATATCCTTGCAATTTCATGTTCTCCTTTGGCAATACTTTCAGCAAATTTATTCCTGAGCCCATTGCCAAAACCAATATCGAAAAAACTAAACCATCCGATAATAGAACTTAATGCAATCCAAATTCCATACCGCGTTGGATTTACATAATTGATCGTAAGTGGAACCAGGAAGAAACTAATTAAAATACTACATCCTTTTATTGCGAAAGAAGCTAAAATATTCTTTTTTACTTTTATACTTCGCTCATGGCCTTTGTTAATTGAGCCAGTTACAAGGCCAAAAGCCGTTACAATCTTATCTTTTATTTTAAATTTAAACTTCGAGTTGGATTTTCCTTTCAATGATAGACTATTATATACTTTGATCGGTAATTTCATTTAACGGTAATTTATTTCTAAATATTTATTTACGAACCGTATGGCAAATATTGACGTGATAGAAGGCGAAACGACTTAAAGTATAAATGGACAACTCAATCCAAAAATCGTTAGGTTATAGAATTCATTTCCTACCATTATCGAACTATAAACATTTTATTTCTAAAGAAGTAACTATAAGTAAAGGATGTTTAAGACCTTATCATAGGCTTCATTCGGTTATTTGAAGTAGATACCCGAATGTTATAAAGTGTCAGTTATTACTCATTCAAGATTTAGGCATCAATTTCTTTATTTTGCCACCCTTTCCATTTGTATAACCATATTCATACCCATACTTGTAATAGTTTTTAAAAAAACCTCTTGTTTTTATACCGTTAAATACGATAGCAGGGTTTTTTATTGGATTGATTTGATTGTCCTCTTCCATTATTTTAATGATCATTTTGGGTGTGTAATTTTGCCTTATTACATATAGGGTGGCATCACATAGCTTAGTAAGAATATATCCATCATTTACTAAAAGAATGGGAGACGTATCAATAATTATGCAATCAAAAATGGAACTCAAGTAATCAATCAATCTTACAGCATTTTCCGGCGTCCATAATTCTGAAGGATTTTCCGGACTATTTCCAGCTGCGACAAAGGATAAATTTTTATGACCCTCTATTTTATGTATAATTTCTTCTGCTTGCTTTAGCCCTGACAGAAATTCGACCACTCCTTCCTGATTCTCAAGCTGAAAAGTCTTTGAGAGGAAAGGTTTATTCAAATCCATATCCACCAACACTACCTTTTTTCCTGAAGATGCAAGGCTTAGAGCAAGATTTGCAGCGATAAAGCTTTTTCCTTCACCTGGAATGCCTGAAGTAACCAAAATATTTTTATGGGTATTGTCAATATTAAGGAAGGACAATGAAATCCTTAACTTCCTAAACTGCTCAGCAACAAAACTTTTTCCCCGATCTTTAATTACAAGGGGGCTTTGGGATTTGTCAAAGTCAATTTCTCCAATAACAGGTATTCCGGTCAGGAATCCTATTTCATTTCGGTATTGAACTTTATCCAAAAAAAAATCCCTGATAAAAATAATAGACAGGCATAAACCGAGGCAGATAATAACGGCTATTAAATAAACAACTGGTTTTTTTGTGCTCACCTGAACCGGATTTATATGGGCCATATCTACCACCCGGCTATTAGAAATCGTTGAAGCATAGGCCAGTTCACTTTCTTCTCTTTTTTGAAGCAGGAAAGCATAGATATTACTTTTTATTTGTTGTTCCCGGCTGATGTCGAGCAACTGGCGTTCTTTCTGAGGTACGCCCTGCAAAATGGAATTATAGCCTCCATTAGTAGCATAAATATTTTCTCTGGCCGCAATAAGGCTCTGTTTCTGGCTTTGAATATTTTGTAAAATATTGGGCTTTATTTTGTTTATCTGGTCCTGGATAGCAACCAGGGTAGAATTATTTTCACCCACAGTTTTCTTTATTTTTTCATACTGCAGTTCTGTAGCATATAATTGATCTATGAGCTGTGAAAGCACAGGTGTAGTCACCCCAACTGAAACTGAAAAAGGTACAATGGCACCACCGTATTCGTTGTTTTTTACAAATTTTTCAACCTGATCCAACTCAGAAATCTGAGTATTCACTTCGCTTAACTTCTGGTCGTTGGCACTTACATTTTGCAGGTACAATTGTCCTTGCGTACTAATGTCAACCGCGCCTCTTCCTGATTTATATTCCTCGATTTTCTTTTCGATAGAATCCAGCTCATTTGCTACCAGATCCAGACGGTGTGTCACAAATACCAGGGTATTTTTTGCCAACGTATCCTTTTCATTACTTTCAGATTGCCGGTAGGAAGTAATTAATTGGTTTAAAATATCCTCTGCACGCTGAGGCACTTCATCTTTATAACTCAAATTAACAAAAGAGGATAATTTACCAGATGGTTCTACTGTTAAATTACTCAAAAGGCCTGGAACAATTCTATTTGGATTTACTAATGAGAAATAGAATGTTTTAACCGGTTTTTCTGGTTTCTCGTAATATTTATTTGGCAGGAATTTAAGTTTGCCATAAGGTGTATTATTCCACTGCATAATTGAATAATGAAGCGTATCGTCAAGCAATACAGTCTGCTTGTTTTCATCATAGGAGAAAAGTATTTTTTGATACTTCTTTATAGAATCACGGTTATTAAATTCTTTTATAGAATCAGGATTGGGCACCTCTATAATAAGAGGTGATGTAGTATATGCTGAAAATGTTTGAAATTTTTCTTTTTGGAATACCGGTGCATATAAATTCAGCGCTTTGATAGCATGGCTCATTAAAGCATAGGACTGAAGAATTTCTATTTCATTCTCTACTATAACATTTGATGACATTTGGTTAAGAGATGCCGCCATTTTAGATTCCTCGTTACCTTTCTTTTCGTCTTTTATAAGAATAGATGCCTCAGCCTTATATACCGGTTTGGTATATCGAAGATAAACGAAGGCCAAACCAACTCCTGCTACTAAAGAAAGAACAAAGAAATGCCAGTAAGGAAGATATTTGGAAAGAAGTTGCTGAATCAGACTATCTTCTTCCTGAATCCTCTTGTTGTTGCTGTTATTGTTTGTTTGCATGAAGATTTTATTAAATCATTTTTTACCAAATGAGATCGTAGCGATTTAGTAATTTTCTCAGTTTAAATGATGACAATTGTTGAATATTCCTCATTGCAAATTGGGCTCTTTAAAAGTAAATATACAAACAATGTGAATGTCCAGATTCTAACAAAAGGGTAGTCACTCTCAATCCTTTCCATGCCTGGCCTCAAATGTTTTCCAAATATTTTGAGGCTTCGCCTCCCTCGGTCACATCGCGGCTAAAACATTTTCATTTCCAACTGCCGCTAACCCATTACTTAAATTAAAAACCAAGACAGCTATAACCCGCCACATCTCCGGTCATTTGCTGATTCCTACTATTTCTCACTTTTTAACCGGACTATAACAGGGATTTCTAAATCTTTTTTATTGGGTTGAGGATAAATAGGTTGGATCAGGTAATACGGAGAGGCTTCTTTTAAATACATTTTTTCTTTCAGTTTCTGCAGATATTATAAAGCCAAGAGAAGGAAGCTTTACTCTTATTAAGCCAGCATCAACAGATACACTATTTCTATTTATAGTATAAGTGGGGCTATTAGTAAACTCTAAACTGGTAAAACCAACATTTGATTTTTCTAATTTGATATTATGGTGAATACGAACGAATTCTTTAATGGTTTCTATTTCCTCATTTTGAATCACAGCAGGTTTATCTTTCCAATATACAATAGTTAAAACGTTCTTTAATTTATTTAGAATGTAAAAATCATCTTTCCCCAACCTGGCAAATACACAAGAACCAAATAATGGGCTAGAAAGAAATTTAGTTTTACCAAAATACTCTATTTGCCTGTGATTGAGAGGACAAAAGCTTTCAATCTTCTTTCTTTTAAATAAGGCACAAATCCTTTTTTCTGAATTCTGCCGTGTATAGATCATATACCAACTCTTCTGCATAGCTTTTCCAATTAGAACGCAACTTTTCAAAGGACAGTAAGCATGAAACACCCCTATCTTCTAAACGAAGCATTGTTTTATTATTCAAAATTTACTTTGGAGGCTTTAAGTATGGATAATTGGATAGTCATCTTCATTTTGTCAGCTTATTATGATAACAAAATAAAGTTTGGTTGATCTCAGAGATTGGATATTTATCAGGATTGGCAATTGTAAGATTTACCAAACAGGGTGTCAAAAGTACACAAAAAATAAGTCAATATATTTTTTATTTAAGATACCGAATTTCGCAAGATACTTGGCCAACTCGAAATTTTTTTTAAAAAGTTAGATATTAAATTGTGTTATCCTGTGTTTTAACCAAAAAAAGTGTATTGATTAAAAAAGAGATTTGTTTTCGATAGAATGACATAAGGATGACAAATTATATGCACCGTTTTAAAAATAAATATTGCCATTTGCTAATGAGAAACAAAATAATCGTTGAATATTATAAGTAATTTTGTTTTCCTAGAAGTTGTTTGAAAATGATTTTACAGACTTCGGAGTCATTCAAATATTCGGTCAATATAATCTCAGGGAGTATGCAAAAAGATTTATCATACGATATAACTACGCTGCTAAAGCAGGTTACAGAAGAGGATGAGAAGGCTTTCAGACTAATATTTGATCATTACAAAGCACCCTTCCACACGGCAGCTTTTAAAATGAGGCGTTCTGCAGATATCGTTCTAGAGATTACTCAGGAAGTTTTCGTGATACTTAGGGCAAAAATGAAGTTGGTTGCCAAGAAGTATTCCAGTGATGCAAGAAATAAGAATATACAATCAAGAATTAATTCAATCATTGAATTCAGGGAATCTTTCAGACCATTTGTCCCGGCAATTTTGCAGGAAAATGCAAATGACTACATCCATTTAGATATTATAAGTCCTCTATATGCTACTAGTTGCTGAATTAAGAGAAGAACATTATCTTCAAAGTTCGAAAGAGGAAAAGAATTATCAGGGTTTTGATAAGTTAAAACAAAACCGGTCAATTTTACCCGCAATTACTCATATGGATTATTCGACAAGGATTCAGACAGTAGATGCTGAGCTGAACCCAAAATTCTATATATTAATTAAAGCTTTTTGTGAACTTACGGGTTGACAGTCAATAGTGAGTACATCATTTAATGTAATGAAAGAGCCTGTTGTATGCGCGCCTGCTATGCTTTACATTGTTACTTAAGTACTGCCCTGGATATCTTGTCAATAGAAAATCTGGTCACTGAAAAATAAATTTACAATTGATATTGTTAAAGAATGTCAAACGAGAGCCATAGAAATAAACTTAATAAAATGTAAAGGAAGAGTTTACCTAAGACAATATTATTAATTAATTAAAAAAAATGAATGACCGCCATTAAATACCTTTTCTTATGTTTTTTGTTTTTACCGGCAAAGACTGTATTTTCTCAAAATACCATCCTGTCGCCACAAACTTTTAAGCATTATATTGATTCATTTAATGCTGATGATAATGAATTATATAAACAATATTATTCAAACGAGGATGCGTGGAAATTTCTGAAAGAGAATATCCCATTCTTTGAATGCCCGGATAAAGAATTAGAAAAAACTTATTATTTCAGGTGGTGGACATTTAGAAAGCATATAAAGAAAACTCCAGAGGGTTTTGTTATTACTGAATTTTTACCAGATGTAAGTTGGGCAGGCAAATATAATACGATAAGTTGCGCTGCAGGCCATCACTTTTATGAAGGCCGGTGGCTTCATGACCCTGTTTATCTTAATGATTACATGAATTTCTGGTTATATGAATCCGGAGATGCTATCAGGAAGTATAGCTTTTGGGCTGCCGATGCATGGAAGGCTTTTTTATCTGTACATCCTGAAAAAAAAACACTTAACAGTATTCTTGATAAGCTGGTTCATAATTATTATAAATGGGAGGAGACACACAGAGAAAATAAAAGCCCCCTTTTCTGGCAGGCTGATGGTGCAGATGGTATGGAAGTAAGTGCAGGTGGACAATGGGCCAATAATGGTATTCCTACGCCTAGTTATAAGGCGCTTCGGCCTACTATCAACAGCTATATGTATGGGGATGCAGTAGCCATCGCAGCAATGGCAAAGATGGCGGGACGTAGTGATCTGGCTGATACCTTTACTTCGAAGGCGATTATTATAAAATCTGCTATGATGCATTCACTATGGAGTGATAGCCTGAAATTTTTTGGTTCAATTCCGCTCCAGAATAAAAATACAAACATACTACCTGTAAGAGAACTTATAGGTTTTGTGCCTTGGTATTTTAATATGCCGGATGATGATACCACTTACGCTAATGCCTGGAAACAATTGGAGAATCATCGCGGGTTTATGGCAAAATGGGGCCCTACTACCTGTGAACAAAGAAATCTTTATTTTTCAATATCTTATGAAGGTCATGAATGCCAGTGGAACGGACCTTCCTGGCCTTATGCTACTTCACAGACGCTTACAGCAATGGCAAACCTTTTAGATAATTATACCTGCAAGCCCGTGACTGGAGACGATTATTTTAGCTTACTCTCGGCGTATTCAAATAGCCAAAGAAGAAAGCTGGAAAACGGAAAAGTCATTCCATGGATTGATGAGAATATTAACCCATACACAGGCGACTGGATTTCCCGAACCCGTCTTAAAAACTGGGTGGGTGGTCCCTGGCCAAAAAATAAAGGGGGCAAGGAAAGAGGAAAAGATTACAATCATTCTACTTTTTGCGATTTAATCATTTCAGGACTGATCGGACTAAGAACATCTCTAAAAGATACTTTAACGATTAACCCACTGCTCACAGCGGACAAATGGGATTATTTTTGCCTGGATAATGTATTATATCAAAATAAAATAATAACGGTTCTCTACGACAAGACGGGGAAAAAATACAATAGGGGAAAAGGATTCAAAATATTTGTTAATGGAAAATTGATTTATTCTTCCCGATTAATCAATAAGGTGTCCATTCCCATTTAATTTTAAAACATAACCCATTATGATAAAAAAATCATCCTGTTTACACAATCATTAAAATGTGGTTATATAAAATATCTTTCTCTTCTTTTTATTCCTCCATGGCTTTGTCAGGGCTTTTCACTTCCGGATAACAGTCGGTATTTGTTGCGCTGGCAACTTGCTTTAGCCTGATAGTTTTCTATGTTTTGGTGTCGGGTAACACTGTTGGCCTGCTATGTATTGTTTGGTATTCTTTAAGCCAGTTCTTTCTAACGCAAAGATATTTGTATCCTTTTTTGGTTATCAGTTTTAGATTATCACCTGTGATAATACTGACACCCAGCCGAAAGCAGAACCATCCTTTATGTTGAACAAACTTCATGCGCCAAGACAATCTGCTTAATCGGAAGAACATGACTTTTCTCAGAAACTTCAAGCCGCATCTTAAAGGGCATACAAGCTCATCGCCATCAGCATTAAGATACAGAGAACAGGGATCTAAAATTATTTATCATTTTACTTATACTGATTTTCATAAACATTTTTAATGCCTAAAAACAGGGATGGTCATCATGAAATAAACATTTGAGGGAAAGCAAATTTTGACAATATTTTGGAAGGGGTACCAATCCTTATGAAATTATTTCAACTTAAAAAATACACGTTCTAGGTTCGACAACTTTTTAATACGTAATCGTTCATGCGGCGGAGTCTGTCACGAGTGAAAGAAGTTAATAATAATTCTTTTCAATGCTTTATAAGAGATGAGGGGGTCCCCCTCATATACGCCTTGCAAAGGAGTATATAACCCACTTCATGGTGCTGTAATTAAAAGTTATGGTATTGAGCGATGAAGAAAAAGCATCATAAGGTGTCAGGTGATTGTAAGAGATCTGAACGAAAGTGAACCGTTCGATGACATCTCGAAAAGAACTAAGTTGTTGGCAAAACTATTGGCTGTGTGCCGTTGATAGGATAGACTGTAACAGATAAGCCGCATACACAGGTTACAGGTCAACCGGGATATAAGCTACAGGAATCTCGCAAAGGCTCTTTTAAGGAACGTGAGAAACTACCACTACGATGTGCCGGGTGCCTTCCAATGTGATCGCTATTCAAGGTATCTCAAAGAGAGCCAAGGCATAGTAGAGTGGCAGACTGGATCGTAGTAGTGTTGGAGTTTTTGAACCGAAAATGGTGCGAAGAGTTCAGATCTTTCGTTTGCACTAAAAAAAACAACACGGATCAATTCGCGGACGATCAAGTTTAGTTCAATTATGTGTGAGAATCGTCTTATATCGAAAGAGAGGAGCCGTGTGAGGTGAGAGTCTCAACCAAGGTTCTGTGAGAGGCTTGGGCTGAAATGCCGTTGCCTACTCGACAGGAAGCTTCGTAATCGGATAAATCAATTCACCGCTTATTCCTTCGAGAAGCTAAAGCAGAATAAAAAAAAGATTTTTTCTCTCTAATTCATTTTACTTAGTTTTGATTCTGCTCTAGCTTAACGATATGATTGTGCTTTTCGATAGAAGAGTTAGGATGGATTGCTCTGGAATATCGAAATAGGATTTAGCATTTACCAGGAATTGGCTCATAGAACTCAGGTGAAATGTGAATAGTGCAATGATCAAATATGGAATCATAAAGGAGCACAAAACATGCTCAACTCAAATACAGATTATTAACTTAACAAAGATAAAACTCGACGTCGCTGACCTTAGTGCGAACGTTTTGAAATACACAGATTGGTAAAGACAACACATCTCTTACTGTAATCAGGAGAACCATAAACTTTATATTATCCAAAGATACTTTGAGTTTAAATAAAACAAAACGAATAATTATGGCTGGCTGGCTTAAAGAAAAAACAAACTATTTTTTATTACTGACCGGGATCATAGTATGCTCTCTGTCTTCCCGCGGAAATGATACTTCTTCCATACAGATTGAAAATCCTCGTTGTGAATATCTTGCCAATCCTTCGGGGATTGATATTGTAAGTCCCCGGTTGAGCTGGGAATTAACTTCTTCTGAGAGAGCAAAGAAACAAAAGGCTTACGAAATCATGGTTGACACAGACAGCGTTAGCTTGGCTCATAATACGGGAGGCGATATGTGGAAGTCCGGAAGAGTTTCTTCGGGAGAAAGTAACCAGATCGCATATCAAGGTAAACCCCTGGTTTCAGACAAGTCATATTTTTGGAAAGTAAGGGTATGGGATGAAAAAGGAAAAGTAAGTGAATGGAGTTCTATTGAACACTGGTCAATGGGATTGTTGCATCTATCGGATTGGAAGGCAAAATGGATAGGCTTGCCATCTGTGCTTCCTGTTGTGGAGCAGGATAAGCATATCATTCCGCCATCCCCGCTTTTACGAAAAGAATTTAAGGTTACCCGCAAAGTCCGCAGGGCTACATTGTTCTCAACGGCCTTGGGAATCTATGAAATCTATCTGAACGGCAAAAAAGTAGGGAATCATATTCTTGCACCGGAATGGACAGATTATTTTACAAGGGTACAATACCAGACTAATGATGTTACCATGCTCATCAATGCTTCCCAAAATGTCATTGGAGCCAGCCTTGCAGACGGGTGGTATGCGGGTACAATGTTCAATCATCCTAACCGGGGGAATTACGGTTTTGACTGGAGATTACTCGCCCAGCTCCAAATCGAATATACGGATGGTTCATCTGATATAATCGCTACAGATGGAAGTTGGAAAATATTAAAAGAAGGGCCAACAAGGGAAGTCTCTATATTTGATGGGGAGATATTTGATGAAAATATGAACCCCTCAAACTGGTTGCAACCGGGCTTTAATGATGATTGCTGGAGTCCTGTTACGGTAGATACTTCGGTTTCCCTTATATTGAACGCTCAGATGAATGAACCCATTAAAGTGGTCAAGGAATTAAGGCCTGTCAATGTTTTTGAGGTTAAAAAGGGAACTTATATCTTTGATATGGGACAAAATATGGTAGGCTGGGTTACACTTATTTTACCTTACAATCCAGGGAAAAAAATCATTTTAAGATATGGTGAAATGCTGAACCCGGACAGTACCCTTTATACTGAAAATCTCCGGGGTGCCAAACAGACCGATATTTATATTCCGGGGAAATCAGATAGCCTTTATTTTGAACCAAAATTTACATACCATGGTTTCCGCTATGTGGAGATTACAGGTCTCGCGAAAAAGCCAGAATTAGATGATGTGTTTGGTGAAGTAATTGCTTCTGGAGCCCCTGTTGCCTCCTGGATGGAGACCTCTGATAAAGAGCTGAATAAACTATGGGAAAACATATTATGGACGCAAATAGGGAATATGTATGGGCTACCTACTGACTGTCCTCAACGGGACGAAAGGGCTGGATGGATGGGTGATGCTCAGGTTTTTTGCCAGACTGCTATGTATAATATGGATATGGCGGCATTCTACACCAAATGGTTCAGAGATATCAGAGACCGTCAGACTAAAGACGGACGGTTCCCTAATTATGCTCCGCAGGTGGGGATGCGTTATTATGATGCACCAGGATGGGCGGATGCGGGGGTGATTATTCCATGGAAATTTTACCAAACTTATGGTGATAAAAGAACATTGGGAAACCAGTATGAGGCTATGTGTAAGTTTATTGATTTCGTTTATGGTAAAAACCCTGATCTGATTAGGGTAAATGCTGTTGGAGACAATTATGGAGATTGGTTAAATGGTAATTCAATTAAAGCCAATGATTATCCAAAAGAGGGTGGCGCCGTCCCAAAAGATGTTTTTAACACAGCTTATTTTGCTTATTCAACTCAATTAGTCGCCAACGCATCAAAGGTCCTGGGTAAAGATGCACAGTTTCGGCATTACGATTCCCTTGCTAGAGCAATCAGAAAAGTCTTTGCTACTCAGTTCATAGATAAAAATGGAGTGATAAAAGGGAATACACAGGCCGGGTATGGAATGGCGTTGGCCTTCGACCTGGTCCCTGAAAAACTGAAAACTGTAGTTGCCAAACATATGTTCGACGCTGTAACTGCGTACGACTACCGCCTTTCAACTGGCATTCATTCTACAGCCAGGCTAATGAACGAATTAAGTGCATATGGTTATACTGATGTTGCTTATAGGTTGCTACAAAGCCATCGATTTCCTTCATGGTTCTACTCTATTGATCAGGGCGCTACTACTATTTGGGAACGCTGGGATGGTTACGTAAAAGGCAGAGGATTTCAAGATCCTGGTATGAATTCTTTTAATCATTATGCCATTGGGTCTGTAGGAGAATGGTTGTATAAGTACATTCTGGGAATCAACCCTGATGAGAAAGATCCGGGATACCATCATTTTATTATTCAACCACAGCCCGGAGGAGGCCTTACCTGGGCAAAGGGATCCTATCATTCTATCGCCGGAGAAATTGCGGTTTCATGGAAAAAGGAAAACGGTATTTTTACGCTTGATGTAGAAATCCCTATGAACACAACTGCTACCGTCATTCTCCCACAAGGAAAGAAAGTTATGGAAAGCGGAAACCCGATCAATAATGTAAGAAATATAAAGAGAACCGGACCAAAAAAAGGGAATGTGAGACTACTTGTGCCATCAGGCCATTATTCTTTCACAGTACTTGATTGAGACAAACCTTCTATTAAACAGGATAATTTAAAAAACAGAATATAAAATTTACAATAGAATTATTTTTTATGAAAGGACTCAAAAACAAAGTTGTAGTTGTTACCGGAGGATTGGGTGACTTGGGTTTTGCGACGGCACGGAGGATGTATGAAGAAGGCTGTAGAGTGGCACTCCTGGATATGAAACCAGATACGGAAAACAGGGCTTCAGAAATCAATGCGCTTTTTTTTCAGATGGACATCAGCAATGAAGAACAAGTTAAGAATTCTTGCCTTGCCATTGAGGAAAGATTGGGGCCTGCAAGTATCCTGATCAATACTGCAGCCTGTTTTATTTTCAAAGGTCTCGATGCAACACCGGAAGACTGGGATAGGATTACTTCGGTTAATATCAGGGGAACATCCCTAATTACAAGGTATATAGTTGAGCAAATGAAAAAAAATAAAGGTGGAAGCATTATCAATTTTTCATCTGTTAGCGGCTTCGTGGGCCAGGCGAATTTCGCCACTTATAATGCCACCAAATTTGCGATTCGGGGATTGACTAAATGCTGGGCCCAAGACTTGGCTTCTTTTAATATCAGAGTAAATGCTTTGTGTCCTGGGTATATTTATACAAGTGCCTTTGTTGATTCATGTAATAAACTGGGGCTTGATATTGTTGAAGAAGACAAAAGAGCATCAGCTATGCACCTACTAGGCAGACAGGGAAGACCGGAGGAAGTGGCTTCCGCTGCGGCTTTTCTTGCGAGTGATGATTCTACATTCATCACCGGTAGCGATTTGCTGGTGGACGGCGGCTATCTGGCAAAGTAATATAGAATGAATTCATTAAGAAACTTAAACATACAAAATGAAACTTATCGATCTTTCACATCCAATGGAACATGGGCAACAAACTTTTCCTATGGATCCTAAATTAAGTATCATTTCTCATGGTAATACGAAAACCTTAAGGTATAATATTAGTCAAATCAGCATGAGTTCCCATCAAGGTACCCATTTAGATGCTATGTATCATTTTTTGGATGATGGTAAAACTCTGGACCAGATGCCCTTAGAATGGTTTTATGGGCTAACTCATTTACTCCGAATCCCTAAGGAAGCAAATGAAGAAATCAGGGTAGAGGACTTTGCGCCCTACAAAACATTATTACAACCGGGCGCCAGGATCATCTATGAAACCGGATGGCATAAACATTTTGGAGAAGAAAATTTTTACTCTGAGTTTCCTTCTCTCACCCAGGAAGCAGGCAGATATCTTGCCGACAGGAACATACGGATGTTAGGAATGGATACGCCAACCCCTAGTAAAGATTGGTACGAAATTCATCACGATATTTTACTCCCGAAGGAAATTGTAATTGTAGAAGGTCTGGCTAATCTGGATCAGGCTCCTGATCAATTTATTTTCATCGGGTTTCCTCTAAACTTTAAAGGTCGGGACGGATCTCCTATACGAGCGGTAGCGATGGTGGAGTAGACATTTTTAAATTAAATAAGTATCTGATATGAAAGCCCTTTTTTATCCTTCTTACGGGGAGTTGGTCGTAAACGAACAGCCAGTACCTGAATATAACGACAATGAAGTATTGTTGCAGGTCTCAGCTTGTGGAATTTGCGGAAGTGAACTGGAAACCTTTGCAAAAAAAAGTCCCAGGCGCAAACCTCCTATAATTATGGGACATGAATTCTGTGGCATCATATTAGAAAAGGGTGCAGCCGTTGAAGGCTGGGCACCGGGGACTAGGGTGGTCAGTAATTCAGTGATTTCATGCGGGGACTGTGTAAGATGCAGGGGAGGGAAAACGAACTTATGCGCCGGAAGGAAGATTTTTGGCATGGAACGCAATGGCGCTTTTGCGGAATTTGTAAATGTTCCCGCCCGTTGTCTTGTTGAGGCCCCTTCTAACTTGTCCTCAGCGGCCGCCTGTCTTGCTGAACCTTTGGCAAATGGTGTCCATATGGTTGAGTTGACCAGGCATATCCCTCTAAAAAGAATCCTGGTCATTGGAGCAGGGCCAATTGGCCTTATGGCTCAACAAGCTTTTCAGGTACTGCGTGGCGCTTCGGTGATCGTGGCAGATTTAAAAGAGGGGCGCCTTGAAACCGCTAGAAAACTAGGTGCCGAACATGTATTTAATTCCGGAAAGGGTTCCTTGGAAGATGAAATTATGAGTTTGACTTCAGGAGAAGGGGTTGATCTTGTAATAGATGCGGTAGGCATGGCAATTACCAACAGGCAGGCATTGAATGTTGTAGGTACTGGCGGTGCGGTTATCCTTATCGGATTACATGAGAACAGCAGTTCTTTGTACAGTTATGATATTATACTTTCTGAAAAAAAAGTGATGGGCTCTTATGCCGCAAATCTGGATGACATTTCTTCGGCTCTGCAACTTATGGCTGATCAGAAAGTGGACGTCACTTCCTGGGTTAATTATTATTCTTTACAGGATGGGGAAAAGGCTTTCAGGAATATGATGCTTGCTGAAGGTACCCATATAAAATCAGTGTTACTCATTCACAAGGATATATAAATAAATTTGATAAATGGAAAAATTGAAAGTGGTGATCACGGATTATGGATTCGCTTCATTGGACCCGGAAAAAACTATTTTAGGCCAGGCAGGATTTCTTTTGGAAGCATACCAGTGTAAAACTCCAGAGGATGTTTTGCGTGAAGGTAGAGATGCAGATGCGCTCCTTGTACAATGGGCCCCTGTAACAGGCGATGTTATTCGGGATCTAGACAGATGCAAGATCATCGTTCGTTACGGCATTGGTACAGATAATGTAGATCTGGCTGCCGCGAAAGAAAAAGGAATACCGGTGTGTAACGTACCTGATTATTGTATTAATGAAGTTGCAGATCACACATTATCTATGGCTTTAGTTTTGGGCCGGCAACTAAAAGAAACTGAAATACAAATTCAGCAGGGAATATGGAAAATAATGCCTCCAAAAGAATTACCGGCTTTCCGTGAAATGATTTTTGCTACTGCTGGTTTCGGAAGAATAGCAAGGGAAGTATTGGATAGAGCCCGGAGCTTTAAATTTGTCCTTGCGAGTTATGATCCATATATTTCTGAAACAGAAATGAAATCCTATGGGGTACGAAAACTGAGTATAGAAGAATTGTTCCGTGAGGCCGATATACTGTCCCTGCATCTTCCCCTCAACAAGCAGACGCATCATTTTATTGATAAAGAAAGCTTACTGAAAATGAAGGAGAGTGCTTTTTTGATCAACACATCAAGAGGAGGTATCGTCGATACGATGGCGTTGGCGAAAGCCATTAGTCAAAATCAAGTTGGCGGAGCCGGTTTGGATGTTTTTGAGGAAGAGCCGCTGCCTTTAGATCATCCCCTTCGGAAGTGTGATCATACTATTCTTACATCGCACACTGCCTGGTACAGTAAAAGCAGCGGAGTTTTGTTACAACGTAAGGCGGCTGAGGAAATTGTAAAAGGACTCAATGGAATAACATCCGTAAACCGTGTCAATTGAATCCACATACCTCGATATACCGATTCGAATTTTCGATATTTAAATACTCTTTCTTTAACTTAATAATATGTTCCTGGTAGAAACTTACTCACTAGCAGTGATTCTTTGTATTGTCACTATGATTTGTTGGGGGTCGTGGCCTAATATGCAAAAGCTAACAGACCGGGCTTGGCGGTTCGAACTTTTTTATTGGGATTATGTTTGGGGCATCGTAATCGTTTCCTTGCTATTTGCAGTAACCTTAGGAAACTCCGGAACAGAGGGAAGGAGTTTCTGGGCAGATATGCAACAGGCGGACATACGATCATGTGTTTCCACAATGATTGGGGGCGTGATCTTTAATGCCGGCAATATTCTTTTTGTTGCCGCCATAGCCATTGCAGGCATGTCGGTAGCCTTCCCGATAGCGGCTGGACTAGGTCTTGTGATCGGGGTGGTAACCAATTATATAGCAGTGCCTGTCGGTGATCCATCTTATCTTTTTATAGGCGTAGTTTTAATCATTGGTGCCATGATTTTTTCCGGCGCTGCTTATAAACGCCTCTCCCAAAAGCAAAATAAAGTATCCCGTAAGGGAATCCTGCTTTCAATAGCCGCTGGAATTCTTTTCGGATTTTTTTATCGCTTTATTGCCGGATCCATGGCACCTGATTTTGATCATCCGACAGCGGGGAAGCTAACTCCTTATACCGCAGTTGTTATTTTTGCTATCGGTGCACTTCTGAGCAATGTTTTACTAAATACATTGTTGATGAAAAAGCCAATTTCAGGTAACCCCGTAGGATATACAGATTATTTCAGAGGAAGCACAAAAAATCATCTGATGGGAATTGCAGGCGGATTAATCTGGGGAACGGGTTTGATACTCAGTATTCTTTCCGCAGGACAGGCGGGATACGCCATTTCATTTGGATTAGGACAAGGAAATGCTATGATTGCTGCTTTTTGGGGCGTATTCATCTGGAAGGAATTTAAAAATATAGCAGGAACTTCCGGTCTCTTAACATGGATGTTCGTTTGCTATATTGTGGGTCTCATATTGATTATCCTTTCCAGATAAATGTAGATATAATCGTACTTTTAATACAATAGATTTAGCTAATTGCACACGATTCTTTCCTTGTCAAACTTTCTATCAATTGTTTTGTGCTTATAAAGAATTCACAACATAATATTATAAATATATATAATAGATTAATAATGAAATAAAAGGGATTTAAAATATGAAAAAAAAAATCAGAATAAGTAGATTTAATATACTAGCCATTTTATTGAGCGTCTCCCTGTTTATTTTATTTTCATCACCTGTCAGTTCCTTTGATAAAGGAAAAGCAAAGAATAATTCCACGCAAAAAGTCTCTATTGAATGGAATAACGGAAGGCCCTCCGGGACGATAGAAATTCTAAATGGCACCTTAATAAAGATTGAAGTGAAACGGGGGAAAGGAAAAATCAAAGATAACCATTTCGATTTCACTTCGGCAGGTCAGGCACGCATTAGTGTGGAAATAGATAATGTTAAAAATCAATTAGGTCCTGGAGCAACAATCATTTCCGTTAAAACAGATAATTCCCCTTTTTCATTCTTTTTGAGAGATGTCAGTGAAGACTTTCCTATTTATATTCCTGGTTATTCAGTCGTCGTTCTTAAAGACTCTGATAATCGCTCCTATACTGAAGTTCAATTAAATATTTTATCCCGTAAACTTAAAACTAAGTTACAAAAGATTGAATCAGAACCTGAAGAGTCATTTGCATCCGCTGGAGCAAGGACATTAAATCCGTCAGTTCCTACCTGGTTAGGCTTATCCAGGGATTTTCGTATTTTTCAGATTGATGAGAGTTTGCCCAATATGCCTATGGAGGCAAATATAATTACTCCTAAATTTTCATCTTCGTCGGAGATTTTACCTTCGTTAGGTAAGAGACCCGCTTTTTATTCATATACTGTAGGGCGCGGCGTTAGTGTTGAAATTAATACTGTCCGGCGGCTTGATGAGGGCGTACTGCCTATTCTCCTTTCCAGGCATATTGATGATGATATTGAATATAACTCCACTTCTTTTGTTTCATTAGAACATTCTCCTCTTACCCAACAAACTCTAAAAGGTACAAACTATCTTGTTGCAGACAAATACAGCGGGGGCCACATGCTCACTAAAGAACAGGAAGAAAGAGTGAAACCAGAACTTTTGAAAACTTTTGAAACCAATGAGGAAACCATTTTTTATTTTAAATCAGAAGCAATAAATAAGGGCAAAACACCACACTATGCCTGGTTTAAAACGATTAAACCAGGGGTTGAATGGTGGCAGAAATCCAGATATACTTTTGATCCGGACAACGGTTTCTCGGCTTATTCCAAAGATTCTGTCTTTTGCATTTCTAAATTAAACGGCAATCCTTCTCCAAACGAAGAAATTGCTATTTTACTACAACCCAATGAGAAGGCTACTTTTGAATTTTATCTACCACATTCACCTATTTCAAACGAAAGAGCTGCTGTACTTTCTAAACAGGCATTTAGTGAAAGATTGAGTGAGTGTAAAAAATTTTGGCAAGCCAAGCTAAAAAAAGCGGCACAGATTCATGTACCGGAAAGACGGATAGATGAGATGCTACGAGCAGGCCTGTTACATCTGGATTTGATCACATACGGGAGTGAGCCGAATGGTACACTTGCTCCTACCATTGGCGTATATGCACCTATTGGAACTGAAAGCTCCCCCATTATTCAATTCTATAATTCGATGGGGTGGCAGGATATCGCTAAACGATCATTAACCTATTTCTTAGACAAGCAACATAAAGATGGATTTATGCAGAATTTCGGCGGATACATGGGAGAGACAGGTGCTGTATTATGGTCCATAGGTGAATACTACAGATACACACATGACAAAGAATGGATAAAACAGATAGAACCTAAAATTCTTAAGTCAAGTGATTTCCTTTTGCGCTGGAGATCTGAAAATAAAATAGATAGTCTAAAAGGCAAAGGATATGGAATGATCTCAGGTAAAGTAGCTGACCCCGATAATCCATTTCATTCATTTATGCTTAACGGATATGCTTATCTTGGTTTAATGCGAGTTGCCGAAATATTATCAGAAGTAGATCCTGAACAATCAGGCAGAATAAGTAAAGAAGCAGAAGCCTGGAAAAAAGATATCCGTAATTCGCTTATAAATTCAATGGCCTTCTCCCCAATAGTTCCGCTCAGCGACGGTACCTGGAGCCCAACTATACCACCGTGGATAGAATCTATTGGGTTACGTTCCTTATTTATCAATCGGGAAACATGCTTTACACATGGAACATTTCTAGCTGACGATGAGTTATTAGGACCTTTATACCTTGTCTTTTGTGAAGTGCTAGATGTGAATGAACCAATAACAAAAATTCTCTTGAATTATCAAAGCGAGATGTTTTATCAGGATAACGCTGCATTTAGTCAACCTTACTATAGCCGTTATGATTGGCTGCAGGCAAAACTTCATTTGGTCAAGCCGTTTTTAAAGACTTACTACAGCACTGTTTCGGCCATGGCAGATAGGGAAACTTATGATTTCTGGGAGCATTTGTATCATGTCAGTCCCCATAAAACACATGAAGAAGCCTGGTTTCTAATGGAAACGAGATGGATGTTATATATGGAAGATGGTTCAACGCTAAGGTTACTAAGTTTAATTCCCCGGAAATGGATGGAAAATGGTAAAACTATCGAATTAAAGAATGTCCAAAGTTATTTTGGAGCTCTAAATGTAAAAGTAAAATCAGAAATTAATAAGGGATATATTGATGCAGTAATTGAATGTAATTCGGACAGAAAGCCCAAAGAAGTAACTATAAGATTACCAAATCCGGATGGCAGTAAAGCCGTTAGAGTAACAGGTGGTGAATATGATGCAGCCACAGAAACTGTCACAGTGCATTCATTCAGGGGGCAGGCGAGTATTAGAGTTGAATATTAATCACTTTATTTTAGAGTTTAAAGTTATAAAATTACTACAAATTACTATTTTAAGATGGCTCTTACTTCAATAGTATTCTAAATGAAATAAAAGCGATTTTCATAGTTGACCCGACAGTGCAACAACACTCATGATTCACCATAATGCATTAGTAAATTATGATTTTTCACTCTTCAAACCACCTCATGTACACTATTTTAAAAGATTAGGAGAATGAATGAAAATTATGGTTAGATAAAATTTAACCCCTACTAAATACAATATTTTTATGTGCTATCAGCGTTTACAAATTACTTTACCTTTTACATTCTTATTGGTTATTGCTTCATGTGTAAACCATGAGGATAGCGGCTCCCGGATTACGCCAGCAGCAACAGTTACATCTTATAATGATGGCCGTCCTGTAGCCCGGTATCGCCTTGATGCAAAAGATCAGGGGGTAGTCCTGAGGTATGGTAGTGCTCCGGATAGCAGCGACTACCTGGGAGCCCGGGATGTTTTTGTGTTTGAAGACAAAGGGACTTATTATATGCATTATGACGGGGCAGGGCGGAAAGGATGGTTGGTGTGTCTCGCAACAAGTACCGATCTGGTAAACTGGGTTGCGAAAGGTCCGGTTCTCGACTTCGGCCTGTCGGGGAGTGATGATTCAAGGTCAGCATCCTACGGCAGTGTTTATTATGATGGAACAAAATGGCACATGTTCTACGTTGCCACTACAAACGTTTCTAAAGATTCTGATTTTATACCCTTATTCCCTTATTTAACCAGAAAAGCAGAGAGCGATTCACCTGGGGGGCCCTGGAGAAAACGATATGATATAATTCCCTTTTCAACAAAGAATGGAAGCTATTACTCGTCAGCAGCCAGCCCGGGAAATATTATTAAACCAGTAAATGAATATTTAATGTTATTTTCTGCTCAATCGGGAATGTATCCGGGTAAAGTTACGCGTACATTGAGTTTTGCACGCACTAAAAATCTTGATAGCTCCTGGACTATTGACAGTAAGCCATTTCTACCTATTGGCGAGCAGATTGAGAATTCTTCTGTGTATTACGAACCGGCAAATAAAACATGGTTTGTATTCACCAATCACCTGGGCATTAAAAAAGATGGATCAGAATATGCAGACGGTATCTGGGTTTACTGGACTAAAGATATTAATCGGTGGAATCCAGAAGATAAGGCGGTCGTTTTAGACTCGAATAATTGTAAATGGAGCAGGCCTAACATTGGATTACCTTCTGTAATTAAAGTCGGTAAAAGATTGGCAATTTTTTACGATGGAAATACGGACAGGCCAGTTCCATCTGGCAGTAACGGAAATATGCGCAGGGATGTTGGATTAGCTTGGTTGGAATTACCGCTGCAATTGCCCAAAGGAGAATGAGATCAAAAAAATTTTCTTGGCTGTTCTTATGTTCATCTCGCAATTATAGACCATTTCTGAATCCCATTTTTTTAAGTTGACATTAGTGGGGGGCCAAAGGTCAGCCTCTTGCTTTTAGAAGTAACTTCTTGTGATATAAAGGTAGCAATGCCTCTGAGAATTAATTGGTAAATATATTATCATTTTCCGGTAATATAATGTTCGTGAAAGAAGGACATTCTATTTATATTTGCTCTTCTGGTTGGAATTTTAAATTGATTATTCTATGAGAAGACTACCGATTATCAAAGCATTACGTCCTTTCATTATCTTTTTAGCCCCTCTTTTTTCGTTTAACAATCAAAACGGTACTGGTGATTTTAAGATCTCCACGCAAAACCTAACTGTACTGATTTCTGGTAAAGGAGAAATTAAAGAAATGTGGATCGGAAAGGATAAAATCAATAAACCCCTGAAAGCTTTCACCGGGATAAGTGGGAGCCATACAGAAGGCGATCCGGTTGTTAAAAAACTCGAGAAAGGTGGCGTTGAGTTTACAAGAACATTGATTAATGATTCATTACAGGCATCCTGCATTCTTACTGAACGCTTTTTGCCGCAGACAGGCAGCATCCGGTGGGAAATTGAAATTTCCGGTAAGGGGAAATCCTGGGGATCTTCGATTAATACCATCTTCAGGTATCCTGTCTCAAAAAATACCAGATTCTGGACAACATGGGGCGGACCGCAATTTGACAGGTCTGCTGTAGATAGCAATCTTCTGCAAAGACTTGTCCCTGCTCCGCTGCCACCTGATAGCAAAAGAGATGAATGGGGGCAGTCAGTGTCGGCTTATGAATGGAGTGATCCCCTGATCTCGATGCCTTTCAACAATAGTACATTTTATTATGGAGCGCCACCTGTGACCGATGAAAATCCGCGTATTGCTTTTATACCGTTTCAGCACAACCTCTTCTGCATTCCTATGTGCACAATACTCGAAGACAACGATAATACCGGGCTGACGATTTCCTTGTCCCCTGAAGATAATATTATAGATATGGATATGAAAACAAAGGAAGATGGTTCCATTTCCTTTGAAAGGCTGCATAATCGGATATCTGCAGATTCAACGGTTTCATTTTCATTGGACCTGGTTGCCGGTCAGAGTGACTGGCGTCAAAGCTTACAATGGATAAGCCAGCGCTATCCTGGTTATTTCAATCCCGAAATTCCTGACGCGCTTAAATTCGCAGGAACCGGTGCTTATTCCGGTATGGACACTTCTTTTGATACAGAGAAGATGAAGAATATGGCCTTTAGTGTTAACTGGCAAGCCAGTTTTGATTTTCCGTATATGGGAATGTTTTTGCCGCCTATAAATCCCAACGAGAAATGGAAAAACTATGGGGGCAATGAAACTTCTGCAGAAGAAATGAATGAATATGCGGGGAACATGAAAAAAAGGGGATTTTATGTATTCAATTATTTCAACGTAACTGAGTTCGGAGCTAACGTAAAATTCCCGCAACCTCAGGGAAGCGGCCTTTCTGATTCGAGTCTATGGAAAAACTGCAATGATTTCTTATACGAAAGAATTCCGGGGTCATTATTACTTGTCCCAAATGAAATGAACCTGGACAGCGCCTATTATTCAAAAACAAAAAACGGTGGCCCCTATTATACATGGGGAGATGGCATTGTGACCGATTGTGGTGATCCCGCCTATAAGGATTTTCTACTTGCTCAGGCCCGGCGGCATATCAGCGAGATTCCAAATTCTTTTGGAATCTGCATTGACCGTATGGACTGGTTACGTTTTTTCAATGAAAAGGCTGATGACGGAGTATCATGGTTTGATGGAAAGCCGGTAAGGTCACTCAATACTTCCTGGAAACAGTTGTTGGATTCATTAGGATCGGTGATGCATGGAGCTAACAAAGCTATTCTTGTAAACAACCTTGTTAAGCGGGTTGATTTAATGAAGCATGTTGACGGTATTTTCGATGAATATGCCTATGCTGGCTCACCGTTGAATACAACCGCATTTCTGAGCCTTAATAAACCAGCAATGGGTTGGACGTCAGGAGCCCGCGACATCCGTAAAACAGGTGTAGATAATTTTTTCCAAAAATATTTATACCTGGGCGTATTTCCTATGTGTCCCTTCCCCGGCAACGATCACTCCATAAAACCAGACCCCGAAATTGATAAATGGTATCTTGACTATGGGCCTTTGATGATAGCGATGAAGGGAAGAAAATGGGTATTGGAACCTCATGTAATCTCCGTCAAAGATAATCTGGCAAAAGCCAACTTGTTTTTAATACCGAAAGGATTGTACATTCCCGTGGTATATGCCAAAAAAGGAACTATGAACATCATAGTCACTTTTAAAAATGTGGGTGGAGGAAAAATAAAGTCATGTCAGGTTTACAGCCCGGGCAAAAAAGAACCAACCACTGTTGAATTTACAGCAAATAAAGGCAACATAACCATTAACGTACCAATTGAAAGGGGCTGCGGAATTGTTGTGGTCAATAAGTAATTAATTCCAACTCAGAGGTTCTGTCTTATGGCAAGATAGTCAATAAATGAACCTATTCTATTCCAATTCATTAAACCAGAAATTCTTGTCATGATTATTAAAAAGTACATTCTGCTGATTTTTATTTCTCTACTGACTCTGCCTGTTTTAGCTGAGGATTATAAAGCTTCTCTATTTGGTATCAATTCTGATGGCGTTACCTTAAACACCAGATCCATCCAGTATGCCATTGATTTCATTCATGAGCGAGGCGGTGGCAGGTTGGTATTTTATGTCGGAAGATATGTTACCGGCAGTATCTACCTGAAATCTAATGTGACCATTCGCTTGGAAGAAGGTGCAGTATTGGTAGGCTCTCTGAACCCATTTGATTATGATAAGAATATATGGACAGCGCTTATATTCGCCAAGGACCAGACTAATGTTGGCATAACAGGGAAAGGGATTATTGACGGACGTGGGCAACAAGTAGCTTTGAACGTGGTAACCAATATCGAAAAGGGATTACTTAAAGATTCCTATAAATACGGGAGGCCGTCAGCAGAAAATAGGCCGGTGAACATTTATTTCCGCAATTGCCAGAATATCGTGATCCGAGGCATCACACTTCGTAACTCTGCCAGTTGGAACCAGAATTATGATCAATGTAAAAATCTTCTCGTAGATAGTGTTACTGTGGACAATACTGTTTACTGGAATGAGGATGGAGTAGATATTTTAAATTGTGAAAATGTCGTGGTTTCAAATTGTTACATAGATGCAGCTGATGATGGTATCTGCCTGAAATCATTTGACTCCACCAAAATCTGTAAAAATGTTTTGATTCATAATAATAAAATCCGCACCAGCGCCAATGGAATTAAATTTGGTACTGCTTCTTTAGGTGGGTTTGAGGATGTACGTATCATTAATAACGTTGTTTTTAATACATACCGCTCTGCTGTTGCTTTGGAAGCGGTTGATGGTGGCTATATCAAAAATATTGAAATAGACAGTTTGCAATCCATCCATACCGGTAACGTGATCTTTTTACGCATCGGTGAGCGGTGGGTGCCAGGTAAAATAGGCCATTTCGAAAACGTGAAGATCAGTAATGTCACAGGAGATATTCCTGCTACCAAGCCTGATGCAGGTTATGGCTATGAAGGCCCCGAAGAAGATCAGCCGCGAAATATCTCACCGGGTATTATCATTGCTGGCCTTCCCGGCTCGCCGATCACCGATATAAGCTTCAAAAATATTCAATTTACACATCCGGGTGGCGGCCAAGCGAATTATGCCAATATACCGTTGGATAAATTGAATGCCATTCCTGAACTACCGGCAAATTATCCCGAATTCTCTATGTTTAAAGAACTCCCTGCCTGGGGCATATTTGCAAGGCACGCCACCGGCCTAAAATTCTTAAACATAACAATGGAGTGTGAACGAAAAGATTTTCGAATACCCATCGTCCTTGATGATGTGAGCCAGTGCTCGTTTAGTGAATTAAAGATTTCTCAGCTAGGGAAAGAGAAGAAGAAATATATTTATCAGAATAATTGTAAAGGGATAAGCGTAAAGTGAGTGGTGAGAACCTTATAGGTTTATATAAATAATCGATAGATAAAAAATGGAGTAAGAACCCGTGTGTTCTGGAATTTCTGTTTTTTAAAATTGAATCAAAATGAACCTTAAAAAAGTTTTGTTTGGTGTCATTGTTTGTTTACAATCGTTCCCGCTCTTTGCGAAAGACTATGAAGCCTCCTATTTTGGGATAAAATCTGACGGAAAAACTTTGAACATTCGCACCATACAATTTGCCATTGACCATATTAACAAAAAAGGTGGCGGAAGGCTGGTATTTACAGTTGGTAAGTATCCTGCAGGCTCCATCTTTCTTAAATCGAATATAGTCCCTCATCTTGAAGAAGGGTCGGTGTTACTCCGTTCAATGAATCCATTTGATTATGAATTAAAAACCTTTGAATCTTCAGTCGTTGCTTATGATCAGCAGAATGTGACGATTACCGGAAGTGGAACCATTTACGGACAGGGAAACCTGCTTGTCAGAAATGTGATAGATGCAATTGAGAAAGGGCTTATTAAAGACACATGTACTTAGGAAGATCTGTGAAGCATCGTGAGATGGCCTAATTTCCACGGACACAAAATTCCACTAAATTTACAAATTTATGGAAGCAAAAAACCAGAAACGAAGCCGTCGTAAATACGATGCAGATTTCAGAAAAGAAGTAATTAAAATGGTTG
>JBDTGA010000042.1:0-88301 GCA_039937655.1 Ginsengibacter sp.
AAAATTTTATTTTTTTTCATCTAACAAAAAAAGTTCATTGAAACCACTTTCAATGAACTTTACTAAAATCCTTACCCAGTAAGTGGTTCCAAAGAATTTACCAACTATTTTTGACTACATTGTCAAATTTTAAAGGGAATCAATTCCTTGATTTAAAAATACCCCGCGATTCTTTATTAAATAACAGTTACGCCCTTAATCTGTATAAAATGAAATACTTATTCGAAAACGCTAAAGGAAAAGTATATAAATCCCCCATAGATAAAATGCGTTTCCTTATTCAGGAATTTAATTTTAATATGCCTATTCTACGTTCTTATTCTGCTTCTAACATGCCTGTTTATAAAATATTTCCTGAAGGATTGAACTTGCAAAAGCAGGCCATTATTCAGAAATTAATTTTACCACCAACAGGCCATTAATAATTTGAGTTAATGGAAATAGACATTTTTATTAAGATAATAGCATAGAGTGATGGATTTATGATTGTATGAATACACATACATGTTTTCATTAAAAAGACTATGCCATCTTTAAAAATAGTGCTCTAAAAGCAATCACTTTCTCATAAAGAAGAGAATGCCATGAAATATATTTCATGGCATTCTCAAAATACGATCATTCTTTTACAATTGATCTTTCCATTCGCCAATGTTACCATCATTATCTACATACTGGCCATTTTTGAGAGTTACAGTTGATCCATCAGGCTTTTTTACATCGCCTTTAGTGGTTACCACTGTTCCATTACTCAAGGTTGTATCCTCAGTAAGTTCTGATTTTACACCATCTTTCAATGCATACATTTTAGCTTCCAACATCAAAAATACATTTTGATTTTGAGTCTTTTGATGCATCGGAATTGTGTCTTTGGGTGCCGGAGTTTCCTGAGCAAAAGCTCCATAAGAAAGAGCAATCGCAAGAAACGATAAGAAGATCCTTTTCATAGTTTTTAAGTTTTAAATGGTTAGGGATTTAATACACACCTATAAATACTAAAACCATACCAATAAAAAAAACTCTTAAAAAGAAAAAAAAATTTGCCATAAGCTGGCCACAAAATTCTGATTATTCATATAGAACAAACCGCTTGTTAGAAAAATTAAAAAGGTTTTTAGATTCAATCTTTCGCACTGCTGCTTTTAATAAACGAACTAATTCATGCAGGTTAAAAATAATTTTTCCTGTAAATAAAAAAGATAATCAGAAAAAAGGCTGAAAGCTAATCTTATCGCTACTGATACCTCATAAAAAATCCTCTTCAAAATTGAAGAGGATCTCTAATATATTTCGGTAAGAAGAAATTAACTTACCATTTATCTACTTCTTCGTGTTGAGTAGGATTAATTGTTTCGTCGGCAGGAGGTACTTCCGGTGGAGCGCTATTAGTAAGAGGCGGCAAATCGGTTGAAGAAGGTTCAGAAGAATCCTCTGCTTTTGCCTCTTCAGATGGTGCCGTAGTGCCTTCCGTTTCTTTCTTATCTTCAGAAGTATTGCCTTCATAGTTCTCAGAATTCTCATGATTGAAAGCATCAAAATCAAAATCAGGCATCAGGTCGGTTTTTACATAATCTATCGCCTCGGTCATTCCTTTCAAAAACTTGTTAAAGTCTTCTTTGTACAGAAATATCTTGTGCCTGTCGTATCCATCTTCATTAAATTTTTTACGGCTTTCGGTAATGGTTAAATAATAATCATTGCCTCGTGTTTCTCTTACATCAAAGAAATAAGTCCTGCGTTTGCCTGCTCTGATACGCTGACTGTAAACACTTTCCATCTTTTTGTCATTATTTTCGTACGCCACTTGTTGAATTTTTTATTTTTTTTTAAATCGTTTTATGTAAGACAAAGATAAAATTGTTTTTGAATTGACAAAATAAATACAATGAGTGAATTTTAAATTACCTGTACTTAGTATATCTGTCACCTCCATTCATTCAGGCCGCACAACAATTTTCAAAATGCGATTTTTGGATCATACTGCCGCCTTCTTCTCCTCTTCCTGCTGCCGCATATACATCTCTGCATACAATCCGTTGAGGTCAAGGAGAGAATGATGAGTACCCTGTTCGGCGATGGCACCATCTTTCATCACTATGATCTTGTCAAAATTGAACAAAGAAAAAATTCTGTGGGTAATGATCACCGCTGTTTTACTGTGAAGATACCGGTAAAGATTTCCGATAATTTCATTTTCTGTTCTGGCATCCACCGCGCTAAGGCAATCATCAAACACAGTAATTTCATGCTCCTTGATCAATGCGCGAGCAATGGAAATTCTTTGTTTTTGTCCGCCGCTGAGTGTTACGCCACGCTCCCCTATCAACGTTTGATAATTACCTGGGAAACTCTCAATTTCTTTTTCCACCACTGCATTCTTTGCTGCGGCAACTATTTTTTCCTTCTCCGCATTTTGTAATGCAAATCCAATATTATTCTGAACAGAATCACTGAATAGAAAAACATCCTGCGGTACATAGCTTATTTGTGAACGCAATGTTTTTAAATCAATCTCTTTAATATCAACTCCATCATAAAGAATAGAGCCGTTTTGCGGATCGTACATACGAAGCATCAATTGAGCCACGGTTGATTTACCCGATCCGGTCTTTCCCACAATAGCAACCTTTTCCCCTTTTTGAATGGTGATCGAAAAATTTTTGATTGCATGGATGCCTGTATGCGGATAAATAAAATCCACGTTCCTAAATTCAATATTACCTTGCAAAGTCATCTTCTTTGCATTCTTTTCATTTTCTATGGATGGCCTGGTGTGCAGAAATTCATTGATACGCCGCTGGGAGGTAGCCGCTCTCTGTATCATGCTTGCTGTCCATCCTATGGCACTTACGGGGAAAGTGAGTAAGAGCACATACATGATGAATTCACCAATCACGCCAATACTGATGCTTCCGTTGATGACATACATACCACCAATCATAATGGTAAGCAGCGTGCTAAGGCCGATCATAAGGCCCATAGAAGGGAAATAAATAGCTTCCGTTTTGGCAAGTGAAATAGAATGCGTTCTGTATTCTTCGCTGTTCTTATTGAAAAAACCAAACATCGCTTTCTCCTGTACAAATGATTTGATAACTCTGATTCCCGAATAGGATTCCTGAGCATTGACCGTTATATCCGAAAGTAAGCGCTGAATCTTATCTGCTTTACGGTTGATGATCGTGTTCACATAATAAATAGTGAATGCCAGGAATGGCAACGGAGCCAGTACATACAAAGTGAGTTCCTTATTTTCATTCAACATATAAGTAACAGAAAATCCGATGGTAGCTGCCAGGTTGATTAAATACATTACGGCAGGACCTACATAACTCCTTACACGGCTCACATCTTCTGAAACACGGTTCATCAGATCACCGGTATTATGCGTTTTAAAAAAAAATGTATCTAATTTTTGATAATGCCTGAATATCTCATTCTTTTGTTCATATTCAATGTGGCGGCTCATTACGATGATTGTTTGCCGCATCAGAAACATAAATGCACCACTAATTAAGGCCAGTACCAGAAATATAATTCCTGAGTATAATATCTTCGTTTTATAAGAGGCTTTATCATGGTTCAACTTATTAATAAAGGTATTTACCAAAGGATCATAATGAGTAGTAGTGGCTTTGGTTGTGGCCACCGGTTTGTTCCCGTTAAGACTAACTTCCACCGTATTCAAAACATATTTGGTAACCTGTGGTGTGAGTATCCTGAAATAATTGGAGAGAACAGTAAACACTATCCCCAGGATAAAAAGCCATTTGTATTTCCAGAAATATTTATTGAGCGATTGTAAGGGCTTCATGGATTAAATCAGCTATTGCGATATTGATAATTTGAACAATTTTTGATTCTGCAAATTTCGGAAATAAAATCGGGTAATGAGAAAAGGATGGAATGAAGCAATACGTCCTGATGAAATTACCGGCTACAGAGCGGCATCATATTGGGTATTTACTCATAGCTACAGAGTGAACAAAAATCTATCCGGATAAAGATTCCCGGGCTTCCAATCATTTTTTATTCAAATATATTATACACCTTGTCTCCAAGATATTTTTCAAATATCCCGATTGATTTGGTATCGGTTAATACTTTCAGATGATTGAAATGGTGGAGATCGGTACCTACAAAATCTGCCAGATTATTTTCAAGAATGTACCTGGCTGCTTTGGCCACATTTTTTCCATAATAACCTGTGAGGGAAAGAAGATTTACCTGGAGTGAAAAGCCAAGCTCTTTGAGCCTGGTATAGGCTTCATAATTTCGATGGTAATAAGGGTAGCGCTCCGGATGCGCCATCAGTGGAGCGTAATTATTAATGTTGATCTCAAAAGAAATTTCTTCCAGTTTGGAGGGAGCGGTAGAGTAAGAAAGTTCGGTTAAGATATAGTTTTTATCTAATGTAAGTAAAGGTTCTTTCTTACGGAGTAATTCCATAAAATGATCATCAAGCATATACTCCGCGGCAGCGTTTATCTGCACCTGTAATCCGTTTAGGGCTATTGCGTTTCTCAGTTTAGACAATGCACTATTCACCGTCTCCGGTGTATTGTGGTACATGTCGCCTATGATGTGAGGAGTACAAATAAATTTATTGATTCCCGCATCGGCAAGTGACCTCAAAAGTTCCAGCGAGGTTTCTACATCCGGCGATCCATCATCGAGGCCCGGTAAAATATGTGAATGAATATCTTGAGAGAGCCATGAAAAGCCGGGATAAGAAACGATATTTTTTTTAGAACGGAAAATGGTCATTGTACAAATATTGATTTATCCATCGGCGGGCAGATACGTAACCGGAGAGCGGAAGAAATTTTCTTCTTTATCGGTAATGGAATATTCTTTTGCGTGAGGACTTTTGTACTGAGGAAGTTTAATGAGTGGCTTCAAAATGGAAACAAAGAAGGAAAAAGGAATTTTATTTCTTTTCATAGCGAGGTAATCCCTTCGATTTGCGCGCAGCCTTCTTTTCAGGTTACCATTGCTGGCGCCACCGGTACGCATTTTTACCAGCATCGAATCTATATAATGTGAACTTACCTTATGTAGGAAAAGATAACGCGCCATAAATTCATAATCGGCTGCCGTGAAATAGTGATTCTCGTATAAGCCATACTTTTCAATCAGTTCACGACGAATATAAAAAGTAGGATGAGCCGGCATCCATCCATATCTGAAACGTAAACGTTTATAAGGAACGCCCTTCCAGTAACGGATTATTTTTTGAGTATCATTTTGATCCACATACACCAGGTCTCCATATACCGAGTCTGTCTCACCACTTTTAAAACAATCTACAATACTTCTCACCGAGTCTGCAGAGGCAAACATGTCATCACTGTTCAGCACGCCCACGATATCCCCGGTAGCCAGTTTCAATCCTTTATTGATCGCATCATACATACCCCGGTCGGTTTCTGATATCCATTTTGAAATATGATCAGCGTTTTCATAAATAATATCAAGGGTACCGTCGGAAGACTTACCGTCAATAATAATGTGCTCAATGTTCTTATGATTTTGCCTCCTCACAGATTCAATACAATCTGAAAGATACTTTTCAGAATTCATCGTTACAGTTATAATGGAGACTTTCATCAGTTGGTTAAGAAGAATAGTTAGTTTTTGTTAAGACTTTTTATTAGTGTTCTTTTCAAAATGAGTCTAAAGATAATATTTTTAAAATTGACTCCTAATTATTTTGTGCATTTAACACTTGAATATTGGATTTTATTGTTTCACAAGGCTCATTTCTTGGAAATCAGAATATTTTCCATTACAAGTAAATCCATGTTAGTTTTTAAGAAGCAGTTCAATGCATCTTCCGGAGAATTAACAATGGGTTCATTTTCATTAAATGAAGTGTTCAATAGAACCGGAACACCGGTTTTTTTCCTGAAGGTATCAATCAGCTTATAATATCGGGGGGAGATCTCCTTGTCCACTGTTTGTAATCTACCCGTGCCATCTACATGTGTTACCGCAGGAATTTCTTTTCTTTTTTCAGGCTTTATGACAAGTACTTTTTCCATGAAAGGAACTTCATCTACAGTTTCAAAATATTCCGAAACATACTCTTTGAGAATAGAAGGTGCAAATGGACGAAAGCTCTCTCTCCTTTTTATTTTAAGATTGAGTATTTCCTTGGCATCCGTCCTTCTTGGATCTGCCAGTATGGACCTTCCACCCAAGGCTCTTGGCCCAAATTCTGCTTTGCCGTTAAACCAACCCACCACGCCTCCGTTGATCAGGCAATCTGTAATTCTTTCAAATAACTCCTCATCCTTATATTCTGTAAACTCTATTCCTTTCTTATTGAGGAAAGTTTTGATCTCTTCATTTGAAAAATGACTACCAGTATAGGCACTCATGATGGCAGGTATTCTTTCCTTTTTCAGTAGAGCGTGTTGCACATATAAGGCGGCGCCCATACTTATACCTGCATCGTGTCCTGCAGAAGGAATATAGATATTCTCAAAAGACGTATTGTCTTTTATTTTACCATTTGCCACACTATTTTGCGCTACTCCACCGGCAATACATAGATTTTTTAACTCGGTTCTTTGGTAAAGTTTTTCAAGTATATGAAAAATAGTAAGCTCGGTCATTTTTTGTACTGATGTGGCCAGGTCTTTATGATATTGATTTAAAGGTTCATTTTGGTGTCTTGGCATACCGAAAACATTAATAGTTTCCTGGCTAAACATGGGTTGTACTACAGGTATATGATCGTCACCATAGGAAATCACTCCTTCGGTACCTTTACGGAAGTACTTCAGATTTAATTTGAATAAGCCATCTTCGGTAAGATGTACCACCTCTTTTAACTTATCCAAGTATTTTGGTTCCCCATAGGGAGCCATCCCCATCACTTTATATTCATCCCCATAATGAGGAAAGCCCAGCAATTGTGTAAAAGCCGTATAGAAAATTCCAAGGGAGTGAGGAAAATCAACAGAATCCAGTATCTCCAGATTATTGCCTTTGCCTATACCTATCATCGTGGTGGTAAAGTCTCCGGAACCATCTATGGATACACAGGCTGCTTCCTCAAAAGATGAGGCAAAAAACGCAGAGGCAAGGTGACTCCGGTGGTGTTCTATGTTATGTATTTTGTTTTTATAAGTAGCCGACGATAACCCTGATATTAAAGACAGTTCATTTTCAAGAGAGGATATCTTTTTACTATTTTCAAGGCGGTTTCTTACTACTGCAAAACTCCCCGAAAGATTGCCAGCCAGATAACGTAATTTTCTTAAAAATTTGGCCATAGGATCCCTTCCTATTGCAAAATGATCAACGTCTTCAAAACTTATTCCCGCTTCTTTAATGCAAAACAAGATTGATTCAGCGGGAAATCCGGCCCAATGCTTTATACGTTTGAATCTTTCTTCTTCAATAGCTGCCACTAATTTTCCATCCACAAAAATAGCGGCTGATGAGTCAGCATGATATGCATTAATTCCTAAAATAGTCATAGTCGGTGGTAAATTTAATATTCCTGATAAAGGGAGATTCTTTACTGATTGAATTTTATATCTTCCTTCCGGAATGTTTTATCATACCACCAGATCATAAAAAATATCAACAGATAGGCAAATATATTAAACCAGGTATGATGGTCAATACCAAACGGCATAGGCCACCCTTTATTAATAGACGTTAAAAATAAAGTGATACGAAGTACATTGATAAACCACAATGCCAGTAACCCGAAAAATATCCATTTTATTTTTTTCCAAAAAACTCCGCGATTGGCGGCTACAAAAGCGATCCAGAAACTATATACTCCGTACCCTACGCAATCCATCGCTATGATAACCCCGCGACCTCCGGTAAACCGGACCAGGTACCCTGGTTCTGTTTGTGTAGGAATTTGAAAGATAGACAAAATGAATCCGGTAGCTTTCATGAGCGATATTTTGATCCAGCTTACATAATCGAGATAATGATCTACAAAGGGAACGTAATAGCCTCCTGGTGCAGCAAGCCCTATCATCGCCAGCGTCCCGAAATAACAGAAACAAAAGATAGCTGCGAATTTCAGGAGGTAGATGAGTAATGGGTTCTTATTTTTGAAAATTGGTTTGATAGGTTTTATTTAAAAAGATTTATTAATAACATATTTGTATCATGATGTCAGCCTTACCCGCCTCATACTGCCAACGAAAAACACCCTTGAAGGCAATACTACTAAAAAAACATATCCCTATATTCCTTCCTCAACTCCATCGTATCCACTGCTCTTTCAGAATAATCATGTGCTCCACGGCTCCATCTCTCCATTTCTTCTTCATCCATTGATGTAAAAAAGTCAATGGCTTCCGACAAAGAAGGAGCATTACAAACCATGACATTCAATCCTGCATTGGATTCTTGAAGGCTATTCCACGGGGTATGGCTACTCGTGATTACCGGCCTGCCCGCAGATAATGCTTCAAAAATAGCATGACCAAAGTTTTCACTTTTACTCGGTAAAATGAATACATGAGAATCCTGCAAAACCTCCTTTACCCTTTCCGGCTTGATCTCTCCGTGATACGTAACCGTAATATTTTCAGGAAGGGATTTTATTTTCTCTTTACACAAATCCCAATAGGCTTCTTCTTTCACGGGGCCATAAAGGTTGTAATCAATCTCTCCTTTCACTATTGACAGGGCCTCCAGCACTTCTAAAATATTTTTCATGGGGCTGATGATCGCTACACTAATCATTTTTAATTTTCCCGGTTCCTTACCCGGGATAGGCAAGGGCGCTATTTTGTTAGGAAAATTCCCTGCAATGAATATCCGTGCAGGTTTACCAAGATAGTTTTTTATATAATTCTTTTCCTCTTCATCGGTAGCATGAAACTGAACTTTGTAATGAAATTCCAATAATTTAAAAATCTTTAAATAGGCTTTCTTTTTCCATCTTTTTTGTGAGAGTGCGCCGGGATGCAACATTCCTCTGGTGGAAATAATTTTTTTCATTCCTTTACAAAACATCATGGGCACGATGTTAAAATGCCAGGAGAAGACACCGATAATGAAAAGTATATCCGGCTTTTGTTTCTCTACCAGAGTTACCAGCGCATCACTGATTCTTTCAGGGGTAGCATACCACACTTTGGTATGGTCATTGAACGGGACCCATTGATTGGTTTCAATGTTTTCCAATTGTGCTCCATTAAGGTCGGTATCGCCGCAAAAGATGGAGTACTCCACCCCTTCGCTAAATTCCTTTACCAGGTTGGCTACAGATTGTATGGGGCCACCCGCCCGGAAAGCGGGTACAAACCAGGGTATGGTGATGAAAATTTTTGTCATTATTTTTCAGGTGCTATTGTGAGGTGTTGTTTGTTATTGGGAGAGGTGTGAAGATTTGTTTTTTCCGTCGTTGTGATTTGTTATCCGTCATTGCGATTTATTATCCGTCATTGTGAGGCGCATGAAAACAGATTTGAATTGGGGGAAAGTCGCTGTCCCGGATTCACTTCGGGAGCAATCTGCTACTATGGAAAGAAGAAATTAATTGTATGACTTAAATCTTGTTTTTAATGAGGAGATTGCCACATCGCCTGAGAAATTTCTGTGAAATAATATAAATCGGGTAAGACGATTCGCAATGACGAAACGGATGGGCGATTCGCAATGACGCTCGTTTTGTCCGTCATTGCGAGGCGCGTGAATGAACCTTAGGATCTAAGAGGCTTTATGCGCCGTGGCAATCTGCTACTATGGAAAGAAGAAATTAATTGTGAAACTTACATCTATTTCTTAATGAGGAGATTGCTTCGTCGCCATGAGTTCAAGTAAAACGACGTCTTCAACCTGGCTCCTCGCAATGACGGAATGAATGGGCGATTTTATTCTCCGTCATTGCGAGGCGCATGAATGAACCTTAGGATTTAAGAGGCTTTATGCGCCGTGGCAATCTGCTACTATGAAAAGAAGAAATTCATTGTATGACTTACATCCATTTCTTAATAAGCAGATTGCTTTGTCGCCACAAGATTAAGTAAAACAACGGCTTCAACCTGGCTCCTCGCAATGACGGAATGAGAAGAGCAATCTGCTGCTATGGAAAGAAGAAATTCATTGTGAAACTTACATCTATTTCTTAATGAGGAGATTGCTTCGTCGCCATGAGATTAAGTAAAATGATGGCTTCAACCTGGCTCCTCGCAATGACGTTCGTTTCGTCCGTCATTGCGATTTTATTCTCCGTCATTGCGAGGCGCATGAATGAACCTTAGGATCTAAGAGGCTTTATGCGCCGTGGCAATCTGCTACTATGGAAAGAAGAAATTCATTGTGAAACTTACATCTATTTCTTGATGAGGGGATTGCTTCGTCGCCATGAGTTCAAGTAAAACGACGTCTTCAACCTGGCTCCTCGCAATGACGTACCGAGAAGAGCAATCTGCTACTATGAAAAAAGAAATTAATTGTATGACTTAAATCGATTTCTTAACAAGTAGATTGCTTCGTCGCCATGAGATTAAGTAAAATGACGATATCAACTTGGCTCCTCGCAATGACGAAACAGATGGGCCCCTTGCAATGACGTACCGAGAAGAGCAATCTGCTGCCATGGAAATTGGCTTTACTTTACCTTGAAGCAATGGTGCCGGAATTGCCTGCTTTAGAGAGACTACTTTCTCCTCTCCTCACCATGAATTTCACTTTCCACACTTGTATCATTACAAAAATCAAAAAACATGATTTTACCAGATGCCCCAGAATAGTTTGCAATTCACAATCGGGCCGTATGGGATAATAAAAGACTAATGGTACAAACAAAATGAGTACGGGATAGGTAAAACTCTGCTTTTGAAAAACTTTGAGTACCTCACTATAAACAAAACCCAGGATAAACATAAAAATAACCCCACCAAAAATACCGTAATTAACGTAGGCATCTCCCAAAGAACTTAGACCCATGGAAGTACCCGGTTGAACAGGAATACCGGAATATTTCATAAAGATAGTGCGATCCCCGGCCCTGAGTTTGTTAGGAGCTAATATCCGCGGCATAAATGCCGCTTCAAGTATCTGGTTCATCTCCGCACCACGTGCAAAAGGCTCTCTCAGTGGAACCTGCTGCATAATATTAGTAATGATAAAGCCCTGGTTGATACGTACGTTGGAAACTGCTAAACTTTTAAAATTCAAGATCCCTCCCTGTTCACTCTGCTCTTCATATAAATTGGCAAAAGTCTCTGCTCCTGCTCCGATATTGGTATTTCCTTTTGCTTCCCTGTAAGCCCCTTTTAAAACCTGGATGGTCATGGCTAAAAAAATAAAAGAGGCCATTCCAATTAGCTTGATTTTAAAACTGAATTTATACTTAATACCAAAAACTGCTGCAGTAAAAATGATCCAGGTTAGCAAATCATGAAACATGGCAGATACCAGGGAAGAACCAAAAATAGAACCTATAACAATAACTAAAGGCAATACTTTTAACTGCTTACCTCCAATTATTAACAAAAACAAACCTATAAATTTAAAGGATCCCAGAAGATAAAACACAAAAGATAATTCTGATCCAAATGAACCTGAAACAACACTCGATAAAAATCCCACAATTATAAAAGCATAAGGAAGGCCAGGATTCTTCTTTACAAATAATTCAATACTTTTTTTATCCACTACTTCACCTTTATAATTCCCGGCCATAATATGTAAACCAATAATGAATAATATAACCGCCGGGAAAGCATACGAAAAATAGTCAGCCTCGGGTATCTTCATTCTGTATTTGAAATATTGATATTTATCTAAGCCACTGTAGGCAAAGGAAGAGCCAATAAAAAATTGTAAACACATAAAACTTCCCAGCAAATGCCTGGTTGGTATTATATGTCCAATACTTTTAAATAAAAGACTGAACTGATATAGAGATATCATAATTGCAAAAAAAGACCACCAGCTCATATCAACAAATACCAACCTGATGATCAGTCCGGCTAATATGAATACTCCCCAGTTGTAATTAGATGGAAATAGAGTTCTCAAAATAATTTTAATTTCATATTGATTCTATGGCTGTTTCTATTGCTTTGCAAACTTCCGTAAAATTCCAACCCGATATGATCTTCTCCGATTCTTTGCCCATATTTTCTACCAGTTTTCTATCGGCAGCCAATTGCTTTATATATTTTATAAGACTATTTTTATCCGAACTTGAATATACATATCCGTTAACGTCATTTTGCACCAGGTCTGTTGCACAACCACAGTTTTCATTTATAAGAATTGCCCGCCCTGATGCCATCGCTTCATTAATAGAAAGCCCCCACGTTTCACTATGAGAACACAAGATAAATACTTGTCCTAATCTATAAACAACCGGCATCTTTTGTTGGTTTTGAAAATCAATAAACAGAAACCGTTTGTCATTTTGTACCATTTGTTTCAAGCCTTTTTCTAAAGGGCCATTACCGACCAATATTAAGGTAATTGAAACGATTGGATCCATTCCTTTTATAGTTTCAATAAGCCATTTCAGGTTTTTTATCGGTTCCAGTTTACCGGCATACACAATGGTGAAATCATCCGGATTGATACCTGATTTTGTACGCCATTCATCTGCCTGCAGTTGAAAAATACCTACTTCATCAACAAATCTTTCATTGTCTACTGCATGGGGCACAAACAAAAGATCTTTTTCTTTAAGACCATGCTGCTTAAAATACCATTTATTATTAGTTCCTACATAGAATACCTTGTCAACATGACAGTAAACCCACCGTAAAAAATATTTTCTTATTAATGATTGAAAATTGTTTTCTTTATGTAAGATCGTAGAATCACCTCTGAAAAAAACCGGAATCCTTCCATGAAAATATCGCATGGCTTTCAAATGGCTTTTAAAAGACCATCCGTAAATTAAAACAGCATCCGCTTTCCATTCTTCTATCTCTCTTAATAAAGAAGGATTATCAATGCCTTTAAAATGATGAGAGCCGGGGTCAGTGGCCTTATTTTTTACAAAGCAATAATCATAACCCTCCAGCAAAGGGATATCCCATGAAATGGTTTTATCAAATCCGGGGTCATATTTATCTTGTAACACTGATTCGCCCCAGGTATAAAATACTTTAACCTGCACTTTCCTTCTTTCTGTTAGCAGGGCAAACATGGGGGCACTGTATTGAACAGGATGCGTGGTGATAATAGCAAGCCGCTTCATATAGATATTGAGAATTCCTTTTTTATAGTTTCATCCACTTTGCGGCTTCGAAGGATTAATTTGATAAAATGTTTTAGCTTTTCCATGAAATTTAACCGGCTCACATTGGAAATATTACCACCATGGGCCACATAGATTATGGCTGGGAAAGGAATGGCTTCCAGTTCTATTCCATGCGTATCCTTAAGCCTTTGCCTGATCCAGCCATGGCTGGTAAATAAATTATAATCCATCCATTTTCCATTCTCAAAATCAGGGATCAAAACAAAATCCGATTTGATAATATGGGTAGAGCCATTAAAATTCTGCATATCCTTTTCTATTCTTATCATTCTCTTATTGCCATAATTGTATAAAAATCCTTTGTCAATATAAAATCCAGGCAACTCTTTTTCTTTTAGCCGTTGTTCTATATATTTTGTCAATTTATTGGATACCAGGTCATCAGCGTCAACAGACATCAGGTAAGTACAACCCGCTTCTTTAGCCATCTTGCAACCATAAAAGATTTTCCTGCTTTTATCCCATCTTCTTTCCAGCATAACAGTATCATTTCCAAAATAAGGTAAAATATTTTTTGCCTCATTTATTTCTGATGTGTTCATAAAAGGAAATGGAAATTGAATGAAACTTAATCTGTCAGATGAAATATTGATTTGCGGATCATCAGAAAAGACAACAAAGATCTTGTAACTCCCTTCTTCCTGGTTTAATAAAGAACGGATGGTAGCTTCCAATAAAACACAATCCTTTTGCCAGTTGTTGGATTGAAGTTTTGGTTTTAACGGAAGGATAAAAGCGATCATGAATATTTAAAAATACCTCTAATAAAGTTTTATAAAAATGGAAGTTCTATTTAATATTGATGCCGGTGCAAAAGGGAAATGTCCGATATAATCAAGACGTTTCCATTTTAAGTGATCATTTAATTCTGGATTGGGTATTAAATAATAATTACGTTCCGCATTATCCAAAAGCAAAATCCCATCTTTTTTAATTTTTGGGATAGAAAAAGCAATACACGATTGGCGGGCTCTTCCATCTACTACGACTAAATCAATACTATTATTATCTAATTGATTTATTGATTTCACATATTTAGTAAAATTTTTGCCTGCGAATTCTTTTCTTACTGAAAGGCAATCTTCTTTTATTAAATAATTTTTTTTACTATAATCTGCATCTTCTTCCGGCTGAATCAATTGATAAGCAACATTCGTTATCCCAGCTTTATTGATGGCTTGTTTTGTTATCGCAAACCATTCCGGATCATGCTCAATGGAAAAGATTTTAGATACCCGTTTGGCAAAGTATAAAGTTGAGCCACCCGAGCCATATTCGAAAATAGTCATACTGGGTTTTAACCATTTATCTAAAAAATCAATACTTCCAAAGACCAGCCATGGAATTTGAAAATGTAATGTTCCTTCCTCAGAGTTTCTAAAACGATACCACCTCGAAAATTGAGATAACTCTTTGAAGTAGTTGGTTATTTTATTTGTTTTCCACAGACCAGTGAATGATGCGATTGAATACACGATAAAATCTCTAAATATGTTGTGCTTTGCTGGCAATTTTAAATATTATTTCTTGTTAAAAAGTCATTTTATATTTTCCTTCGATCTGTTTAATAAATCCACCAATTTTCTGGTCGCAGATTCAGCAGAGTATTCCCGAAAAATTTCTTTGTTGATAATCGAAACATTAAAGACTTTCAACCATTCAAGATAGGTGTTTGTTAAGGCAGGGATATTTTTATAAATAGACTCCAGGTCATCTTTTCCCTTAAAAGTTAAAACCCTGGCTGCTCCCGACTTTTCCAATACTTTGACTGCTGTACTCTCCTCATGCAATACCGCCATAACAGGTTTCCCTGAAAGTACGGCCTGGTATGACTTTGATGGAGTGTAATGCGATTCGGTACTTCCCAAAATAAAAATCCCATCCGCCTGTTCCAAATGGATCAGTACATCTAAATAAGGAATCCTTTTCGGGTATTCATATATGTTAGTTTGCCAGATACCGTATTTTTTGGCTAGTGGTTTTATATTATATCCCAGCGGATCATTGGGTGTTTTACCCGTGCCAATAAAATGAAATTCCACCTCCTTAAAAACTTCAGGATGCGATTGAATGCTTTTGAAAATAGCTTCCAGCGGCAGATAGGCCTTGGGCAACATCGCTCCCGCATATACCAGTTGAATTTTCCCAGGCTTCTTTTCAAAAAGATAGGGTTTCAAATCCAGTTGGTGTAAGAGTTCATGATCTTTTTGTTCACCACCATAAGGCATATTACCACATACGGCTTGTGTTTTTAAATGTGGATTTCTTTCTAAAACCGTATGATAATACCCTTCTGCGACACCGGTAATGAGGCTGGCCTTTTTTATAGCAATCGGTTCCAAAAAGACCGCCATTTGTTTGCTAAACCAATGCCGTGAAAATAATTTTTTACTCCCAGGGAATTCATGTACCCAAGGATCTATGTAATCAATACCATAAGGTGTGCCGGTACTGCTATGCAGCCAACGGCCGAGTAAGGCAGTATAAAAAGAAGGAATGGAAATGTAGATAAAATCAATTTTTTCTTTTTTGATTAATTCCTTTCCCTTCCTATATAATTGAAAGAACGCTCTTAATCCAATGTCTCCTATTAACCGGGGTTTGGTTATTTTAAATGCGCTTACTTTTTCGATCCTTAAATTTTCAGGAAGTAATTTAACCAAATTCCAATCCGGCGCTTCTTCATAAAAATCTTCATGAACCGTAAGGATGATCGGTTCCCAACCGAAAGCGGGCAGATGCTGGGCAAATAATCTTGGGCGGTGCACACCTGCGAGATTAGATGGAGGAAAATGTGGTGCTATGATGAGTATTTTTTTCAATTGATTTTTCTATGTCGGTTGGGCGCACATAAAGAACTGAGCGATTAAGGGAACTTATAAGCCGGTCGGGACGCTCCAAGCGGCCTGAACGATTTAGGGAAATTATAGGCCGGTCGGGACGCTCTAAGCGGCCTGAACGATTTAAGGAAATTAAGCTTATCTCTTCAAAAATGCCTGAACGGTTTTGTGACTACGGTTCAGACCGCTAAAAGCGTTCCGCCCCTACTCCCTATGTGATTTCCTAATTACGGTTGATGCACTTAAATTGAACTGAGCGATTAAGGGAACTTATAAGCCGGTCGGGACGCTCCAAGCGGCCTGAACGATTTAGGGAAATTAGCCGTAGCTCTTTAAAAATGCTTGACGGATTTTTGGACTACGGTTCAGACCGCGGAAAGCGTTCCGCCCCTCCTCCCATTGGCTTCGGTTCAGACCGCGGAAAGCGTTCCGCCTCTACTCCCAATATGATTTCCTAATTACGGTTGATGCCCTTAAATAGAACTGAGCGATTAAGGGAACTTATAAGCCGGGCGGGACGCTCTAAGCGGCCTGAACGATTTAAGGGAGCTCTTTAAAATGCCTGAACGATTTTGTAGCCACGGTTCAAGCGTTACGCCCCTACTCCCATTAATGATTCCCTAATTACGGTTGATACGCTTAAATAGAACTGAGCGATTAAGGAAAATTATAAGCCGGTCGGGACGCTCCAAGCGGCCTGAACGATTTAAGGAAATTAAACGTATCTCTTCAAAAAGGCCTGAACGATTTAGTGAATACGGTTCAGACCGCGCAAGCGTTCCGCCCCTACTCCCATTGACTACGGTTCAGACCGCGGAAAGCGTTCCGCCCCTATTCCCTATATGATTTGCTAATTACGATTGATGCGCTTAAATAGAACTGAGCGATTAAGGGAACTTATAAGCCGGTCGGGACGCTCCAAGCGGCCTGAACGATTAAGGGAGCTCTTTAAAATGCCTGACTGATTTTTGTGGTTACGGTTCAGACCGCACAAGTGTTCCGTCCCTATTCCCATTGGTGGCTACGGTTCAGACCGCGTAAGCGTTCCGCCCCTATTCCCATTGGTGATTTCCTAATTATTTTTAGAGCGCACATAAATACCTGAGCGGTTAAGGGAACTTATAAGCCGGTCGGGACGCTCCAAGCGGCCTGAACGATTTACGGAAATTAAACGTAACTCTTTAAAAAGGGCTGACTGATTTTGTAGCTACGGTTCAGACCGCGGAAAGCGTTCCGCCCCTACTCCCATTGTTGATTTCCTAATTACGGTTGATGCCCTTAAATAGAACTGAGCGATTAAGGGAACTTATAAGCCGGTCGGGACGCTCCAAGCGGCCTGAACGATTTATGGAATTAACCGTAACTCTTTAAAATGCCTGACGGATTTTTGGGCTACGGTTCAGACCGCGGAAAGCGTTCCGCCCCTATTCCTATTTTCGGCTACGGTTCAGACCGCGGAAAGCGTTCCGCCCCTACTCCCAATATTGATTTCCTAATTACGGTTGGGGACTCTGCAAGTATTTAACCTCCGCTCTTCCTCACAAAAGATCCTTGTCACTATACCCTTCAATCACATTATAACTATCACTGTTAAAATTATTAAGATCATAACCTGTTAATGCCAGCATCAAATGCTTATTACAAAGTGTGCCATCCCTGAAACCACCATAATCCGGGAAAGAAGAATAAGGCCATTCCTCTATTTTCTTCACTAAACCTGCCTTCCATGGATTTTGATGAACATAATGAATTGCATTAATGAGGTAGCTACTTTGCCTATAATGAGTTTTAGTATCGAGGTTTTTTGCTTTTGTTTTTTGTTGAAATAAAGAACCGGTTGTATTATTCTGTTTATTGATTGCTTGTGTGTATGAACTTAATAAGATGCTAATCCGATAGGTTAATTCCTGGATAGGTTTGCCTCCAAATGCACTACGCTCTTTACATGAAATTTCATTTGCATTAATAATTAAATGAAAATGGTTGGGCATTAAACACCAGCAGAGTATGTCACAATAGGGCTTTAACTGAGTTTGTATTTTTTCTAAAAAGAAGAGATAATTGTCATCTTTATAGAAAATGGGAATCCTGTTGTTTCCTCTATTGTAAATATGGTACTGATTATCGGGTGTGAAGAACATAAAATTTGAGTTTGCAGGTACCGAACGCTTACGCATTCGGTACCATTTGCGGGGTGTGTTAGCAGGGGCAGAACGCTTTCCGCGGTCTGAACCATGTGAGGTGTCTGTTAGCAGGGACGGAACGCTTTCCCAGATATGAACCATTGCGCGTGTGTGTTAGCAGGGGCGGAACGTTTTCCGAGATATGAACCATTGCGCGTGTGTGTTAGCAGGGGCGGAACGCTTGCGCGGTCTGAACCATTGCGCGTTGGCTTTCAATCACCATCATTCAGGTTGCTTAGAGCACTCCGACCTGTGTTGCAGGCTCCGAACACTTTCCGCGGTCTGAACCATTGTGTGGAGTGTGTTGCCGGGGCGGAACGCTTGCGCGGCCTGAATCATTTTGCGTAGGCTTTCAATCACCATCTTTCAGGTCGCTTGGAGCGCCCCGACCTGTGACTTTTTGAACCCTTCAATTTTCAGGAAGTAATTTAACCAAATTCCAATCAGGCGTTTCTTCATAAAAATCTTCATACACAATAGAGTATCACGGGTTCCATCCTAAGGTGGGCAGATGCTGTGCAAATAACATTGGCCGGTGCACACCCGTGAGATTAAATAGAGAAAAATGTGGTGATATGATAAGTATCTTTTTCAAAGGATTTACCAGGTGTCCAAGTCTCCTCTGTACAATTCCCAATCAGCACCATTTGAAAGATCTATTTCTGTCAAATAATTCCTGTACACAAAATGTATGATTGGCTTTATCTTTCGAAACTTCCTACTAATGATGGAATTTCTATAATTTTTGAGATGTTCATTGTATGCAATTGAAATTATAGAAACAGACATAGACTTTTTTACCATTGTAAAAAAAGTGCTGAATGCCTTTTCAAGTACAATAGAATTGTCATTGTTCATTCTGATATCACCAATTATTAATTCGTTAATCCATTTACCCCTTCTATTTGATTTTAAATAAAAAGTAACTTTATTTACTCCATCGGTAAAGTTGAAATAAGCGTAATTGTCTTCGCTTCTTGAATTGAAAAACCAGTCATCAAACTCTTTGGTTCTTTCAAGTCTGTAAAATAAAGATTCCTTTTCCTCAACCTCAGCAGGTGACGAAGAAAATTTTTTCAGAATATTTTTATAATTACAAAGAAATGCAAAAGGATTAATAATTTTAATACCCCATACCAAATCAAATGGATTAATGTAAGCTGACCGTATAAAACTTGGATAAGAGGCAGTTATGTGTGGAAAGGCAAACAGGAAATCAACTCCTAAATTTTGGTTATGATCATCAATATATTTTAAAAGCCTCGGAAAAATTCCTTTGCCTCTATAATCAGGATGTATCATCGCATTTCCCACCTGGTATGAATTGTATATAACGCTATTTCTTTTATAGGGCCAATAAGCAAAAGAAGTAAAACCCACAACCTTGTCATCTATCACCGCAACAATTTTTATTGCTTTTGTTTCCTGAAAAAAATGCCTGTAAAATTTATTTTGAACAGATAATACTTCTTTTTCAGGAGTTCCATAGAATTCGTTAAACATCCTTACAACCTGGGGATTCATCCATTCTTCAAAGGGTTTTATAGTGATACTCGGGTTGATAACTGATGGATTTTAATTCCCAAAAAAATATTTTAATTGGGCATTGGGCCAATTTGCTAATAAATGATCTCTTTTTATTTGAAATAAATCTGATTCAGAAAAATTTCTTCCCCTGTTCGTAGTGGCAAATGATCTGTAACCTAATTCTTTTGCTAACGGAGTTGTTATGACAGGGTCGAAATTTTTATCAATAACACCCCATGGACAGGCAAAATCCAGACATTCCTTGTGTAACCTTTCTTCAATAATTCTTTTTGAACAAAGTAATTCGTCCCGAAGTTCTATATCATCTAAGTCCCACAAATTGGTATGAGACTTCGTGTGCGAACCAAAAGATATATTATAAGATGCCATCTTATTACATTCTTCCCAATCCAAGAATGATAATAACTTTGGATTTTGTGGCAGGTTATTCTTTATCATTTTAAAATCGGCTTCCTTTTCAGGTTTTAATCCTATATAATCAGTAGGTAAATAGATAATAACCGGTATATCCAATGCGGTGCTAATTGGCATCATATTGTCATATAGACATTGGTAACCATCATCAAAACTTACACAGAAATATTTTCCATTTATTTTATTTACACCCGAGAGTAAACTGACGGCATCTGTAATGGAAATAAAGTCACCGAAGTTTTTCAAGTACCTCAATTGTTTTTCAAATCCTGATTTTTCATCATCAAATACGTGATGATAATAAGGAAAACTAACCCAATTACCAGGTTTATCAAAAGTCATCATTTGAGATTTATATAGCAGGTATAGATCCCTGATGATAATACGTACTTTTAATTTTGGTGATTGGCCATACTTAAAATCAGTATATGTTTTTACAAATTCCACTTTCAATATTTATCAATCTTTCTGCTCCCTTTCGTGCCCCACGAATCGAAAAAGAAAAAAGCAAGTTTTAAGGTAGAAATCTATCTTGATTCCTGAGAGACAAATCATAGAGACTCCTTTAAAAATAGTTCTCAGGCTCTTTGTAGCTACCTTCTACACTAATTAGAATCCCAAATTGCCGCAAGTTTTTTTGATTCTTCTTCCCAGCAGAATACTTTTGCTTTTTCAAACCGGGCTATTGCCTTAGAGCGTATGTATTCTTTTTGATCTAATAAATCATTCAATGTCTCTGCTAATTCTCTTGCTTCCAGTTCCGAAATTCTTCCATGTTCCGGATGTTGATCAATGAATTGTTTTTGCGCCAAAGTATTCGATGCAAGAATGTATAATCCTGCCTGAAAATAGGCCAGTATTTTATTGGAAATAGCCAATTCATTATTTAAATCTTTGCCGGGTTCCAGAGCAAGGCCCATATCAAATTCCGCAAGTTTTTTATGCAGCTCTCGTTGAGGCAATACCGAATGAATCAATATATTCTCATGCCCGGTAAGCCATTCCTTTTTAAAACCTTCATCACAATTACCAAAGAGATGCAATTCAATATCCGGGATATCTTTTATTACAGGGATCAACTGTTCCAGCCCACGGTTAAAAGATATCTGTTGAGAGAACCAGACTAATTTTAGTTTTTTATTTTCTTTTGTGGTGGGTTTAATAAATTCTGCAGAAGGAAAATAATTTAATACCACGATTCCATTTTTTAGGGGAATGTTACTATCCTTTTGTGCATATTCCAGTATCAATGGTGACGCGGCACTTACATAAGAAGCCTTTGGTAATACCGCGTTTTGCAATTCTCTATCGGTTGGGGATATTTCATCCCGGCTATTTTCACCCGGATGATAATCTTCGAGGTCAATGCCAAAAGGAATTTTATTTTTTTGTGCATAGTTCATTGCAGGATAAAAACTACCGGGGTTATGTGCTACCACTAAATCGAACGTTTCTTTTATTTTTTTTAATTCTTTACTCAACAGCCAGGCTCGCTTATTACTTCTCATTCCCAGCAACCAACTATTTTTTGGAAAGAGTTTGAGCAATACTTTGGCGAAGGAATGAATACCGCTACTCGACAGCCACGGCATGAAAGGTTTCCTGTTTCCGGGAATACCATAGTACATTATATTTGACTTTAGCCTTTCGACTATTTTATCATTGATTGCCTTACTCCAGTTATTGAATTCAAAACACAGTACACTCACTTGATACCCTTCGCTCATGGCCAGCTTTGCTTCTTTCACGAGTCGCGGATTGGTAGCAAGGTTATGGGTAGTTATGAAGAGTATTTTCAATCCCTTTTATAATTATTGAGCAGCGAACTATACAATGCAATGTGATCGGTTCCCACTTTTTCAAAAGTATTGGCAGCAGGTATATTCTTCTTTACTTCTACAATAAGATTTGGATTGCGGATAATATTTTCCAGTTTGAATTTTAAATCAACCGGATCATTTTGCCTGAAAAGCCATCCATTTTCAGCATCTTTTATTTGTTCGGCATTACCATATACATCAGAAGCCAATACCGGCAGTCCGGCGGCAAAAGCTTCCTGAATCACCAGCGGGCTCATTTCAAAAACTGAAGGAATACAAAGCAAATGATAATTTGAAAGAGTTCCGATTACTGCTGAAGAAGCAACCTTGCCTTTCCAGTTTATATTTTTAGTGTCTTTTGTTTTTTCTTTCCAACTCGAAACATAATTGTCCGCTGTATCATTTCCATAAATATCGAGGAATATTTTTTCGGGTGGCAATTGTAATACAGCTTCTATTAATAAATGAAGACCTTTCAAAGGTGTGATACGACCGATATACACCACCCGAATGGGCAAAGTAATTTCAGTAGATATATGGCTTGCTGCCTTTGCATTGGGCAATCCCTGTTTTATATAGATCATTTTGTCATTGGGCACATGGTTCCTTTTCAAAACCTCACGGTACCAATCTGCTATCACTACTATTTTTTCTGCCAAAAACGTAAGCCTCAAAAGATCTTTTCTCATTTTATCAATTACAAATGGAAACCCAAATGCTGTTCCCACGCTGCTATTCAAACGGGTGGGATTGATGTGGAAGTGAAATAATGCCATCGCTACTTCATTCAGCAACGTACCTTTTATTCCTGTAATGTTTTTTTGCTGGTACATACATGCAGTGCACTTTTTGATGTTGATCTTTCCATCGCATTTTGTGTGGCCCTTGTAGAGAAGGGAACCCCGTAAACAGGTATAAAAAGGAACATGAAAAGTGATGACAAGTGGTATTTTCAGGATATGTACTTCCTCCACATGAAACAGATTGATTCCCCGTCCCGGAGCCAGTTCGTGAAAATGTACCAGGCCGGGATTCTCATTTTTTATAATGGCGGAAAATTCTTGTAATCCATCCGGCTTTTTTTTACCGAGGATCATGGCCCTGTCCTCTATACTGTTTTCTGCATATCGTATCACCCTGATACCTTCGTGAATATATTCTTCTGTTTTATCAATACCCAGGTTAGGGATAAGTACCACAGCCTCTATGTTATTTTGCTGTAATTGTTTCGCAAGATTTGAAACATATATCTCCGTGCCACCAACGAAGTCAGGCAAAAAATGATGAAGGCAAAAGATTATTTTCAATAAATGATTTTATTTAATTAGGCAAACTGGTAAACTTCTTATTTTTAATAATGGCAAGCATAAAATCCGTCAATCTAAGATCACAAATTTTAACGAGTTTAAAAAACTCACTAAAATTTCCCTTTTTTATGAGTCGCATTAGGATTCGCCGAATCAATACATTTTTTATATTTCGGGAAATTATTTTTTTTAGTTCGTTAGAAAGAGGAAATTCTTTCGAGTTCAATGCGTTCTTATTTATTTCAAATCTTTGTTTTATCATTTCAAACCAATCTGCCTGGCCAATGGTAACCTGTTCATCATGTCTTCTCCAATATAACAGGTTATTTCTGACTCCAACAAAAGGATATTTGGCTGCTATTTTAAGCATCAATACGGTATCTGCTAAAATTCCAATATTCTCGTCAAAGCCACCTAATTCAAGAAATACTTCCTTTTTAAACATAGATCCACTTGGGCCAGAGAATAATATCGGATTGCCTCTAAAAAAATGATTTAAATAACTTTCTTGGGGAGAGTATAAGCAAGGTTCCCGTTTTTCATTCACTAATGGATCATTCGTTTGAGATACGGCTCCTGCATTCTCATTTTTTTTAAACGCATCCACCATTACCTCAAGACAATCCCTATACATTACGTCATCGGAATCAAAATACTTTAGAAACTTTCCATTTGCATAATTAGCTGCCTTGTTCCGGTTACCAAACTGTCTTAAATTTTTTTGATTTACATAGACTTTTACTCTCTCATCTATTCTTTCATATTTCTTTGCAATGCTTACCGTTTTATCAGTACTGCAATCATCTACAATGATCAATTCAAAATTGGTATAAGTAGATGCAAGTACACTTTCTATCGCTTCTGCAATATATTGCTCCCGATTATACGAAGTCATTAAGACACTTACCAAGGGGCCTTCACTTTTGTCCATATTATTTATGATTGCCTGATTTTTTTAAAATCTTTCAACCAGGACTCTAATGTTATCATTTCTTTTTCGCAAACAATTCCTTCTTTTAATAATGACTTATAGGCGTTGTATAGATTGTCTTCAATAGTTTTTGATGCAGAAATAGATTTTAAAACCAGATTGATTACTTTCTCACCTTGTTCATACATGGGAATCTCTGAAATAAAATCTTTCATATAATCATGAGGATTTCTTTTTTGAACAACGGTAGCACCGGTGAAACCTAAATGATATCCATAAAGGCTCATAATTGGCTGGGCCACCCATCCTCGTAATATATCCGTAAAGCGAAAGGTAACATAACAAGGTAAATAGAGCAATGCAAATAGCTCTTTTCTTATCATCGTGTTTTGCGTATTAAAAGGACTAAAAGTTCCTTGCTTTAATACAACAGGATTTCTTTTATTGAAGTAACAAGGGGTATCATCAGTAAGACGATAAATGGCATCTACGTCAGGATCTTCATCCGCTAATCCCTGCCAAATACCCACCCGTATCGCAGACGATTCTATATGATCATTTAGCTGAAAATCTTTGGATATTAAATTCAACGGTAGCCCTCTAGGCCATATCTTTTTTTCAGTGAATAATTGATACACATTAATGAAGCCTTCATTTTCTCTTGTACATTCAAATTCACTCTCAAATTCCGGAAAACACCAGTTATCTTTTGGAATGTTATCATCATCCGTATCAATAATACAATCTGCTCCATCATCAATCGCTTTCAAATACCCTAACATTTTCCGGCAATAATGATTAAAGGGTAACACGTGTACCAGGTCAAATCCCATTTTCTCCTGGTCGGCTACAGAAATATATTGCACATTTTGATGAAGCCAATTACTCGGGGTTTTCTTATCTCCCACTACAATTACAGTATAATCCTCCATTCCTGAAAAAGATACAACCGCCTGAGTCGGCAAAAAAATAGAAGTAATTACAATACTTTTCTTCATATTTCAGTTACCCATTTTGAGAGTTTTACCGGGTGTATATATAACTTGTCTTTGGGAAAATTATCAAGAAGTTTTTTTAGATTAAAATCATATTCATCCAAAAGAGAAATATCTTCTTTTGTCCAAAGGGCCATACCTTTCAATTGAATATCTTTTTCTGTTTTAATTTCTTTTGCTGAGAATACCAAAGCTGTGGGAATAGCCAATTCTACAAATAACCGGGTAGCTGCGAATACCCCTGCATAGTGACAAAATTGTTTGATAGCATCTGAGCTAATAATAAATATGTCTGAATAACTTCTTACTAAAGGATAAGAAAGATCATATCCTTTGCCGGTTACTTTATTTTTAAAATACCTGGCTATGAATTTTTTATCTTTCTTTATTTTATTCAACCATTCGCCACGTGTTTGAGGTTTTTGCCAGATATGTTCAAACGATAAAGGTTTATTGATAACATTGAATTTCTTAAGCGCATCCTGTGCTTCACTATAGGTAGGAAGTTGAGTTTCTGCTTCAACGCCCGGACTTTTTGAATTATACATTATTGCGTGCAGATTCATTGACCAGAATCTTTGTGCTTCATCAATAGCTGACAACCTGGAAATAAAACACGAATGATCAGATAATTGTAAATGTTCCCGGTAATTATTTTCATTGATTGCAGGATTTAATATCATATCATCCGCAATAAAAAAGTAATGAGAATATTCCTCTTTATAAAATGATTTTAATCCCTGAACTATATATCCCTGGAAGTAATAGGAACTTTCATATACCGGGATAACATTGCTTTTGTCTCCCTTGTAAAAAGGTACTAAATGATGAATATGAGTAAATCTGTTATTATAAATCTTTTCTACAATTTCAATATTGCTATTGTATTGATGGTTATAAATAATGATTAAGGCTACCTTATTCATTTTAAAAATATCTTTTAATGAAGGTATAATAAGACATAAGTCAACTATTATTTCCTAATAAATAAAACATTCCCCATGTCCCAACCTTCGGGGATTGCTTCAAGTAATACGACAAATCCTCTGTTTTCAAGAAATGTTCTGAATTCCTGATAAAGAGCTACTCCTTTATAGGTTTCTCTTGTACTAACTTCAGTATGAATTAACTTAACTGTATTCAAAATATTTTTACTGGCCTTTAACATGTTCATTTCAAATCCTTGCATATCGAGCCACAATAAATCCACATGATCAATACTATTTTCTAATGCCTATGTGTCCAACATTTTAGTCTTAACTACTATTTTCTTTTGGAATAATGTTCTGGGGTGGTCTTTTAAATGAAGTAGAGGCGGTAGTAAAGAACTTGAACCATCCGACTCGCCTTCGCTTATGTAAAATTCACTTTCTCCATTTGTATCACTTAGTGCAATCTGATAACAAAACATTCCCTCGTTCACACTGGCTCTTCTCTTTAGTTTCAGGTATAAATCATCAACAGGCTCAAAGGAGTGAATTGTTCCACCCAAAACTTTGAACAGCCTTTCTGAATCCGCTCCATTGTGTGCACCACAATCAATCGTTACGGGGTTTTTAGGAAGATATTTTTTTAGAATCATTTTAGAAATATCCATTTTCCTGACCTTTGGTATTGCAAATTGCTCAAATAAGATTCTTCTAAAATGATAGTTCAGACTCTTAAGTTTATTATTCATTTTGCTTTTAAAATTGATTTTTCGAATAAGTTCATGAATGGAATATTTAACTCCTAATTGGTTGCTTTAAAATGGACGTAAAAATCAATAATACCAGTGCTGCTTCCCATAAACCCGGGAAAGAATACGCTTTTTTTGTTTATGCAATTTCTGATAAATTCTGTTAGTATATATACTCGAAACTGGTTTCATTTTCAATAACAGTTCCATCGCTTCAAATAATTTAGCTGATAAATAATCGAGCTCTAAAACTTGCGGCATCTTGTTTTGAGTAAACCATGGTTGCTCAATATATTTCCGGAATGCTTCGTCATCTTTATCCACCCTGATAATTTCCTCTATTGCATCATCAAACGATTTGTAATCATGTACATTGATAAAACTCTTTGGATTAAAATCTGTTTCGATATTAGGGTTGCCCCAGTAGATCGGTAAACTATTCTTAAACATGGGTGCTATAATCTTTTCGGTAGTATAACCCGGATAACAGGAATTTTCGAAAGACATGACAAATTTGTAATCCTGTAAAAAGGTTATTTTATCCTCAACCACATGGCCAATGTTATTGGAAAATTTTCCTCCTGAATCTACTTTCTTATAAGAATTCAGTTTATCAAAAAAAAGATTGCGGTCTTTCCCATTGGGATTGCTGACAACCATACAGCAGAATTTGGTTTTTGTCTTAATAATACTCTCAAATTCTTTTTTTTCAAAAAGCCGCTCTACGTGATGCCATCTTACTAAAGGAAGTCTTAGATTTCTATTCTCATAATCATCGTAATCAAAACTCAAGGAAAAATCACATTCTTTAAAATCAGGCCTTACGTTTTCACCGGTGTAAAATATTTTATGACACTTGTGTTTTAGATGTTCAAAACCATAACAAGAATAGATCAGAACATCCGGATTATCTGAAATAACTATTTCATAATGTGGCTTAAGAAGATTGGTGAATATATTCTCTTCTTTACTAAAATCTCCCCAGAAGTCGCAGTAATTTATACGTAGTACTTTTTTCAACGAATCTCTTTGTGATTTCCCTGCGGAATTATTTTACAAACTTTATGATATCTTTTTTCAACGCTTTTAATTCCACCCATATATTTATGAAACAAAAAGTTGATCCGGGAATTAATAGTGCCAAACGTTGTTCGATAATTGTAACACATCCAATACAATTTTTCTTTGATAGTAAGATTGGGATTTTTTAGTAACTGGTAAGTAGTCCTAACCAGATGCATTAGCATACCAGAATTATTTGGTTTAAAGTTGAAGTATTTATAAAAATGATAGTTAACGGCATACGCTACTTTATATGCATACGAATAACCTGAATGATGATAGTGATACACCACGAGCGATGGATCATACATTAATTTCCATCCTCTCAGTAATGCATCCCGGCTCCATATCCAGTCTTCTGCAAATTGAGTTTCCACAAAGGGTTGTTCTATTAAAGCAGATTTCCTGTACATCGCCACCACATCATCCCAGGCAATCAGAGATCGTTGAATGGATTGTGCAGATCTTTTAAATTGTTGAACATCTTGTACTTCCCGAATTACCATTTTAGGTTCACTAAATCTGTGATACCAAAGCATGGGGTTTTTATCTTTCTCATGCGGTACTGCCTGATGGCCTGTGACACCCATTACTTTTTCATCATCGAAATGCTTTGCCATTTTTTCCAACAGATCATTTTCTGATATCCACGCATCCTGTACGGTATAAAATAAAAAATCTCCAGTGGCCTGTTGGGTACCTATATTCCTGGTAAGTCCATGATTGAATGTACCTTCAACAATTTGAACAATTTTTGCATTGTATTTTGTGGCGATTTCTCTGCTACCATCCTCCGACATAGAATCCAAAATAATAATTTCTGTATTTCCAGTGGTCTGGTTCCTAATTGAAGACAGGCATTTTTCCAAAGTTTGTGCGCCGTTTTTAACTGGTATGATGACAGAAATTTTCAACTTTTTTACTAATTACTAAAACAAAAGACCTTTTTAAAACTAAATTTAATTAAAGGAAATCTGCTATTAGTCGTTATTTGTTTATAATCTTAATTTATTTAAATTTTTAATAACAAAATTTCCTATCCGATAACTTTTAGATTGTCTTATATTAGTTAATTGGTAAGAATAAGATTCCAAAATATTTTGAAACGAATTCATCACTTTTGTAAAAAACATATCCTTTTGATTTTGCGAAAGTAGCGGATAAACAATCTTATAAACACTCACAAGACTTTCGTCCATTAAGTGTTTATTTTGGGACATACTTTTAGGTGATGACCGGTATAAAGCAAGTGGTTCATCAATAAAAACTGCATTTATATTTTTTTTAAAAATCTGTAACCACATAAGCCAATCCTCTCTTGCCTTTAAAGTCTCATCAAAGCGAATTCCTTTAAAGAGATTGGCTTTAAAAATGCCACTATGTGGGGGGAATACAAATTCTACATCCCAGCCCATTAGGATATTCTCAAAATTTAGAATGGCCTCTGAAAGCTTGAATGGCAAAATAATATTAGAAACGGTATCATTAAACATTACAAAATCAGAAATAATCACATCTGCATTACTACTCTTTTTTAAAGAAGTTGTAAACTTTGTAGAAGCTATTTTATCATCTGAATCGAGGAACTGTATGTAATCTCCTTTAGTGTGATCCATACCTAAATTTCGTGCAGAGCTTAGTCCTCCGTTTTCTTTTTTAATATAGATTATTCTTTTATCCTTCTTTGCAAAGTCTAAAGAAATTTCTTCTGTATTGTCATGTGAACCATCGTTTACAATAATACATTCCCAATTACCGTAATTTTGAGCTAATACGGACAATACAGCTTCTGATAAAAAGTGCCCCTGGTTATAGCAAGGAATAATGACACTTATTTTTTGATTCATTTTTTGAGGAAATATTATTTATTACCTGTTTAAAAACAATTTCTTTATAAATCTTCCTGGCTTCTTTTTGAATTCTTTCATCATGGCAAGTATCAGGTATCTTGGATTGGCCAAATTTATCTCTATGTTTCGGGGATTGGTTCTGTTTAGTAACTCTGCAACTTCATCCTCCAAATTTACTTTTCTTCTTTCCTCTGCTCTCATGATCACTTTTAAATACCAGTAGAAAGCCTGGTCAACTTTAGAAGTAGAGATTCCCTTATTGTGAATACGATAATTGTACAATGGCCGGTCTATAAAATGAAATGGGCCTTTTTCAGAAAGTTTTAAATATAAATCCTGATCAACTGCTCGTAAGAAAGTTGGATCAATTCCTGATGTTAAATTATAAAAAGTCATTTTAAAAGTGGAGAAGGCAGTCACACTTGCATGCTGGTTAATGAATCTATTATTTACCTCCACGCTTTGTGCTCTATCAAAAACGGAAGTTCTTTCAAGGAGTTCATTGCAATAATAAAAACTTGAATGTACGAGGCAAACTTCGGGATGATTTTTATGCGCTTGTATCATTTGCGCTAAAGCATCCGATGTAATGGTATCATCAGGATCTAAGAAACCGGCAATTTCACCGTTGCCCAATTCAGCACATCTCCGTTTTGTAAAACCGCAGCCTTTGTTTTCATCATTTGTAATTAACTTAAATCGAAAGTCATCTTTTATTATTGAAGTGATCAGTTCAATAGAATTGTCCGTTGATCTGTCATCCACAATAATAGCTTCCCAATCTTCGTAAGTTTGGCTAATTATGGAATTATAACAGTCTTTGAAATACTTCCCGTTGTTATAGTTGGCTATCAGGATTGAGAATAACATTCAATTGTTTCTTTATTTAGTCATGGCTTCAGAAATTGCCAATTCCAAAATATTCAAATGATTTTTAAGTGTAAAATTTTTCATGACCCTGGCTCTTCCTGCTTCTCCTAATTTTTTGGAAAGATTCTTCTCCTGCAAAACACGAAGCATATTTTTCGCCATAGCCTCCACATCATGTTCTTTCACCAACAACCCGGTTTCATCATGTATAACCACCTCCGGAATGCCGGCATGATAAGTAGCTATGACTGGCAATGCCGCTGCCTGGGCTTCTAAGACAGCAACCGGCGTGCCTTCTGAATCACCGTTTTGCGCAACCACCGAATGTTGTACAAAAGCGATGGATTCCTCCATCAGCATTCGTATTTCTTTTGTTGTCTGTACTCCTTTAAATTCTACCTGTGTATCAATTCCTAAATCGGTTACCAGCTTTTTGCAACGAGGCATTAATTCTCCCTCCCCCACCATCACCAAATTTGCATCGGGAAAAACATCCAATACTCTTTTAAAAGCTAGAATGGTAAGATCAGGTGCTTTCTTCTCTACGAATCTTCCTACTGCTAAAAATTGTTGTGTATTGTAAGAAGGCTGCATATAAAAAAAGTCGGGATCGGGGCCATACACTGACATAATTAATTTTTCGGCCGGACAACCGGCATCTATAATCGTTTCTCTCATTTTTTGTGAAACCACTATTATAGCTCCTGCATAAGCAAATACTTTTTTATATCGCTCTTTATAATCAGCCAACACAGATTTAATACTGGCATCGTAACCATGAAAGTGAACGACCATCGGAATTTTCAAATGCTTTACCACCCGTAAGGTAGCACAAGCTGTGGGCCCATATTCTGCCAAAACACAATCTACTTTTTCTGCTTTTAAAGAATTAATAAGAGCATGTTCCCGGAGATTAAATTTTTTATTCAAATTCATTTTTACTTTCTGCCAAAGATTGAATTGCGAAAGGTTGGAAGAATTTTCAAGTTTGACAGGTATGTCACCATCATAATAATATTTTATATTAAACGGCAATTTTTTATGTGCCTGTATAAATGTTTCAGAATAGGAATTATGTGAAGGGGAAAATATGGCAAGGGTTTTCGTGATCATTTCTTATAAGCAATTCCATATAATCCTGTGATCATTTGGCTTTCGCTAAAATTAACTTCAGAAGTCCTGTCTTTCTTTATTAAATATTTCATAACAGGTTTTAATAGGGCTGAGAATAATTTTCTTTTGTTTTTTCCTAACGGTGCTCTTCTCACCCAAAGCCCCATCATTTGTGCCATGGATGCATGCCAGCCACCGGTTGCCCGGATTTCTATGTTTTCAAAACCTGTTTCTCCCAAAATCCTTTTCAAAGAGAAAGGTGTATAACGATATTCATCATGAGGCACTTCATGTAATGGCCATAAAAAAGGAACTGTGAAAAAGAAAACACCTCCGGATTTTAATATTCTGTTTACTTCCTTTAATATAATTTCCGGATTGGGACAATGCTCTAATACTTCTGTACCAAAAGCTGTTTCAAAACTTTCATTTTCAAAAGGCATTTTAATTCCATCCCATGTAAAATCAGGTCTTATTAATTTATCGTATTCAAGTGCATTTTCAATATCTAATCCTATGTATTTTTCTACGGATGAATTTGCCAGGATAAACTCTTTATAAGGCATTTTGCCACACCCAATATCCAACAGTCTTCCTTTAAAAAGTGGCAATGAATTCCTGAGGGCATTCAAAATTCCCGTTCTAATAAGATACCTGTCAAGATTATCGTACCTAAAAGGGATTGATATAAAATTGTCGTCAGGCATTAATGAAATAATTCTTCAAGGATATGAATGTGAGATCTGCTGGAATTATTTTGTTGAACATATTCTCTTTGTTGTAATCCCAATTTTTTTCGAAGGCCAGTTGATTTTAATAACTTTTCAGAGTATTCAACAAATGATGTAAGCGAAGTAAAGCTTGGAAAAATTTCACTAATTGGGTTTTTCAACCCGATATCTGCAAAGTCCCAGAAAATCTGTGGTAATCCACTCATCGCAATTTCCAACGCAGCATAACCTGCCGGGAACTGATTATTAGATTGAAACCAAAGTAAATCTATACCTGCTGTTTTGAGTAATTCGGGAATAGATTCTACATGGCCGGGGAACGTAACCTTATCAGCAATATATAAATAATTCAACTGCCGTAGTAAACCAATCTCTTCGGGGTCACCGGCTCCATATACCCTTAGCTCAACATTCGCTCCTCTTTCCAATAAAAGTTTAAGGGCGTAGAAGTACGGATCCAAAGGTTTCATGCTGCTTAGCCTTGTAAATACCGCTATGATAGATGGCTGATTACTTTTTTCTTTTCTCTTTATATCATAAGGAGCCGTTTCAAATGCAAGTGGATAATAAGTGTGTGTGTAATTCGTAAAGCCTTCTAATTCGGAGGCTAAAGTTTCGTTGGGAAATGAAGAAATAAAATGATAACTATTCTCTTTGTCTAATCCTTCATAAATATTTTTTTTATCCTGGAACCTTGCAGTGAGGATATGAATGAAACTATTTTTAGGGTTGATACTATACCCAAGGCATACAGTTTTATAAACATTGAGTCCTGAAAAATTTATATGATCATAACCCGAAAAAAAGGTTTCTATCTGTTCCTTTTTTTTAATAGAAGGTTGTTGTTCTCTGGGAGATGAAAATTTATTTATGACTCTTTTAGTTTTTACCAGCATCTTACTGATCCCTCTTTCGGGTAATTTTTTTTCTTTAATGATATCCCCTAATAAAAATACATGGCAGCCTAAATCCAAAGTAGGCCGGTAATAATATTCATTTTGCCAATTTTTATCATGCCCTATTGAAGCTGCTTTAAGAAAATCTATTTCAAATTTTTCTTTATCGAGCGCTTTACATATTTCGTAAACATACCGTTGGCCACCTGCCTGATAAAAATCATACACCACCCATAATATCTTTTTCTTCTTCATGTTAGTACCGGCAACATTCATTTATTAAATCACTTATTTTTTTTACGTTTTCCATTTCTAATTCGAAATACATTGGCAAGCGTAATAAGGTATCAGAATACCGGTCTGATTGTAAGAGTTCTCTTCCATCATGTTTATCGTGGTAGTAAGGGCTTGTATGCAGGCTTAGATAATGAAATACCGAAAGGATATCATTTTCTTTTAAATGATTGATACAATTCTTTCTTTTTTCACCATCCGGAAAAAGGATATAAAAAATATGTCCATTATTGGTTGCGTAATCTGGTACTTCTGGCAGACCAATTTTTCCTTTGTCAGCCAATGGTTTCAATAGTTGATAATATAAATTCCAAAGTTGAATCCGTTTGGTTTGAATCTCATCGAGGTGTTCTAATTGTGCATACAAAAAAGCAGAGACGATCTCCGATGGCAAAAAGGAACTTCCAATATCTACCCATCCATATTTATCCACTTCCCCTTTAAAGAAGGCAGAGCGGTTGGTGCCTTTTTCCCAAATAATCTCTGAACGTTTTATAAACCGGTCATCATTTATTACCAGCATTCCTCCTTCGCCTGCAATGATATTCTTTGTTTCATGAAATGAAAAAGTCGCCAGGTTCCCGATGGATCCCAATGGTTTTTTAATGCCATCTTTCCCGGTATAAAAACTATCAATCGCCTGGGCGGCATCTTCCACTACAAAGAGTCCGTGTTTATTGGCAATAGACATAATGGTATCCATATCACAGGCGATACCTGCATAATGAACTACTACAATGGCTTTTGTTTTTGGAGTTATTAATGGTTCCAGTTTATCCGCATCAATGTTGGGATTGCTTTGCGTGGAATCTGCAAAGACGATTTTGGCACCCCGTAAAACGAAAGGGTTTACGGTACTTACAAAAGTATAAGAAGGGATAATTACCTCATCGCCCGGATGAATATCCAATAAGAGAGCGGCCATCTCCAAAGCATCGGTACAGGAAGTAGTGAGCAGGCATTTTTTAAAGCCATATCTTTTTTGAAAAAATTCATGGCATTTTTTGGTAAAAATTCCATTGCCTGAAATCTTACCGGATTCAACCGCTTCGCTGATGTATTTGGTTTCCTTGCCAGTAAGGAAAGGTCTGTTGAAGGGAATCATAAAGTGAAAATCTCATTCGAGATAATAATGAAAATTTATTTTTTTGTAAGGATATAAGCTTGCTGTATCCCTACGTCGCCTCCCGAAAAATCCTTTTCAATCTTGTAAAATATTTCGTTAATTGGATTTGTGTAACCTGGATAGTCGGCTGGATTTGTAACTAATTCTCTTATAAATCGGCTTCCCAAATAATAAACAGAAGAGAAATCATTTATTTCAAAACTGATATCCTTTTGATGAAGAAAATTATCAAGTCTGGATTTTTTTATATACCTGTTGAAATCATGCTCTACCAGGCTATTCAGGCCAAATAATGTTCGGAGAGAATTTAATTTGACAAGAGGCTCCCAGAAAGCTTCTGAAAATATTATTATTCCGCCAGGTTTTGCGACTCTGATACATTCATTAATACCTTCCATTTGTTCCTTCCAATTAGGAAGGTTTATTAAAACCCTGGTAGTATATACAACATCAAATTGATTATCATTGAAATTTAAGGCTCTTACATCACCTACAGAAAAATCAATATTATCAACACCCATCTTTGCTGCTGCCGCTTTTGCTTTCTCAATCATGTTTTCTGCGAAGTCTATCCCTTTGCTATTTATTAATTTGTTTTTGAACGCATGCCTGAGCAAAGCAAACCCATTAGCGCAACCAACATCTAAAACAGACTTTCCATCCGAAATGTAGGATCCAATATTATTTACTTCGAGATCAATTGCGAAATTATCTCCCCATGAAGCTTCTGGAGATTCGCCATATTTTTTCGCCTGACTTTCCCAGAAATCTTTAATAAAATCTTCTTTCATAAATCTTAAAATTTTTTATTTATCAATTATTGTGGACCAATTTAAATCAGTTCTAATCATAGCATTTATTTACCTAATTTTAAATTAAATCACGATTTCACAAAATATCTGCAACCCACTCTTGAATAACTCAAAAAAGTTTTGACACCTCTTCGTTCCAAAAAATCATCAACCGCTTTTGTACATCCTTCGTAATATCCGTAATCGTCTATTACTACCAACCCTCCTTTTGTCACTTTATCGTATAAATTTTCAAGACAGATTTTAATTGAATCATACCAGTCTCCATCCAAGCGCAATATTGCAATATCAGTAATTGTATTCTTTGTTATAGGAATTGTATCCTGAAACCAACCTTTGTGGTAATTAATTTTTGTTACCGGATATTTAATTATGTCAACTAATAATTTATTGCATATTTCAATAGTGCCATGTCCTCCTAGTTTATCATAAGCTCCTTTAACAGAATCAAGTTGGCCTTTCATCTCTTTTTCATTTTCTAAACCCATAATCTCTTTTGCATCCTTAACCGCTTTTTCACCGTCTATCTTTGCATCAGGAGGACATATATCATCGAACGCATCAAAGAGATGAATTTCTCTTCTGGTTTTTCCAAAATCAAGATTAGCTTTTGCCATAATACCTATAGCACCACCTTTCCAAACTCCACATTCTACAAAACTTCCTTCAATATTTTTTTTCTCACAATAAACAGCTTGCTCGTAAAGTGTAAAAAGATTTATTGGCGCTAACATAGAAAACTCTTTTGATAGTTGAACCGCTTTAAATCCTTCCTCTGCATAATCAAAGCCTATAAAAGGATTACTTTTTGAAACCGATTCTTTTGTTTGATTTATTTCAGGCTTTTTATTAATAGAATACCCTAATTTATCAACTACTCTCTTTATAGATTTTTTAATCATTTAGTTTACAATTTCCCATTTTAAACTTGGCCTCAAAATTCCTGGCCATTTTCCGGTGTATCCGGATGATCGAGCTGTATCATTAATTTCAAATACTAAAACATCCGTCTCTCTATGTATTAGTTCTAGATTGTCTTTTACGATTTGAATATGTGTTGTATAGGAGCCAATATTAAGAAAAGGACCTGGAATATAACAGGTAGTTTCGAAAATTCCTTTATTGAATGTACGCGATTTAGCAAACCCTGAAGTAAAAATATGTTCACCATTCAAGCTATGAATTTCTATTGCAATTGATAAATTAAGGCCATCCTTTAAAACATCGAATGCAAAGCGAAAAAGAAAAGAAGTATTTACAGTGATTATATCTGAAGCCTTTGAAAGTTCCGGAATTATCTCAGCCTTTATTATTTTTACAAATTCACTTCCCGGACGATTCCCAAAGCTCCATTCTCTTTTCAATGAATTGTTTAAAGTTTTATTCAAATATGTTTTTATCACCTCTTTGGTAACACCCATTTTTTCAATTCCTCCCTGGCTGAGTAGAATGGCACTTTCACACAATGTTTCTATTGAAGTCATATTATGACTCACAAACAATACTGTTCTCCCATCTTTTCCACTCACATCCTTCATTTTTCCCAATGCTTTTTTCTGAAATTCTGCATCGCCTACTGCCAGCACTTCATCTACGATTAAAATTTCCGGTTCCAGATGCGCTGCTACGGCGAAGGCAAGGCGTACATACATTCCGGAAGAATATCTTTTCACCGGTGTATCAATATATCTTTCTACTCCGGCAAAATCCAGTATTTCATCAAACTTGCTTTTGATTTCCTGCCTGGTCATACCGAGGATGGCACCATTGAGGAAAATATTTTCACGCCCTGTAAGTTCAGGATGAAAACCGGTACCTACTTCCAATAAACTCGCTACACGACCTTTTATTTTTATTTGCCCGGTAGTAGGTGTGGTAGTGCGGCTGAGTATTTTTAAGAGGGTTGATTTACCTGCGCCATTGCGGCCAATGATACCGAGTACTTCGCCCTGCTGTACGTCAAAATTGATGTCGCGCAATGCCCATACATAGTCGCTTGATCCTTTTTGAGTACGGTCATTCTCTTCCCCAATTTTTAAATAGGGATCTTCCCTGCCACGTAAGGTGGTTTGGTACCAGCGGTTAAGATCGGCACCAATAGTTCCCAGGCCTACGTTTCCGAGTCGGTATTGTTTGGAAATATTTTCTACTTTAATTACGATTTTAGCCACGGATTACACTAACCTGTCTGCAGTAAGGCAGGGATTGATTTTATTTAATAATGTATGTATGTTGTTAAGGATTTGCCTGACGGCAGGGATTTATAGGGATTATAAATTTACTAATTTAAAGTATATAAGGACTCTTCTCTCTTTTAGGGCGGAACGCTTCAAGAGGTCTGAACCATAATCGAGGGAGACCAATCGTTCAGGCAACCGAAGAAAGCACCCCGACCGGAAAGGCAGGGGCGGAACGCTTCAAGAGGTCTGAACCATAACCGAAGGAGGCCGATCATCCAGGCAACCGAAGAAAGCACCCCGACCGGAAAGGCAGGGGCGGAACGCTTCAAGCGGTCTGAACCATAACTGAAGGAAGGCCAATCGGACAGGCAACCGAAGAAAGCGCTCCAGGCGGAAAGGCAGGGGCGGAACGCTTGATTTTAAGAAAACACTTCCTGTTTTTTTACATACCAAAAACATCCACATCCAAAAGAAGAATTTTTAACCATGGAAGGATTCGCATCTTCTACATAATTATTTAAATCATCAACAAATGAAAAATTCTTAAGTTCAAAATCATTGAATAAATGATGGATCATCTCAAAGCTGTAAATCCTATGGGCATTAAACCTGATTTCCGGGCGTCCCAGCGGAGTGACTAATAATAGATTACCTCCTTTTTTTACAACACGTTGTAACTCGGCTATGGCTTTTAGATCTCCGTCCGGATCTATTTTATCACCATATCTTCCCAATCCAATATGCTCTATGGTATGCATACAGGAGATAGAAGTTACTGATTCAGTCTGAAAAGGTAATTGGTTCAAATCACCTTGTTTTGATTCCAGGTTAGAAAGATTCAATTTAGCAGGCCTGTAATCGTAAAATTCAACAGGAATAAATGCCGACAACATTGTAGAAAAATGAAGACTGGAGGAAATGTCAATATGCTTTTCAGGATTTATTTTTTTTATAACCCGTGCTGCCCAGGCAGGATGATAAATATAATGCGCATCAAAAGGTGTTAAAGATGTTTTATCATATAAACAAGGTTGAATGTCATTCCACCGGTTTGCCAGTTTTTTTTGAGTATCCAATGAATTAAACAAATCAAAATCTTTACGAAAATCTTCAGAAGAAATTTTGGTTTTAGTTAAAACCCTTTTTACTTTTCTGATTACTTTTTCAATTAGCATGGATAATTTTTGAATTATACGGTGGGTTTATTTTTGAGTATGGTTTCAAGCGGAATCTTTCCTATAGCTGATGCTACCTCGCTAAAAGAACTTAAATAGGATCCAAGAATCAGTTTTGTTCTGCTGAGACAAAATAGATCTATGACTGCATCTTCAATACCAATGAGATCGTTTCTATGGAGGTTTCTGTCTTTCAACGAAAATATCTTGTTTCCATATCTTTCAGCTATTTGCAATTCAGTTACCGGATCATCTGTTGACAGATAAAATTTTGAGTCCGGGCTTTCTTTAAGAATAGTATCCATCCGGGAAATAAAATCTTCAATAGTACTTTTTTCTTTTGCAATTTGATGATCCGCTCTGCGTATATGAACGCCCACACAGTCGTCTGAAAAGTTTTGGGTAATGAGATCAATTTTTTCAAGGAGCTTATTTACAGGCTTGAACATTCCGAAAAAATTATTTTCTATTGATGGATAATAAAAATCATAACAGGCATTTACAATTACTTTGTTATGATCACTGTCCCAATAATTTTCATCAAATCGTTTATTCAATATCGCTTCATCATCATAATATTTATACCCAAGTGGTAACGATTTTCGGGAATAGAAATAATATGCCATCAGAAATTTATTTTCGATCAGTGATATTTCATTAACAGGTTCAAAAATATCAGTGAATGAAGCATTGAGTCCCCAATCTTTTTTCCATAAAACCCTGATAGTAGTATGATTATTTTTATTGGCAAGGCATATTGCAGAATTAATCACCCGCATCCTGTTACCAAGGCCACCATTGGGTTTCACAATAATCAATTGGGGATAAGGTTTAAAATAATTTTCTTATCTATTTTGTCATTTTGTATCTGACCTTTTCTTTGTATCACTCAGTCTTCCTTTCTTTCATTATTTTTATTGAAAATCTCTTCATGCACCAACTGGCTTCTTTTCTTGTTTCGATTTTCCTATCGCCCCTTAACTGGATCATCCTTTTAATAATGGCCGCTTATTTTTTTCGCAAAAAGAAACTAAAGAAAACTTTCATCATTTTTGCGATTGGCCTGTTCATTATTTTTGGTGATCGCTGGCTGTTGAATCTTTTTGCAAATGCATGGCAACCCTCGCCAGTGGCTGTTACTACCTTACCTGTTTATTCTTGTGGTATCGTTGCAGGTGGTTTTGCCAGTCCTCACAAAAATGGTGATGGATATTTCAATGCTACTGCCGACCGGTTTATACAAGCGGTGAAATTGTATAAACGGGGCAAAATAAAAAACATTCTCATCAGTGGCGGCAATGGAAAGGATACCGAAAAGAGTTTTCGTGAAGCAGCCTGGGTAAAATCTCAACTCATTATTTTTGGAATTCCGGATTCTGTTATTATTACAGAAGATCAATCCAACAATACGAAAGATAATGCGATGAATTCAAAGCGGCTGCTGGATTCGCTTCATCTGCCACCCCCCTATTTGTTGATCTCTTCAGCCTATCATATTCCACGGGCGGCACTTACTTTTAAAAAATCAGGCGTTCCTGTTGATGTTTTTCCCTGTAATTATATGGATGGAAATACCACTTTTTCTATTTCTGATTTGTTGCCCCGGCCTTCGGTATTATTAAGCTGGGACAGGTATTTGAAAGAAGCTGTTGGATATTATTTTGTTTTAGTTTTTAGTTCTTAGTTGGAGGTTGGAAAAGCGACTTAATGAATTTCTTCCTTCGATTATGGTTCAGACCGCTGGAAGCGTTCCGCCCCTGATCCTGAATGATTTACTTTTTCCGATTATGGCTCAGCCTGCTTAAAGCGTTCCGCACCTAAAGCGTATGGTTCAGCCCGCTGGAAGCGTTCCGCCCCTGCTCCTGGACGATTTGCTCCCTCCAATCACGGTTCAGACCGCTTGAAGCGTTCCGCCCCTGCTCCTGAACGATTTGCTCTCTTTAATCACGGTTCAGCCCGCTTGAAGCGTTCCGACCCTAAACCGTATGATTCAGACCGCTTGAAGCGTTTCGCCCCTACACCGTATCCATAAACGTTCTCTCTACTTTACTGAACATCAATAAACCTGCAAATAATACGATAATGATAAACGCAGTACTATATAACAGGCTTCCTACACTGAAACTTCCCTGTTGAAATAAGGCATAGCGAAAGGCTTCCATGATAGGGGTCAGCGGGTTCCATTGTATCCAGGATGCGAATCGGTTACCTTTTAAAAATGACAACGGATACGCCACGGGGGTAGCATACATGAGTAATTGTACGGCAAAGCTGATCAATATAGTAAGGTCACGGTATTTGGTAGTAAGGGAGGATACAATAATACCTAGTCCCAATCCCATAGCGGCCATCATCAATAATAATACAGGAATCATCAATAAGGAAATATCCAAATGGAAGTGAACGCCCTTTACTACTATAAAGAAAATAATAACGGCTGTAAGTAATAAAAACTGTATTACGAATTTAATAAGATTGGAAGCTACGGTTGATAATGGAATCACCAGTCGGGGAAAATAAACTTTACCGAAGATGCCTGCATTGGCTACGAATGTATTGGAGGTACTATTGAGGCATGCTGAAAAGTAATTCCAGATGGTGATGCCACTCATATAAAATAAGATGGGAGGTACACCATCGGTAGGAATGTTGGCAATTTTTCCGAAGACTATCAAAAACATTAAAGTGGTAAATATGGGCTGTATGATATGCCATAACGGGCCGAGGATGGTTTGCTTGTATTGCGCGGTAAAATCACGCTTTACAAATAACATCAGCAGGTCGCGGTATTTCCATACTTCCTTTAGCTTCAGGTCAAAGAGACGTCCCTTAGGCCGGATGATCATGTCCCAATCCTCTTCGGTGGAGGTATCAGGCATCAGAGAGGGAGTATGGTATTGGTTGATTATGGTTGGTTTAATGGTTGGTTGTTGGTGTTATTAACTGGATCATTGTAGGTGGTTTGAGAAGGGTATTTGTCTCTTCATTGCTAGGGGCACTTCCGTTTCGTCGTTGCGAGGAGCCCATCTGGTTCGTCATTGCGAGGAGCCCATTCATTCCGTCATTGCGAGGAGCCAGGTTGAAGTCGTTGTTTTACTTAGTCTCATGGTCCCGTGTTCACTTTGGGAGCAATCTACTCATTAAGAAATGCATTTAAGTAATGTATTTAATTCTACTTTCCATAGTAGCAGATTGCTTCGGCGCAGCGACTTTCCCCCAATTCAAATCGTTTTTCATGCCCCTCGCAATGACGGACAAAACAATTAATTCTTCTTTCCATAGTAGCGGATTGCTCTTTATGGTACGTCATTGCGAGGAGCCAGGTCGCGGCCATCGTTTTACTTAATCTCATGGCGAGGAAGCAATCCCCTCATTAAAAAGTGGATCTAAGTTTTACAATTAATTCTACTTTCCATAACAGCAGATTGCTTCGGCGCAGCGACTTTCCCCCAATTCAAATCGTTTTTCATGCCCCTCGCAATGACGGACAAAACGAACGTCATTGCGAGGAGCCAGGTTGAAGTCGTCATTTTACTTGAACTCATGGCGACGAAGCAATCTGCTTGTTAAGAAATGAATTTAAGTTTCACAATTAATTTCTTCTTTTCATAGCAGCAGATTGCCACGGCGCATAAAGCCTCTAATATCCTAAGGTCCATTCATGCGCCTCGCAATGACGGAGAATAAATCGCAATGACGGACAAAGCGAACGTCATTGCGAGGAGCCAGGGTGAAGTCATCGTTTTACTTAATCTCATGGCGAGGAAGCAATCTTCTTGTTAAGAAATGAATTTAAGTAATGTATTTAATTCTACTTTCCATAACAGCAGATTGCTTCGGCGCAGCGACTTTCCCCCAATTCAAATCGGTTTTCATGCGCCTCGCAATGACGGAGAATAAATCGCAATGACGAATAAAACAACTAATTTCTTCCTCCATATTTAACAGCCAATCTCCTTTCCCTCCTTCATTGTTCCTGTAACTATCCGGATGTATCCCCATCATATCTCCTGCAACACTTCTCTCCATTTCTCTTTATATACCGGGAAACTAAAATGATCCATCAATAATTGTCGGTTGGGTAAGTATTGATTCTCGCAATCAGCTACTTTCCTGATCGCCGCAGTAACTTCTTCGATACTTTCAGGATTAACAAGTAATCCCAAATCTCCATTTAAAAGGGCATCGGTAGAACCGTCTTTATTCCCTGCAATCACAGGCTTGTTATAATACATGGCTTCTATAAACACTATACCGAAACCTTCTTTTTCGCTGGGCATAATATAAATGTCGGCAATATTAAAATGACCGGCCAGTTCTTCATCATCCACAAACCCTGTGAAGATCACATCCTGTTGCAAACCCGCTTTTGAAATTATTGAATCCAGCCTCAATTTCTCTTCTTCATCATACTTCCCTACGATCAGATATTTTATATGCTCGTTGGTTTCATGCAACTTTTTCAAACTTTCAATCACAATATCGTACCCTTTATATCTTTCGCGTGCAGCAAGCCGTGTGAGCGTCATCAGTATTTTATCTTCGTTGTTCAGATGGTATCTTTTCAGGAGTTTAGGGTCTTTTTCTTTTTGAACCGGGTCTTCCAGAAATGGATCTAAACAATTATTAAGCACACTGATATTTTCTTCTGGAAATCCATTCAAGCGCACTACCACATCTTTTGTGTATTTGCTCACAGATAAGATACGGTCGCATTTAAAAAGCATCTTTTTCCTCAGGCCTTTGAAGGGCTCCCATGCCTCTATTCCATGAGCAATAAGAATAAGTTTTGTTTTGGGAGAAAATAGTTTGATAAGGAATCCTACGGGCAAGAGATTAATGTGGCTTAAAATAACGACATCGTTCTTAGTACCTCTTATAACACATTTACGGGTAAACCGGAGTCTTTTGATTCCGAATCCTTTAAAATTTTTTGCAGGAAAATATTTTTCATCCACATCGTTCTGTTCATCATACATAGAACAAACACTCAGTACACTCCCCGACTCTTCACACAACTCATACAAGGCTTTTCCCGCTACCTTACTCACTTTTTCGATACCTCCTGTGATCGAAAACGTACGCAGGGTAAGGAACATTATTTTTTTTGGTTCGGGATGATTTTTATTTTTTGGTGCATACCATTTTTTTTCAGGAAGGATTGCAGTTTTTGAGGAACCATTCTGTTTTTCCGAAGATAGAATTGACTGAGATTCCTGAAAGGGTATATTCCTGTTTTTTATTAATGCCAACGACAGGAACTGCGACCAGTGCATATTTCCTGACACAAAGCTTTTGTAACTTTTACTATCGGGGCTTATTAAATTCTTAACAAAATCATCATTGGCAAGCCATTTCTTAAAAGGAAAACCAAATCCCATTTTGGGTCTGTCCCAGATGGGGGCGGGTAAAATATCTTTGAATGAATCAATTAAAAGTTGTTTGGGAAGTCGTCCGCCGGCTTTCACTTTCGAACTGATCTTCATAGAAAGTTCTGTAAAATCCTGGTCAAGAAAAGGCACCCGTATCTCAATACCATGTGCCATACTCATTACATCTACATCGCGTAACAATTGATTTTGCATGAACAGGTTCATTTCCATCCAGCTCGCCTGATTGAATTGATTCAACCCACTGATATCTTCGCACACTGGCTGCTCTCTGAGTATAGACCAAACCTGCTCTTCCGGCATATTTAGGTGCTCCGCAATCTCATAAGGGATAAACTGTCCGCGTAAAAAAAGATACTTGCCTACAACTCCCTCTATGCTGAGGTATCCCATCCTCCGTAATCTTTTGAGGCCTGTGAATTTTCCTGATTTTAATAACTGATGAGGGAGGTTTTCCAGAATTCCAACTTTTTCCATCCTTTTAAAAGATGGATAGCCACCGTATAATTCATCTCCTCCCAAGCCAGACAATACGGCTTTTAATCCGTTTTCTTTTGCACATTTACTGATGAACCATGTATTGATACCATCGCAACTTGGCTGATCCATTGCCCGCAAAATTTGTGGAAGATTTTCATGGAATTCCTCTTCCTTTAAAAGATGCTGGTTTCTCTCACAAAACATTTTCTGCAATAAGAGATCCTGATATTTTTTTTCCGAAAATTCATCTTCTTCAAAATATAATGAAAGCGTATTTAACCTGGTGTGCGAGTCAGCATTGGCAAGCAGTGCTACAATGCCCGAATCTAATCCACCACTCAGGAAAACGCCGATGGGTGCATTTGAAATGAGATGGCGATCAACCGATTTTTGCAAATGGGTTTTTAAGAGATGAATGGCTTCTCTCTTATCGGTAAATTCTTCCTCAAAAAAATATTTTTTATAACATTGAATGGTGTGGACACCAGTGAATACATCGTAACATAAATAAGTTCCTTTTTTAAGCGGTTGTACTTTTTTCAAAACGGTTACCGGTTCGGGCAAATGCCCGTAAGCCATCAGATACACCGGCCACCATTCATTTTTTTCCTGCAAATAAGAAATGGGATCAAATCCTCTGATCTCTGATGCAAAAGCAAGCCCTTCTTTGGTAAGACCATAATAGAGAGGCTTGATACCGGATGGATCTCTTACGAGGTACAGTTTTTTATTAGCCTTATCCCAAAGCGCAAAAGCAAACATACCGTTCAACTTTTGGAAAGACGCGGTTCCCCAGGTGGCAAAAGCAGCGAGAATTACTTCGGTGTCACTTTCTGTTCTGAAAATACATCCGGAGCTTTTCAGTTCGGATTTTAATTCGCGGTAATTGTATATCTCACCATTGAAAGTGATCTCATATTTTCCTTCACCATAGCTCATAGGCTGATGCCCGCAATCAGAAAGGTCAATCAATGATAAACGACGATGGCCTAAAACGAGATGAGGTTCTTCCTCTGTAAAGATGCCTTCATCATCAGGGCCTCCGTGCTGCAGGATACGGCACATTTCCTTTACTGTCCTTTTTAATTCAGGAACAGGAATGGATGGATTAATGATGCCGGAGATTCTACACATGGTTTCGTTTATGCATTACTGTTGTAGTAATTTTCGTACAAATAGTTTAGTGATTAGGATATATCGGTACGTTGTCAAATACTGTGTTTAGTTGATTTAAATAGTTTGGGTGGTTTAGAAATAGCACAACAAACAATCGGTAAATTTTTTAAGTCATCCGGTTGATCATTGGGGAACAAATGAAGTTCCGGTAGTTATACCTCTATATAATCCTGGTAAACTTTTCTTACTCCATCTTCAAACTCAATAGCTGCATGCCATCCAAGTTTGTTGATCTTTGATACATCCAGTAACTTTCTGAAAGTACCATCGGGCATGGTCGTATCAAAAACGAGCTGGCCTTGATAGCCGGCAATATTTTTGATCATCGTCGCTATTTCTGCGATAGAAATATCTTTTCCGGTACCAATATTTACGATATCCGGATCATCATAATGCTGCATTAAAAAGTAAGAAGCCTCAGCAACATCATCTGCATGAAGAAATTCGCGGCGCGGATTACCGGTACCCCAGACAGTGACAGTGGGTTCATTATTTATTTTTGCCTCATGAAACTTGCGAAGCAATGCCGGTAGTACATGGGAATTTTTAAGATCATAATTATCACCGGGACCATATAAATTAGTGGGCATGGCGCTGATGAAATTGCAACCATATTGTTTGTGATATGCCTGGCAGAGCTTGATCCCCGCGATCTTCGCAATCGCGTAAGCATCATTGGTAGGTTCCAGAAAACCACTTAATAAATATTCTTCCTTGATTGGTTGTTTTGAATTTTTAGGATAGATACAACTGCTGCCGAGGAATAATAATTTGGTTACTCCGTTTTTATACGATTGATGAATCACATTATTTTGAATGCAGAGATTATTGTAAATAAAATCGGCAGGATAGATATTATTTGCATTGATGCCTCCAACTTTTGCTGCCGCGAGGAAAACGTATTCAGGTTTCTCTTTTTCAAAAAATTCTTTGGTGGCTTGCTGGTCGCGGAGGTCAAGTTCTTTTGATGAACGAAGGACGAGGTTTTCATAGCCTTCTTTTTTCAACTTTCTGGTGATGGCACTTCCTACCATTCCATTGTGGCCGGCCACGTATATTTTTGAATTCTTCTGCATGATGGTTCTGTTATTTTAAAATGTTTTTATCGTTTTTTTTGACGCTGTTGTAATTTGTTTTCCATTATTGCGGTTTATTTTCCGTCATTGGGAGTCGCATGAAGGAGCTTCTGGGAATTAAAGGATTCATTCCAAGAAGCAATCTGCTGCTATGGAAGAAGGAATTAATTGCATGACTTACATCTATTACTTAATGAGAGGATTGCCACATCGCCTAAGGAATTTCTGTGAAATAATAAAAATCGAGTAAGGCGATTCGCAATGACGGAATGGAGGCGATTCGCAATGACGTTCGTTTTATTCGTCATTGCGAGGGGCATGAAAAACGATTCTACCTGGAGAAAGATTATTGCGCCGAAGCAATCTGCTGCTATGGAAAAAGGAATTAATTGTAGGACTTAAATCTATTTCTTAATGAGGAGATTGCTTTGTCGCCATGAGATTAAGTAAAACGACGGATTTAACCTGGCTCCTCGCAATGACGTATCATAAATAGCAATCTACTGCTATGGAAAATGGAATTAATTGTAGGACTTAAATCCATTTCTTAATGAGGGGATTGCTTTGTCGCCATGAGATTAAGTAAAATGACGACTTCAATATAGCTCCTCGCAATGACGGAATGGATGGCTCCTCGCAATGACGAGACGGATGCAGTTCCTGCAAAATGAGTGCGGTAAGTATCTTTTGTAATACTCTTCATAATAAATCTCTTCATAAATCCTGGATTTCTTCCCATAAATCTCTCCATTCCACATTCATCGCACTTATCAGCGCTTCTTTCTTTTTTCTACTTCCTGCTTTTATTTGTTTTTCTCTTTCAATAGCTTCTTCTATCGTCGGAAAGATCTCATACCATACTATCTTATCACAATTATACTTTGCAGTAAAACTCTTTGGAAAGAATTTTGTTTTGTGTTCTGATATTCTTCCTCTCAATTCAGAAGTAACACCAGTATATATTACAGTGTTGTATTTATTGGTCACCATATAAGTACAGCCGCCATGTTTCATTCTGAGTTAATTGTCAAAATTCTATTGACAGTTTTAATAAGCAGATCGCCAATTATTTTACGTCATTGCTGTTATGTAAAAAGAATTAATTGTAAAACTTAGATCTACTTCTTAATGAGGGGATTGCCACATCGCCTAATGAATTCTTTTGAAATAATAGAAATCGTGTAAGGCGATTCGCAATGACGGAATGGATGGGCTCCTCGCAATGACTCCTATTCTGTCCGTCATTGCGAGGGCATGAAAAACGATTTGACTCGGGAGAAGATTATTGCCCCGAAGCAATCTGCTACTATGGAAAAAGGAATTAATTGTAAAACTCACACCTTCTTCTTAATGAGAAGATTGCCACATCGCCTAAGAAATTCCTGTGAAATAATAGAAATCGTGTAAGGCGATTCGCAATGACGAAACAAATCGGAACCTCGCAATGACGGAATGGATGACTCCTCAAAATGACGAAACGAATGGCTTCCTCAAAGAGGGAACAAATAGACTTCACATCTCGCAGGGACCTTACATATTTACATCAGTTCCAGATTTTTCTTATCAAAATGTGCGCTTAACTGAAGATCGAGGTTATCAATCTTTACCACTACCCTGTTGCCAAGCACTTCTACTACCACTCCTTTATAATTCATTAATACTCCCTGCCTTACGCGTACTTCACTGTTCACCACAAACCCTTTCGGCTCTACCTGCACATCTGTAAACTCATTCAAAAATTTACGAATGATATCTATTTCTTCATTACGTATCTGCGCGGGTTTACCCAGCCAGTAAACAAAATTCAATACTCCGGCCACCTCTCTCACGCTCCACTTTATTTTATCTTCGATCCTTACAAAAACGTACCCCTTGAATACCGGTTCCAGAACTACCTTTCTTCTATCACTCCACTGGCGGGTGACTTTATTGATCGGACAATAATTCTCGATCCCTTTATCCAGCAATAAAGCAGCTACTTTCTTTTCCCATCTCGGCCGGGTGTAAACGGCATACCAGTTTTTTTCTATTGTTGTAATGATTGTATTTTTTTTGGGTTACGTATTGGGTAATTAGTTATTGGTTGTTAGTTATGAGCCGTCAGCTATAAACTATTATCCATTACTTATTTCTTATTACACAAGGTAGTTCGCTTACAACCCTCGCTCACTTTATTCCAAAGCTTCGCTATTCCTCAGTCACATATATTTTTAACTGAAGAAGTATCTCGACATGTTCATAATTTACTTCCCGTTTTATTTACGGAAAAATTTTTTCAATGATGAGAATATTCCTTTCTTTTCTTCTAGATAATACCCTCCACCATATTCTCCTCCATATCCATATCCGTAGCCGTAACCGTAACCATATCCATTACCGTACCCTCCAAAACCATAGCCGTAAATATTGAATCCACGCGGCTTGATTCCATTAAATACAAGGCACATATTCTCGAATTTTTTCTGCTTGTGCAGAGCTTCTATCATAGAAATAAATACCCGTGGTGTTACTGCGTGCCTGATCACAAATAAATTAATATCGGCAAAACTTTGAAGTAATTGTGCATCGGTAACCGGCGAAACGGGTGCCGTATCCATGATCACATAATCAAATCTTGTTTTTAGTTCTGCTACCAGCTCACTAAATTTTTCACTTTGTATTAATTCTGTAGGATTGGGTGGTATAGGCCCGGCAGAAATTACCGTAAGCCCGGGAATCTCCGTTGATTTAAGAATGTCATCTACAGAAGCTTTCTCCGCGAGAAAACTGGAAATACCGGGTGTTTTTTTAACTCCCAATATTTTGCTGAGCTTTGGTTTGCGAAGATCCATTTCCATTAATGCCACTTTCTTACCCGTAAGGGTAAAACTGATAGCGAGATTGATGGCCACAAAGCTTTTCCCTTCACCGGATACGCTGGAGGTGATCATTAAGGTGTTCCGTTTTTCATTCAGTCCCATGAAAGCCAGGTTGGTTCGTATAGACCTGAATTCCTCGGCAACTACCGTACGTTTTCCATCCCTGATGACAATGGTTTCTTTCCCTTTTACCTGAACCAGTTCTCCCAGGATTGGAACGTCCATTTTATTTTCTATTTCAGACCGGAACAATATTTTACGACTGAATATTTCCTTCAGTAAAACGATGAAAGCGCCTGCCAGCAATCCTATTACCAGACCCGTCAGATAAAAGTTTTTAGATACAGGCCTGATAGGACCGTACGAAGTAGGTGATTCCACTACTTTAAGATCGGGTGTGGTAGAAGCGGATGAGATCGCTGTTTCTTCTCTTTTTTGCAGCAGATAGGTATAGATATTATTTTTGATTGCCTGCTGTCTGCTGATGTCAAGATAAGCCCGTTGTTGCTCCGGTACTTTTTTCAGAAGATAATCGTTGGTTGCTATCTGTGAATTGATCTGGCTTTTTATGGTAAGAAGATTACTCTTTATATTCCCCATATTTTCCGTAATATCATTCTTGATTTTTTCTACTTCAGCATTGGCAAGAAGCAATGCATCATTATCTTCTCCCGTTACACTCTGCAATGTTTTTACTTGTAATTCAGCAGTATATAATTTATCGAGTAATCCCGAAAGCGTGGGGTCATCCACCAATAAAAGGGAAGGTACCGACCCGGGCTTTTGCCCTTTTTTGTGCAGGTACTTATTGATGTCATTAAGTCCTTCGAGTTTCAGATCTACCTGACTATTCTGCTTGTCAAGATCGGTTACATTAGTGAAATAAGCACTGGCTTGTGTTCCCAGATCCACGGCTGAAGTGCGGGATTGAAAGTGGGCTATGTTTCTCTCCACACTATCGAGATCCGAAGATACAATCCCCAAACGGTCGTCTATGAAATGCAGGGTTCGTAATGCTATCTCGTTTTTATCTTCTACCCCGTCTATATTGTAGATCTCAAATAATCTGTTAAGCACATCGCGGCCCTTTTCGGGAACGGGTGTTTCAAGGGTTACATTTAAGATTGTAGATGAATAAGAATAGGGAGATATTTTAAGAGGGCCGGTAAGAGAACCAGCTGCGGCACCGGGAGACATGAATCGTACGAAATAATTTTTTCCGGTAATGTTTTGATTATAATCATTATTTATTACAAGCCTGACCTGAGTATTTTGCAGGGTCATTACAGAATCAAACGGGATCTTCTTGTTATCAATGTTCACGAGTTTCTTCTTCCAGTCTATGGAAAAAAAATAGGTGCCGCCCAGATTAAAATTTTCTTTGTTTAAGGCTACAAATTTTATCGGAGAATTGTCTTTGTACAATTCTTCTGTACGTACATTACCCTTATTATAGATGAGTGCATAGAGATCCAATTGTTTCACTACTTCCCGCATCAGATCGGGAGAACGCAAAACCACGATCTCATTATCCACGATTTTTTTCTCACCGAAAATATTAAGGGCATCCAATACTTTGGAATCAGATCCTCCTTTTTGCGGGTCTTTGAGTAAAGCCTTTGCTGAAGCTACATATACCGGTACCTGAGATCGAAGGTCAATGTAGGCGATTAACATAGAAACAGAGACTGTAATAACAAACAGAGGCCAGAAAGGCAGATATTTATAGATAATCTGCTTGAAGATGTTTGAGTCCGTTTTTTCTTTAAAAAATTGATCTTCGTCCATTTCTTGCCTTTATATTTTGAAAACACGGTCCAGTAAGAAGAATATGATAGAAAGCCCTGAGGTAACGTACGAAATAATTCTAAATGTATTGTCGGCCCTCTTTTTTATTGGTTCTACATACACAATATCATTTGGCTGCAAATAAAAATAAGGGGAATAAAATATAGACTTATCGGTAAGATTGAGCCTTTTAAATTCCTTTGAGCTGTCTTTTTCCCTAATAACAAGAATATTATCGGTTCTTCCTTTATCACCTATATCCCCGCTGGCAGCCAGGGCATCCAGAAGGGTCATGTTATCATTCACCAGAGGAATGATCTGTGGCGATACGCCGCCCATCATCGTCACATGCCGGTTTAAAAAGCCAACTGATACTACCGTCTGCGCAAGATAAGGGATGAGGTCTTTCTGGAGTACTGCTCTCAATTCCTTTCTTGTGAGGCCCTCTGCATAAACAAGTCCTAGCTTGATGAATTGAATATTTCCATTTTCATCTACCAGATAACCCACTGCGGTACCCTGTATATTGGGAGGCGCATTGTAGATCGTGGTATTGTCGGGGCTAAGGCTTGCTACGGTGATTCCCAGCAGATCGCCCTTTTGGATTTTGGGCTCAAAGTCTTTCGAGATTAAGTGTGAAAGTGTGGTATCGCGGGGAAGGTCCTGAAAATAAATGGTTTTTCGGGATGAACTACAGGAATGCAGCAATATCATCATGAAAAGAATCACTAATAGACGCACCGAAGCCGAAGTTCTTTTTATAAAATCTTTTATTATTTTAAATGGATAAATAATGGGGGATTTATGCATAATCAGTTTCGACAGCAATATAAATAAATTGCACGGTTTAATTATCAGGGTACGACAAATTTAACCGATTTTATTTGAAAAAAGGAAGAAAGAAAAATGGTTAATGATTAGATGAATTTTTAAGAATTTTTTCTATTCATCCTGTTTATTGGCCAATGGGCTACTCTGCATGGATGATTTCCTGTTGTCTTTGTATTTTTTAATACCATAGCCTACTCCAATAACCAATAACGCAGAGAGACCTCCATCTATTGGACAATTCAAATCGGGGTCTGTACAAGGATCGGGTTGTGCATGCACTAAGAAAGGGAAACCAATAAAAAGTATTAAAAGGAAAGCTATGGATAATATATAGTTAGAATAATGTTTCATAGATGTAAACGTAATTAGTGCTAAGTTAATTAAAATTATTAAGAGAATATTTTTAATAATGCTACTCAATGGTACGGCAGGCGGAGCGTGACAAAAAGTATCAAAAACGCGTTGGACTACTATACTGTCTTCTGCTAAACTTATTATCAGATGAAATTCTTTTTCTTCCAAAAACAATACCCACCTTAAAATTCAAAGTGAAATAAGAATCGTTATCTTTTGGATTTCCTCTTCTGCTACCGGGCGTTGCCGTAGTTTCACTGGGTAATGCTTCGGGCCTGCCTCTGTTATTAAGGATCAGCGCTTGCTGTAATTTTGTGCCACTCAAATATTTGCTGAATAAAGAGGGGTCAATATAAGTACTATGAACATCATCCAGATAATCAGTAGATAGTTTTCGGTTGATGTATTCAACCCTTACTTTTACTTTGGGAGATACTTCATAAGCAAGCCCGATTCCAAAAGGAATATTAAACTGATTAAGCTTATAATTGAGCCTGTCTGGATATTCTGCAAAGCCCTCTCCTTCTGTATGTAGAGGCTGAAGGTCTATCCATCGTCCGTTGAGACTCGCCTGAGGATTGAAATGAAAAAAGCCCACCCCCGCTAAAAGGTAAGGCGATAAAGAAGCTGATGACGGCTCCGGTTTGAATTGATTGATAAAATCCAGTGGATGGAACTCTGCAATCAGTGCCACTTCTGCAATAGGGCTTCTGAAACTTAGATTTCTGTTGTATCGTCCGATCGCCGTATTTTTTACCCCTGCCAGAAGGCTGTCATTAGATTGTACTCTTCCAAGAGTTCCCTCTAAACGTAACCCGAATGAATGTCGGTAAATAGCACTCACATAGATACTACCGAAAAGTGTAGTACTGTTCATATTCAGGTCTTTTGCACCGGATGTGCCTTTTCCTTTCCTTCCTCCTACATCGGTAAGGCTATTCATGGGGCCTACTGAAAGGCCTGCCTCGAAAGTAACCGCATTGTCGTAAAATTCATCATTATAAAAGTAAAACTGCCCTTTTGAATGAAGAGAAATAACACACAGAAATAAAAAGATGAAGAGTTTAGATTTCATGAAGGCGGTTGTTTTGATCCGGGCAAATGATATTTCTACAAATTAAAGTATTTTTTCTTTTCAAATAAAAAATCATTTCAAATGATGGAACGTTATTTTTACGCTTCCATTGTAATACGCATTGATTTTAAAGTGCGGGACGTCTATATCCGGCTCTTATACCACGCCTTCTTTCGACTATCTTAGAGTTCCTCAGGGGCCATAAACAGTAAATGGTGCCATCATACATCACTTCCTTTGGCGACCTGAACTATTACCTCATCGGATGTTTCAAACCCCGGATGTATTAAAATCCGGCAAAAAAGCAAAATTTCCTCCTCATAAAGTCTTAAACTATTAAGCAAAAAAACCGCTGTAACATGAATGCGACAGCGGTTTCAATACTAATTAACCCTATTACAATTTTTGAAGTTTTCCGTTATAATTGATTTCATCGTTTACAATACTGATATAATACATCCCCGGTTGTAGTTGAGGAGTTCTTATAAGTGAATTATTGCCTCTAATGATGCTGACACTTTCTCTATACACTGTTTGCCCGTTGGCACTCCTGATAAGAAGTGTTGCTTTACCGGTCTTAGGTGCACTGAAAGAAGCGGTGAAACTGTTCACAACCGGATTAGGGAATATCTGGAATGAACTGTTGGCATTGCTCAATGAAAGTTTGATCACATTAGAGAAGGTGAATTTACCGTCTTTATCAATTTGTTTTAATTTATAGAAAACAAAGTTACCCTGTACTGCTCCTATATGATCCTGATAAGAATAGCTTTTCGGAGAGTAGCTGTTTCCTGCACCGGTAACACTGGCAGCCAATTCAAAATCATTTCCATCATAGCTTCTGAACAATTCAAAACGATCATTGTTTAACTCCTGACTTGTTTGCCAGTTTAAGTTGGCCACACCATCAGAATAGGTACCATTGAAAGAAACTAATTTTACAGGAAGAGGACCGGCTTCTGCAGCCTGAACAATCATTCGATATTCTCCTACGTATCTACAATCAGGATTATCGAGACCTTCTTTTGAAGTAGAAACACTTATTCTAAACTGGTATCCGTTCATTAATTTATTTATCGACATTCCACCAAAAATGGGATAATCTATTGTAAAGGTATGATCAGCACCATATACAGCCTGATCTCCGGAGGTAATATTATTAAATGTAGAACCACCATCAGAGCTAAATTGTATTTTATACCATGTGTTTTGATCAATAGGATCAGTTACTTTGAAATGAGCAACTGCGCTGTTTCCTTCTAAAACAATTGAAGGGCCAGAAGGTACGATTTGTGATTGGCAAACCCTAATCGAAATGTCGTCTAACCCAAGGTCATTTCCTCCAGCAACTGAAGTAGCATTGACAACCTGTAGGTCAACAAAATTTGTTGTTGCCGTAAATTGTCCACCTACTTGTATCCAGGTACCTGTTCTATTATAAGGTATCTTACCTGAATTACCAATTACATTGCCATTAACTACGAACGAAATATTAGGTGAAGCATTATCAGTTGTCCCCTCAGTACCGGGTATCATGCTTATAACCCATGCTGAAAACTCGTAAGTAGTACCAATACAAACCGGAATATGTTTGATTTGATAAAACAAAGGGCTGAAATTTGTATTAGGTGCCCCGTTTACTGCAAGAAAATAGCCACCATCACCTGTATGATCTTTAGCTTTCCAAACAGGAGCATGGATACAGTTTGATCCATTTTCATCTCCCATTACTTTTAAAATGGAATAAGTAAACTCAGGAGTCATACCTTGAGAAACATCAGTATAAGATTTGTCCACATAAGTATAGTCAGAGCAAGGAATAATATCTCCAATGGCGGCTGTACAACCGGTGAGTGCATTTCCTACATTGCCGGCAGGATTGAAAGTATTACTACCTGCTGAAAGACAAGAAGAAGCATTGGTATTTACAGTGATGAATGGAGCACTAAAAGTACCTTTTGCTCCTAAAAGATTGGGGCCTTTATTACCCGTACATAATTGAGCCTGGGACGTTTGAAAGCTGAACATAGCTATTACAGCTAACAGAATTGAGTTGAAATTTTTCATTCCTTTTGGTTTAGAGTTAAGTGAATATGGCCCACAAGATGGGATTGTAAGTCGCGGCTTTAAACAAAGGAATGAGGAAGAATAATTTTATTCTATGGGAAAATCGGGGTGGTTGTTTTCGGAAGATATTGGGAGAAAGCAGTTAAACAGAAAGAGCAGTTAAACGCTTTGTGCTTACAAAAGTAAATAAGATTTTTATTAATCCAAATATTTTTGAAAGTTTTTTTTATTTTATGCTAATCTTCTTCGAAGTAATATTACCTCTTTCCCAATAATCGTCGGGAAGGAGAGGAAGAAGATAGACTGATAGCTATGGATACCACTAAGTTTCCGTCATTGTAAGGTGCATGAGTGAACCTTAGGATATTAGAGGCTTTATGCCCCGAACTCACTTCGGGAGTAATCTGCTACTATGGAAAGAAGAAATTAATTGTTTTGCCCGTCATTGTAAGGTGCATGAGTGAACCTTAGGATATTAGAGGCTTTATGCCCCGAACTCACTTCGGGAGTAATCTGCTGCTATGGAAAGAAGAAATTAATCTTAGAACTTAGATCCATTTCTTAATGAGGAGATTGCTTTGTCGCCATAAGACTAGGTAAAATGAGGGCTTTGACCTGGCTCCTCGCAATGACGAAACAGATGGGCGATTCGCAATGACGTTCGCCTTGTCCGTCATTGCTAGGGGCAAGAAAAGAGATTTGACTTGGGGAAAGATAATTGCGCAGAAGCAATCTGCTGCTATGGAAAAAGGAAGTTAATTGTAAAACTTAAATCCATTTCTTAATGATGGGATTGCCACATCGCCTAAGAAACTCCTGTGAAATAATAAAAACCGAGTAAGGCGATTCGCAATGACGTTCACTTTGTCCGTCATTGCGAGGCGAATGAGAGTGGCTTTAAATTGGAACAAGGTCGCTGTCCCGAATTCACTTCGGGAGCAATCTGCTGCTATGGAAAAAGGAATTAATTTGTAAGATTTAAATCAACTTCTTAATAACGGGATTGCTTTGTCGCCATAAGATCAAGTAAAACGACTTCTTCAACCTGGCTCCTCGCAATGACGGAATGGATGGGTTCCTCGCAATGACGGACCAGAGTGGCAATCTGCTACTATGGAAAAAGGAATTAATTTGTAAGATTTAAATCAACTTCTTAATAAGGGGATTGCTCCCAGGTGAATACGGGACAGGTTTGTCGCCATAAGTTCAAGTAAAACGATTACTTCAAACTTTATTTCCTTTGTTTACCGCATCAACTAATTTGCCTACGGCCCGCCCTAAGGTGCCGACCACAAAAAAAACTTCCGAAGATTTTATCCTCGGAAAGTTTTACTTTAAACATTTTTAATTTTCAATTTCCTCAGTACATCACCTTAATTATTTCTACTTCTCCTGACGGTTTGGTTATTTCCAGTTGATAAATGCCATGCGCCAGGTTATAATCCCATTTCAGATCTATGGAACCATTTCCTCCGGCATGCCCTGATTGTTTAGCCGCTATCAATTGTCCCAGAGGATTTAATAACCGTACCATATACATACCCCCGGGTTGATTCTTCAATCGTAGATGAATGATGCCATCGGTGATAGGATTAGGATATACCATGATGGATGAAATTCCATCATTTATCAAAATTTTTACAACCGTACTGTACTCTATCTTACCGTCTTTATCCACACTTCTGATCCTGTAATAATTGTAGCCAATATTTGCATTCTTATCTATCCACTGATAGGAGACAGAGCCGGCATTAGCCGAAGGAACCGTAGTTACTTTATGGAAGTTTATCCCATCAATTGATTTTTCTACTTCATATTGAAGCATCCCCTTTTCATTTTCGACTTTCCATTCTACCAGTATGTCTTTATCCTTTTGGCTGGCTTTAATAGAAGCGAAAGTTACCGGAAGCGCTGCCATTTGTTTAAACACGATCATAAGCCGGTTAGCACTTGCTGAAGCAGCATCAGAATTTACTGTTAATTCTACAGAAGTCTTTCCCGAAAGGCTAACATCAGTAGATGTTTTCAGATAATTATCCACAAGATAAGCGCTCAGGTTATCACTGGCCATATTTTCAGGTTCAAAGCTGAGGTGATACGTCTGCTTCGTAAAGTTCTTTATATTGAAGTATAAAGTATCATTGGCTGTAACCGGCCTCCTTGTTTCTATTGCCAGCAACTCACCATTTCTTGACAGGCTAAGGTTCTCACCTCCATTCAGGAATTTCACGGCATCATTTTTATCTACTTTATTACTGTAATTACTCCCAAATATAACTGCATTACCATCAGCAATTTTTCCTGTAGCCAGATATAAATAGGATCTAAAGAACTGCTTCTCATCGCCTCCTTCTCCTCCTCTGAATACGAGACTGCTACCAGTATTTTTAGTATTTTCAGTGAAAGTCAATGTTTGAGATGAGTTACTGGTGTTGTTTACATAGAATGCCTGTCCCGATTCAATATATGGATAAGCCGTACCTGCCACATAATAAGAGGTGCCCGGTGCAGTAGCCAAGTATCCATTGTCTTTATTAAGAGTCTGGTAGCCACCAACACCTTCCGATCCGGTCAATAAAGGATCCCAGACATAGAAGGTATTTCCAACAGTACTTATGCCGGTAATTTTATCGAATTCCACCCGTGAAGCGTAAGGATTACCAATAGAGTAATACGTATTGGCAGGTACACTCACCGTAACATTTCCACTGTATAAAGATCCCCATGTACGTAATACGGTAGGCTGTTTAGGACTCGCTCCAGACGCAGTCGCCCTCCTATCGCCACGTACGAAAATGAAATAGCCTCTTTCTTTATTCGGAAATTGTATTCCGGTGTTAGAGATTCCGGTAAAGTCATTAATACCGGGATCCCAATACTTCATAGAATATCCCGGACTGCTAAAATCAAGGCCAGTACCGGTTGGGCCTGTAATATTAGTTCCTAATCCATTAGTTCCGGAACCTGGGGCCTGATTTTCCTGCCAAGCCTGATGAATGGTCTGGGTGGTATTGGTTGGAACTGCCACCAACTGCCATCTCTTAGTGGTTCCAATATACCTTTCCACCGTTGCTTTTCCATTGATGGTATGCCCGATCATATTACCCACCCAGGCTGTTTGTGTGGCTGTTGACTTAATGGTCAACTGGTCATTGGTATTCAGTATTTTTCCACCACTGCTAAAGGTCAATGAACGATAAACATCCACGGGGCCGCTCATGGTAACCCCTGAAGTTGTATTGGTATTACTGATCATGAAATCCCCGATCGCATTATTCAGAAAGGTACCTGACGCAATAGACTGAGGTGCAGAACCATTGTACTCGATACCACCATTAGTTGCATCAAGAATACCGGTAGGTTCGGTAGTAATAGCTCCCGCAACCTGCAATATGCCGGGATCAGTTACAGTCACATGTCCGTTTGGCAGGATATGTATATTATTTACCTGTGTTGACGAAGTGTTCAATAATGGATTATTAGGTACGCCTTTAGGAATCGTTACGGTATTGGAACAATCATTTATAACGGGATTATTACCTGAAGACCAGTTAGCAAAATTGGACCAGATACTACTGATTTTCCCTTCCCATAAGTTATTTACCTGCACTTTACCACCGGTAGAGGCTGCTGAAGTAGGGCAAACTCCATTTTTACTCAAAGCCCTGAAGGAAGAAGGGCCGGCAATATTATTATAGGTTATAGTACCCATACCGTTGGTTGCCGCAAGGGGATTCCAACTGGTACCACCATCGGTGGAGAATTCCCAACCGGTAATATCACCCAGATTTCCGGTTACAGACATGGTGACATTATCCGCCAAACATACTGTGGGAGAATTAACTGAGCCCCCCACTGATGCAGGTGATATAACCACTGTTCCTGAATCAGATTTTTGCAGGCAGGAACCAGTAGTTGCCACCGTATATTTAAAGGTACCAGCTTCAGTAGGACGCCCACTGATTGTAAATACTCCGGAATTATAAAAACCTCCAATACCACCCGGAGCATGAGGAGTCCAAATAACATTTGCTCCTGTGGCTCCTCCACTTAAAGAATAGGTAATCGCTGTGATGTCTGTATTAATGCAAGCTACCTGAGTTTTTGTGGCCGGTGCAGAAGTAAGATTCAAGACCGCACTTGGGTTAATTACGATCGTTCCTGAATCAGCTTTTGGATTGGCACAGGTACCTGTAGTATATACTATATAATTATAGGTGCCGGGATAGATAGATGAACCCGATATTGTCAAATTCAATCCATCAAATTTTACACTATCTGCCAGGTCGGAAGGTAAGCCACTTACACCCGGTCCGGAGGCACCACTACCCACTTTATAAGTGATAGGTAATAAATTCATTTCCGAACATACCGTTTGGTTATCCGTTCCTATATTATCAGGGCCGGTAACAAAAGGTGATAGAGTGGCGAAAGAGATATCATCAATGCCAAAGTCATTTCCTCCCAAGAGCGGGTTCAAATCAACAATACGAATTACGGCAGTCGTATTGGTATCAGAATGCCATGCACCATAACCTCCATAATAGAAGCGCATCCAGTTATTTCGGTTTACCTGGGCTTGGCTTGATGGTTTATCTGCCAGATTTAAATCCGCTGTAGTGCCTATCTGTTTTCCATTTATTTCAAAACGCAATTGTGCAGGCGAGGCACCATTAAGATTCATAGCCCAGGCACTGTAATAATAATCTGTATTGGGTTGAACAGCGACGGTTTCCTGCCAAATTACTGCCGTGCTGCTACTAGGATAGCCATTAACGATCATGAATTTCCCCACATGAGTTGAATTCGTATGATCTTTCCCCCAAAATAAATTGTGATAATTATGTGCATTCGTATCTACTGCATAATATCCCTCCGGATATAATTCATTCTCAACGGCAGGATTGGGATCGTCTAATACAAAATGATAATCAGTCAGGAATCCGGTATTCCCAGCTTCAAAATCACCATTTACTACTAATTCCTGCGCAATGTTGATTGAATTAGTACCCACGCAACCATCAGAATTAGTAACTGAAACTGAATAATTTTGCGCTTCATCCACAAAAGTAGAGTCAATAGTAACTCCTGTACTCCAGTTGAAACTAACCGGATCGGGGGTTATAGCTTTCAGAGTTACTCTTTTTGCCGGATCAGAGCAATAATCTGCTTTAATAAATACACTCGGTGCCGGTTTACCGGTTAAGGTAACGGAAGTGGTAGTAATACAACCTGCACCATTACCTGCTACCGCATTATATATTCTTACTCCCTGGGTGGCAGGTTTTGCATAGACAGTGGCTACCCTCATGGAGGTATCGTAAGGTGCAGTAGCCGCCGCATCTGTATAAAGATCAGTTGCCGGTAACCATTGCACTGGGATGGCATTTACCGGGATAGAGTATTTGATACTGATGGACCAGGAGTTTAATCTACCGGTTTGTCCCACTCCGTTATCTGCCACTTTCAATGTCCAGGCCCCGTTCACCGTGCCTCCCGTGGTATATAATTGACTAAATGAAGTGGCAAAAGCGGTTCCTAAGGCACCTGCAACTGCATTAGGAGCAAAAGTCCCCGTAAAAGGTGCTGTCCCAAAGTTTTGGATGGGCTGGAATGAAGTATTATTAATTATAGTGTTTGTGAAATTAGCTCCTAATAACGAATTGATAAGATTCAATTCATTGATAAAAGGAATAGGTGCATTAGGAGCTTTTAAATTCACTGTAATATCCCTGTCGTTGGGATGGGTGATATTTAATTTCACATTAATGTTATTGATAATAGCATTAGCAGGAATAGTTCCTGCAGGAATAGTGATGGTACTTGTTATTCCGGAAAAATTATTATCCGGAATATTTATATTAACATTGTTAGCTGAAAATGTAAGGCTATCTCCGGAAAGGCCTGCTTGCACGGAAGACAACGGAACAATTACTCCTACGCAATAGGTAGCAGCTTCAGGTTTGATAACCACTGGTATCGGGTTAGGGCTTACCGTAAGTAATTTGGAAGAAAATGTGGAAGAACAGCTACCATTGCCAGTTGCCGTAAGGATTAAGGTAGCACTGCCATTGCTTTTATCCAAAGTACCCGGGGTATAAGTTGCAGTACTAAGACTGTTGGCGTTTGTAAAAGAACCATCTCCACTACTTGTCCAGGTTACCGTATTGTAATTGGAAGCAGTAGCCACCGGAATATTTACTGTGCCCGTTGACGAACACACTAGGAAATCACTACCAGCATTTACAGTTGGCTTTGGAGTTATCGTGATTGAGGTATTTTTCAGAACTGAACCACATCCACCTGTAGCAGGTATGAGGTAATTTACATTATAGGTATTGGGAGTACTGGTTGATGGATTAATAGTACCAAACGCATCTATTACGAGGCCTCCCGGTGAAGAGGCAAAAGAACCACCAGTATAAGCACCTACCCCACCTGTGTAATTTACTGGTGAAGAAGTTAGTGAAGTACATAAAGAAGTATTGGCATAAGAGATCGTTACATCCGGAACCGCTGTAATGGTAACCTCAAAAGTTGCGGTAACTACACCACATCCTCCTGAAGCAGGAGTTGAGTAGGTCACCGTGTAAGTTCCAGCTGTACTGGTGTTGGGTGTGATGGCACCGGTTGAAGAATTAATCGTTAGTAATGCATCAGATGAATAGGTACCACCTGTATAAACACCATTTCCTGTTCTCGTAGCCGGCTGTGCGGTGGTTACTGACTGGCAGAAATTAGAAGAAGAGTATGAAATAGAAACCGTTGGAGGATTAGTGATGGTTACTGAAGTAGTAGTTGTAAAACTACCACACCCACCCGCAGGTGCTATAGAATAACTTACGGTATAGGCTTTCGCAAGACTGGAAGAAGGAGTAATGGTACCTGTTGTTGCATCAATAGTAAGACCTGCCGGAGTAGCACTGTAAGTACCTCCACCGGTTCCTGTAAGATTAACGGTCACAGGGTCAGTTGTTTTACAAAACGCAGTGCCACCGGTATAAGAAATAGTGGCTGACGAAGGAGCAGATACCGTAATGGTCGCAGTGCCAGTTGAAGCTTGTGAACATCCGTTCGCATCAGACACACTTACGAGATTATAAACATAAACATCAGGAGTACCTGTAGCTTGTGGCACTGTTATAAAATTACTACCCGAAGTGGTCGCAGTCTTACTTGCAGCCCCATTAATATTATAGGTAAAGATATAATCCATCTTTCCGGCAGAACCGGTAAAAATAATATTTGGTGATGTACCACCCTGGCATACGCTTTTTGTACCTGAAATGCTCGCTGAAGGAAGGGCATTTACTGTTACACTTTTTATTGTGGGTGATGCTGCGCTGCAAAGTGTTGTAGCATTAGTGTAATTAACGCTTACAGAATGAGGCCCCGAAGATTGATCCCACAATACAGAAATTGTATTGGTGTTTAAGGGGGTAGCCGTACCGCCAACAATTACCCACGTATAGTCGTTATTACCTGCGTCTGTTGTATAAGTTTCTGTTGTATTGAGACATGGTGTTAGACTACCACCGGAAATCGTTGGGGTAAATGTAGGTGGAATAATGAAAGTAGCTGACTTATCAGACGAACAACCATTTACATCCGTATAATTCACATTCAGGCTCTTGGTTCCTGTAGGAAACCAGGTTACTGATATATTATCTCCACTATTTACATCAATGTTTCCTCCGGATATAGTCCAAAGGTAATTGGTCTGACCAGTTTCTGTGTTATATAAATTACCAGAAGTACCGGAACAGATCGTATTGCTTCCGTTAATGGTCACATCAGGCAAAGGATTTACGGTAACGTTTACAGGAGTGAGGGTAGTACTACAAGTATTTATATTAGTAGCTATAACAGATACGGTAGCATTGGCAGTAATCCCGGTAGTATTATAAGTTGCAGAAGCTCCATTTTGTTTCGAATCTGCGCCCACAAAGAATTCATAATTAGTACCTGCACCATTGGTAAGGTTGGCAGTGAAAGTAATAGAACTTCCCGCACATATAGTACCATCATCATTACCTGTACCTGATGTTTCTGCAACACCCAGAGTACCTGTAGGCAGAGGATTTATTGTAATACTTTGAGTTGAAGCTATACCGTTTCCACAAGCATTAGTTCCGGTAACGGTAAGGATACCAGAGGTAGCATTAGCCGCAAAATCAATGGTTACCGGGTTGGTAGTGCCATTAATAGTAGCCCCTGTGCCTGAGTAAGTCCATGTGTAGCTGGTTGCTTCATCTATTGGAGTAACAGAGTAAGAAACATTAGTTGAACCTATACATACGGAAGACTTACCTGTAATAGCTCCTGCTACAGAAGGTAATAGGCTCATTGTTATAGGAAAATCTGCAGATACCGTACCATCGCCACAGTCATTATGCCCTTTTACGGTTAAATTTCCTGTGGATGCAGTGGTGGCAAAATCAATGGTTACTGAAGCGATGCCCCCTGATACAGATGTATTAGATATCGTAGCGCCGGTGCCTGAATAATTCCACAGATAAGAAGTAGCATTTGATATTTCAGGAACTGAATAAGTTATGGTATTTGCACCCTGGCATTCAGTTGTGGTACCGGTAATATTTTCTGCGGCTACCGGAAGTGGATTTACAGTAATAGTACTTGTTTGAACCGGGCCGTTTCCGCAATCATTGATTCCAATAACAGTTACATCGCCTGTAGTTGCCGTAGTTGTATAGTTTACAATTATGCTCAAAGTACCTTGGCCACTAATAATATTTGCTCCGGAAGGAACTGTCCATTGATAACTTGTAGCATTTGCCACAGATAAAATAGAATACGTAACCGGGTTTTGACCCTGGCATACGGTAGCATTTCCTGTTATGGTTCCGGGAAGAACCGGGTAAGGATTTACAGTAAATTTGATTGGTCCAAAGGTTTGTGTACAACCATCGCTCGTAGTAACGATCAGGATTACCTCGTCATTATTAGCAAGGGTTGTAGTACTACAAAATGGATTGGGTCCTGTAGATATATCGGTATTAGTAGTTACATTTTTAAATTCATAGGTAGCATAGCCAGGTGTATCAAAACTGAAATTCACATTAGATCCGGCGCAGATGGTATCATCATTGGTTTTCCCCGATGTTTCAGAAGCTTTGAAAAGGCCGGTAGGTTTTGGATGAATCGTAATAGCAAGTGTGTCAAATGAAGCGGTACAAGTAAATTCATTGGTAACCAATACCGTAACTGATGCGTCATCAGGAAGGGTGCTGCTACTATAGGTATTACCGGTACCCTGAGCCAAAAGAGAAGCACCATTGAGGAAAATATATTTATCAAATCCGGTGGTGGCAGTAAATGTAATGTTTTCGCCTTCACAAGTTGCTGCATTATCTACAGTAAGATTTCCTACAGGTAAAGGATTTATATTAAATATGGCACTTCCTGACATCACAGAAGTACAACCTGAAACGGTTCTTGTTGCTAATACTGTATAGGTAAATGTGTTTGCAGTGATAGTACCAATAGGCATTGGCAGAGAGGTATTATCAATTCCGGCAACAGGGCTACCCACAGGATTACCATCTCTCAGCAATTGGTAGGATACACCTGTTTGTGAATTAGATAAGGTAATAAATAAATCTTTAGCATCGGCACAGTAGGTACCGCCGCCAGAAATGGTATAAACGGCGGGAGATGGTAATATAGTAATATCCTTAGTGCCTGTAACCTGGCAACCCGTATTGGAACCAGTACCAAAAATAGTATATCCCACTTTTGCATCGCCATCTGTTAAGCCAGTTACTACTGCAGTACCTCCGTCAATAGATATTGAACCGGTACCATTAATTACAGACCAAGTGCCACCTGCTGCATTTGCAGTATAAGGAATGGTGGAAAAATTAATACAAACCGTTGTGTTGCCACCTGAAACTATAGGAGTAGGAAGAGAATTCGTAGTAACCGTTAATGTAATATAATTCGAAGATATATTGGTAGCAGTGTAGCTAGTGAAACCCACATTATTTACACTTGTTAAAACAGCTTTTCTATAAATGTAATAGTTACCGGTTGTGATAAAATCACCTGTGGCTGTTGGTGTATAGGTTGCACCTGTGGCACCCGGAATATCGGTTAATGAACCGCCGGGTGTTGAGCTATAGGCCCATTGATAACCGGTACCCGAAAGAGAGATTCCTGAAGGCAAAGTGCCATAGATATCTCCGCTAACCGGAAGGCCGGCGGGTGAGCCAGCACAAAGTGATTGAGAAAGATTATTACTAAGAGTATTACCTAAAATTAGTTGAAGGTTATTAAAACTAATCTCATTTCCACCACCCTTCTCATAGAAATCTAATAAAAGAGAACTATTCCCGGTTAAGTTTATCAGATTACGGGCCTTATTAGTCCATCCCTGATCACTCCAGTTGTTATACACCAACTGACCATCTACTGCAAGACGACTACCATCGTCAGACCCCATGTCCGCAGTCCATAGCCCCCTTCGGTTAGTCTCATGCAACCTATATCGTACAGAGAAATGTTCGGTATATACATTCGCTCTTACAACACCATTAGAAAATACATTATAACAATTAGTTGATCCCCCAAACCCATCTTCAAACTGATCATCGGTTAAAGTATAGTATCCCAGGTAAGGAGAAAAAGTACCTGTATAACTTCCCGTTCCCATACCCTCATAAATATGCCCAATCCACACATTACTACCTTCAAGGGCTTGGTTATCGAAGGTGTTGGAACCTCCGTTTACCTTCGTAAATACAGAAATATTAAAAGGACTGGTAGCACTGCAATTATATCTTTGATTAAGTAAAACCCTTACTCTACCTGAGAAAGTAGCTGTAAATTGTATGAAAACATTATTTGAATTCCCTCCTTTTGGATTGCCTGTATTTGAATAAGAAAAAGCTTCCTGGCTGTTCGGCGAAGCATTATCAAAAACTGACATTGTGAGACGATTGGATGGATTGTTGGGTGCAACATCAGAAGGCGCTCCGGTTGTATATACCTGGTATGTCATGCCTTGTATCACATCCATAGTAAAATACTGATGAGCGCTCATCGAAGTGGTCACAGTTTGTTCCGGATTAGGAAAGCTTTGAATGCAGGGCGTTATATTGGTACCAATAGAACTATTTCCATTGGCATCACATGCAGTAGGTGCTACTTCTTCCCCTACCTGAAAATCGCCGAATGTGGTGATACCGGTAGCCTGAGTAGAGGTACTGGTTTTTGTTCCTGTCAACAGAAGCTTCCATGCACCAGCAGTATAATTTTCTATAGTGAAATTGTTATAATTAGCCCCTGTATAATCTCCCGTAACATAGGTGAATGTGGCAGCGTAACTTCCACCAAAAGTACCTGTATTTGTTAGTGTCCAATACCGGTTTACATTCTTCGTTGGATCAATAAATGAAGTTCCTATTTGTGGATGATCACCTGAGGTAGTGCTGGCGGTAATGGCGCTTGTAGTAGAGCTATTGCCTGTAAATTTTATTGAGACAGGTGCATAAACAGAGGCGTCCCCGATCTCAAAAGTCTGGGTATTATTACCATTAATAATTTTTTGCAAATTTCCATATACATATTCATTAACATCTGCACCAGAAACTGACCCTCCCGAAGCTATGGTTAATGTATTGGAACCTGTAGTAATAATCCCGGTGCCTGATGAGCTAAAAGTCAGTGTTTTATTTACTGTAACATTATTATTAAGAGTAATACCAGTAGCACTGCTATTAGAAGTGGTAAAATTGTAAAAAGTATTACCAACACCAGATAAACTTTGTGCTAAAGTTCCATTAAACGTAATAGTACCGGTACCTGCTGTAAAAGTTCCGTTATTCATCCAATTACCGGATACATTCAGATTTTGATTTGCTCCTCCAAGAGTTCCATTAATAATGATGTTTCTACAATTTGAAGTAGCGGTAAGCACGGGTTGGAATAGTACACTACCTGCTACAGGAATAGTTACATCTGTAGTTGTAGTAGGAACTCCCCCACACCAGTTGGATGCTGTGCTCCAGTTGGTACTTGTTACACCCAACCATGAACCTGTAGTACCCCAGGAAATTTTTCTTGTACTCGTAACCGAACCACTACAGGGAGTTGAAGCCGTTACTGTAAGCGTAGCAATGAAAGAACCAATAGGTACTGAAGGAGTAAAAATGTAGGTCGAGGGATCATTTCCAGAACCTGAAAATGTTCCCAGGCCTGTTCCACCAGACCATACAACTGAGCCATAAGTACCGGTAGCAGTAGCACCGTTCATAGTAATAGCAGCCATACCGGAACAACTGCTTATATCAGAGCCGGCATTGGTGGTAGGCGCAGCATTAATAATTTGTATAAGTATAGGAGAGGTACTTCCAGAATAATTTCCTGTGGCACTATAAACAGCAGTAATATTATGACTACCTCCAGTTAATGCTGTGATTGATGCACTAGTGGCGGAGTTTCCACTTACTGTTACAGCAGTTCCTAAATTTGTACCTCCATCTTTAAATTGTACTGAACCAGTTGCTCCTGTTGGCGCAGAAGTGATAGTTGCTGTGAATTTAAGCGCTGTTATAGTACACGAAGGATTAGTACCAGAAGTTAAAGTAACAGTAACAGAGGTTGGCGCCGTAGTAATATTTGCAGTTGTAGTAAGGGGTTTGGTTCCAATTGTATAATTACCTCCGTCAGTTCCACCGAGTGAATATCCACTAATATTAATAATCTTTCCGTTATCAACAGTTGCACTGGTAAAATTAGCTGTATAATTTATAGTTATTACGTCACCTGAAATTCGGTTGTCTGTAAAATTTACTGCGGCTGTGGTAGTACCATCATACACTTTATTTACTCCTGCTCCGATTATATTTAAGGCACGCTGAGATATATTAGCTGTAGTTGATGCCGGAGTAGTACCTAAAGTATAATTTCCAGCATCTGTACCACTGAGAGAGAATCCGGTTATCGTTACGGGTTTATTAGTACCTACATTTTTATTATTAAAAGTAGCAGTATAGTTTATGGTTATTATATTTCCTGAAACCCTATTATCTGCCAGATTAACTGTAGCAGTGGAAGTACCGTCGTATATTTTATTCACGCCTGTCGAAGAAATAGTAATATTCAAAACTCTTCCGGTAATACTAGCAGTTGTAGAGGATGTAGTGCCCGATAGTTGGTAATTCCCTGCATCTGTACCGGCGCTAATAGAAATTGAAGTTACAGAAACAGGTTTTCCTGATCCAACATTTTTAGTATTAAAATTTGCTGTGTAACTAAAAGTCAGTACATCACTTGCAACACGGTCATCCGTAAAATTAACGGTAGCTGTGGTTAAATTGTCAAATATTTTATCAATTCCTGAAGCAGTTACATTCAATGTTCTTTTCGTAATATTAGCAGTAGTTGTAGCAGTTGTATTGAATGTATAATTTCCTGCATCGGTACCCGAAATTGAAATTCCTGAAACGCTTACTGTTTTTGCAGTACCTACATTTTTGTTGGCAAAAGTGGCTGTTGAATAAATAATACTCAATGCATCACCCGTAGTGCGGTTATCGCTTAATGTTACTGTAGCAGACGTAGTTCCATCATAAATCTTATTAACTCCTGCTGCACTAACAGTTAGAACTTTTCCGGTAATATTCGCAGTTGTAGAAGCAGTAACATTGAATGTGTAATTTCCTGCGTCAGCACCACTAGCAGCAATTCCTGAAACACTAACTGTTTTTGCGGTACCTACATTTTTATTATCAAATGCAGCCGCGGTATATGTTGTAGTAACAACATCTCCTGAAACAATACCTGAGTTACTTAAAGTTACCGTCGCCGTTGCATTACCATCATAAGTTTTATTAACTCCCGTCGCAGTAACTGTTAGAACTTTTCCGGTAATATTTGCTGTTGTAGAAGTAGTAGCATTGACTGTATAATTTCCACCATCAGCACCACTATTGGTAATTCCTGAAACACTGACTGTTTTTCCGATACCTACATTCTTATTATCAAATGTAGCTGTGGAATATGCTGTAGTAACAACATCCCCTGAAACAATACCTGAATTACTTAAAGTTACCGTCGCATTGGTATTACCATCATAAGTTTTATTAACTCCCGTCGCAGTAACTGTTAGAACTTTTCCGGTAATATTCGCTGTTGTAGAAGCAGTAGCATTGACTGTATAATTTCCACCATCAGCACCGCCATTGATTGTAATTCCTGAAACACTGACTGTTTTTCCGATACCTACATTCTTATTATCAAATGTAGCTGTGGAATATGCTGTAGTAACAACATCCCCTGAAACAATACCTGAGTTACTTAAAGTTACCGTTGCATTGGTATTACCATCATAAGTTTTATTGACTCCTGTTGCCGTAACAGTAAGTTCTTTTTTTGCTATATTTATTGCTGAACTTGTTGCAGAAGACAGTCCTGATGCAGCGGCTGTAAGGTTAAGCCCGGTGCCTGCTTGTCCAGAAAGATCTGAAAAAGTTACGGTTCCATTTCCAGCACTTGTACCGATATTCTGAGTGGTGGTGCCTGTGAGGGTACCAGATGAAATAGAAGCAGTTACCGTTAAGTTTGCTCCTAATCCGGTAGTGGAAGCGTTACCGAACTGGTCCTGAGTTTTAATAATAGATGAGGGGATGACTGTACCATACGTTGTATTACCTGGCTGTGTTGTAAACCCTAGTTTTGACACATTTCCCGCTACCTGAGACAGAGAGCCAAGGTTTGTAGAGGTATTTACCCCATTGATCGTACCATCTGTGGATAATGTGATATTCCCGGAATTAGGAAGATCACCGCCAAGTAAAGCCTGCACTTTAAGACCGCTAATTGTAATTTCATCAGGATTAGAAGTAGAAGTAACTGTCAAAGGAATAGTAATGTGATCGGGAAAATATCCAATTGTACCAACAGCAGTGATATCACCTCCTGTAGTGGTTACCGTTATTGGGCTAGAGAATTTCCATCCTGCAGGTGCGTGCAACATCACAAAAGTTACGTTAGTACCAATATCATCTTGATTACTCTCCTGTAAAATAATTTTTCCCAAAGTAGTAGAGCCGCCGCTAATCGCATTCGCAGCTTTGTCAGCAGAAATAAGAGTTCCACCGGTTGCAGGCGCAACCGTTAATGACTGCCCATAAACCCCTGTCATTAATATAGAAAATAATATAACCAGGAAAGGCTTTAAAGAAAAAAGATTTTTTATACGCTTATTGATTTGCAAAAATCTATCCGTAAAACCACAAAAAGAAGTATATAATTTAGGATTTTCATCCTTAGTTGTCGTGTAAAATTTCCTCATAAATTAAATTATTCTGTACTCAAAAGGTAATGAGGTATTTACAAGGATGAGGTTTCAATTTATTCTGTTGAGTATTCGTATAAGTGAAAACAGGTGCAATTTATACAAAACAAAACGGATGCTTAAAGCGGCTATTCACAGGTTTTTGGGATACGATGGAGATATTCGTTTTAAAATAACTCAATCAAATACGGACAAAGATATATTTCTTTTTATATTTTTCATAGTTTTTCGGATAAATATATTGGGAGGGTTGCTAATTGTAAAATCACCGTTTTGTGATTGTCATCCGTTTCGTTATTGCGGCTTATTTCAGGCCATTGTGGGTTACTACTCGTCATTGCGGCTTATTTTCCGTCATTGCGAGGCGGATGAAAGTTGCCTTAAATTAGTAGGAAGTCGCTGTTCCGAATTCACTTCGGGAGCAATCTGCCACTATGAAAAGAAGAAATTAATGGTAAAACTTAGATCTACTTCTTAATGAGGAGATTGCTTTGTCGCCATGAGACCAGGTAAAATGAGGGCTTCACCCCGGCTCCTCGCAATGACGTTTGTTCTACCCGTCATTGCGAGGCGGATGAAAGTTGCCTTAAATTAGTAGAAAGTTGCTGTTCCGAATTCACTTCGGGAGCAATCTGCCACTATGAAAAGAAGAAATTAATTGTAAACCTTAAATCTACTTCTTAATAAGTGAATTCACACTTACTACCAACTACTTCCGCCACCACCACCGAAACCTCCTCCGGAGAATCCACCGCCACCACTGAAACTGCCACCACTACTGCCACTACTATGGGGCGAACTATAAAAACTATTGCTCATGGCATTCATAGAACGGTCGAGGCTATTCATGAACATGGCAGTATTGAAATTACTTCCGGCATAATTTCCTGCATACCATGTAGGTGGTGGCACGTCAAGACCCTTCAGTTTATCTTTCCATTTATCAGCCATATCAAACACAATGGCATAAGGTAATACTTTGTCAAAATAATTAGGGTCTTCTTTTAAAAACTGTTCAAGCCGATCTTTCTCTACAGACTTGATAAATTCTTTGAACCCCAACAATTTCTGATAAAGTAAGGTTCCTTTCTTCGTTTTCCTCGACATCACTGCTCCAAAAGAGATCACCACAATTCCTGAAACGATAAGAGCAATGCCCCACCATAGATTTTGCAACCAATCTGTCAACAGGTTGAAAACTCCAACTCCTATTATTACAAAACCCAATACAGGAAAAACACATCCCATGCCCCTTGAGTACCGCACATAATAATCGTCTTTATCAATCTCCGACTCCAGCTCCGATTTCGCAGCATTCATAGAGGTATAAAGAACATTTTTTAAATCACTCAGCTTTACGGTATCTCCTGATTTAAAGATTCCTGCAAACAATGTTTGTTCAAATTTTAAAGCACTTTCCGGTAATTCTTTTATTTTTTTAAATTCATAATCTTTATTTTTTATAAGCCCCAATAAAAAGGATTTTTCCAGTTCTTTGACTTGTAAAAATCCACCTGCTCCCCAATAAGGGATTAATGCGGTAAGGTCACGCCGATCCAGTTTATCATCTATAATATATCCTGACACGCTCGGGCTTATATTTTCGGGAGGATAATATTCTGTCTGCACCGTTACCTCATCATCTTTCCCCCATTTTTTCCAAATAAAAAACATACCGGCCAAAACAAAAAGCGGGAGGAGCATCCATCCTATACCGCGAAAACGGTAATCAGGTTTGATCAAAAAATTTTGTGGAAAGCTGATGCCAACAGTGACACCCTCATACGCACTCAGCGGGCGTGTGGTATGGCCCGAAAATACTTGATTATTGATCCACTTTGTAACGGCATCTTTTCCTTTGAAACCATAATTACCGGTAGCAATGAAATACAATGAGGTATCGGCGAGTGGTTCAGGCAATTCAATTTTAAAATTTACCTCATCAATCTGTGTATCCCATGAGTTGCCAACAAGATTAGAATACAATTCCGAATGATCCTGAAAAAAATTGATCGCATTTAAAATAGTATAGCTGATGATGTATTGCTGATCACCGTCAATTGTTTTATTGGAAGAACCAATTTTTATGGATTTATTATTTCCATTGTTTTTTACTTCAAAAATCCGTCCGGGTACATTGATATTCTCAATCACGATCCTGTTGTATCCCCGCGATTGCAATGGCAGTTCTGCTTTTTGCGTCCCTTCGGGTAATGGTATAATTTTATATTTGAAAGGAATATCACGAACAATACCATGGCGTGGCTCATTAAAATGCACCTCTATTCTTTCGGAAATATTGAGCGAAGCATCTTTATTTACTTTTACTTCTACGTAATAATGTTTTATGGTAAAGGCTTCCTGCGCTTTAACGCCGGGGAATATCCATAAGAAAATAAGGAAGAAAAAAATCTTTTTCATCGTAAAGGTTTAAAACTTCACTTCCACGTTTTGAGCCTCCTGCTCATTATCCAATTCATAAAATTCGCGTGCTTTGAAGCCGGTCATGTTGGCAACGATCACACCGGGGAATTGTTGAATAGCGGTATTATAATCTCTTACGGTTGCATTATAATAACGGCGCGCATTTGCCAGATCTCCTTCAATGGACTGTAAGGAAGTCTGTAATTCCAGAAAATTTTGACTGGCTTTGAGATCTGGATAATTTTCCGCAATGGCAAGTAAGCCTCTTAAAGCACCACCGAGTACCTGATTGGCTTGTGCTGCTGCCTGCACATCTCCCGGAGGCACTGATACTGCTGCATTACGGGCCTGAGTTACCTTTTCAAAAGTCTGGCTTTCGTGGGCGGCATAGCCTTTTACGGTATTCACTAAATTAGGAATGAGGTCATATCGTTTTTTCAAATAAACGCGGATATCGCTCCAACTGTTATCTACTTTTATTTTCAGTTTTACCAGTCCATTATACATGCTGATGATCCAGATGATAAGGAGTACAATGATGCCAAGTATGATCAGGAGTGTCATGGTATTTAATTTTTAATTTTGTTTTAAAAATAGCGAAACTTTTTGAAGTGAGTATTTTAAAGACACTCTTTTTTATTGCTTCGGGTTATTTATTCTTTTTTGTGTTGATGAGAGGAAAAGTGTTGCACGTCTGACAGGTAACCGGATCGAACGTTTTTATTTTTCATTGCGGTTTGCTACCCTCCATTGCGAGGCGCATGAAAGTTGCCTTAAATTAGTAGAAAGTTGCTGTCCCGAATTCACTTCGGGAGCAATCTGCTACTATGGAAGAAGAAATTAATGGTAAGACTTAAATCTATTTCTTAATAATGAGAAATTACTATCGTTTTATATTACCTGAAACCCAAAGGCATAAGGATCATCATTGGTATCAATAGAGATCGTATTGTATCCGTAAATTTTTGCCCAGCCTTCTATTGACGGGCGTATAGCAGGCTTGCCTGCAACCGTTAACTCTTCTTCAATACGCCCGGTGAATTTACTTCCTATAATACTTTCATGAATAAACTCCTCTCCTCTTTTTAATTTTCCCTTCGCATACCATTGAGCCATCCTGGCCGAAGTACCGGTACCACAGGGAGAACGGTCAATCGCTTTATCACCATAAAAAACAGCATTACGCGCCGTGGATTTTTCATCCAACACTTTTCCTGCCCACAAAATATGTGTACAGGAATGGATGGTTGGATTTTCCGGGTGAATGAATTCATTTTTTTCATTGATCCGTTTTCTCATTTCCCGGCTCCACCCTATCAATTGCATGGCTGAATAATTTTCAAGGCCTTTGAAATTTTCCTGCACATCCACAATAGCATAGTAATTTCCTCCATACGAAACATCCACTTTCAATTTTCCAAGATCTGGGCACACTACTTCAATATTTTCCGCCTCCAGAAAAGAGGGCACATTGACCAGCTTTACAGAAGTTACTTTTTTATCTTTTCGTTTATACGTCACCGTTACCAATCCCGCCGGTGTCTCCATCAGAACCTTTCCTGATATTCTGGGACGAATTAATTCTTCTTCAATGGCAATCGTAATAGTACCGATGGTGCCGTGACCACACATAGGAAGGCAACCACTCGTTTCAATAAACAATACACCCACATCATTTTCGGGGTTACACGGAGGATACAGAATGCTGCCACTCATCATATCATGACCTCTCGGTTCAAACATTAATCCTTTTCTTATCCAGTCAAATTCTTGTAAGAAATGCTGACGCCTTTCACTCATGGTATTTCCTTCCAGCGCAGGGCCTCCATCAGCAACCAATCGCACAGGATTGCCACAGGTATGAGCATCTATACAATGAAAAACAGATCCTCCAAGCCTCTGTACAGTGGAGTTTGGATATTCTTTAGTAATGGGATTTGATGACATACAACATATTTTATTCAAATAAATTTATAGAATCAGGCGTTAGCCCGCAAAAATTTCCACAAACAATCGTATTCATATTTTTTGACGGGAAAATACTTTAAAATATGAATTTTCAACCTGAAAAACAGATTTAGATTGACATGAAAGAACAGTTGATTATTAAAGGTATCTCTGAACCCTTATCATCTCTTTTGGAAGAGAATTAAAGGTGAAGTATAACAAAAATAAAAGTACTTAAATATGCCATTATGTAATTATTTTGTAGAAGTCTCCTTCATCTTAAGCAAAAAGCCTGATTGCCTGATTCAACAAATTTAATGAACAGATTCTTTAGTAAGTTCATTATTCACTGTCCGCCAGATGTGTAGCGGATTTTCATTTTTTAATTCATCAGGTAAGAATTTATTTTCCCAGTTTTGAAATGCGATTGGCCTTGCGAATCGTTTGATACCATCGGCCCCCACTGAGGTAAATCTTGAATCCGTAGTAGCAGGAAACGGGCCGCCATGCTGCATACTAAGACAAACTTCCACACCGGTAGGCACACCATTTAAAATAAGTCTTCCGCAAATATTTTTTACGGCTTCTATTAATACCTCATTGGAAAAAATATCATTATCCGTCGCCATTAAAGTGGATGTTAATTGCCCCTCTATTTGTCTGGCGACTTCAATCATTTCGTTGATGTCTTTGCAACGGACCACCAGAGAATAAGGCCCAAAAACCTCTCTGTGCAAGACAGGATTACTGAGAAAATCTTTCCCTGCAGCGGTTGCAATCGTTGGAGTTCCCTCATTTTCCTTTTTACGGGTATCCGAAACAGAAACAGTTGTTACATTATTTTGGTGTAAAGCATCACTCCTTTTTTCATCAAAAGCTTTTGCAATACCGGGATGCAACATTTTTGCAGGTACTGTTTTCTGAATTTCCTTACCAAGTGTGGTAATAAATTTTTGCAAGTCATCGCTTTCGATTCCAATAATCAATCCGGGATTGGTACAAAATTGCCCTACTCCCTGTGTGATAGACACAGAGTATGTTTTAGCAATTTCATCAAAGGAAGCTCTTAATTTCTCCGGCAATAAAAAAACAGGGTTAATGCTTCCCATCTCTGAAAAAACAGGTATTGGGATTTTGCGTTGATTTCCCCAATCAAACAATTGTTTTCCTCCGGCAAGTGATCCTGTAAAGCCAACCGCCTTTGTATATTCGTGCATTACCAACGCTTTTCCCGCTTCAAACCCTGCTCCATATACATGTGCAAAAATTCCTTTTGGCATTTTGCACTTATCAGCAGCCTTCAAAATTACATGGGCAACTTTCTCTGAAGTTTGTGCGTGCGCAGGATGTGCTTTCACGATCACGGGACAACCGGCAGCGAAGGCACATGCTGTATCTCCACCGGCTGTAGAATAAGCAAAAGGGAAATTACTGGAGCCAAAAACAACCACGGGACCAAGAGGAATCAGCATTTTTCTGATATCTTGTTTCGGAGGTTTTCTGTCGGTAAGGGCTGTATCTATTCTTGCTTCTAACCATTCTCCGCTTTCTGCAGCTTCGCCATATTGATTCAATTGAAAAATAGTTCTCGTTAATTCTCCTCTTAATCTTGTTTCGGGCAAATGGGTTTCTTTCATGGCTATTTGAACCAATTCATCTTCATTACTTTTTAATTCTTCCCCGATAGTGCGCATAAATTCAGTGCGCTTTTTTAATGGCATTTTTCTATATTGATGAAATGCTGTCCAGGCATCTGCCATTACTTTATTAATTTCTTCTGAGGTTGCATCTGTAAACATTTTTTTATTATTTTATCATTTAAAAATAAATAGAAGGCGGTGCCTTACAAAAAGAACTTCACAACATACTACTCCGTCTTCGCCCACTTGTCCTGATTTTTCGGGAGGCCACGGCTGACACGAAGACTCAGGCTTATAATAAATACAATAGCCTTCTTAATCTTTAGCTAACAACCTAAACTCCAGGTTTTATCAAACTTTTATCGCCAGATAATCAGGAAGTTTTGGCCGTGAAGCAATTCCATCGGCGATAATCTTTAAAATTATTTCTCTCTCCTTACCTTCCAAAGCAAGCCGTGGCTCCCGTACTGCCTCACTTCCAATATTTGTCTGCTCTTCAGCCAGTTTTATATATTGCACCAGTTTAGGATGAATATCCAGTTCGAGCAAGGGCATAAACCAACGATAAATTTTTGCTGCCTCTTCTATCCTCCCGGCTTTCACCAGGCGATAGATTGCTACGGTTTCTTTTGGAAATGCGCAAACCAATCCTGCTACCCACCCATCTGCACCAAGGCAAAGTTCTTCCATCGCCAGTGTATCTACACCGCACAAAATTTTAAAGCGGTTTCCAAAGCGGTTAATCATCCTTGTTACATTCGTAACATCTCTTGTTGATTCTTTTACGGCTTCAATATTTTTACATTCTTTCAACTCTTCAAACATATCCAGGGTAATCTGTGTTTTATAATCTATCGGATTGTTATAGATCATTATCGGAAGATCGGTTGCATTGGAGATTGTCTTAAACCATTGTACGGTTTCTCTGTGGTCGCTTTTATAGCGCATGGGTGGCAAAGCCATCAAACCTTGCGCTCCCCAGGTTTTTGCATAAAAGGATTGTTGCAATGCCTCACGGGTACTTCCTTCTGCAATATTTAGGATCACCGGGATTTTTCCCGCTACTTTTTCAATGGCAAATTTTACCAGCTTTTCTTTTTCGTCGGTAGAAAGAACGCTTGATTCACCCAGGGTACCTCCCAAAACAATACCGTCTATTCCGGCATCTATTTGGGCCTGCAGATTCTTCTCAAACAGAAACAGATCAAGTTTATCATCTGCCGAAAATTTTGTGGTGAGTGCAGGATAAATTCCTTTCCAGGTAATTGGCATATTTTTTTATGCTAAAAGTACACCGTTTTTCAAAACGAAAAACTATTCCCTCAGCAAAACAGGAATCCCTCTTGAGGAGGAGCATTCAAAAAAGATTTTTAATTCCCTTTTCAAAAAACGCTCGAAATGGTTTTTCAGTTTTCATATACTTTAATCCGAATGCTACAATACTTTTTTCTTTGATGTATTGAATGGCTTCGGGTATTGAATCAGTAACAATATAAAGTTTTTCGTCACTCTCTGAAATGGTACCGGCTTCCAGCATTTTTTGATTGTGATCAACTATTTCCTGGTAAAAATTCCGGTCAAAAATTATGATGGGAAACATTTCGATCTTCCTTGTTTGTACCAGAGTAATTGCCCCGAAGAATTCATCTAAAGTACCAAAGCCTCCGGGCATCACAATAAACGCATAGGAGTATTTCATTAATAACATTTTCCTTATGAAGAAATACTTTATATCCACCCATTTATCAACATAAGGATTGGGCTTTTGTTCGTGTGGCAACACAATATTACACCCCACACTTTTACCACCAACGTCTTTTGCACCACGGTTTGCAGCTTCCATAATGCCCGGGCCACCACCGGTCATAATGGTAAACCCGAGTCTGGCGATCTCTCCCGAAAGTTCTCTTGCCTGTTTATAAAAAGGATGATCTTCTTTAAAACGTGCTGACCCAAAAACAGTAACACACGGGCCTACAAAATGCAAAGCCCTGAATCCTTTTATAAATTCAAAAAAAACGCTTACTGCATATCTCAAATTCCCCAGGCGATCCTGCGGTCCTTCAAAGAATCGTATCTCAGCTTTACTTTTAGTTGCCTCCTGTGTCATTTATTTATTTTTTTTCAAACTTAATTGATTTGAATTTTTAATCATCATTTTTTTTTAATAACTACTTTAATTCATTCAGGAGGTATTTAGCATCCGGAAAATCTTATTGCCTTGCCTGAAAATAAGTGTAACTTGATTCCTGCTTTTTAAAATTAAATTAAAAAAACATTCTCATGCAACGAAGGATCTTTTTACAAAATTCCCTACTTACATTGGGAGCATTAACCCTGTCCAGGCAAAAAATAGTACAGGCTATGTCAGCAGATCCATGGAAGATTACAATGCTCACTGATACTATCGGCATATTTACCGAAAAAGGCGGCACCATTGCTTTTCATTATTCAAAAGATGGCATCACCGTAGTGGATGCACAATTTCCAGATACAGCGCCCCATTTGATCAATGAATTAAAAAAGAGAAATGATCAGCCATACAGGCTTCTCATCAATACACATCATCATGGTGATCATACTTCGGGTAATATTGCTTTTAAAGGCCTTGTAAATCGTGTGCTGGCACATGAAAATTCACTCGCCAACCAAAAGCGCGTAACTATTGCAAATAAAACGGAAGACAAACAGTTATACCCAACTCAAACTTTTGAAAAAGTATGGAAAGAAAGTGCAGGTAAAGAAAAAATAAGTTTGAATTATTATGGCGCGGGGCATACCAATGGGGATGCCATCATACATTTTGAACATGCCAACATTGCACATGTAGGCGACCTCGTATTTAACCGGCGCCATCCTTATGTAGATCGCAGTGCAGGTGCCAACATCAAAAGCTGGATCAATGTACTGGAGGAAACGCTGAAGAAATTTGATAACAAAACGATCTTTATATGTGGACATTCAGGAAATGATTTTGATGTAAAAGGCCAAAAAGATATGCTGGTTGCATTTCAGGATTACCTTGGCAACGTTTTAAAATTGGTGGGAGATGAAATAAAAGCAGGAAAATCCAAAGAAGAAATTTTAAAGTCAACCACAATCCCGGGATCATCAGAATGGAAAGGAGATGGCATAGAACGTCCGTTAGAGGCTGCTTTTGAAGAGTTGAGTGAGGCATAACTCTATAACTTTCACCTTCAGTTAGCATTCAAATAAGGTACAATAAATAAAGGCAATGAAATTTAGTTTGGAAAGGCTAAAATCCTCTTTTCCCATCAAAATTTTCCAGTTCTTTGGCTACTGCATTTAAGAAAGTAGAACCTAATGCACCATCAATAATTCTGTGATCATAGCTTAATGAAAGATACATCATGTGGCGGATAGCAATGCTGTCGCCTTGCTCGGTTTCAATTACTACCGGGCGTTTTTTGATGGCCCCCACAGCAAGGATCGCTACCTGTGGTTGATTGATGATGGGAGTTCCCATAATACTTCCGAAAGTACCTACGTTGGTAATGGTAAAAGTACCGTTCATGGTATCATCAGGTTTCAATTTATTATTCCTTGCAGCATTGGCAAGCCCGTTTACCTGTTTGGTGAGGCCGGTCAAATTCAACTGGTCGGCATTCTTAATAACAGGGACTATTAAATTTCCGGTAGGCATGGCAGTTGCCATCCCAATATTAATATCTTTTTTGATAATGATGCGATCCCCGTCCACGCTGCTATTGATCATGGGATATTTCTTAATACACTTCACGACTGCTTCTAAAAACAACGGGGTGTAAGTGATCTTTTCGCCTTCTCTTTTTTCAAAATCTTTCTTCACTTTCTCGCGCCAAAGCACCAGATTGGTTACATCACATTCTGAAAAACTGGTAACGTGCGCACTGGTATTCTGACTGTCAATCATGTGTTTGGCAATCATCCGGCGCATACGGTCCATTTCTATAATCTCTACATTTCCTGAATAAACTGTAGGTGAAAATTCCTGCCTTTGAGTGGTTGCTGGTACCTCACGTACCGAAGATGATGTTGCCTGCGGAGTTTTTTCCTGTGGAGCATTTTTCCTATTCTCCAGATACATCATAATGTCTTTCTTGCTCACTCTCCCATCCTGCCCGGTGCCTTTTATATTTTCCAATTCACTCATGGATATACCTTCACTTGCTGCGATATTCAGCACCAATGGAGAATAAAATCTGATTCCCGATCCTCCCCCATTGTTCAACGACTCTTTTTCCTCCGGTTTGTAAGGAACTTCTTCTACTACATCGGCATCTTCATGTTGTACCGAAGACGGAGATGATGATACAGGAATATTCTGAGAAGCATCGCCATCGGTACTGATCCTTGCTATCACTTTGCCAATAGGGACTACATCATTCTCCTGATAGAGTATTTCTGAAATAGTTCCCCCGGTTGTGGAGGGTACTTCACTATCTACCTTGTCGGTAGCAATGTCAAGTACCGTTTCATCCATCGCCACTTTATCTCCTGGTTTCTTATGCCATTTTAATATAGTGGCTTCCATGATGCTTTCTCCAAGTTTAGGCATTATCAGATCTACCATGCTCATATAAATAATTTAAAATTAAAGACTGATTGAAAAAATGATACTTCAAAAGTAAGAAAAACGATTTAGTTAATTGGATAGTTAGCTGATTGACTAATTAGCTGATAATTATTTCGCTAGGATATTATGCCCCATCTTATCTCTTTTTGTCTGCAGATATTTCTCATTGTATTTATTGGGATGAATTTCAATTGGAACGGTTTCTACAATTTCAAGCCCATATCCCAGAAGACCTGCTCTCTTTTTAGGATTGTTGCTGATGAGCCTTAGTTTGGTAACATCCAGTTCTCTTAAAATTTGTGCACCTACTCCGTAATCTCTTTCGTCCATAGAGAAGCCCAATTTCAGATTGGCTTCTACTGTGTCAAGTCCTTGTTCCTGAAGCTGATATGCTTTCAACTTATTAAGAAGCCCTATTCCACGCCCTTCCTGATTCATATACAATACCAGTCCTTTTCCTTCGGCCTGTACCATCTTCATGGCATTGTGCAATTGGTCGCCGCAATCGCAACGAAGAGAGCCCAAAATATCTCCCGTCATGCAACTGGAATGTACCCTCACCAGCACAGGCTCATCTCTTTTCCACTCTCCTTTTTTAAGCGCCATGTGTACTTCGCCCGTATTCAATTGAGTAAAGGCAATCAATTCAAAATCTCCATATTTGGTGGGCATTTTTACCCTTGCTTCTTCTTTGATAAGTGTTTCCCTTTCTAATCTGTAGGCAATTAAGTCTTTTATGGAAACCAGTTTCAGATGATGCTTATCGGCAATTTCGCGAAGCTGAGGCAAGCGGGCCATTGTTCCATCTTCATTCATAATTTCAACCAAAACGCCTGCATCTCCATGCCCTGCAAACCTTGCAAGATCAATAGTTGCTTCGGTGTGTCCGGCTCTTCTCAATACACCGCCACTTTTTGCACGTAGTGGAAAGATGTGCCCGGGTCTTCCCAGATCTTCCGGTTTTGTTTTTGGATCTATCACTGCCTTAACGGTTCGGGCACGATCGTGTGCTGAGATACCTGAGGTAGAACCATGTCCCAGCAAATCAATACTCACTGTAAAAGGAGTGGCATGAAGGGCCGTGTTTTTATTCACCATCATATCAAGTTGCAGTTCATCACATCGCTTCTCAGAAACGGGCATACAAATCAGGCCTCTGCCATACTTGCTCATAAAATTAATGATCTCGGGAGTTACATTTCTGGCTGAAGTAATAAAATCGCCTTCATTCTCGCGATCCTCATCATCTACTACGATTACCAACTTACCATTTTTAATATCTTCAATGGCTTCACTTATTGTATCCAACATAAATTTTATTTAAAATGCAAAGATAATCCATTTAAAAATCATGGGTGCTCAGGAAAAGGTCCCTACATATTAAAATTTAATATTGATTGCTACCATAAAATTGATGCCGGCCATGGGAAAATAGTAATTTTCTACAGAAAGGTTTCCTCCTGAAATATAATTGTAAGTGTATCCGCCGGATTCATACATTTTATTGAAAACATTATTTACAAGGAAAACGAAATTCACTTCTTTCCCTATCTTTTTCAAAAAGGTGTAGGAAAATTTCACATCCTCCAAAAAGTAAGGATCCACGCTTCTGCTTGTGTGAGATGTGTTGTCTAAGAATTGCCTTCCTACATATTTTGACTGGAAATTGATTGCTCCATTTTTTACAGGAATTAAATTCACTCCTGCAAATGCAATGGTATTGGGTGAAAAAGAAATATCGGTATGGTGATATACATTTTCCTTTTGCATTCCATAATCGTAATCATCTACATACTCTGTAAAATTCTTTATTTTATTTTCACTGAAAGAAATGTTACCGCCTACATTGATCCACTTTGCCAATATTGCATCAGCCTGCAATTCAATACCGGCGCGATAACTCTCGGGCGTATTGGTTCTTGTATAAGCTCCCACGTCATTTATTTTTCCGGTGTTTACAAGTTGATTGTGATAGTACATATAATAAAAGGTAACTCCGTAATTAAAAAGTTCCCCTTTTCTGTTCACTCCCAATTCTGCATCATATAATATTTCAGGTTGAGGGATTTGGGTAACACCCGCTTCAAAATCATCGCGGTTAGGCTCATGTGCAGCAACCGAAAATGACAGGTACGCCTGATAATTATTTTTATTAAAAGAAAAGCCGGCTTTGGGGTTGAAAAATGAATACTTCTTATTTAAAATAACTGCGGGATTATTTTTAAATCCATTGATCCGGTAGGCTATAAATCTTCCCTGTAAATCCAAAAATCCTGTAAATCCCGATCCTAACATTTGCATGAATTTACCATAGAAATTCAGGTCATTTTTTTGAGCAGGATTATTATAATATTTGTAATCAAGAGGAAAGCCTCCATTTAAAGCCCATTTTACAATTCCATAATGGCCTCCTTCATATTGGTTCCATCCGCCTCCAAAGGTGAGGTTCGTTTTATTTTTTTGATACTGAAGAGAAAGAATGGTTCCATACAAATAATTATCGAGCCATTGTTGCCTTACGAGATCAGTAGTTTTAGTGGTATCAGTTCCATGAACAATTACAGGAAGGCCGTACGATTCAAATTTTTGTGCTGCTTTATATTCTTCATAATACCCTTTGCCCCTTGTAAGATAAACAGCCGTATTAAAGCTAATTGCCGCATTGATTTTTCTATTGTAAAAAAGCTGGTAATGTGTTTGAATATAATTATCTGTTTCATTATTATAGGGCGTTCCCGGCTTTTCTGTTCCTGAAGAATTATACGTGCGGTCACTATCAAGAAAACTCTGAGGAACACCATTCCATGCCTGGTAGGTTTTTTCTTTTCCGCTTAAAATATTAAAACGTAAAGAACTATTTTCATTGATATAGGCTGCACTGATATATAAAGACTTCAAATCGGAAGCAGCCCTGTCAATATAGCCGTCACTTGATATCTTGGATACTCGTGCATCCACTAAAAAATGGTTATTCAGAAGGCCGGTACCTACTTTCAACGTATTTTTCCAGGTATTGAAAGAACCGTAACTGTTGTTGAATTCCAGATATTTCTCTTTATTTACTTCATTGGTAGAAAGATTAATGGTTGCCCCAAAAGCTCCGGCACCATTGGATGAAGTGCCCACACCTCTTTGTATCTGAATAGAATTTACTGAAGAAGAAACATCGGGCATATCTACAAAAAAAGTGCCCTGACTCTCTGCATCATTATACGGAATTCCATTGAGGGTAACATTGATCCTGGAGGCATCGGTACCGCGAATGTGAATTCCTGTGTACCCCACACCATTACCTGCATCGGAGTTTACCACTACAGAAGGGGTTTGATTTAAAATGAAAGGAAGATCCTGCCCAAAATTCACTTTTGCAATTTGTTCTTTATTCAGATTGACCTTAGTGAAGGGCGCTTTATCTGCAGCCCTTATAGAAATTACTTCAATATTATCAAGCATTAATGTATCGCTTAAACGATGAAGAGAAGTATCCTGCGCGTTGGCAAAAAGGCCCAATGAAATAAAGGCAATTGCAAAAAATATTTTTTTCATGGTTTGTAGTTTACAAATCAGTACAATCCATGAAAAAGAAGGCGGGTAAAAAGTGTTCATCCTCCCTTCGCAGGCATTATCCTGATCAGGTATGCGGGTATTTTCTCAGCAACCCCGGCAATCGGATAACCATCTGATTGCCGGGATGCACCCCGGTAAATAAATATTCTAAACCGCAAAGATAATAAACAAGAAATTGATTTTTCAAAAACTGTAACTTTTCATTTCTAATTTCGTTACACTCAAAAAAAGACGGTATGAAATATATTTTAGTGTTCCTTTTCAGTGCATTTGTATTCGACTCATCGGCACAAACCATTATTAATGATAAAAATGCAGAAGTAAGAAATGTAGGGACTTTTTCAGGAATAAAAGTTTCCGGCGGCATTGATGTTTATTTATCCCAAAGTGATGATTATGCACTCGCGGTGAGCGCTTCAGATGACAGATTCCGCGATGAGATTAAAACAGAGATCAATAACGGAATACTCACTATATCGTATGGCGGTAGTTCATTGTGGTACAACAGCAACCGGAAACTACGTGCTTATGTTTCTTTCAAAACACTTGAAAGCCTTGAAGCATCCGGTGCCAGTGATTTTATAATCAGCGGAAACTTTAAATCAGATGATGTAAAAATAAGGTTGTCAGGGGCATGCGACATGAAAGGCCTTGTAAATATTGAGAATCTTCAACTTAGTTTAAGTGGGGCTTCTACCGTAAAAATAAGTGGTACTGTGCAGAATATAAAAATAGAAGCAAGTGGTGCCAGCGATCTTAAAAATTATGATCTTGTAGTGGACAATTGTGTAGCCAACCTTTCTGGAGCAAGTGATGTAAAGATCACTGTTAATAAATCCTTATCTGCGAGGGCCAGCGGTGCAAGTTCACTCTATTACAAAGGCAATCCCGACAGAAGGGATATTAGCTCAAGCGGTGCCAGCAATATATCACAGAGAGATTGAAAACCATGGTTACCAGAGATAACAATGGTTGAAAGATTATTTTTCCACAGCCCATATTAGAAACTGAGGAAACACTTTGCTCCAGGAATCATAATCATGCTTCCCTTCTTTTACTTCGGTATATACAATATCTTCCGGAGGACATACTTTCTTATTATTGATCGTGGTTATCAGATCCCTGGTATCATCAATTACATCTATGATCTCGTCTTTATCACGATCGGCAGATTCTTCGCTGCCGCCTGCATAAAACCAATATTTTAAATGAGGCCGTTTACGGGAAGACCTTATTTTATTAATAATGATACGATCTTTATCATCCGAATAAGAAGGGTCGGCAGCATCCTTATCCCTGAACCAGAATGACCCGGAAAAAGCACCTACTTTATTAATCTTATCAGCATTATCCCAGGCTATATCCAGAGCGGAAAGAGCACCAAGAGAGAAACCTGCAATCGTTATAGAATTAAATTTTCTGACCCCTGCTCTCTTTTTTATAAAAGGAAGCAATTCATTGATTATAAAATCTTCGTACTTCTCGGCAGAAGCACCATTACCCATGTAATCGGGCATCCCCGAAACTCCATATTGCTGCATCCTGTTGACCGTATCAATAGCAACCACCACCAAGGGTTGAATCATTTTTTTCTTAAACAGGGAATCAACCAATTCCTTTACCCTCAGTTTTTCTACTTCCTGCCCATCATTTAAAAGCAATAAATTAAAATCGCCTTTATCCTTTGGGACAGGTGTACTGATAATAGTCAAAGGAATGTGTTTTTGCAGATGGCGTGAATAAATTTCATCTTTAATTTCTTTCGTTTTGGAATGACATGCAGACAATAACACAATACCCGTAAGAATTAAAAAGCGGTTAATTTTTATCATATCAAAACTTTATGATTTGCTAAAGTATTAAAATTTGGTGGCAAGTTGTTAACCCCTTACATTTGCACTCCTAAATCGCGAAGTAGAGCAGCGGTAGCTCGTCGGGCTCATAACCCGAAGGTCGGAGGTTCGAACCCTCCCTTCGCAACAAGCTGAAACCCTTGTTAAACAAGGGTTTCTCTTTTTTTAAAATCTCTCTTGCTCTGTAGTATTATCAAACAGTTAATAAAACAGTTAATAATGCTACTTCCTAACGGCTGCTCCTGCAGCAATCCTACAGTTTATCCTTCTGATCGGGAAAACACTGGTGCCTCACTCAAAAATGATTGGTACATTCAATATTATTTTTACGCCGGTTTTAAAAGAAAAGTATAAAAATGGGTATATTATTTATCGTAAAAGGAGTTATCAATCACTTACAACCTTGTCAGAAGAAGGGGAACTTCATAATAATTTTTAAGGTGAATTAATCTATCAATTAAAGGGTGAGGGAGATATAATCCTGTAAACAAAATTAAAATTTCATCTTTTGAACGGAAACTTGATATCGCCAATAAATCTTACTAATTTTTCACCAGTCCTTCTGCAAGATTTTCCCATTGCATTTTAGAGAAAGCTCCAATGGCTCCCAAACCCACGGCCACATGCCGGATTTTATCAATAATGGAATCGGATTCGTTGTTGGGTTTTAAATTACGGTCTATGATTAAGGCAGTGACTGTGTTGTTTTCCCTGGTTACAATAAAATTACTGGTAGCATCATTTGAGTAAAAATGCGCAATTTCATCTTTCTGGCTAACAGGGTTTTTGGATGGCCTTAC
>JBDTGA010000043.1:0-13787 GCA_039937655.1 Ginsengibacter sp.
GGTTGAATTACATTGGAATATATTTCATCCCAATCTACATAAGAAAGATCTTCTGCTGATTTATTTTCATTCCAGATAGTAAGAACATAATTTTTTAGTTCGGAATCTTCTTTTGCCTCAAGAATCCATTCCATAAGCTCATTCTCCTCCACAGAAGTTGCTCTTTTGGAAATATAGGCATTTAATAAATAATGAATTCTCTCTTTAGTTAATGACATCTGGTATCAATTAGCAATCGTGTAACAGACAGATACGCGAGGGAAGCATTTGTACTAGTTGGAAGAAAACTATTTTTTAAGAAACCAAAAAATAATCAAAAAAGTGGCTGTAGAATTTCGCAAAAAAGTGCGGATAAATTTAATGGCTTCAGCAAGATGATTTCTTACTGTATTGGGTGAGATATTTAATTGACTTGCGACCTCTTCCCTATTGAGTCCTTCCTGCCTGCTAAGCCTGAATACCAATTTTTGTTGAGGGGGAAGTTTTTCTACCGCTTCGAAAATCAGCTCACTGCTTTCATGAGCCAAAACCATCTCTTCGGTAGTATTCACTGAATCATTTATTGATGATGCTTCTTCTAACAATTTTTTTTCTTGAGCAACTTTTCGGTAATGATGATATATCCTTCTATAAACGGCTGTAAAGAAATAAGCGGATGGATTGTCAACATCTGACAGGCTTTCACGCTTGTCCCAGATGTTCATGAAAGTATCCTGCACTATATCTTTTGCTATTTCATCAGATCCCGTCATCTTCAACGCCACGGCGTAGAAGCGTTTTTTATAAAAGTCAAATAATTTTCTAAACGCGATCTCATTCCCCGCAGCTATTTCTGCAAGCAAAGCTTTTTCATCATATAATGATTGATCAGGCAAACGCGTTATTTATTTTAAAGATGAAATAATTTCTTTTTCAAAATTAGGGAAAATACATTTGCAAATGAGACTGCATAATTTTTATTCCCGATCAGGGAAAGGAATGGTAAATAATTTTAATTTCTCATATTCAGTTGACTAATAAAACCTGAAGGACTCATTCCAAATTGTTTTTGAAAATCTCTTGAAAAATTAGTAGGCATTGAATATCCGATCATGTAAGCCACTTCATTTATCTTGTATTCCCCACCAGACAACAGTTCTGCAGCTTTTTTTAATCGGGTAAGATTAATTAGTTCGTTGGGTGTAAGATCTGATAAGCCTTTAATTTTACGGTACAAAGAGGCTTTGCTCATATTCATAATTGCGGAAAGGCGGTCAACATCTAATTGTTCATCGGTAATATGTTGGTGAATTGCATCATTCAGATTTTCCAAAAATTCTTTATCTCCTTTTGAGCATGCGATTCCCTTTATGTGGGTAAGCGGCGACCGCGCAAAATATTCTTTAATAATATTTCTGTTTGAAAGCAGGTTGATGATCTGCGCCTGTAGATGATCTAATGAAAATGGTTTTTCTATGTAAGCATCTGCGCCTACTTCCAATCCTTCAATTTTTGATTGCAAAGAATTTTTAGCGGTTATCAATATGATAGGGATATGGCTGAATTGAAAATCATTTTTTATTTTTTTACAAAGATCTATTCCATCCATTATGGGCATCATAATATCACTAACTACAATGTGTACATTCTCATTTTCCAAAACATGAATCGCTTCCTGGCCATCTGCGGCAGTAATCACATTATATTTATCAGTTAATTCATTCTTGATATAATTTAAAATTTCTTTATTATCCTCTACCAGTAACAACATCGGCATGGTTGGATCAATTGGTTTTAAAGAATCTCCATCTTGTATAATATCAGCATTTTCCTCTTCAGTTTTATGCAGATTGATCTCGGTTTCCTGGTGGATAGGCAGAGAAAGTAGAAAAATATTCTGGTTATCCTCTGATGTTTTTAAAACGATAGACCCGTTATGCAATTGTGCTAACGATCTTGCCAGTGGAAGCCCAATGCCTGTGCCGGCTTCTTTTTCCGTTTCTTTGATACGATAAAATGCTTCGAATATTTTTTCTTTGTATTGTTCGGGAATTATGTAGCCGTCGTTTCTTACCTCGATATTAAAAAAAGAATCCTCACTACTGAAAGGCAGTAATTTTATAGAGACATTTTCGCCGGCATACTTAATGGCATTATTCAGTAAATTACTCAATACTTTTTTAACGGCCTCAGTGTCCACATAAGCATGGAGGGTTATTCTTGGAAGTTCAAGGAGATAAGAAATGTTTTTTTGATCAGCAGCCGGTTTAAATATTGAATACACTTCAGATATCAATTCATTCATATCTGTTTTTGAAAAACTGAGGCTGAACTTATTTGCTTCTGCTTTGCGAAAATCGAGTAGCTGGTTGGTAAGGTCTATTAACCTGTTGGTGTTTTTTTTCATGATATTCAGGCTTTCGTTCACATTTTTATCAGCTAAAGAGCTATTAAGTAATTTATCCAAAGGCATCTTTATCAATGTCAGCGGGGTTCTTATTTCATGCGCCACATTGGTAAAGAAATTAATTTTAGCGTTATAAATTTCCCTTTCTGTATTGATCTTTATGGATTCTATCCGCCGCTTATTTTTTTCTGTTATTGCCAGGTGATAATATCTGATTATAGTGATAATGATAGCTGCCGCTATTAAAATATATAAAAGATAAGCCCAACTGGTTGCCCACAACGGTGGCAGGATCTCTAAATTTAAGACAGTTTCTTTGTTATTCCATATTCCTTCGCTGTTGGAACCTTTCACTTTAAAGATATATTTTCCGGGTGGTAATTTGGTATAAAATATCTTCCTGTTTTTCTTTAATATGGTCCAGCCTTTGTCTATGCCTTCCATTTGATACGCGTATTCGTTCATCTCTGGAATAATGTAGCTCAACGCTGCCACATCGAGGCTGATGTTCGAACTATTATAAGGCAATGTAATTTTATTGGTGTAGGTAATTGATTTGTGAAGGCCCGTTTTTTCATTTCCAATCACAGCTTCATCGTTATTTATTTGCAGACCTGTGATATATACAGGGGGCGTAAAAGTATTCTTTACAAAATCGTTGGGATTAAAACTGATCATGCCTTTTACGGTTCCAAAGAAAAGAGTGCCATCATCATTTTTGAAGGAAGAATTATAATTGAATTGTTCCGTGGGCAGCCCGTTGGCACTATGATAATTATTGAATTCATTAGTTGCAGGGTCAAACCTGCTGAGTCCTTTCGCTGTTGAAATCCAGAATTTACCGAAATCATCTTCCATTATCCGGAATATCTGGTTGTCTGGAAGGCCATCTTCAATTGTATAATTTTTTATCTTTTTTGTTTTTGAATTATAAAAAGAAAGGCCACGTTCTGTACAAAACCAAAAATTATTGTTCTTATCTTCAAACAGGTTGTTTACATAATTATTGGTCAGCCCGATGGTAGTTCCCGGGCGGTATTCCATTCTTCCCTTTATATTTTTTTTGTCATTCAGATAATAAACGCCATCCCCATAAGTGCCTACCCACAATGTGCCGTTTTCATCTTCGTGGATACATTGAATATGACTGTTGAAGAAAGGCATAGCCGTAAAATTATTTTCCTTCCTGTTAAATTTAAAAAGGCCATTCCATGTTCCGGCTAATATATCACCAGCACGGGTTTTGTAAAGTGAGATAATAAAATTACTTGCCAGCGAATTGGGTTTGTTTGAGGCGTCATAATGCCTGATAACTTTTTTGGTGTTAAGGTCCATCACATCAAGACCATGTTCATAAGTGCCAATCCATAATTCATTTCCATCAGCTACAATTCCATGAATATTCCGATATGAAATACTTCCTTTTTTACCATCCGCTTTATATTGAGTTATAGCACCCGTCTTGAGATTGAGACTGTTTAATCCCGCATCTTCAGTTCCAATCCACAAGTGACCATATTTATCTTTGCTTATTTCGTGAACAATATTTCCGCTAATACTCATTTTATTAGGTTCAGGAAAATACTTTTTAAATTCATTGTATTGTGTAGAATAATAATTAACGCCGCCAAAAAAAGTGCCGATCCATATTCCGCCTTCCTTGTCTCTTGAAATTGCAGAAACCACATTATCACTTATTGAATAAGGATTACTATAATCCTTTGAAACGATTTTTGTTTCGAAAGTTTTGATATTGAAAATGTAAATCCCATTTTCTGTTCCCAGCCAGTATTCATCTCCGGCATGCCTGAAAATTTTATGAACATGAACATCATTGGTAGCAGGATTATTTTTAAAAATATTTTTGAGGGATGAAGTTTTGTAATTGAATAAAAGTACTTTGTTCATGTACCCGACTAATAACGCTGAATCACCCACCGGATAGAGGTCTTCAATAGGGGCCAGTTTATTTTCATTATCAAATTGTTTAATCTTGTAGTTAATAAATTGGCCTGTTTTTGTATCATAATGTTTTACAAAACCTTCAGCAGTTGCCGTCCAGATGTCTCCGGCTTCAGAAATATGCAAAGCAATTGTCTGATCTTTTTCTAATTGATAAGAAGATACTTTTGAAGTAAGCTGGTTGTATTTATAAAGCGTCAGATTAGAGATAATCCAGATGTTGTGTTCTTTGTCTCCGGCAATGAAACGCACTTCACCGGGTGGAATTAACTTGAAAGCGCTAAACCTTTCCTGCTGCGGGTTGTAAAGATAAATGCCACTGTAGGTCCCCACCCATAATTGTTCTTTTTCATCTTCAAATAAACTAAAGATGGAATTGCTACCCAGGCTCTGTGCATCGGATAAAATATTATGAAACACTTTGAAAGTATTGCCATCAAATCGATTCAAACCATTTCGGGTGCCGATCCACATAAAACCTTTTCTATCCTGTAAAATGGAAGTGACCGTATTGCTGGAAATCCCGTTCTGAACCTGGTAGTTTTTAAAATAATAGTTATCGTTTTGGGCAAAACAATTTCCTGAAAAAAGTAAAAGCAGTAGCAGGTTAAAAATTGTTTTCAAATCATCAATTATTTACTTCTAAAGTTATTTTATGAGTGGTGATCAGCCAAATATAATCTGATGATTGATACAGTATGAATGTAAATTGAGAAGCAATGATTTTAAAAATAGGAATTCAGCTTATTTATTTGTTTACTGGCGGTAGTGAAAAGGGCTGAATAACAGAATGCGTTATAAATTCCTCATCCCACATCTCCTTCCAGCAAACAAACAAATATCTTATTTTCTTAATTAGCCCAACATTTGAGAGTATAGAAATCCTTCCTCCAACATTGATACATTTTGATTATAAATTGAGAACGACTGATTATTCTCCTTAGATAATGCAGGTTACATTTGAAAAATCATTTTTTATAAAAACTTTTATCAGTTTTCAGTTCCTTTAAATTAAATGCTATGAGTAATTACTCTCACAAAAAAAGATACCGGGTTTCCATGATAAAAACTATCGCGGCTACTATGCTGGTATCAATTATTTTTCCTATCAGTAGTTCTGCTTCAGTAAAGCCGGAATTAATGAAACCTGGATTTCATTATCCTGTCCGGTCTGTAATTATCTCCGGAATAGTAACGGATGAAAGCGGGCAACCACTTCAGGGCGTTACAATAAAAGAGAGAGGAACAGGCAATAGTGTAGTTACTAATGCAGATGGAAATTTCCAACTGAACGTAGCTTCAGAAAATTCTGTAATAGAAATAAGTTTTGTTGGTTTTGTTTCAAAACAAATAACGGTAGGCTCACAAAACGTAATCAATATTGTACTTCAAAGAAATATAAGTTCTTTGGATGCTGTAGTGGTAGTTGGTTATGGTACGCAAAAAAAATCTGATTTAACCGGATCTGTTTCTTCTATTAAAAGTGGTGATATATCTTCCTTACCGGTTCCTGATGTGGGGCAGGCAATACAGGGAAAAGCAGCAGGCGTGCAGGTTGTAGCTGCCGGAGCTCCGGGAAGTAATGTTACGATCAGAGTCCGGGGAATCGGAACCGTAAATAACAGCGACCCGCTTTTGGTAATTGACGGTGTTCCTACTGATGTTCCTTTAAATACAATTAATCCCGATGATATTGCCAGCATTGATATTCTGAAAGATGCTTCGGCTTCTGCAATTTATGGATCGCGGGGAGCGAATGGTGTAGTTATGATTACTACTAAAAAAGGAGTCAACGGTCAAAATCATTTATCATTTAATGCATTTGTTGGTACACAAAAAGCGACCAACATGGTAAAGATGCTCGATGCTTCTCAATTTGCTTTGCTGAATAATGAAATGCTAAAAAATAACAATCAGGCTACCTATCCCGGTTATGCTAATCCTGAGACCCTTGGTAAAGGAACTGATTGGATAGATAAAATGTTTAGAAGCGCACCTATTCAAAGTTATTCTATTGCTTATTCCGGTGGAAATGATAAAGCCAACTATTACGTTTCCGGAAGTTATTTAAACCAGGAAGGAATTGTTATTAATACGGGTTATAAAAGATATGCGATTCAATTCAACAGTAATGCGAAAGTATTAAACTGGTTAAAGTTTGGAAACACGCTTACTTTAAATCATGATGAAAAACCAAGTGGCTCTTACGACATTCGTAATACCATGGCGGCTAACCCTGCACTTCCGGTGTTCAATAGTGATGGCACTTATGCCGGGCCTGTGGGCCAGCCGCAATGGGTGGGCGATGTTACCAATCCCGTTGCACTGGCCACATTGGTACAAAACAATACGAATGGATATAACATTTTAGGTTCCCTTTTTGCAGAAGTTACTTTCGCTAAAGGGCTTACTTTTAAAAGTAGTGGCGGCATACAGGCGCAATTTTGGAATAACAGAACGTGGTCACCAAAATATGATTATGATCCTATTCCTCAACCGAGTTCATATTTATCTGAACAATACAATAAAAGTATAACACTCAACTGGGATAATTATTTTACGTACGACGCGAACTTCAACAATGTGCATCATTTAACTGCAATGCTGGGAACAAATGCCCAACAAAATAAGACCAACTGGATATCAGGAAATGTGCAGGGATTTGCAAGCGATGTTACGCAGCAATTGAACAATGGAACGCTCAATCCGAATGTAAATGGAACAGGATATGAATGGGCGCTGGCTTCTTATTTTGGAAGAATCAATTATGAATATGATCATAAATATTTGTTTACTGGTACAGTAAGAAGAGACGGTTCATCAAGGTTTGGTCAAAATAATAAATGGGGTACTTTTCCTTCTGCATCTGTAGCCTGGAGAATTTCGAATGAAAAGTTTTTACAAAATGTTTCATTTATTAATGATCTGAAGATCCGCGCCGGATATGGTGTTACGGGTAATCAGAATATCGGTAATTATTCTTTCGCTTCCTCTCTTACTTCTGCAATTTATGTTTTTAATGGAAATGTAGTTCCTGCGGAGATAGCTATGGTAATGGCCAATCCAAATGTACAATGGGAAACTGTTGAGCAATCGAATATCGGATTGGATGCAACTTTGTTTCAAAACAGAATCTCTTTTACCATTGATGCTTATTTGAAAAATACTTCTAAAATGCTGGTGCCGATGCCGGTGCCAATTTCTACCGGTTATTCTGATATTGTGGTTCCCTATGTCAATACAGGAAAAGTGCAAAATAAAGGAATAGAAATCGCGGCTTCTTCCAAAAACTTTATTGGTAAGTTTAAGTGGAATACCAGTTTGAATATTTCATTTAATAAAAACAAAGTGGTTTCACTTTACCAAAATACGCCAATGTATATTGGAAGTGGAATTGGATTGAATGGAACTTTAGCAACGAATACAGTTGGTTATCCCATCAATGCATTTTACGGATATGTAATGAATGGTATTTTTCAAAATCAAAAAGAATTGGATCAGGCTTCTGTCCAGGTTCCCGGGGCAGATCCTTATAATCGTACCTCGCCGGGCGATGTGCGTTTCAGGGATTTGAATAACGATGGCGTAATCAATGATGGCGACCGTTCTATTCTTGGAAGTCCCAATCCACAGTTCATTTATGCCGTGACCAATGATTTTAGTTATGGTGGATTTGACCTAAGTATTTTTTTACAAGGCGTTCAGGGGAATGATATTTTCAATGCCAATAATGTATTCCAGGAAAGTATGGCAGTGGCGCAAAACCAGACACAGAGTGTGTTAAGCCGGTGGGAAGGTGAAGGCACGAGCAACATAATGCCACGCGCCATCTTTAACGATCCAAATAACAATTCAAGAATTTCATCTCGCTTTTTAGAAGATGGGTCTTATCTAAGAATTAAAAATGTAACCTTCGGTTATACGCTGCCCAATAATTTACTATCGAGGTATAAAGTTCAAAGAATAAGGATTTATGCTTCTGCGCAAAACCTTTTGACATTTACAAAATATTCAGGGTTTGATCCTGAAGTTCCCTATAACGGTGTGGATTATAATGTCTATCCTGTAACCCGTGTTCTTAGTCTCGGATTAAATATTACTTTATAAAAACTGACAGATATGAAATCAAATAAATTTTTTATTATCTTTTTAATTACAGCAATTATTGCGGGTGGATGTTCTAAATCTTTTTTGGAAAAAGCGCCACTTGATTCTATAAATACAGGTAATTTCTATCAAACCGGTGATGATGCTGTTGCAGCCATCAATGCTGCTTATCAGCCGTTGCAACGACCTAAACTTTACAATCTTCGGATGTGGGCAACAGACATCATGGCTGGGAATAGTGAGGTAGGTGCCGGTGGAGGCACCGATGGAATTGAAACAAAAGATGAAGCCAACTTCGTTACAACAACAGACAATGCAGGCGTGCTCGATCTTTACAGGGGGCCTGCTCCTGGGATTTTAGCATGCAATATTGTGTTGCAAAAAGTTCCTGCAATTAAAATGGATGAAAATCTGAAAACAAGAATTTTAGGTGAAGCTCATTTTCTCAGGGGATTGTATTACTTTATTTTAGTACGTTTTTTTGGTGATGTTCCATTAATTATGGTGCCGCAAAATGCAGGTGATGATTTAAAACCAGCCCGCACCTCAAAAGATAAAGTTTATGATCAGATCATTAGTGACCTCAATGATGCAATGACGATGCTTCCCCCGCGGGAGAATTATTCCGGCGCAGATGTTGGCCGTGCTTCAAAAGGCGCTGCTACAGGGCTGTTGGCGAAAGTGTATCTGACTTTGGGTAATTTTGGAAAAACAATAGACCTCTGCAAACAGGTAACTGCTTTGGGTTATAAATTAAATCCAAATTATACTGCCAACTTTTCAGCAGTCAATAAAAATACAGTAGAGTCACTCTTTGAAGTGCAATACAGCGGAGCTACTACTTATAATTTTTTCAATGATTTTAACCAGGCATCATGGACCAGTACTTTTACCGGCCCGCGTAATTCAGATTTTGTGGGCGGCGCTTATGGATGGAATCAGCCCACACAAGAATTTGTGGATTCTTATGAGACAGGCGATACAAGAAAAGATGCAACCATTTTATATGAAGGAGGCCCTGCTTTTTACGGTAAAGATTATAAAGCTTCGTATTCAGGCACGGGATATAATTTGAGAAAATTTTTAGTACCTAAATCTATCTCTCCTGATTACAATACCAATCCTGCAGATTTTGTGGTATTGCGATACGCAGATGTTTTACTAATGCAAGCCGAAGCGCTGAACGAGTCTGATCAAATGAGTGCGGCAATTGTTCCTCTGAATGAAGTTCGCAAACGCGCAGGCTTGTCTGATAAAGAAGCCAACGTTTCAAAAGATGAGATGAGGAAAATTATTCTTCATGAAAGGCGTATGGAACTTGCCTTTGAGGGACAAAGATGGTTTGATTTGATTCGTGTACAAAACGGACAATATGGCCTCAATTTTCTACATTCAATAGGGAAAGTAAATGCTACACAAAAGTTTTTACTGTTGCCGATTCCGCAGGTAGAAAGAGATGCTAATCCAAATCTTACACAAAATTCTGGCTATTAATAATTGAAAAATTCTAAATTAATTTATATGCAATTCAACAATATTAATTTACGATCTGCTAAACTAAAATCATTTTTAACTAAAGGAATATTTATCCTTTTGTCGGGACTGTTTTTTTTAGCCTGTAAAAAAACAGGGATAATTATTCCTGAGGCAGTCAATGCTCCATTGGCTATCAGCGTTACTGATTCGGTTCTTGTTTTGAACCAGGTAAATCAAAACAATACCGCTCTCACTTTTAACTGGACTACAGGAACCAACAATGGAACCAATTCTTCCATTTCTTATACTTTCCAGATAGATAAAAAAGGAAGTAATTTTTCAAAACCAATTTCTATCGATTTAGGCAAACAGGTTTATAATCTGAATTATACAATCGGTCAATTAAATGACAGCGTATTAAAACATTGGAACATTACACCCGGAACAGTTGCTAATTTTGAAGCAAGAATTATTGCAAATGTTTCCGGCTCTTCCATGCCGGCGCAAATTTCAAATGTAAAAGAAATTATTATAACGCCTTACCAGCCTGTGTCATCCACTCTTTATATTATTGGCGGCGCTACTCCTACCGGATGGGATAATAATAAATCCGAAGCATTGGAAACAGATCCCTTAAATCCGGGGGGCTTTATTTACCAGGGAACACTTTTGCCCGGAAGTTTTAAATTTATAACCACGTTGGGAAGTTTTTTACCTTCCTATAATATGGGCGCTAATAGTTCTAAATTATTTTATAGAACCTCAGACAACCAGCCCGATGATCAGTTTACCATTGATGAAACAAGTGTTTATAAAGTAACTGTAAACTTACTCAGTCTAACGATCAAAGTAGAAAAATTAGCGCAAGCGCCTTATTCTAAATTATGGATCATTGGAGGTGCAGTCCCTAAAGGATGGAATATCAGCACACCGGATTCGTTGTTCAAAAATCCGAATAATGCTTTTATTTTCAAATACAACCAGGTACTGAATGCGGGTGAATTTAAAATTCCTACCGCTGCTACAGGAAATTTTGGTGTTCCGTTCTACATGCCATTAACCAATCATCCTGATCTGTCACAAACAGGAGTTCAATTAGTGCAAAGTGGTGGCGATGATTTAAAATGGGATATTACCAATCCCGGCCCTTATAAAATCACGCTTGATCTTTTAAACATGAGTATTCAGATTCTTCCATTTCAACCATATACCAAATTATGGATAGTTGGTGATGCTACACCTAATGGATGGAACATAGACGCCCCAAGCGTGATGACTGCTACCAGCGATCCCAATGTATTTACGTACAGCGGCCATTTGAATGTAGGAGAATTTAAAATTCCGGTTAAAACAGGAGATTGGGGTGCTGATTTTTTCAGGCCTTATAAAAATCATCCGGATATCAGTGATACCAATGCACAATTTGTAAAACATGGAACGGCTCCTGATGATACGGATGATTATAAATGGTACATTCCGGTTGCCGGGAATTATACGATCACTTTGAATCAGTTGTATGAAACTATTTCAATTGTAAAACAATAAGAATCATTCCCAATAAAGATTGCCAGCTTCGAAAAAAACCGGCAATCTTTGTCAAACATTTTTGTTTATGATTTTAAAAAAAATATCAAAATTGAAAAACGCCTTATTTGTTTGTTTACTGTGTACGGTTGTTACCACATCGAGTTGCCAGAAGAAACCTGTAAAAGACAACACTACCTTAATCAATCAACAGGATTCAGGAACGGTTTATATCGCTACTGATAAAGCCATGTATTCGCCGGGAGATAAAATAATTTTTACAATAGATAAAGCATTACCGCCGGAAACAAAAATTAGTTATAAATTTTTGAATAATATAGTTCAACAACAAAATCTATCCGGAACTTCATGGACCTGGACAACTCCATCAACCGATTTTTCAGGGTATATGGTAGAACTTTCGGGAAATATAAATGGGAAAGAAAAAATATATGGATGTATTGCTGTTGATGTTTCTTCAGACTGGTCTCGTTTTCCCCGCTATGGATTTCTTTCGTCCTTTGGTCAATTGAGTAATAGTTATATGAATTCTGTTTTGGATTATCTCAATCGCCTTCATATAAATGGTTTACAGTTTTACGATTGGGATTATGCGCACCATCAACCACTTGCCGGAACCGTTGCTGCCCCTGCATCACATTGGAAAGATATTGCTAACAGGGATTCTTATAAATCAACTATTGATTACTATATTTCTTCTACCCATGACCGTAATATGAAGGCGATGTCTTATAATCTATGTTACGGTGCATTAAATGACGCAGCCGCTGATGGTGTGTCTGACCAATGGTATATGTATAAAGACATGCAGCATCAAACTAAAGAGGGTTTCATTCTTCCGCCGCCTTTCAAAAGCAATATTTATCTTTTGGATCCTTCCAATACTTCGTGGCAACAATATATTGCCGGTAAGACAAATGATATGTACAAAGTTTATGATTTTGATGGTTACCATGTGGATCAGTTGGGGGATCAGGGAGTTGCCTATGATTATGATGGCAACAGGATTGATGTAGCAAACGGCTTTCAATCCTTTCTTACGGCAATGAAATCGTTTTCGTCTTCAAAGCGATTGGTGATGAATGCTGTGAACCAGTTTGGTCAGGAAAATATTGCGGCTTCACCGGTTGATTTTTTATATACTGAAGTCTGGGCTCCTAATGAAGGTTATGGTGATCTGGCAAGAATAATTCAGGATAACAATAAATTTTCAGGCAATACTAAACAAACAGTGCTTACGGCATACATGGATTATAATATTGCAGAGAATCCGGGCTATTTTAATACGCCCGGAGTATTAATGACAGACGCGGTCATCTTTGCTTTTGGTGGTGCACATCTTGAACTGGGTGAACACATGTTGGGTAAAGAATATTTTCCTAATAATAATCTTCAGATGCGTGATGATTTAAAAAAAGCGATGATAAATTATTATGATTTTCTAACGGCTTATCAAAACCTTTTGCGCGATGGAGGCACTTTTAATAATCCCAATCTCGTTTCTGCGGATGGAAAAATAAAATTAAATAATTGGCCACCCGAAACAGGATCAGTTTCTGTAATTGGAAAAGATATGGGTCAAAAACAAATTCTTCATCTTATCAACTTTGCAAACGCATCCTCTTTAAAATGGCGCGATGCAGATGGGAAACAGCCTGCCTCTGAAAGCATTAAAGACGTAGCTCTGAAATTTCAAACTGGTAAAACAGTTAAGAAGATTTGGTTGGCTTCGCCCGATTTAAATTTTGGTTCTTCGCAAAATATTGATTTTACACAATCTGGTAATTCTATCAATTTTACATTGCCTTTTCTGCAGTATTGGGATATGGTTGTAATAGAATATTAGCGTTCTAATTAAATTAATCTTTAATTTTCCTTCATGAAAAAAAATATTTTCATTGTATTAATTATTGGTATCATTCTTAATAGTTGTAAAGTGATGAATAACAGTAATGCGATCTATCAGTCAAAAGAATTTTCAGTTTACAGGGATAGCGTGGTGCAGGATTCTTTTGTAGCAAAGGCGATTTCAAGAACTGAACTTGTGTCCAATTATGTAAGCCCCGTCAATGAATTTAAGAGCCCGGAAGTGACATTCAAATTCAGCATCAATGGTGGAGATAATGCGGCACCTCCGGGAAAAGACAATAGCATTATTTGCGCCGGAGGAAGTGGAAATTATGAAACTCCGGTGATTAAATTCGGCGGTCAGTTTGTTGATTCAACAAAAGTTTCTCAGGGTGAATATTTAAAAAAGGATACCAAACTTACTTTGCGGGTAGATATGAATGATGTGCTGAAATCCTTTAAG
>JBDTGA010000044.1:0-58564 GCA_039937655.1 Ginsengibacter sp.
AGAAAGCATACATAAATTTGCAGGCTTTTTAGTGATTTTACAAATAACTTGTAATCTTTATCTCCACATTCTCTAATATAACCTTTTAATGATAACCATTACAGAGTTTTTAAGGGTCGACTATTTAGGCACTACCGCCGGATAATCTTTCTGCATTAAGATGGAGGTAAGAATGAAATCTTCAGTGCTGCAATTGCAGGCTATTAATATATTCCATGCTATAGCAAGGCGCACTAAGGCTTTCACATCGCTATCATGAGCTGTGCTTCCATCGGTTTCCAAAAGAATAGCATCATGTCAAGACTCTTTCGGGCTATCATGGCACCCGTTTGTTGATCTACACCAGGAGGTCACTCCCCAATTGGTCGCTTCCTTTTTATTATCGTTGGCTACGAGTGCAATTCGTTTTGCTCCAGAGATGATTTGTGGATGCTCTATAATATGAGTGTATCAGTTATAAAAAAAACGGAAAAACATAACCCATTCCACGATGGAAGGTTACTTTAAAATAACCTTCAGATAATGTTATTGGGTGCATTTCATTTTATTTAGAAGCGGCTTCTTTTAAGTAATCCGAAAGTTTTGTAATTGCTCCTGCATCCACTACGATCTGCTCCTGCGCTTCTTTCCACTCTCTTTGCTCGATGGCTTCACGAATACCTGGCATTGTTTTTACTCCATACCCGGTATAAAATCCTGGTGCGTAGATCGTGTGTTTATACCACGGGCGGCGCGGCAAGCCTGTCTCTGAGAGCAATTGCTGCTCTGCCCGATAGAGAGATTGATTAAAGGCGACACTTGCGCTGTTGGTCTTTACTTTATTTTTAAAAACAGCTTTTAAATTATCTGTGCTTTTTTTCAATTCTACCAATGCGTTTTGTAAGGGTGAAAAATCAAGGTAAGGCACTTCGGGTTTTGCAACCGGATTTTTTAATTTTTTAGTAGGATCTTCTCCTATGGCATAATCATTCGAAAGGATCATTTGATTTTCTATCTCGGTACTTTCTCTGGTGCTTTGCAGAAGGTTCTGCAATTCATTGGAATATTCGTCAATTGTTTTGTACAAATGGGTGAAATCAAAAGGCAATACATCTGCATTGGCCATTCTCAAAACGGCCCGTCCGGCAGTTTGTGCGAGCGCTACTTCATATTTAAAACCTGGATCCTTGAAAGTAGTGAAATCATAGTAAGAATCATAAATAGAATGATATTCTCCGCCACTGCCTTCGCCGCCGAATCCAAGGTTCAGTGCAGGAATTCCGGCATGTTGTATAAATGAAGAATAATCAGAACCGGAACCCATTGCACCCAGTTTTAATTCATTTTCTGCCAGAATCTTCTTTCTTGCTTCTGTATTGGTAGTGGAGATGGCGTCATAAGCTTTTCTACGTTCAAATACACTTACACTTGTTTGAGGATCCATCACATTCTTGGCAATACCATCCATTAAAGGTTCCAGGGCATGTGAGCCTTCGGCATATAAAAAACCGCGTTCATTATTATCCGAATTAATATACACGACCGCTTTTTGTTGCAATTCTTTTTGGTGGGTTTCTACCCATTCAGTCGAACCGAGTAATGCAGGTTCTTCGCCGTCCCATGCACAATACACAAGGGTTCTGTCGGGTTTCCATCCGCTTTGTAACATTAATCCTATTGATTTTGCTTCTTCGAGCATTGAAGATAATCCACTGATGGGATCGGCGGCTCCATTCACCCACGCATCATGATGGTTACCTCTTATTACCCATTCATCAGGATATTTTGATCCCTTGATTTTTGCAATCACATCATAACACGGAACAATGTTCCAGTTAAATGCGAGCTTCAAATGAACTTTTGTTTTTCCCGGGCCAATATGATAAGCAAATGGCAAACCGCCATGCCAGTTGCGTGGCGCTACGGGGCCACCAAGTGCTTCCAGCAAAGGCGTAGCATCATGATAACTGATAGGTAATACAGGTATTTTTAAAAGATTGGGAGCTTGTAATCTGTCTAATCTTTTTGCATCTTCAGTAGCACCGATACCCGGAGTAAGCGGGTCGCCGGGGTAAATGACAATATCCATCACGGATCCTCTCTGCACGCCGTATTCATTTTTAAAAGGGCCTTTTGGATATACATCACCGGCAAAATACCCATCATCCATCGGGTCGCTATAAATGATACAACCGATAGCGCCGTGTTCCTGTGCTATCTTAGGTTTGGTGCCACGCCAGCTATGACCATACTTTGCGATTACAATTTTTCCCTTTACACTGATCCCCATCTTGTCCAGCACTTCATAATCCTGTGGTAAGCCATAGTTTACAAAAACCAGCTCTGCCGTTACATCTCCATCCGCGCTAAAAGCATTGTATGTCGGCAATTGGCCTTCCTGCCCGCTGGTAGGGTCTTCTTTTAATGCAGGCTCTTTCAATAATGCTTTGTAAATAGTGGGAGAAGTCATCTCCAGCACTCTTGTTTTGGGAGTCGGAAATAAGACATGGAAAGTTTCAATCTGTGCATCCCAGCCGAACTTTTTGAATTGATCTCTTATATATTCTGCATTGGCCTTACTCCCGGGAGAACTGAGGTGGTGCGGCTTTGCAGAAAGAATTTTCATGGTTGCGCCGATGTTTTCTGCGCTTAAATTTTTGTCAAAGGTGGATTCAAGAGAAAGTTGTGTTTCTGCATTCTTTTCAGTAAACCCTATTATTTTTTTTGTTTGGGAAAAAGACAATTGGGAGATAAAGAGAAGAAGGAAAGTGAACGGGAATTTATTCATTGTGTAAAATTTATTTAGAGATATTTAGTAGGTATTCAGGAAATTTCTGTAATTATTTTGGACTTAGTAAAGATAATTTTTTTTGAAAAGATACAGCAATCTATATAGTTTATTTGTTTGCCGCAAGCTTCCTGGAATTCTCATTTAGAAGGGGCAACTGATTCTGAGTTCTTTTCAATTTCTCTTTTTCGTATAAACCATCCAATTGTGAAGGTGGGAATAAAATCAAGTCCCGGTGAAATTTCTTCAAGAAATGAAAACAGCCCACCCAACATTCCAAATTTCTTTTTCCCAAATAGGAAATAAAAAATAATCCCTGAAATGGGTGCCCACACAATATCTTCGGTTTCACCGATTACCGGCAACAGGTAACTGCTAAGCCCAATGAGATCGAGTAATATACACAGATAGATATTTGGTAAAGAATTCTTTTTCAACTTCTTTTTTTTAGAAAGGTATAAATTACTGGAAGTATCCGGAACACACGTTACGAATTTAATTTCCCAACTGTTAACTTTCCCTTTTATTCTTGCTAAGAACCTGTTTTAACGTAACTTTGCAGCCTCAAAAAATTTTGGGCATTGAATGCCCTTTGGTTAAAACAATATATGAACATTAGAAACATCGCAATTATCGCACACGTTGACCACGGTAAAACCACTCTGGTTGATAAAATTATTCACAGCACCAATATCTTTCGTGAAAATCAGGAATCCGGTGAATTGATCATGGATAATAACGATCTTGAAAGAGAACGGGGAATTACCATTTTCAGTAAAAACATCGCTGTTACTTATAAAGGAGTAAAAATAAATGTAATTGACACTCCCGGCCATAGTGATTTTGGCGGAGAGGTAGAGCGCGTTTTAAAAATGGCGGATGGTGTGGTTTTATTGGTGGATGCTTTTGAAGGGCCAATGCCGCAAACCCGCTTTGTACTGCAGAAGGCATTGCAATTGGGACTACGCCCGATTGTAGTTATCAATAAAGTAGATAAACCCAACTGCCGTCCGGATGAGGTACATGATGCAGTTTTTGAATTATTTTTTAATCTTGACGCTACTGAAGAACAACTCGATTTCGCTACTATTTACGGTTCCAGTAAACAAGGTTGGATGAATACGTCTCTTGAGCGAACCGATAATATTTTCCCTTTATTAGATACAGTACTTGAAAGAGTACCCGCACCGTCACATGAACCGGGTACTTTGCAGATGCAGATAACTTCTTTGGATTATTCTTCTTTTCTGGGAAGAATAGCCGTGGGGAAAGTAGCGAGAGGAGTAATAAAAGATAATCAGCCTTTATCATTAATGAAATTAGACGGTACGATACAAAAGACCCGTGTAAAGGAATTATATGTTTTTGAAGGTTTGGGAAAAAAGAAAGTATCTGAAGTGCCCGCAGGTGATATTTGCGCGGTAGTAGGTGTGGATGGTTTTAATATCGGCGAAACACTTGCTGATTTTGAAAACCCTGAAGCATTACCCATCATAAGTGTGGACGAACCCACCATGAACATGCAGTTCAGTATTAATAATTCTCCATTCTTTGGTAGGGATGGAAAATTTGTTACCTCACGCCATCTGAAAGACAGGCTGGAGAAAGAACTGGAAAAAAACCTGGCACTCCGTGTATCCCCTACCAATAGTGCAGATAGTTTTATGGTATATGGGCGTGGTATTTTACATTTAAGTATTCTAGTAGAAACCATGCGGAGGGAAGGATATGAATTAACGATAGGCCAGCCACAGGTGATTGTAAAGGAAATAGACGGTGTAAAATGTGAACCTTATGAGAATCTGGTGGTAGATGTACCCGCAGAATATAGTGGCCGAGTGATTGACCTCGTAACTCAGCGCAAAGGTGAAATGCTCATCATGGAAAGTAAAGGAGATATACAACATCTTGAATTTGAAATTCCTTCAAGAGGGCTGATAGGGTTGCGTTCCAATATGCTTACCAATACAGCAGGCGAAGCCGTGATGGCACACCGGTTTATTGATTATAAACCCTGGAAAGGATATATTCCAGGAAGAAGCAATGGTGTTTTAATCTCAAAGAATCAGGACAAAACCACCGGATATTCCATAGATAAATTACAGGACAGAGGAAGATTTTTTGTTGACCCGGGCGAAGAAATTTATATTGGCCAGATCATCGCTGAACACATTAAGCCGGGAGATTTAATAGTAAATGCAACAGAACCTAAAAAACTGACCAACCACCGTGCCAGTGGGGCTGATGATGCATCACGAATTGCACCTAAGATTCAGTTTAGCCTGGAAGAATGTATGGAATATATCCAGCAGGATGAATGTATAGAAATAACGCCTAAATTCATTCGTATGCGTAAAGTAATCCTTAACGAGGATGAAAGAAAGAAAACGCAAAAGACCCATCAGGCAGTTGCTTGACAATTTGAATTATTTTAGAAAAAGACAAAAAAAGATCCAGCCGATTCGGCTGGATCTTTTTTTGTAGGAGATGCTGTTCTTAGCTAACTTATCAACCTCGATTTAAGTCTTTCCAGTACTGCGGCTTTATACACTTTGCCAATCATGATTTCAGCTTTCGGGTGATTTTTTAAGATCATCAAATTACTATCTATAGAAGAAATTTTAGATACGGCAATAATAAAAGATTTATGAACTCTTATAAATTTTTGACGCGGTAATTTCATTTCCAGATCTTTCATATTAATAAGCGAAAGAATTTTTTTCGCTCCACAATATATGGTTACGTAATTACCGGTTCCTCCAATATAATCTATTTCCTCCATTTCTATTTTCATCAACTTCCCTTTGTTATCGCCTTTCACCATTATAAATTCATTTCCATCATAAGGTGATTTGGGTGTAGAATCATTGTCCAATAAATCCTTTGCTTTTTGAGCGGCTTTTAAAAATCTGGGAAGGGGAACAGGCTTGAGTAAATAATCAATTACTTCCAGATCAAAACCCTCCAATGCGAATTCAGCGTAAGCAGAAATGATAATTATTTTACTTTTCCCATTGATAGTTTTAATGAATTCAAGTCCCGTAATTTGCGATTTATACCCCGAATAATTTACTTTTATTTTATATAAACTTTAAAACTATACAGACCATTATTATCCGAAATAATGGTTTTAGTAAATGCTACATTCGCAATACTTTTTATAATTACTGACGCATTGGCCAATGGTTGCTTATTAAGAGGATCCTTTACAACTCCCTCAACATTTATACTTTGCGGATGGCTTACATTTATTATTAATACCGTGACTAATAATAAAGATGTTTTCATTAATAATTTGTTCATAAAAATTTTATTTTGTTGCCGTAAAACGATCGGTTAGCAAAAGATCATAGAAATTAATTACACAAACATTCTGTTACGGCTTATAAACGACCTGATAGTTCATGTGAGATAGTTTTCAAAAAAGTAAAAAAAGAAAGTATTATCAGAATATTCATAAAAAGTTTTCTATTAGTAAACTTTAATTAACTTTGTATCATGTTCAATATAAGCGCCAGAAAAGCATTACTTGAATACTGTGATAAGTTTCCTGATGCTTCTGTTGCATTGCTTGAATGGTATCATGAATTAGTAAAATGTGACTTTAAGAATTTCAATGAATTGAAGTTAGTTTACGCAAATGCAAGCTTGGTGGGAGATGATAGAGTGGTTTTTAATATAATGGGCAATAAATACAGGTTGGTAGTGAGAATGGTTTTTGAATTTAAAGCAGTACAGATTACATGGTTCGGCTCTCATTCGCAGTATGATAAAATGGATGTCATTTCCATTCAGTATAAAAAAAGATAATCATGAAACTTAAAATTATAAAAACTAAGAAAGATTACGAAGAATACCTGAATTGGGTTGATAAAATGTTTGATAAAAAAACAAAAATAAATACTCCCGAAGGAGAAAAATTACAAATTGCATTACTTCTTATAAAACAATACGAGGATAAAAATTACCCAATTCCGGCACCAGATCCTATTGAAGCCATAAAAATGAAGATGTCAGAAAGAGGGTTAAGGAATAAGGATTTGGTGGGAATAGTTGGCTCCAAAGGGTATGTTTCTGCTTTACTTAATAAACGTAAACCTATGACTCTTGAACTGGCTAAGATTTTTCATCATGAATTAGGAATACCGTCTGACATTTTACTTGCATAACATTTTTAATTAGATGAAGAATTAATATTATTTTTAAAAAATGGATTTAGACAAATTAAATTTTCTTCCCGACTGGGACGATGAAAAGTTTCCTGAAGAAGAAGGAGAAGCCTGGAAAACCAATGAGATAGGGGCTGCCGGCAAGGCTTTATACCTCAAGTGGCGGGAAGTTTTTGGCCTGGTGCTTGCTTTTACCGAAAATCTTGCGGACCCTCCTGAAGAAAATAAACCTGAAACCCATGAGCATAGTACGCAAAGGCTCATTTATGAAAATGCCATGATCATCGCACCTAAAATAAGAAGCGCTTCGATGGTGGATTTGTATGTTTTGCAAATGGAAAACGCTGCCATCATCCGTACCAATGCAAGGCAATTAATGGAGCAGGTTGGCTTTGCGGTATTAATGGGTTTTGCCGATGAAAATTATAAAAAAGTAATTGCGGAAGCAATGAATGAATTCCGTTTACTTTTTAAAGACTGGGTAGCTACTTTTAGAAAAGATGATTTTGAGGATGAATGGGGATTATTTAACTAAAAAGGGCGTTTTTATTAGATGGTAGTTCTCTAAAAATACGGATGGTTAGAACAGCGTTTAAAATGCAAAGTGTGGGAGAAGCGGATGATGCTATGGGGATTATTCAAATCATACTGCCAAAGAAAGGTACAAGATAGCCTGTTACCTCACCAGTGTTGCTTACTGCTTTAATATGGAACATGCTCCACGTATGAATAAAACTTTATTCAGGATAAGAAAACATGAGCACTGATGCTCACAATATTTATCTGGACGATTTTCGTGATTTTATAAAAGCGCTCAACGATACTGATGTCAAATAAATTATAGTTAATGGGAATGGCTGTTATTGATTATGTACATGCGAGAGTAACCGATAGTATAGAAATTTAGGTTGACAAGAGATAGAGGAAATAATATTCTCCTTTATTTTGCAAACGATTCCTTCCATAAAGCCCTTGTAGGTACACAATTCATATAAATCAAATTTTAGAAAGCAATTAAATATGCAGAATTTCCCCGCTATTTTAAACAATATCTAATTTTCCTTTTTCCCCAATTCTTTTGGAAACTGTAATTCTTTTTCTCTAAAACCTTTTGCCACCCTTACTTCCTTAATTCATAAAAGAGGTTAAAAGTTGTAGAATCGGTACATATTTAATTTTATTCTAAAAAGTTTTAGAGATAATTTCAGCAGCATTTGCTTTTAAAAATAAGTTTATGAAACGTAAGATATTTTAGATAACTTTCAAGGCATTATGAAAATCATTGAATAAAGGTTAATTAATTATGGAAAATAAAGGTTTATACTCACCCGCATTTGAGCACGACTCATGCGGGATCGGTTTTGTTGCCAACATTAAAAGTAATAAGAACCATCAGGTAATCTCTGATGCATTAACTATCCTTGAAAATATGGAACACAGGGGAGCCTGTGGGTGCGAGATTAATACAGGCGATGGCGCCGGTATTTTGATTCAGACTCCTCACGAATTTTTCTTTGACGAATGCCTGAAACTGGGGATTCATTTGCCTTCTTATGGTAAATACGGGGTAGGAGTTTTATTTTTTCCAAAAGAGATACGATTGAGAGAAGAGTGCCGCGATATTTTTAACCGTTGTGCAGAAACCCTCGGTATGGAAATCATGGGATACCGTAGAGTGCCGGTGAATACAGACGATATCGGGAGAACCGCCTTATCCGTAGAACCAGAAATGGAACAGGTTTTTATCGCCTGTCCCGACCACATCAATAATCCTGGCGAATTTGAAAGAAAATTATTTGTACTAAGAAATTATGCCTCCAAGACTATTGATGATACAGTAAAAAAAGATGCAATCGGTTTTTATGTAGCCTCTCTCTCTTATAAGATTCTTATTTATAAAGGACAACTCACCAGCCTTCAGCTTCGTGGATATTTTCCGGATCTGAGCAATAAAAAAATTGTTTCTGCCTTCGGATTGATTCATTCACGTTTTGCCACCAACACGTTCCCTTCCTGGAAACTGGCGCAGCCATTCCGCTACATAGCTCACAATGGTGAGATCAATACATTGCAGGGAAACCTGAACTGGCTACGCACCAGTGAAAAGAATTTCATCTCTCAATTTTTCAGCAAAGAAGAGATGGAAATGCTGCTGCCCGTAGTAAACGGTAATCAATCTGATTCTGCCTGTCTTGATAACGTGATAGAATTGCTTCATTTATGTGGAAGGTCTCTCCCGCATGTAATGATGATGCTGATTCCTGAAGCGTGGGATGGCAATGAACAAATGGATCCGGTGAAAAAGGCATTTTATGAATTTCACGCTTCCTTCATGGAGCCGTGGGATGGACCGGCTTCCATTTCATTTACCGATGGAAAGATCATAGGCGCTACGTTAGACAGAAATGGCCTGCGCCCTTCAAGGTATTGTATTACCACCGATGGCAGAGTGATCATGGCTTCCGAGACCGGGGTGCTCCCCGTAGATCCGAAACTGATAAAAGAAAAAGGAAGATTGCAACCGGGGAAAATGTTTGTAGTGGATCTCGAAGAAGGAAGGATTATCAGTGATGAAGAAATAAAACAAAAGATCTGTTCCGAGAAACCGTATGATGAATGGCTCAATAAATATAAAATCCGACTCGAAGAATTACCGGCACCCAGGGTGATGTTTACTCATCTGGAACACGAACAGATTTTCAAATATCAAAAAGCTTTCGGTTACTCCACTGAGGATTTGCAGCTTATTATTTCACCGATGGCATTAAATGGTAAAGAGCCGATCGGTTCTATGGGGACAGATATTCCTCTCGCAATTTTGAGCGATGAACCACAACACCTGAGCAGCTATTTTAAACAACTTTTTGCCCAGGTAACCAATCCTCCTATTGATCCTATACGCGAGAGATTGGTAATGTCGCTGGCTACTTTTGTGGGTAACAATGGAAATCTTTTGGAAGAAGATCCTTTGTCGTGCCATACGGTTGCACTGAAACATCCGGTACTCTCCAATACTGAATTAGAAAGGATAAGGAGTATTGATACAGGTATATTTCAGGCACATACGTTACAATCTTATTTTATGGCAGATGGCAAACCCGGATCCTTGCAAAGAGGAATTGAGCGGTTATGCCGCCATGCTGCGGAGGCAGTCGAAGATGGCTTTGAAGTGTTGATCTTATCAGACAGGGCCATTGATTCGGAACATGCGGCAATCCCTTCCCTGCTGGCAACTTCAGCCGTTCATCATCATTTGATCAAGAAAGGCTTGCGTGGGCAGGTAGGCTTAATTATCGAAGCGGGTGATGTGTGGGAAACGCATCATTTTGCCTGCCTGATTGGTTTTGGTGCTACTGCCATCAATCCTTATCTCGCGCTTTCTACTATTCGCGATTTGAGGATACAGGGAAAATTAGGAGCCGAATTGGATTCAAACCAGCTTAAGTATAATTATAAAAAAGCCATCAACGAAGGATTATTAAAAGTGTTTTCAAAGATGGGGATTTCTACACTTCAATCTTATCAGGGAGCACAGATATTCGAGATTCTCGGTATCAACAGATCGGTAATTGATAAGTATTTTATAGGGGCCACTTCAAGGATCGAGGGAATGGGACTGGATGAAATCGCCAGAGAAACATTAGTAAAACACTCTTTTGCTTTCAGCAAAAAAGATATTCCGGTTGATCGTCTCACCGTAGGTGGTTTGTACAAGTGGAAGCGTAAAGGAGAGATGCATTTGTTCAATCCGATCACGATCCATTTGCTGCAGCATTCTACGAGGATGAATGATTATAAAATTTTTAAGAAATATACGAAAGCTGTAAATGACCAGAGTGAAAGAGCAGTTACATTAAGGAGTTTATTGCAGTTTAAAAAGAACCGCCCTTCTATTTCAATTGATGAGGTGGAACCGGCGGAAAATATTTATAAAAGGTTTGCGACAGGTGCCATGTCATTTGGTTCCATTTCGTGGGAAGCACATACTACGCTTGCCATCGCCATGAACCGTCTCGGCGGCAAAAGCAATACAGGCGAAGGAGGAGAGGATGAAGTAAGGTTTGAAAAGTTGCCAAACGGAGATTCTATGCGAAGCGCTATCAAGCAGGTAGCTTCTGCCAGGTTTGGAGTTACAAGCTGGTATTTGAGCGAAGCGGATGAATTACAAATTAAAATGGCACAAGGTGCCAAGCCCGGTGAAGGCGGCCAGTTGCCGGGTTATAAAGTAGATGATTGGATCGGAAGGGTGCGTCACGCTACCCCAGGTGTAGGATTGATCTCACCGCCGCCGCATCATGATGTTTATTCCATTGAAGATTTGGCACAATTAATCTTTGATCTTAAAAATGCCAATAGGAAAGCGAGGATCAATGTAAAACTGGTTTCCAAAGCGGGCGTAGGAACGATTGCCGCAGGGGTCACCAAAGCAAAGGCAGATGTGATTTTAATTTCAGGCCATGATGGAGGCACCGGTGCATCGCCCATGAGTTCTATCAAACATGCGGGATTGCCATGGGAATTAGGATTGGCAGAAACCCATCAGACTCTGGTAAAGAATAAATTGCGGAGTCGCGTGGTGGTTCAGACAGACGGTCAATTGAAAACCGGAAGAGATATTGCGATCGCAACTTTGTTGGGAGCTGAAGAATGGGGAGTAGCTACTGCCGCTTTGATTGTAGAAGGTTGTATTATGATGCGTAAATGCCATTTGAACACTTGCCCTGTTGGAGTGGCCACGCAAGATCCTGAACTGAGAAAAAGATTTACAGGGGACGCGGATCACGTAGTGAATCTGTTTAAATTCTTGACTCAGGAACTACGGGAGATCATGGCAGACCTTGGGTTCAGGACTATCAATGAAATGGTAGGACAGGTTGATTATCTGGAAAAGAGAGAGAATATAGATCACTGGAAATTGGGTAAACTTGATCTTTCCCCGATATTATACAAAGAGCCTGCATCAAAATATGTAGGATTGTTCAGATCGGAAGAGCAGGCTCATGGGCTGGAAGATATCCTCGACAGAGAATTGCTAAAAGTAGCACAGCCTGCATTGGATAATCAGCAAAAAGTAAGTGCTTCTTTTGATATCCTCAATACCGACAGGACCACAGGTACACTTCTTTCTAATGAAATTTCTAAAAAATATAAATCTCACGGCTTGCCCGACGATACCATTCATTTTAAATTTACAGGAACAGCCGGACAGAGTTTCGCGGCATTCAATGCAAAAGGCCTCACCATGGAATTGGAAGGTGATGCAAACGATTATTTCTGTAAAGGGTTGAGCGGTGCCAGAGTAATTACTTATCCTTCAAAGAGCGCGGTTTTTATTCCTGAAGAGAACATCATCATTGGAAATGTAGCCTTTTACGGAGCTACTTCAGGGGAAGCATTTATTCGTGGGAAAGCGGGCGAGCGTTTCTGTGTACGTAACTCGGGTGCAAATGTAGTGGTGGAAGGTATTGGAGACCATGGCTGTGAATATATGACCGGAGGAAATGTGGTTGTTCTCGGAGGAACAGGAAGAAACTTTGCTGCGGGAATGAGTGGAGGAATTGCTTATGTATATGATGTAAAACACAATTTTGATGCCTTGTGCAATAAGGAGATGGTTGACCTTGATCCTTTGGGAGAAGGAGATGAAATGTTTTTGCGTGAAATGATCAGCAAACAACTCGAATATACAGGCAGCACCGTTGCTAAATTTATTTTGAATGATTTTGAGAATCAGTTGAAAAACTTTGTAAAGGTATTTCCACAGGATTATAAAAGAGTATTGAGTTCCCCGGCTCCTGAAAAGGCAGTCACTGTAAAATAAAATAGGCTTATTGCCGGGATTAAAATAATTTGTTAACGATTGGATACTTCAAATATCCAGGTCAAAATTACCCTTACGGGATTTGAATAATTATGGGAAAAATAACAGGCTTTTTAGAATTTACGAGAGAACTTCCAAAGAAGCGGCCACCCGAGGAAAGAGTAAATGATTATAAAGAATTTACAGACAGGTTTCCGGAAGAGAAGTTGAATGAGCAAGCTGCACGTTGTATGGATTGTGGCACCCCTTTTTGCCATGATGGTTGCCCGGTAGGAAATTTGATTCCGGAGTTTAACGATGCGGTATATCGCAAAAGCTATAAAGAAGCGTATGAAATACTTTCTTCCACCAATAATTTTCCGGAATTTACCGGAAGGATTTGTCCCGCTCCTTGTGAAACTTCTTGCGTTTTGGGTATCAATCAACCACCCGTCACCATTGAAGAAATGGAAAAGCACATTATAGAAATTGCTTTTGAAAAAGGGTACGTACAAGCGAAGATTCCGAATGTGAGAACCGGGAAAAAAATAGCAATTATTGGTTCGGGCCCGGCAGGAATGGCAGCAGCCACTCAATTAAATTCTGTAGGTCACCATATTACTTTGTTTGAAAGAGATGATGAGCCGGGAGGTTTGTTACGATATGGCATACCCGATTTTAAACTGGAAAAATGGGTAGTGGAAAGAAGAATCAATCTAATGAAAGAAGAAGGTATTGAGATTAAATGTAATGCTAACGTGGGAGAAAATATTAGCATTAATGATCTGCTGAGAGAATACCATGCGATCATTCTGACGGGGGGCTCTACCATTCCGAGAGACTTGAGTATTCCCGGAAGAGAATTAAAAGGAATTCATTTCGCAATGGACTTTCTGAAACAACAAAATAAAAGGGTATCCAATAAAAAAGTAGAACCGGAAGATATCCTTGCAACCGGAAAAAATGTAGTGGTAATCGGTGGTGGCGATACCGGCAGCGATTGTGTAGGAACTTCCAACCGGCAGAAAGCATTGTCAGTTACCCAGTTTGAACTCATGCCAATGCCGCCTACGAGCCGTACTCCTTTTATGCCGTGGCCTACCTATCCTATGATTCTGAAAACTACCAGCTCGCATGAAGAAGGAGCAAAAAGAAGCTGGGCTATTGCGACTAAAGAATTTGTAGGCGATGAAAATGGTAACCTGAAAGCTTTGAAGATTGTAGATCTTCAATGGAAATTTACCGAAGAAGGCAAACCGGCCCAGTTTGTAGAAGTATCCGGCAGCGAAAGAGAAATTCCCTGTGAGCACGCTTTTCTTGCCATGGGATTTTTGCATCCGCAGCACGAAGGTTTGCTAAATCAACTGGATGTTGAGTTGAGTGAAAGAGGAAATGTAAAAGCATCTGAAAAAGAATTCCATACCAATATTTCAAAAATATTTGCAGCAGGCGATATGCGCCGTGGGCAGTCATTGGTTGTATGGGCGATCTCCGAAGGAAGAGAATGTGCCAGGAAAGTAGATGAATACCTGATGGGATCTTCTTTGCTGGAAACAAAAGATCAGAATATTTTGCACAGAGTGTCGTAATTTCTTGAGAAATTCCTTTTGAAAGATTAAATGTAATGTCCTTTTAGAGAATGAATTTGTATTCTGTTTTTTTTGTACGCTGTAGATTATCCCCATATTGGTGCAATTTTGGTTGCAAGGGTTTTGTTCATCCGCTATAATATGCCATCGAACACTAATAATAACTTAATACAACTAGTCCTTTTCCTCCATAAAGATTTATAATATTGCTACACTTGCAACTTTCCGGTATAATTACAAAACCTGATGCTACAGGAGTAATTACCTATCGTTCATAAAGTAAATGTACTAATCTAATTTGAGTCATAAAGTGATGGGTTCTTTTTTAGCATAGTGATCATGACAGTTAAAAGTACACCATCGTTTAAAAATATAAATCCCGTAAAATCAAATAAATCATCGGAAATCTAATAAGGACAGATGTAAATAAAATATATCTTTAATTTTCTTTCGTGTTTTAAATTTAAGGAAGTTTGCTTTTTTAATAATAGACTCATAATCAACGGCTTAATATACATAGATAATACATATAATTATCATCTATCTGTATATCATAATAATATATAATTATAATTGATATCACAATAAGTAATTAAATTATTAGTAATCAGATGTTTATTTAAAATTGAAATTAAATAATAATAATAAATATCTATTTTATTTATTATTATTAATGAAAAATAAATAGATTTGGATAAATTTTTAATGAATATGAAAAAATTTAATCTGAATCAGGCTGCTCCTTTTGTAGCTTTAATGGTGATAGCCATAATTGCATTATTCGTTCCTTCTGTTGCCGATTTTAATAGTGCAGGAAAATATAATTCAGCCGATATAGCATGGATCCTTGTGGCGACTGCCCTGGTATTTTTAATGACGCCGGGCCTTGCATTTTTTTATGGAGGAATGGTTAATAGAAAGAACATCCTCTCTACCATGATCAAAAGCTTTGTAACAACTGGTGTAGTAAGCGTATTATGGATAACAGTAGGTTACAGTCTGGCATTTGGTGATTCCATCGGTGGCTTTATTGGCAATCCGTTTACCCATCTTTTTTTCAAGGGGGTAAGTTCAGGCGCCCCGTGGAGTATGGCGCCTACGATTCCTTTAATGTTATTCGCACTTTTCCAGTTGATGTTTGCCATCATTACTCCCAGTCTGGTGGTGGGTGCGGTGGCCGAAAGGACGCGTTTTTCATCGTACATACTTTTCATTGTAATGTTTAGCCTTTTTGTATATGCACCTATTGCACACTGGACATGGAATCCTCAAGGGTTTTTATTTAAAATGGGCATATTGGATTTTGCAGGAGGAACCGTAGTTCATATCTCAGCGGGTTGTGCGGCACTGGCCGGAGCCATAGTTTTAAAAAGAAGAAAAGTCCATATTGCTCATAAAGAAATGCCGCCTTCCAATATCCCGTATGTTTTAATTGGTACCGGATTACTTTGGTTTGGCTGGTTTGGCTTTAATGCCGGTTCGGCACTTTCGGCCAATAGTTTGGCGGTCTCTGCATTTGCTACCACAAATACCTCCGCCGCTTCAGCCGGGCTAACATGGATGTTTTTTGATGTAATGAGAGGGAAAAAGCCTTCCGTATTAGGATTTTGTATCGGAGCCGTTGTGGGTTTGGTGGCCATTACCCCCGGGGCAGGATTTGTAGCGGTTCCACAAAGTATTTTTATCGGAGCAGTAGCGGCAATTATTTCCAATGTGGCGGTTTACTATAAATCAAAATCAATTTTGGACGATACTCTGGATGTATTTCCATGCCATGGTATTGGTGGAATCGTAGGAATGATCCTCACCGGCATTTTTGCAACTAAAACGGTAAATGCTGGCGGAAACAATGGATTATTTTATGGAAATCCCACCTTCTTTTTTACTCAGTTGAAAGGACTTGGGATTGTGGTGGCCTATAGCTTTTCAGTTTCTTACGGAATTTTCAAATTCATCAATTGGGTAATGCCTATGAGGGTGAGCGAAGCAGATGAGGAGATGGGATTAGATGCTTCACAACACAATGAAAAATACATGCAAGGCACGTTGTTGGTAAAATATAATGGTTTTCTAACAGAAGAGGAAAATAAATTGGAAGAAACACATTTGGAACTGTAATTAAATACCCGGATCTCTGGCTTTGATATATACTGCGAAAGGGGTGAAACCGTGAGTCTTCAATTTGAAAAACTCACGGTTTTATTATAAAAACGCGAAGCATTTTTTCTTCGTGCTCTTTGTGCCTTTGTGTTTACCCCGTTGGATTAAATGGATTAGAATTTAATTATTAGCAGTGAACGTTTTAATCCTACGGGGTAAAAAACTTTTGCGAAGCAATAGAAGAAAGAAATGACCACCAGGATATTGACTCTAATTGCCTGTATGCAAAAGAAACCTTTTCATCTACCAAATCCAATTCACTAATTGGCCCCTTGCGAATTATAAGTTCGGAAAATCTATATCACGTCATCTAATTGCTTTTCCATTTTTAATAATGAATCAATTAAATGGCTGCTGATGTTTTCCTGTATGTTTTCTTTCGGCTGGGTAGCATACCATACAAACACCATTGAAATGTAATCCTGCATGTCTTTTCCGGCAAATTGAGTTTTAAATTCAATGATCTTTTCGTTAATAGCCTTCAGCGTCTTCCGTACCATTTCTTCGTCGGATGGAGAGATTTTTATCCGATAGCTTCTGTCGCCGATTACAATGTTCAGTGGTATGAGTTGCTCATTTGTCATCCTTATTTATTTAACATGGTGATACATTTATCAATAGAGCTGATGTAACGGTTGATACTTTTTTCGAAATTTATTTTCTCTTTCCCTTCCAGTTGTCCTGTAGAGGTTTTCAAAATATTCACTTGCTGCTTTAATTGTTCATTTCCCTCAGCCAGCTCTTTTTGACTGGATAGATACTGTTGATTTTCCTTTTTGAGTTGATCATTCTCCTTTAATAATAAGGCGTACTTTTTTAAAAGCAATTGCAGCTTTGACTGAATGTTTTTTATATAAATATCAATGTTTTCAGGCATTACGTCTTATTACAGCATTAAGTTTGTTTTCAAGAAGGGTAATGATCTTATCCATCATAGTTTCAATCTCTTTGTCGGTTAAAGTTTTTTCTCTGTCAGAAAAAGTAAAATTAAAAGCGAGTGATTTTTTGTTTTCACCCAATTTCTCATTTTCAAAAACATCAAACAACTGAATATGGTCCAGCTTAGATAAACGCAAAGACTTTACCAGTTCTTCCACTTGTTGATAAGTTACCTTTTTATCAGTCACCAGCGACAGGTCTCTCTGTACCTGTGGAAATTTGGCAACCGGCTTAAAGGAGATATCCTTCTTCTGAACGAGTGATGTTAATTTATCCCAATCAATGCATAGATAAAATACAGGTTGCTTTATAGAAAACGTTTCCAGGCGGGATTTCTTTACACCTCCCGCTATTGCAATATTTTCATGGTTTATCGAAAGAGTAATGCAATCATCCAATTCTTCATTTTTCGAAATGTCAAATTGATAATGATGAATCCCTGCCAGCGAAAAAATGGATTCGGTAATCCCTTTTACAAAATAAATATCCATTTTCCGGGAAGGCGAATTCCACGATAACTCGTTCCTGCTTCCGGTAAAATACAGGGCGAGATTCTTTTTCTCAGTGTATTTTTCATCTATCTTAAAATAGGTTTTTCCAAATTCAAAAAATAAAAGATGACTATTTTTTCTGTTAAGGTTATACGATACACTTTCCAATCCGGTTGGCAATATAGAAGGTCTCATCACATTAAGCCCTTCGCTGAGGCTGTTAATGATCTTTACGGTAATAGCTAGGGTTTCATTATTGAAATATTTACTGTTGGTGATCGAATTGGTGAAAATTTCACGGAAGCCGTTTCCTGTCAGCCAGTTGGCAATCTTTTCTTTTATCAAAGCAGCATCTAATCCCGCATCTGCTGCAGGCGCCATCTTTATGGAAGAAGGGATTTCAATATTGTCAAACCCGTCTATCCGCATTATTTCTTCAATAACGTCGGCAGGGATTGTGATATCGGGATTGCTGAAAGGAACAGAAACTGTAATGTCATCAATACCTTCTTTCACAATGGTAAAATTCAATCCTCTTAAAATGTTTTTTACTGTATCGGAGTGATAATTTTTCCCACTTATCTTTTTAAGATAATGATTGGATAAAATGATTTCCTTTCTTTTCCGTGGCACGGGATATACATCCGTTATTGCCGAACTTATTTTTCCACCTGCAATCTCTTTAATAAGAAGAGCCGCTCTCTTTAATACTTCCACCGTATTGCCGATGTTAATTCCTTTTTCAAACCTGATAGCAGCATCTGTTCTCAGGTTATGCAGCAACATGGATTTCCTTACAGATGCGGCATTAAATACGGCACTTTCCAAAAAAATATGGGTGGTTTTATCTGTTACTCCACTTCCTGCACCGCCAAAAACTCCAGCAATACACATAGGTTCGTGCAATCCATTGCAAATCATAATGTCATTTTTGTTCAGCTTGTGCTCTTTCCCGTCGAGTGTGATAAACGGAGTGCCCTCAGGAAGTGTTTCCACTATGATCTGGTCTCCTTTTATTTTGTCGGCGTCAAATGCGTGAAGTGGCTGCCCGGTTTCATGCAAAATAAAATTAGTGGCATCCACTACGTTATTTACGGGGCGAAGGCCGATACTTTTCAATTTATTCTGCAACCATACCGGCGAGGCTGCAATGGTAATTCCCGAGATACTTATGCCCGCATAGCGTTCACAATCCGGGGGATTCTTTACCAGCACTTTTACAGGATGAGAATTATTATCAGCTTTAAAGCTGCTTTTAAAAGGAGCTACCACTTTTACCTCTCTTCTGAAATGGTGCGAAACATAAGCGCACACATCCTTTGCCACACCAAGATGGCTCATAGCATCCATACGGTTGGGGGTTAATCCAATCTCAAATATCCAGTCGCTGTAAAGTTTATAATAATCACTTGCTGCCATTCCTGCTTTGGTATCTTCCGGCAAAACGATGATTCCTTCGTGGCTATTCCCCAGGCCTATCTCATCTTCAGCACACAGCATTCCGTTACTTTCCACTCCGCGGATCTTTGCTTTTTTTATAGTAAGAGGCTCACCTGAAACCGGATATAATGTGGTACCTGTGGGAGCTAAGACCACCTTCTGCCCTGCGGCCACATTATTGGCCCCACAAACAATTTGCAGCGTTTCACCATTACCGTTATCTACGGTGGTTATTTTTAGTTTATCTGCATCAGGGTGTTTTTCGCAGGTAAGCACTTTCCCTATAATAAGACCTTCGAGACCGTTTTTTACTTCTTCGAATTTTTCAAGATTTTCAACTTCCAACCCTACTGAGGTAAGTATTTCACTTATCTTTTGGGGGTCTGCTTTCACTTTTGCGGTGGCTTCATCTTCCGGCAAATAATCATTGAGCCAATGGTAACTAATCTTCATGTAATATTTTGTAACGCTTCTTTTTGGTTTTTAAGAATGCCAAAAATAAGAAAGAAGTAGATAGAAAAGAGAAGTGGATTTTTCTAAAGGCTTGCAAACACTAAGTTCTGGCAAAAAAAAAGCTCTTTTTATAAAATATTACCATTTTTCTTCAGAAAAGAGCTAAGCATTTTTAATGACAAATGACGCTAAAATGACAAAATATTTTCTTCACAGATGGATGTGAAATTAAGCGCTAAAAAATGGGAAATTTATTTTAGATTGTGGAAAACGGTAAATATAATGTGGAAAACCCGGCTCAAAGAGTGTATTTTAATGTGCATCCGATATGTATAAATATAGAGGCTTAACAATTTCTTTAAATAGCTTTTTGTACTTTACCTTAGCCGCCCACTTACGAAAAACCCTAAATTATTATTAACGAAGAGAAAAAAATTACTCGTAATAGAGATAGAAGAAAATGGATCTTACTAACATCAATAAAGACAGGAAAAACAGAAGAAAAACAGGTTCTCTTGAGTTGGGAACCATGGCATTTGGCAAGGTGCCACCACAGGCAAAAGAATTGGAGGAGGCTGTGCTTGGTGCCATTATGCTCGAAAAAAATGCATTCGATGTCATCATAGAAATTCTTACACCTGAATGTTTTTACGTAGAAGCACATCAAAGGATATTCAGAGCGATGCAGGGGTTGCAACAGAAAAACTCACCTATAGATTTGCTGACCGTTGTAGAAGAACTGAAATTTAGAGAAGAACTCGATCTGGTTGGGGGCCCCTTCTATATAACCAAATTGACCAATGCGGTTTTTTCTTCGGCCAATATAGAGATACATGCAAGGATTATTCTTCAAAAATTTATTCAAAGAGAGTTGATAAAGATAAGCAGTGAAATCATTGGGGATGCGTATGAAGACAGCACCGATGTTTTTGAATTGCTTGATATGGCAGAGACAAAGCTTTTTGATATTACCAACAAACATTTAAAAAGAGATTATGCCAGCATTGATTCCGTATTGGTAAAAACTATTCAGCGAATAGAAGACCTTAGAACGCGCCAGGATGAAATTACCGGTGTGCCCACAGGTTTTGATTCTCTGGATCGTGTTACTTATGGATGGCAGCCGAGCGATCTCATTGTACTTGCAGCAAGACCATCAGTTGGTAAAACCGCCTTTGCGCTTAACCTTGCCCGTAATGCAGCCCTTCACCCTACCAAGCCTACTGCAGTTGGTTTCTTTTCTCTGGAAATGAGTGCTAGTCAGCTGGTACAAAGAATATTAAGTGCAGAGAGCGGAATACTGCTGGAAAAAATATCTCGCGGAAGATTGGAACAACACGAGATGGAACAACTTTATAAAAAAGGGATCAACAGGCTCTCATCGGCCCCTATTCATATAGATGATACAGCAGCTCTTAATATTTTTGAATTGCGGGCAAAGTGCAGGCGATTAAAAAACAAGCACAACGTGGGCCTCATTATTATTGACTATCTGCAATTAATGAGCGGCACCGGCGAAAACAGGAATAGCAACCGTGAGCAGGAAATCAGCCGTATCTCAAGAGATCTGAAAGGACTCGCCAAGGAATTGCAGATCCCGATCATCGCGCTCAGCCAGTTGAGCCGCGAAGTAGAGAAGAGAAAAGAAGGGAGTAAGATTCCACAGTTGAGCGATTTGCGTGAATCGGGTGCTATTGAACAGGATGCCGATATGGTAATATTCCTTTACCGCCCCGAATATCATGATATTCATGCCAATGAAATGGGCGAGTCCACCAAAGGAGAGACACAGATTCGAATTGCAAAACATCGAAACGGACAACTTGAAACTATCAATCTCAAAGCATTATTGCACATCCAGAAATTTGTGGAAAGAGATGATGATGATTTTGGAAACGGATTACCTCCGGGTAATTTTACACCGGTAAAAGACATTGACGGTAACGGTGGCGCCAAACTTTATTTTCAGGCACCAAGTAAGATGAATGATGAAGAATTTGATGAGAATGCCCCTTTTTAACTGATTTGAATTCAATAATGATACAAAAACAGGTTTCTGTAAAATTGGCAAAGAGAATATCTAATGGCGCTTCCACTTTTTTTTGAAGAAAACTTATCCGCTGACAAACAATTCACTGTAAGCGAAAAAAGTTCAAAACACATAGTACAGGTATTGCGCATGCAATCGGGAGACCAGGTTACTCTCGTCAATGGAAAAGGAATGGTACTTACTGCTGAAATACTTTTGGCAGACAAAAAAAATACCAGCGTACAAATTGTCAAAGAAGAGTTCTTTCCCCATCCTACTCCTTCAATTACCATTGCTCTTTCCCTTATAAAAAATACCAGCCGTTTTGAATGGTTTATAGAAAAGGCGACAGAAATAGGAGTTTCGGCCATCATTCCTTTATTATGCAAGCGTACAGAGAAAACTCATTTCAGAAAGGAAAGGATTACATCTGTCATGATCAGTGCTATGCTGCAAAGCAAACAGGCATGGCTCCCGCAACTTACCGATCCTCAAAAAATAACGGATGTTATAAAGAGGGAAGAATACGATCAGAAATATATTGCTCATTGTGAGGAAGAAAAAAAAAGAGAATTGAAAAATATTTCTGTAGATCATTCATTATCAAAAATAATCTTAATTGGCCCCGAAGGTGATTTCACGATGGAAGAAATTCAATCTTCTATTCAACAAAATTATATCCCTGTAAGCCTTGGTGCCACTCGTTTAAGAACAGAAACCGCAGGCGTAGTGGCTGCGGTTCTGTTAAAATAAGAATTAAAATATTCTGCTCAAGAGCTAAATGAATGAATTTTCTGAAGGAGAGTCCGGGCGCGTCAGCGGTCTGAACCCTCAAGTGAACAATCGCCAGGTCGCCGAAGAAAGCGTCCCAACTGTATAAAATCATTGACTGTTTTGCCCCTTGCAAAGTATGAGAGAATTACTCCTGCACTACGAGGCGGAACCCGTTACCGTGAATATTTACAATCTCAATATTAGAGTCTCCTTTCAGATACTTTCTCAATTTAGCAATATATACATCCATGCTACGGCCATTGAAATAGGTATCGCTTCCCCAGATTCTTTTGAGTGCTTGTTCCCTCGGAAGCAGATCATTTTTATATTCACTCAACATTTTTAACAATTCGTTTTCCTTTGGCGAAAGTGTTTGCATGTCCTTACCGACACCCAACTGACGAAGACGTGGGTTAAAATGATATTTACCCAAATCATATTCTGCGTTGACTTCTTCACGGTGTAATTCTTCGTTTCTTTTTAAGATTGCCTTTATTTTATGGAGTAAGACATCGCTGTCAAAGGGTTTGGTGATATAATCATCAGCTCCCAGCTTATAGCCTTTAATAATGTCATCCTTCATGGTTTTTGCTGACAGGAAGAATAGCGGCATGTCCGGATCTACATTTCTGATCTCTTCGGCTACTGTGAATCCGTCCATATTGGGCATCATGACATCAAGAAGGCAGAGATCAAACTTTTCACGCTGAAATGCAGCAAGGCCCAGCCTCCCGTCTCTTTCCAATACTACCTCATAGTCATTGAGTTCGAGGTAATTTTTCAGTACCATTCCCAGATTGGGGTCATCTTCGCAAATAAGAATTTTAGGTTTATTACTTTCCATAATTGTTTTTTTATTCTGATTAAAGGTATTTAGTTTTTATCGAATTTGTTTTACATATTTAATGCCATAATTTATAAAGATTAAATATATTGACTTAAAAGTTAAAACAATCCTATGTTTTTCAAGATCGCTTTGTAACTTTCAGAAAAAAAATCATCTATGGGTAATAAAGATTCTTTTGTACAGGCCATCAAAAACGGATACACCTTTAAAGGAGAAACTATTAAAATAGGTGCCGGAATGCTGGACGGCGAAGTGATTCAGGAAGCAGAAATTTTTCTGCCTCTCTCTACCCTAAACCGTCATGGGTTGGTAGCCGGCGCTACCGGTGGTGGTAAAACGAAATCATTTCAGATGATCGCAGAGGGATTGAGCGACGCGAGTGTTCCCTGCTTGTTAATGGATATAAAAGGTGATTTGAGCGGAATTGCAGCAGCCGGTACCGTGAACGATAAAATAACTTCGAGATATCAGAAATTAAATATGGAGTACAAGCCCTGTACTTTTCCGGTGGATTTGCTCACACTCAGCAACCAAAAAGGGGTAAGGCTCAGAGCTACCGTTTCTGAATTCGGGCCTATCTTAATATCGAAGATCCTGGGACTGAATGATACACAAGGTGGAGTAGTTGCCATGATATTCAAATACTGCGACGATAATAAATACCCGCTGTTGGATTTAAAAGACTTTATAAAAGTATTACAATATGTAGGGAATGAGGGCAAAGCAGAATTACAAGCTTCCTATGGAAATATTTCCACTACTTCCACAGGAACCATCTTGAGGAAAGTAATAGAGTTGCAACAACAGGGAGCCGATCAGTTTTTTGGAGAGAAGAGTTTTGAAGTAGAAGATTTGATGCGTACCAGTGAGGATGGGCGTGGAATGATTAGTGTATTGAGGGTCACCGACATTCAGGATAAACCCAAGCTGTTTTCAACCTTCATGTTGCAGATGCTCGCCGAACTGTATTCTGTGTGCCCCGAAGTGGGAGATCTGGATAAACCCAAATTGATCATATTTATAGATGAAGCGCATCTTATTTTTGAAGAAGCCAGTAAGGCACTCCTCGATCAGATCAACACTGTCATCAAGCTGATTCGTTCCAAAGGGATCGGTATCTATTTCTGTACACAAAATCCAATGGATGTTCCGGCAAGTATTTTAGGGCAATTGGGATTAAAAATTCAACATTCTCTAAGAGCTTTTACAGCCAATGACCGGCAGGTGATAAGGCAAACTGCCCAAAATTACCCTGAAACTACTTTCTATAAAACTGAAGACCTGATAACCCAATTAGGGATTGGGGAGGCTCTGGTGACACTTTTGAATGAAAAAGGGATTCCTACACCACTTGCTCACGTAATGATGTGTACTCCCAGAAGCAGAATGGATGTATTAACAGATAATGAGATTGATACAATTGTGGCTCATTCGAGACTGGCCGCTAAATACAATCTCGTAATTGATAGTCCAAGCGCTTACGAAATGCTGACGGCCAAATTGGAAACTGCCGCTGCCAATCAGCCTGAAGGCGCTAAGAAAGCCAATGTAAAACCTGAAGAAAGCACTTTTGAAAAAGTGGCTAATAATTCAGTAGTTAAAAGTATTGTGCGTACGGCGGGAAACACTATTGTAAGGAGCCTTTTGGGGTCATTAGGACTTGGAGGGAAAAGTCGTAAATCTACAAAGAGTTGGTTTTGAGTATGCTATTACTTCCTACATGATAAAATTGATCGTGTGATTTTTTAAACTGAAAAAAACCTTACCGCATACTCACTAAATCTTGCCGATTACTAAATAGATTTATTATTGATAGTGTAAATGCTTGATTTTTTGGCGCACACAATCGAAAAATATTGTGTTGTAGTGATTTTCATCTTATATTTGCCACGGTTTTTCATAGGATATTGGATTTTAAAGCGGGACTAGATTTCTATCTGGGTCCCCTTTTTTTTTGCCCCCATCCCATTGTCTATAAGGGTTTGCGTAATTTAAACATATTAATTTAATTATACAATTATTGATAAATGTCAAACAAATTGGTTATTTTCGTCAAAGTTTTTCATAGGATATTGGATTATTAAAAAAGGGCGGGATTTTTATCCTGCCCTTTTATTTTACTTTTATCAGCCCTTCCATGTTAACCGTGACTATATTCTCTTCCTGAAGGAAGATCAAGACCTTCCATATTTTGTTTGCTTTATAAGAAGACATCTTCCGGAATAAATAGGAGGATGATACCGACTCCTCTTGGCAGATGGTTTTAATGCCGGCAGAGATGGATCCAAATTCTTCGTCAGTAATAGCAACCTTATTTACTGCGAGACAATTATCGCACACCCCACATCTATGTACCGAATTGTCATTAAAGTAAGCAGCGATCATGGCGCTCCTGCATTGCCTTTTATCTGCAGTAAAACGAATTATGGCATCCAGCCTCTTTTGAAAAGCCCGTTTTCTTTTCAAAATATTTTTTTCATTTACAAAAAGATCACCGGCCTTCACCCTGTTTTGAAGAAAGACTATCCTGGGATTTTCTTTTTGGGGCGTATAATCAATGATCCCCAATGCCTCCATCTCGCTCAGGCGCTGTAATAAATGCTCTTTTGAGGTATGAATGAATTTGGCAAGTTGATTTTCATTAATGGTACAGGGAAAATCGAATATCCCATCGTAGGAACGCAAAAGCCCTTTGGCGGCTCCATCAAGTGATGGATGGCTTTGCTCAATAGAATTGAGCGTGTCTTTATCGGTGGTAAAAACTACCGTTGATGGCACAAAGAATTGATCACTATAAGTCATCAACTCTTCCTGTTCCAGAATCTTTAATACATTATTGACGGTATATACATCCAGTTTAAAGTTCTTTACAAATGCATTGATGTCAAAATCGTAAGACAATCCTTCCCCGCTTCCTGAGGGTAACTGTAGAAAATTACATAAAGCACCATATACTTTTCTAATCACTTCTACTGTAGGGAACCTTATATCGGCCTGTTTTTCTAATTCTCTCAATTCCGGCTCATTATAAAATAATACAGCGTAGGATTTTTTCCCGTCTCTCCCTGCACGCCCCGCTTCCTGATAATAATTTTCGAGGGCATCCGGCATATCGTAATGGATAACGGTGCGCACATCAGGTTTGTCAATTCCCATACCGAAGGCATTCGTACAGGCAATAATACGTACCTTATTATGGATCCACTCATCTTGCCTGGTACTACGTTGTTCGTTGGAAAGCCCTGCGTGATAAAAGTCGGCGCTGATACCATTCATCTGCAGTAGTTCTGCTATTTCTTTTGTTCTCCTCCTGCTTTTACAATAAACAATGCCACTCCCCGGCACCTTTTTTAAAATGTTCAATAATTTATTTTGCTTTGAAGAAATATCAAAAGCGCTAAATGAAAGATTGGGGCGTTCAAATGACTGGTGGAAAGAAAGAAAACCTTTTTTAAATTCTAGCTTATCAACAATATCTTTCTGAACTTCCAGGGTTGCCGAGGCAGTAAGTGCCAATACAGGTACTTCGGGATAGTATTCTCTGATAGCAGCAATACGAAGATAGGGTGGCCTGAAATCGTAGCCCCACTGAGAGATACAGTGAGCCTCATCTACCGCGATCAAATTAATTTTTATGGAAGGCAAATATTCCAGAAAAAATTCTGTTTCAAGTCTTTCGGGAGATACATACAGGAACTTGAAGTTGCCGTACATCGCATTTTGCAACGTTTTTTTTACTTCGATAAAACTCATTCCCGAGTAAATGGAAAGTGCAGGGATTCCTTTCTTCTTCAGATTGGCTACCTGGTCTTTCATTAATGCGATCAGCGGGCTTATTACGAGGCACAATCCATCTTTCATCAAAGCAGGCACCTGAAAACAAATAGATTTGCCCCCTCCGGTAGGCATCAGAGCGAGTGTATCGTGGCTATCAAGAACCGAATGAATGATCTCTTCCTGAAGTGGGCGGAAGGCATCATAACCCCAATATTTCTTCAAAATCTCTTTAGGCTCCATCATCAATAATAAAACATATTTTCCTAAAAGTAACCGATATTAACCGGGATATCATGTTCCGAAAATACCAAAGAAGTAATTTCGCCATAACATTTTACAAACATTTAATTTTGCGAAAAAGATGGAGGATATGGAATTCGATTTCGAACTAAAAGATATTCGGCCTGCGGCCATAAAGTTTTTCCAGGAATGTGGGCATTATACAAAATATGCTTTCACCGGCGAACTTGGAGCGGGTAAAACGACCTTCATCAGTTCGCTTTGTAAAGAACTCGGGGTGGAGGAAGTCGTTACCAGCCCTACTTATTCTATCATTCAGGAATACACTACACTGAGTGGAAAAGCAATTTATCATATAGACCTCTATCGTATCAAAAGCGAGCAGGAAGCGATGGACTCAGGAATAGAAGATTGCCTGAATAGCCGTGAAATCTGTTTGGCGGAGTGGCCGGAGAAGGCCCCGGGCATTTTTCCTGAAGACACCGTCTTTACTACTATCAGGATTCTTTCTCCTCATAAAAGAAAATTGATTGTAAAACTTCCCTAATAAAAATTTATATTTATAGCACCGTTCATTGTAAATTTTCTACATGTCATCCTCAAAACCTTTTGTTTCTCCTTCCTTTACTTATGAAACGCTGGAAGAAACCCTGGATATTAAACCTAAAGGCGTGGAACTTTACATTGGGATACCCAAAGAAACTTCGTTCCAGGAAAACCGTATTGCGCTCACTCCCGAAGGGGTAAGTGTATTGGTAGCCAATGGACACAAAGTAATTATGGAAAGCAGAGCAGGAGAAGGCGCAAGCTATTCTAACAAAGATTACAGCGAAGCCGGTGCCAGAATTACTAATAGTAAAGAAGAAGTATTTGAATGTAATATTTTGGTAAAAAGCGCCCCGGTTAGCGAGGACGAAATTGATTTTTTGAAACCCAACCAGTTTGTTATTTCTCCCATTCATGTCACTGCTATGAAGCGAGAGATATTGGAAAAAATGATGGAGAAAAGAATCACGGCGCTCAGCTTCGAAAATTTAAAAGACGACAGCGGCCATAACCCCATCGTACGAAGCATGAGTGAGATTGCAGGAAGTGCTGTCATGTTGATTGCCGGTCAGTATCTGAGCAATGCCAATAATGGAAAAGGGGTGCTGGTAGGTGGTATATCGGGTATCCCTCCTACCAAAGTAATCATTATAGGAGCGGGAATCGTAGGAGAGCAAACAGCAAGAACAGCCCTCGCTATGGGAGCAAGTATCAAAATATTTGACAATAGCATTTACAGATTAAAGCGCTTACAAAATAATATTGGAATGCGTTTGTTCACCTCTGTTATAGAGCCGGGTATTTTGGCAAAACAATTAAAGACTTGTGATGTTGCGGTGGGTGCTTTGTCTGCCTCCGGAGGCCGTACCCCGCTTGTAGTAACAGAAGAGATGGTAAGTAGAATGAGGCCTGGAAGTGTGATCGTTGATGTAAGCATTGATCATGGCGGTTGTTTTGAAACTTCGAGAATTACCTCTCATACTTCCCCTGTATTCAAAAAGTTTGATGTTATTCACTATTGCGTTCCTAATATTCCAAGTGGTTTTGCCCGCACTGCTTCACAGGCTATCAGCAATGTATTGATGCCTTTAATGCTTGAGATGGCTGATGATGGTGGTTTTGAGAGTCTGGTATGGTACAAAATAAATATCCGTAGCGGTATTTATTTGTTTAAAGGGGCACTTACCAATTTTCATCTCAGTCAGCGGTTTGATTTAAAATTTACGGATTTGAATTTATTGATAGCAAGCAGGAGATAAGAGGAAAATTTTCTTTTTAAAACAGGCTATTGAATAGAGTGAATCAGAAATATTTTCATAGAAATCGTATCTGAAATACGTGAGAACCCAAAAATCAATTTTTCCTTCCCTGATAAATCAAAAAATATTGAATTAACATGGTAATAGAGGCAAGAGCTGCCACTACATAGGTAAGTGCTGCCCATTTTAATGCATCTTTTGCTTTTTCGTGTTCCTGCGGTAAAGTAATGTGAGAAGAATCCAGCCATTTCAAAGCACGGGCGGAAGCATCAAATTCTACCGGTAAAGTAATGATAGAAAACAAAGTGGAAACTGCAAAAAGAATGATCCCAATCAGTAGCATCGTTGCATTTCCTCCGCCAAAACTAAACAACCCGAGCCCGATCAGAATTACCCATTGAGCCAGATTGGTACTTATCTGAACCATAGGTACCAGGGCACTTCTAAGAGAAAGCATGGGATAGGCATTCGCATGTTGTACTGCATGGCCACATTCGTGGGCAGCTACTGCAGCAGCAGAAATATTTTTTCCGTTGTAAACATCGGCACTCAGATTAACTGTTTTCTTGGTGGGGTCATAATGATCGCTTAAAAATCCCGGTACTGAAACCACCGTTACATCATGGATTCCATTATCATGCAACATTTTTTCAGCTACCTCCTTTCCACTCAATCCGCTGCTTGTAGGCACTTTGGAATATTCTGAAAATTTACTCTTGAGCTTCCATTGCACGATCATTCCAAGCCCCATAAATAAAAACGAAATAAAAAGAATTGATAATGGCATTTTTTTTCGGTTGGTATATGTTCAAATCTACTAAATTTATTCAACAGAGAATTCCATGCCGGCCGCGTGGAGGAGGTGATTTACATTTCTCTTTCCTGAGCCCGCAGCCATCTTTCAGGGATTTCATTGTTTCCCGCATATAGGTAGTCCTTATAACTACACGCGATCATTTTTTTACCGGGCAATTGCATCCACCATCTTCCCGTTTTTTTGCTTTGCAAAAATGTGGTATCCACTTCTGCAAACACGGTATGGTATTCATTAAAATTCTGCTTATCATTCAATTCGGATTCCTTCCTACCCCTGTTTTTCCCATCAATAAAATACCAGAGCATTTGCGACATCTGTAATGCCGTAAGGCCTTGAATATCTTTCGACGCATCATAGCCATAGATCCCAAAAGTAGAGACCATACTGCTCATACCTGCATAACGGGCAAGGGTACACGCTTCTTCTCCGGTAAATCCGTTGGGGCTGCAAATGGATGCAGGAGCATCACTGTTTTTGATAGCGGCAATATCGAAACTTACCAAATCCGAATTTCGTATTACCGGTTCCATTTCATCCAGTTGCTGTTTGACGGTTCCTACCCTGAAACAATCAAACCGGAGTTTGTCCATCGTTTCCAGCATGTGAGGGTGTACAAAATAGCTTTGAAATCCGATGTGGTTATAATGCCGTACCATGTTGGGATCGCCGGTAAGCATTTCCATCAAAAAATTTTCATTTCTTAGTGAAGATTCACTCCTTAGGTCTATTGTAGCGTCTATGATGGTAGCATCTATAATCCTGTTCAGTTCTTTGTAAGTAAAATACTGAGCCAGTGTATTGTCATGCGAACCACCCAGAAGAACGGCTATCTTATTCATCTGCAACAATTCTTTCAGCACAATAGTTATGGCGGAATAGCTGTCGTTCAGAGAAGCTCCCGTCTTTATATTCCCGATATCTGCAATGGAAATCTCTTTGTGCCAGTAATGTAATTGATAGAATTTTTTTCGTACCGCATTCGCTGCATTTTCTTTAGCAATAAAACCGGCACCGCGAAATTCATTGATCCCTACAATTACTATATCAATATTTTCCAGGTCGGGAAATTCTTCGTCATAGATATCAATGGTACGCCCCATCTGACTATCATTATAGGCGATATCATCACTTAGCGAAGCGACATTGACCGGTGTCAAAAATTCATGCAGATCGTACATCAGGTTTGTTTTTTGGAGCAAACCTAACAGATAAAATGCAAAAATTAAATATTGGAAATAATTATTTTAAACCTCCCTGTTAAAAAGAATTGTAAATACCGTTTGGCTTACTTTTGCAGCTATGGAAAATCTGCTGACACAAATTAATGAACTGAAAGAGGAAATCACTCATTTCTCCGGCGATGATAAAAATAATGCTGAAGCATTTCGTATAAAATTTATCGGCTCTAATGGATCTGTGAAATCCCTGATGAGTGAAATGAAAAATGTGGCACCTGAAAATAAAAGGGAAATGGGCAAAGTACTGAATGAATTAAAGTTATTTGCCGAAAATAAATATGAGGAGCTAAAGACTTTGGTAGATAGTTACCGTGAGGAGGAAGGAAGTACTATTGATCTTACTTTGCCCGGCGATTCGATGCCTGTAGGAAGCCGTCATCCCATAAGTATCGTAAGAAATAAGATAGTCTCTATTTTCCAAAGACTTGGTTTTGCAGTAGCGGAAGGACCGGAAATCGAAGACGACTGGCACAATTTTACCGCTTTGAATTTACCGGAAAATCATCCGGCGAGAGATATGCAGGATACGTTTTATGTATCACAGGATCCTGCCTGGATGTTGCGTACCCACACAAGCAGCGTACAGGTACGTGAAATGGAAAAAGGAAATCTGCCTATAAGAATTGTGTGCCCGGGGAGAGTTTTTCGCAATGAGACCATTAGTGCCAGAGCACATTGCTTCTTTCATCAGGTAGAGGGATTATATATTGCTGACAATGTTTCTTTCGCCGATCTTAAACAAACTCTTTATTTCTTTGTTCAGGAAATGTTTGGAAAGGATATTAAAGTACGTTTCCGGCCATCCTATTTTCCTTTTACCGAGCCGAGTGCTGAAATGGATATTACCTGTTTGATCTGTGGTGGTAAGGGTTGTAGTGTTTGTAAACATACCGGTTGGGTAGAAATCCTGGGTTGCGGAATGGTACATCCGAATGTACTGGAAAACTGTGGGATTGATTCCAATAAATATTCCGGCTTTGCTTTTGGAATGGGAATAGAAAGAATCACCATGCTGAAATACCAGATAAAAGATCTACGGATCTTCAGTGAAAATGATGTGAGGTTTTTGAAACAGTTTGAAAGTGCGGTTTAGATGAACTCCTGTTTTTTAAATAAATAAGAAGATTCCTTAATCATATTGCCAATCAATAAATGGAGGATTGATTCAACTAACAACAAAGAAAATATGACCATCACCATTTGCGTTTGCGGAGCAGGAACTATGGGTAGCGGGATTGCACAGATTGCTGCGCAAAACAGCTTCAATACCATACTGTTTGATGTAAATGAAAATGTGCTGATGAATGCGCAAAAATCCATTCAAAAAAATCTCAGATATTTAATAGATAAAAATAAAATTACCGTAAAGCAGAAAGACGAAATTTTTAACCGGATAAAATTTACCGGCAACATACAGGATTGTACTGCTTTTGTTATTATTGAAGCTATCATTGAAAAAGAAGAAGCAAAGATTTCTCTGTTTAATGATCTGGCAAAATATAATAATGAGGAAGTCATATTCGCTACCAACACTTCGTCACTTTCCGTTTCATCTATTCAGGAAAAGGTTGTATTTCCCGATCGCGTTGTAGGGATGCACTTTTTTAATCCCGCTTACATTATGAAATTGGTGGAGGTGGTAAAAGGCAGCCAGACCAATGACGAGGTTGCCAATACCGTTTTTGATATTTGTAAACAGATGGGAAAACATCCTGTGATGTGTAAAGATGCTCCTGGCTTTATTGTGAATCGTGTGGCACGACATTATTATTTAGAGTCCCTCAAAATTGCCGAAGAAGGAATTGCATCGTTTGAGGACATTGATACCATTTTAGAAGCGACCGGTTTTAAAATGGGGCCGTTCAAATTAATGGATATGATAGGGATGGATATTAATCTTGCCGTTACGCAAAGTATGTACCGCGCCTTTAATGAAGATCCGCGTTTTACTCCTTCTCCGCTTCAAGTAGAAAAAGTAAAAAACAATGAGCTCGGGAAAAAGACCGGAAAAGGATTTTATAATTATACCGATAAATAAAAAGGAAACCCTAATTTACATTCCTGAACAATTACCCGAAATCCAGTAAATGCACCAAGAAGATTTTTCAGGCGAGAAGAATAATCAGAAGAAGATCCTCGTGACCGGATCAGCCGGCTTGGTAGGCAATGAACTCATTAAACAATTACTCGCTGCCGGCGAAAAAGTAAAAGCCCTTTATCATTCTACTCCGGTTTCCTTATCTCATCCCAATTTAGAAATTGCCCCTTGTGATGTTCTCGATGTAATGGCACTCGAAGAAGCCATGCAGGGAATTACGCATGTATATCACAACGCAGCAATTGTTTCTTATGATCCCGGGGATAAAAGAAGGATCCTCAAAATAAATATTGAAGGAACGGCAAACGTAGTGAACGCATGTATAGACAATGGTATAAAGAAAATGGTACACGTAAGTTCGGTAGCGGCTTTGGGAAGAATGAGAGAAGGTGAGATGGTAACGGAGAAAATGAACTGGACGGAAGAAACGAGTAACAGTACTTATGGGAAATCGAAATACCTGAGTGAGCTGGAAGTGTGGCGGGGTATTGGTGAAGGACTGGAAGCAGTGATTGTAAATCCTTCTCTTATACTGGGAGGCGACAACTGGGAAACCGGGTCTTCCGCCATATTCAAAAATGCCTACAATGAATTCAAGTGGTACACGGGGGGCATTTCCGGATTCGTAGATGTACGTGATGTGGCCCGCGTTATGATCCTGTTAATGAATAGCGAAATTAACGCACAACGTTTTATTTTAAACGGAGAGAATCTATCTTACAGGGAAATATTTTCTTCCATAGCAAACTGTTTTGGTAAGAAGCCGCCTTATAAGAAGGTAACTCCCTTGCTGGCTGAGATCATTTGGCGAATGGAAGGGGTCAAAACAAAATTCACTGGAAAGAAGCATTTGCTTACGAAAGAAACTGCCCGTACCTCACAGGCAAAAGTATATTTTGACAATAGTAAAATTTTAAAAGCAATTCCGTCGTTCCAATTTACTACCATAAGAGATACCATTCAATATACCTGTGCAACATTGAAAGAAAAATACCATCTTTAAAATAAACCGACCCCAATGAAAACCAATTATCAACTACTTTTTGTAGCCGCCTTCATTTTTATTCTCTCTTTTTTACTGGCGCCGTTTACATTACGTGCTCAGGCATCTTATTATATTATAAAAGGAAAAGTGATTGATAAAAATACCAGAGCTCCATTGCAGGGTGCATCGGTATTTGCGCAAAACACCACTTTTGGCAAAGCCAGTGATGCCGAAGGAGATTTTAATATCGGATTGCCAGAAGGAGGTTATTCGCTCGTGATAACTTATACCGGATATGAAACGGAAACCATCCGTATCAATCACGCTACTTCACAAAACGACAGCCTCGTAATTGAATTAAGCCCGGAAGTGAAATCGCTTGAAGAGGTTACCGTTGCCATCAGTAATGAAGTAAAAGACGGATGGGAAAAGTATGGCACTTTCTTTATCAATAATTTTATAGGGCAGTCTGCGTTTGCAAGGCAGTGTGTGATAAAGAATCCGGAAGTACTTCATTTTTATTTCAGCAAAAAAAGGAACCGGCTGAAAGTTCTTGCAAAGCAACCCCTTACCGTAGATAATTTTGCTTTGGGTTATACATTGAGATTTACCATTGATTCATTCACCAACGAGTACAATACTAAAACCAATTTATTTGTGGGCTATCCTCTCTTTGAAGAGATGGCAGGTACCGAAGAACAACAACAGACCTGGGAAAAGAATCGCGCGTCTGCTTACCAGGGCTCTTTGTTGCAATTCATGCGCAGCCTGTATTCTCAACGATTGAAGGAAAATGGTTTCGAGGTTCAGTTTATTGTAAAAAATAATGGTGAAGAATATCCTATCCCTCTCGGTAACCTTTATGGAGCATTAAATTATAAGAAAGACGACAGCACCGGAGTTGTAGAATTCCACCCTAATCAGCAGGAGGTTGCTTTGATCTATAATAAAGTAAAACCAGAAAAGATTTATCTTGACATGGATACTACGGTTAAGAAAAACTTTCAACTATCTACCTTGATCTTTCCAAAAGATGAAACTTTTTTTATAGAGCAGAATGGATATTTCTACGATCAGGAAGATCTGGTTACCAATGGTTATCTGGGATTTAAAAAGATGGGAGACATGTTACCTTATGATTACGATCCTCATGAAGATTGATCTGATGGGTTGACCCCGATCCTTTTTACTTTCTCCCATATTTCAGGAAGTCTTTTTATTAAAACCAATTCCTTTCTCTTCCTGTAAAATTCCTGAATGGGAGTACCCCAGTAGGTTTTATTTCCTTCAATGCTGGAAGTAACCCCTCCCTGCCCCATTACTATTGCGTTGTCGCCGATGGTGATGGTTTTATTGACGCCTACCTGTCCCCACAGTGTGACACCATCACCCAGAATGGTGCCACCTGCAATACCTACCTGTGCAGCGATCAGACAGTTTTTCCCGATCACTACATCGTGGCCTACATGGATCAAATTGTCCAGTTTGGTACCGCTTCCCAAAATGGTAGCATCGCTCACACCCCGGTCAATGGTGCAATTGGCACCTATTTCGACATGATCATGAATGATCACTTGCCCACAACTTTGCATTTTTTTAAACCAATGCTCCCTGTTCTTTTTAGTATTGAAATAAAAAGCATCTCCTCCAATGACGGTTCCGGAATGGATCTCTACATGATTACCAATAACGCAATTGTCGTAAACAGATACATTGGGATGAATGATACAATGTTCTCCCACACTTACATTGTTTCCCAAAAATACATTAGGCATAATGATCGTACCTTCTCCTACCATTGCTGTGTCACTGATCATTTTAGAGGAGGGAACAAAAGGCCTGAAGTGATTTACTATTTTCAAATACGCCTCGAAAGGGTCCTCAACAATGAACAACGTTTTTCCGGCAGGGACTTCTTTCTGTGTATTAATGATAATGAAGGTTGCCGCGCTGTTTAAACAGGTATCATAATATTTCGGATGATCTACGAAAACGATATCTCCGTTTCTGACTTTATGAATCTCATTAATGCCCGAAGCGTAAGAATCAGTGTTGCCGGCTATTGTAGCCTGAATAAGATCGGCGATCCATTTAGCCGAAACAGGTGAAGGGAATTGCATAAAATAAATTTAAGGATCAAAGATAAAGTTTGCTGACGGATGTAAGGAAAGCATTTAGGCAATTGTAAATTTTGAAAAAAGAGGAGTGTGAAACAATAAAAGTGAGAAGAAAGCATTTATACTAAACACAAATTTATTCATGAAAGGAAACACGAACAATGATTTATTTTGTGTTTCTCTACCGAAAATGAAAATGGAAAATGATTTTTGACTCCTCACAATTTCACTTTATCCACAACTCATTTTAAAATGTTGATAAAAAAAGTTGAGATTTTTTTTTCGGTAGCGAAAATTATTTATAATATTGTGTAAGGAATTTTTTTCCTGTACTTACTAACCCATCTATATAACAAAGCCCGTTCATTTTTTTGTCGGGCTTTATTATTTTTTTGAATGGCATAATAAAAAAAATTATCCTGTTTTTTTAAATTATTTTTTTGAGCAACTATTTTATTATTCATAAACCGTTCAATGTTCTGTCTCAATTTTCTTCTGTAGATGGAAAACAAACTTTGAAAAATTATTTCGATGTGCCCTCAAACGTGTATCCGGTGGGGCGTCTGGACTATGACAGTGAAGGCTTGTTGATATTAACCGACGATAAAAAATTGAATTCACTTTTATTAGATCCGTTTCATAAACACGAGAGAGAATATTGGGTTCAGGTGGAGGGAAATATTTCGCAGGAAGCAATGGGTAAATTACAACAGGGAGTACCGCTGAATATTAATGGGAAAATTGCTCTTACGCAAAAATGTGTTGTGCAAAAATTTTTTACTCCACCGGATGTAAAAGAAAGAAATCCTCCCATTCGTGTCAGAAAAAACATTCCAGACACCTGGATCAAAATAATTTTAACAGAAGGTAAAAACAGACAAGTACGTAAAATGACAGCAAAAGAAGGATACCCCACTTTGAGGTTGATCAGGTACAGAATAGAAAATATCACCCTCGAAAATTTATACCCCGGGGAAATGAAAATAATATCTCAACCAGAATTGTATAACTTGCTGAAAATTCAAAAAAGATAAATAGATGTTACGATCAATGACCGGTTTTGGAAGAACAGAACAAACTATAGGTGATAAAACTTACCTGGTGGAAATAAAATCACTCAACGGAAAGCAACTTGATATCAATCTTAAAATACCTCCTCTTATTAAGCCGTATGAATTTGATATAAGAAACCTGATACAGGAATACCTTCTTCGCGGTACCATAGAGTGTTTGATCGTGATTAAGCAGAGTGGTGCATCCAAGCCAGTTGTAATCAATACCGACCTGATCAAATCATATTACCGGCAAATTGAAGAGCTGGCGACGGAATTATCCATTGATACCAATTCTGTACTGAGTGCTTTATTGAGATTGCCCGAAGTAGTATCGCCCAGCAACGAAGTGTTGGATGCCAATGATTGGGAGCAACTGAAAAGTGTGATAGAATCGGCATTACAAAAATTAAATACTCACCGTATCGAAGAAGGAAAATCATTGGAGAATGAACTTCGGCTTCGAATAAAAAATATTAATAAGCAGGAAAATGAAATTCTGAAACTGGAACCGGAAAGAAGGAAAAGGATGAAGCAGGAGTTGGTACAGCTTCTTGAAGAAAATGTAGGAAAAGAAAATTATGATTCCAACAGGCTTGAGCAGGAATTGATCTATTATATAGAAAAGATTGACATCAGAGAAGAGCAGGTAAGGCTTAAAAACCACTGCGAATATTTGCTATCCATTCTTGAAGGCGAGGATGATGTAAAAGGGAAAAAACTTTCTTTTGTAGTTCAGGAGATAGGAAGAGAGATCAATACAACCGGATCAAAAGCCTATGATGCCGATATTCAAAGAAGCGTAGTACTTATGAAAGATGAACTTGAAAAAATAAAAGAGCAAACATTCAATATTCTTTAGCATTCTTTTTTTATGGCGACAAAAACAAATTATTTTTGTAAAAAGACCAGTTTGAAAAAAAATCTCTTCACATTACTTTTACCCTTATTTTTCGTTTCATGCATTCAGGTAAATCTGTTTGAAAAGCAGTCCTCCATACCTTCACAGCTATGGTATTACAACAATGTTCCGAAGTTTACTTTTCATATTGAAGATACTACTTCTAAATATAATGTGTACATAGTTCTCCGCCATACCGATCTCTATAAATATAATAATTTATGGCTTCGTGTGGGTTCTACTTCTCCGGTTGATTCTATGCATTATCAGAATATTAATCTTGTGCTGGCCACGGATGCAACGGGCTGGGAAGGCTCCGGCATGGATGATATTTTTGAAGTAAGGAAAAATATTTCGGCTGGGCCACTCACTTTTAAAATACCGGGCGACTATACTTTCTCAATTGCCCAGATCATGCGTGAAAATCCTTTGCAGTATATATTGAATGTGGGAGTGCGGGTGGAGAAAGTAAAGCTGTAACTTATCATAACTGATCCTTCTGCTTTTGATTTTTCAAATATTAAATTTATGAGTTATCAGGAAATCAAAAATAAATTTAAAGTAAGTTCGCTACGCCTCGTTTATCTTGTTTACTGGGTTCTGCTGGCCTATATCATTGCAGCCCTTATTTTCTGGTTTATAGCATTGAATAACCAGAACAACGAGCTGAACTATTATAAAATACAGATGATTGACGTTAACGACTCCGATCATGCACAAAAGGCAAGAGATTTAGAGATACAAAAAAACAATAAAACCACTCAGTATATCGGGGAGGGCATCATCTTCTTATTATTGATAATGGCAGGTGCCATGTTTGTTTTTCGGATTATCAGGAGGCAACTGGTACAGTCGCAACAGCAATATAATTTTATGATGGCCATCACGCATGAATTGAAAACGCCCATCGCTGTAACCAAGCTTAATTTGGAAACCATGCAAATAAGGAAGCTTGATTATGACCGTCAGCAGAAATTGATAAGAAGCACTATTCAGGAGGCCAATCGTCTCAATGCATTATGTAATAATATGCTCTTATTGAGCCAGATAGATACCGGAGGATATACACTTACAAAGGAAAAGGTGGATCTTTCCACGCTGGCCAGTGATTGTGCTGAAGATTTTATGGAAAGATTTCCTGATAGAAACATTGAAGTTAGTGTGGAAGATGAAACCACATTGGCAGGCGATAAACTTCTGTTGCAGCTTGCCATCAATAATCTTCTCGAAAACGCCATCAAATATTCCGGGAAAGATGACCCGATCGGAATTAAAGTATTTTTGATAAATAAAAAAGTAGTGCTTCAGGTAATAGACGAAGGCTTCGGAATCTCTAGTGCTGAAAAAGGAAAAGTGTTCGAGAAATATTTCAGGGGGGCCCAAAGACAAACCAAAGGCACCGGCTTAGGCCTCTATCTTACCAGAGAGATCGTAAAACAACATCACGGCGACATCAGTATGACAAATAACGTTCCTCATGGTTGTATTTTTGAGGTACAATTCAACAGTTCAAAATATGTATAACCCTTAACTTCTTTTATGCAATCTAAAAAATTCTCTATCCTGCTTGTAGAAGATGAAGAAAATCTGCAGGATACTTTAAAATTAAATTTCGAAATGGAGGGATACGAAGTAACTTCCGCTTACGATGGCGAAGCAGCTTTGAAAGCTGTTCATAATGAATATTTTGATTTGATTATCCTGGATATAATGCTTCCTGAGATAGATGGTATCACTGTTTGTGAAAATATAAGATTGACCAATACAGATATCCCAATCCTTATGCTGAGCGCTAAGAATCAAAGTTCTGACCGTGTATTAGGATTAAAGAAAGGCGCCGATGATTATTTGACCAAGCCTTTCAGTCTCGAAGAACTACTTATAAGAGTAAGGATACTTATCAATAAAAGCCATAAAATATCTTCAAAGGAATATGTTGCCGAGGAGTATAGTTTCGGTAGCAACATCATTAACTTTAAATCTCTGCAGTGCGTTGGAAAAACCGGTGAGCAGATTGCGCTCACTAAAAAAGAAGCCATGCTTCTCAAGTTGCTGATTGAAAATAAAAATGAGGTAGTAACCCGCGAAAAAATCTTACAATCGGTGTGGGGTTATAATGTATATCCTACCACCCGCACGGTTGATAATTTTATTTTAAATTTTAGAAGATACTTTGAAGAAGATAGCCGGAATCCCAAATATTTTCATTCGGTAAGAGGCATCGGCTATAAATTTACCAGTGTATAGTTTTCCCGTTTAATTGTTCCCGATTTGCTTATCTACCAGCGATACTACTTCCGAAGCTTTCTCGAAAATAGCGTTCATGTGGTTTACGCCGCTTGGTGGTGCATAGAGATTAATCTGAATTTCATCAAGGAGCGAAGTAAGCAAAAGGGTAGTACCTACGCTTACATTGCTTTTGTCTAATTCCTCATTCAATCTTTTTCTGGTAAGTTCGCTTACCGGTATTTTAAATTTTCTTGAGAGATACTTTTTTAAAGAAGTATTCAAAGTGTGAAAAAATTCTCTGCTGTTCTGAATGATGAGTTTGTCATGCGCTTCCAATAAAGGATTTTCAGGAATTATAAATTCTTTCTTATTTTCTTCTCCTTTATTTTTCAGATCATCCAGTTTTATATTTTTTTCCAAAAGACTTTTGTTCCTCTTCTTCCGGATTATTATAAAAAATATCAAAGCGATCATCCCCAGAAAAAGCAGCATACCTGCTATCAATTCTGTGCTGTTTGAGAAGAACCCTGATTTCTGCAAATTATTTTTTACCAGGGGATTCTGATGAGTACCGGTACCTTTAATCACATGTACTTCGAGAGGATTTGTGTGCAAGGTTTTATAGGTGGCTGATACAGGATCAAAATAAGAAAAAGTAATGGAATCAATTTTGTAATCTCCTGGCCTGGAAACGGTGAAGGGGAAAGTGAAGATCTTGCTTCCACTCATAGGGAACTTCGTCTTGTCAACGTCGTCTTTTAGTTTGGCATCATAACCGTCCATCCCTTTATCCCAGTTGATTACAGGTGCATTTATCAGTTGAATATTTCCCTCACCTTTTATCACTACTGAAAGACTTCCGGCGTCATCGGTAGTAATGTGGTCTTTTTCTAATGAAGAAGAAATTTCAAAATTGCCTACTGCTCCTTTAAAACCGGAAGGCTTGCCTTGTGCTGGTAAAGGCTTTACCGTGATAACAAGAGGGTCTGTTTTCAAAATAATCTTTTGCTCTACCAACCCACTTGCCGGAATAGCGGCATCTCCAAAATTTTCGAGCATATTAAAAAAATCATCACTGTTCTGCGAATTGGCATATTCCGATTTTATAAAAGTAACTGTATTGTCGGCCACCACCGGATCGAGGGTAATATTTCCGGGTTGAAGCGGATACAGTTCTACTTTTCGCAAAGTATAAACATTGTATGGGCGCCCGTTGTATTTTTCGAGGCTTGCATTATTGTTCACATTGAGGTCACTTACAGAAAAGCCATTGAAGGATGGCGCATCTGTTATGGTAGTTTCTGAATGAAGGCGTGTATAAAGTTTGTAAGCTGCCACAATAGGCTCACCTACATAGCAACTGGTTTTAGAAGCGTCCAGTTTTAAAAAAAGGTTCTTTTGGGTTTTCTGCGCCACATTCTCACCGGGCTTTAAAATATAATCATCAAACTGGCGGGTAACAGGCTGCGAAGGAGAATCAAAATTAAAATTTGCAAAAGGGGAAGTATTTGCGGTGTTATTATTAGGCTGTGCGGAAGAGGTTTTAGTTACCTGCACGGTTACAGGATTACTGTGATATTCTTTTCCATCCACACGGGCAGTGGCGGCGCCGATTGTAAATTTTCCTGCAGAGGAAGGCTGCAATGAAAATCCGACGGCTACGTATTGGCTCACACGGCCATTAATGTTGCTAACGCTTCGCTCCTGATTAGGGCCACTTACTATTGTAAACCCTTTGAATGACGGGGGAATGATACTTTCTACATTGCTCCCATTTTCCACCTTGAACTGAATTTGTAAAATATCATTTTTCCCGATTTTAGAGGGGCAAACCACTGAGAACTTTGCCTGAGCGAAAGAAGAATAACTTGTAAAAATAGCCACCGGTAAAATTAAGAGAGCAAATAATTTAATGAAACGGGATGGTAAAAATGAATTCATTTCTTCGGCAAAAGTTGAGTTACAAAACTACTTGTAATTGAATTTAAAAAAAGGTTAAGACAATAAGCTGTTGTTAAAAATAACTTAAGGCAAATCACCGAGAAAAGGCCTCAATATGATATCTTCCACACAGGCCATCGGTGAAAGTTGAGAAGCTGCAAATACCATTGTGGCTATATCATCTACCTCCATTATGCGGGATGGTGAAACGCCGCTTTCCTCCCATGATGAAGTGTAAACGGCACCGGGATATACTGCTGTTACCTTTATATTATATGGCTTCATTTCTTCCCTCAGGTTTTTGCTGAAACCCATTAAAGCGTGCTTACTAATACTGTAAGCACCGCCATTATTATAAGCGTGCAAAGAGGCAATGGAACACATATTAAAAATATGCCCTGATCTTTTCTCTATCATTGAGGGGAGCAAGGCCCGGGTGAGATAATAAGCACTGTACAAATTATTACCGATCATTTTTTCAAGTACACCTTCTTCCTCATTATAAATACTTCCCGGAATAAACTGCCCTGCATTATTCACCAGCACATCGGGTACCCCAGTGTGTTCCAGTATCCATTGAGCAAACAGGATGGCTTCTCTTTTATCTGATAGGTCTGCTGCAAAATGTTTTATGATGTTTCCGCTTTTTTTTGTAAGCTCATCAGCAGTTGCCTTCAGGCCACTCTCACCTCTGGAACATATTAAAATATTATTTTTGACCGATGCAAATTTTGCTGCAATTGCTTTTCCCATACCTTTGCTGGCACCTGTAACTACAATATTCATAAGTTTTTTTCGTTTGTTATTATCAAGCCTTTAAGGCAAATCTAAAATTAAATTACTCATTCCTGAACAGAAACAATGTGAAATACCGCCACCTGTTTTTTGATCTTGATCATACGCTGTGGGATTTTGATGCAAATGCAAAAGAATCCCTTACGGAATTATACTTTTTTTTCAAATTGGAATCGAAAGCCATTGGTACTTTTCAGGAGTTTTATTCCATATACCTCAATCACAATGCCACTTTGTGGAGCCGGTATGAAAAAGGATATATCACAGCAGAGGAGCTTAAATGGAGAAGAATGTGGCGTACGTTACTCGATTTTAAAATAGCAGATGAGAAACTGGCCAGAGACATGAGCAATCATTTTCTGGAAATACTTCCTACTAAAAAGAAAGTCTTTGAATTTACTTATGAAGTGCTGGACTATCTCGCAGAGAAAAATTATTCCATGCACCTTATCACCAATGGTTTTGAGAAAACCCAACGGATAAAATTAGAGAGTTCCCATCTTACCAAATATTTTAAGAATATTATTACCTCAGAAATCTCTAATTCCATCAAGCCCAAAAAAGAGATCTTTGAATATGCACTAAAGAAAGCAAATGGGAAGATCAAGGAAAGTATTATGATAGGAGACAGCCTGGATGCGGATATAATGGGGGCAAAAAACGCAGGGATGGATTCAGTTTTTGTAAATCATATCAACGCAAGTTTCAAGGAGGCCCCTACTTATACCATTCATAATTTGTTGGAACTGGAATCTATTCTATAATAATGTCTTTATTATTTATTGGTTGATTCGTTACTTATCTGCGGAGAATCTTTTTTGGGTATTGATAAAGAATGCCATCGCTCATTTAGCTGCATTTCCCCCAGATACACGATCTGACCTATGTGATAAGAATAATGTGCCAGTTGTCTGTTGATGGCATCTATTACAATAAGCGGTTCTTTTCTTATGTAGATTGTTTTATCGAGATCTGCCTCATTCAAAGAATTCAATGCTGAAAAAAGGCAATCCCATCCCGCATCCCATTTAATAATTAGTTCTTCTTTTGTTTTGATCACCTTCTCGAATTCGGCATCACGCTCACGCCATTCCTTCTCTCCATCTTCAGTAAGGAAGTGAGTCCATCGGGAAAGCATGTTACCCCACAAATGCTGTACAATGATAGCAATACTATTACTGCCCGCATTGTACTGCCAGAATAGTTGGGTTTCCTCTAATTGTTCCAATGTTTTATCACCAAGCGATTTATATTGTCCGAAATGGTTTTTTACACTTGACAGATAATCAAAAGGCATAAAATTAATTTACCGGTTTTGAATTAATTGAAATGAATCTTGAACAAATGTAGGGCTTAAAACCAATTCATTTTATAAAGAGCCATTAAAAGTGAATGCCAGAATATTTCACAAAAGCAAGACTTTAAATAGGAATTCTATTCCGTTAAGAATAGATTGAGGCAATGTAAAATCCTCTACTGTTTGTTTGGCATAAGTATAGAAACAGGTATTCAGTCCGTGAACCTATCATTAACCTGGATATTGTAAAATAGTTACTTAATAAATATATACCCAGGCTGACAACTCCAAACTCAGGCTGGTAGCCGAAAGAAAGCAGCCTATTGCTAACATCCGGTGGCGTCACAAACTTATATTTTTTTATCTGTTCTTGTAGGTTAGGAATATTATATCAAAAAATCATTACTTTTGCCGCCCCAAAAGCGCATGTGGTGAAATTGGTAGACACATCAGACTTAGGATCTGATGCCGTAAGGTGTGGGGGTTCGAGTCCCTCCATGCGCACTTTTCTTCAACAATTTTCTGTAAAAGGAAAAAGATGGGCCGTGTTTGAAACGGTCCTAAAAATTAGAGTAATGGCAAGTGTAATAAAAGAAAATCTCGGTAATCTCCACGATAAATTAACCGTGAAAGTTTCTAAAGAAGATTATCTTCCTTCCTTCGAAAAAGCAATCAAAGATTATAGTAAAAAAGCCAATATTCCCGGTTTCAGGAAAGGAATGGTCCCCGCCGGAATGGTAAAGAAAATGTATGGTGCTTCTATCTTTTATGATGAAGTGGTAAAATCCGTGGAAAAAGAGTTGCAAGACTATCTGGTAAAAGAAAAACCCGAAATTTTCGCTCAGCCTTTACCGATGGAGAATGATCTTCGTAAACTTGATATGAACCAGCCGGAGGAGTATGAATTTCCTTTTGAGATAGGATTGAAACCAGAGATTACTTTAGGAGCACTCGATGCCGCTAAACCGGTTTTTCACAAAGTGAAAACCACTCCCGAAATGGTGAATGAAGAAATAGAAAAGCTTGTAACCAAAAATGGTGAGTTAAAAGATGCGGAAACAATTTCAGCGGCAGAAAACGTGTTGAATGTATTGTTTGAAGAGTGTGATGCAGAAGGAAATGTAGTGGAGGGAGGTATTTCAAAAGATAATTCTATTTTATTGAAATATTTTTCAGAGGAATATCAACAAAAATTACAGGATAAAAAGGTAGGGGATTCCATTATTCTTCAGTTGAAAGAGGCCTTTCCTGAAAAAGAAAGAGAATGGATTCTATCAGATTTAGGATTAGATAAAGAGGATGCTTCTGCTATTGGTAAATATTTCAAAATGAATATTACCAAAATAGGATTAGTAGAAAAGAAAGAACTAACCGAAGAATTCTTTAATCAGGTTTTCCCGGGTAAAGAATTGAAAACTGAGGATGTTTTTCGTAAAACTTTGGAAGAAGAGATTCAAAAGCAATGGAATGATGCCGGACACAATCATGTACAGGATCAGCTTTATCATATTTTGCTAGATACTCCGGTACAATTTCCTGATGCGTTTTTGAAGCGCTGGATAGAAATTGGCGGCGAAAAGGCGAAATCAAAGGAAGAGGTGGAAACTGAATATCCTCAATTTGTCAATCAGTTGAAATGGACATTGATCAGCGATAAGATCATAAAAGAAAATCATCTTGATGTAACTGAAGAGGAATTGAGGAATAATATGAAAAAGGAGGTTATGGGTTATTTTGGCCAGATGAAACTTGGCGAAGATACTCAGTGGGTCGAAAGTTATATTGACAGGATGATGAAAGATGAAAAACAAGTGGACAGTTCTTACAGAAGACTGATCACCGAGAAATTATTTAACTGGCTGGAATCTCAGGTTACTCCTGAAGAAAAAGAAACTTCCTCAGAAGAATTTTTAGCGATGCAGCATCATCATCATCATTGATCGGGGAAGATTGCTTATTGATTATTTTGAAGGTATTTCAAGATGGGGTTTTACAGTAAATGTGGCGTCAATACAACGTATCGCTTTCTCCAATCTTTCTTCATAACTCCCCGAAATATTACACCAGGGCACAGATTGATTTACCATAAGCTCTTTATAAAAAAGGTACAATTTCTCCCTTGTCTTTTTATCAGGATATTCTCTCAGGGGATCTTCTACCCACGGCAGGTCAATGTCGCACAGCAAATAGAAATCATATTTTCTTTCGGCAATTTGGTTCAAGATCCAGTTGTGGCATTTATTAAAAACGAATTCTGCCCACACTTTCATTACATAAAGGTCGGTGTCAATAAATAAAAGTCCCTTAGTTTCCGAAGAGGGGGAAGAAACTGATAGCTGATTGCTTACGGCTACCTCCAACTCAATCTGACCTTTTGCTATCGTTAGTAAATCATCATAAGAATATTCTGCGCCGTTTTTTTCCAGATATTCTCTTGCATATTCAGGAACCCACAAGGTGTGATAATGTTCAGCGAGCTTCTCGCAAAGTGTACTTTTTCCGGTTGATTCCGGACCCAGAACTACTATTTTTTTGATGATTTTCATTAGGGAGTCTCTTCTTTCTTCAATAAATATTCATTGGCTCTTCTCCTCCATTCTATCAATCCCCACACCGCCATTATCAAAAGGATAAAATAATAAACACTGGTGAATACGTAATGCTTCACAAAGTACAAGGGAATGGAAGCGATATTGGTAGCGACCCACCAATACCAGCTTTCTACTTTTTTTCTTGCCATCAGCCACATCCCTGTGAATGCAGTGGAGCTTGCAAAAGCATCAGCCCAGGGAATAGCGCCAGGGGAGAAATCTCTTTTTAAATAACTAAGTGCTACGAAAATAACTACATAGAAAGAAGCAAAAAATAACAATTCCTGAGTCCATTCTTTTTTATTGCTCCAGGTAATATTTACAACATGCTCGTGCTGGTGATTTCTTTTCGCCCACAATATCCATCCGTAAATACTCATGATAGTGTAGTACAAATTAACGCTGGCCTCACCGAGTAAACTCCCTTTGAAGCTGAGATATACATAAAAAATAGTGCCCACCAGTCCGGTGGGATATACCCATATATTTTCTTTTCGTGAAAACCAGACACTGGTTATTCCTGAAGATACTGCGATGTATTCTACCCAGGTAGTGTCTTTTATTCCGGCGACAAATTGAGTGTAGATCTCAGGTAAAGTCAATTTAAGAATTTAAGCGTCAAATGTAATTGTTTTCAGGACTTGTTTATGTTTTTAAAATGGTTCTGTTTTTACTGTAAACAGCTTATCTGTAAATGATAGGAGGTTATTTTCATTCTGATAATAAAACAATGATTGTTGAGGTCAAGCATTCATTAAGCAGAATTCGGATATACTAAATATACACAGAAAGCGTTTAAAGTAAAAACTGATGTTTAAATAAACCAGATTATTTATAAAAGTGCCTATTTTTTAAAATAGATAAGTTCTCATTTATCCTTTATCCAAACGAATTCCTTTATGAAGCAATTTTTGCTATTGCTTGGTTTTTTTGTTTTTACACAAACCATTAAAGCTCAAACCTCTTATACCTGGAACGGCTCTGTATCAACATTGGCAACTGATGCGGCAAACTGGACTCCCAATGGGATACCGGGACCATTGGATGCCGTAACTATTGTAACTGCCAGCAATATCTGTAAATTAAATACAAACGCAAATATTGCAAGTATTACCGTTTCAAGTGGTATAGTTGATCTGGGTGGATACACAGCTACTGTTAGTGGCCCTAATGCAATTTTCACTTCAGGTACCGTACAGAATGGAGCTCTTACTGTTTCCGGCGCTACCACAACTACCTTTGGAAGTGGAACGGTAAATATGAATTGTGTTGTGAACATAACATCAGCAGCCGTTACTTTTAGAAATACTTCTTTTCAGAGAACCGTTAATATTACAAAAACCGGGAGCAGCGATGACAGGAGTTACGGAAATAATATTTTTAATGGACCCGTAACCATTACTAATGCGGGATCCGGACTTTTTCTTCTTGCCAATAATAGTGCCGATCAATTCAACGGCACTTCCACTTTCAATAATACCGGCAGCAGTAATCTTTTCGTTAGCTATACTGGCAGCAGTAATGTTTTTGGTGGGGAAACTACTTTTAATAACGCACCATCAGCGAATACAGGAATCAATGTAAGCAACTTTTCGACAGGTACCCTCTTCAAAGACAATATTATTGTAAAATCTACCAACGGGCAGGGTGTTCAGTTTTGTGGAGGGAATACCACGGCATCGGTGACATTGGTTTCTGGCAAAACCATTTCGGCGGGTGTCGGAGTGTTCACAGCAGGTATGTTGACTCTCAAACAATTTACACAAGTAGGAACAACATCACAAAATATAACCCTAGCCGGCAATGCTGTGATAAATCTCGTTGGTGCCACATTTAATGGGGCATTAACAGTAAGCTCGCCTAATATTTATACTTCAAACAGTGTTTACAATAATGCAACCATACTTACTAAAACAGATGGCACTTCTACCAATTCAACTGTGGGTGGTAATACGTTTAATGGAACGCTTACTATAAATTACAATTCTTCTAATGGAAACGGGTATTGGGCATTTGGTAATAGCACTCCTGATATTTATAATGGCGATGTTTACTCGAATAACAATAGTTTAGACAGAATTATTTTCGGACTCAGCTCCGCTAATAATCAGTTCAATGGAAACTTTATTGTAACACAATCGGGCTCGGCGGTAGGCACTACCATGTCGTGGTATGCAGGTTCAACTTGTGTAATGGCGGCAGGGAAAACCATTTCTATTGGTGGCCCGGGATTTACTTCCGGTTATCTTGCTTTACAAGGATTTACGCAAAATGGGAGTACACCAATAAATTTAAACACCACGGGAACCTCTTCTATCTATATAGGTGGATATTCTGCAAATAATCCTTCAGTTATCGGTGGAAGCTTGACACTTACCTCTCCGGATATTTATATGATGGGAGGTACTTTTAATGCCCCGGTATCTTTGACAAAAACGGGTGGAATATCCAATCATAATAATGGTTACCAGAATATCTTCAACTCAACTTTAGCTATCAATCAACAAAGCAACAGTGGATATTTCATGCTTGGTTACAATTCAAATGATCTTTTTAATGGCAACATCACAGTGACTTCCACAGGTTCGGGAGGAATTAATTTAGGTTGGTTAGTGGGCACAGGAACACCCACGCTTGCTGCCGGCAAAACCATATTAGTTGGCGGTGCCGGATTTAGTGCCGGCAATTTGCAATTAAATACTTTTACACAATTGGGCAATGCGCCAATGAGCCTTACTTTTACAGGTACCAACGCTGTTATCACATTTGCGCAAAACTCTATTATAGGCGGTAACCTGGTGGTAAATAGTCCGAGTATTTATTTTAATGGATGCACTTTCAACGGGACTGTAAATGCCACTAAAACAGGAGATAACGGAAATTATAGTCTGGGAGGGAATGTATTTAACGCAATTTGCAGCATTACCAATAGCAGTAATGGATTCCTGATACTTGGCTCAGGAAATGCCGATACCTGGAATAAAGATGTAATTTTTACCAATAACGGATCAGAAAGATTACTTCCTGCATATAACAGTACTGGAAACCAGTTCAACGGAAACATCTTCCTAAACACAGGTGGCAGTGCGAGGGGGATTGATTTTTGTTCGAATACAGGAGGCGGTGCCACCTTAGCAGCAGGAAAAACTATCCAGGCAGGTGTTGCAGGATTAAATGCCGGTTATGTGATACTTCAAAAATTTACCCAATTGGGGAATATCCCTGTAAATATTACTCTTAATAGTACAGCTACTACTCTGCAATTTGGCCCAAATTCTACTTTTGGCGGAAATATTACATCTACCAGCCCGGGATTAATTTTTAACGGTGGTACATTTAATGGGATTGTCAATTCTACTAAAACGGGGTCATCAAGTGAAACAAGTGGAGGAAATAATGTATTTAATCAGGCGGCAACCATAACTAATGCAGGTTCTGGTTATCTTTCGTTGGCCAGTGGTAATCCAGACCAGTTCAACGCCGATGCTACCTTTAATAATACAGGCAGCAATAATATTTATGTTGCTATTAATAGCAGTAATAATATTTTTAGCGGGATAACTACATTTAATAACACACCATCAGCAAATACAGGTATCTATGTCAGCTACTACTCGGCAGGCACCTTGTTTAAAGGTAATATCATAGTAAATTCCACGAATGGCCAGGGTGTGCAGTTTTGCGCGGGTGCAGCAGCATCTACCATCCTCGCCGCAGGCAAAACTATTAGCGTTGGGACCGGAGGGTTTTCTGCCGGGACGTTGTATTTAAGACAGTTCACTCAAATTGGAGCCACCCCACAAAATCTTACACTCACAGGAACGGGTAATCTTGCTTTTGGCCCTACTTCAGCATTTGGTGGCAACATAACTTCTACCAGCTTTGGGTTATTTTTTCATGGTTGTAATTTTGATGGAATTGTAAATGCTACCAAATCCGGGACAACAAATGATATCAGTATCGGGAACAATGTATTTAACAAGCCAACAACCATAACCAATGCGGGTTCTGGTTATCTTATGTTGGGCAATGGCAATGGAGACCAGTTCAATGCAGCAGCTACTTTTAATAATACAGGCAGCGGTGTTTTTTACGTTGCTTTTAATAGTGCTGATAATATCTTTGGAGGTGTAACCACATTTAATAATACGCCATCAGCAAATACAGGTATCTATGTCAGCTACTACTCGGCAGGTACCTTGTTTAATGACAATATTATTGTCAATTCCTCTAATGGCCTGGGTGTACAGTTTTGCTCAGGTGCAACAGCATCTACCAGCCTCGCTTCGGGCAAAACCATCAGTGTAGGCACGGGAGGTTTTTCTGCAGGTACCTTGTCATTGAAGCAGTTCACCCAAATTGGGGTCACCCCACAAAATATTCCACTCACAGGAACGGGCAATCTTGCTTTTGGCCCCGCTTCAGTATTTGGAGGCAATGTAACATCAACCAGCCCCGGGTTATTTTTTAACGGATGCACGTTTAACGGTACCGCTAATTCTGTCAAGACAGGGGTCAACAATGACCAGAGCAGTGGTAATAATGTATTTATTGGAGCAGCAACAATCACCAACGCAGGTTCCGGTTACCTTATGCTGGGCAATGGCAATAATGACCAGTTCAATGCGGCAGCTACTTTTAATAATACAGGCAGTAGTAATCTTTTTATTGCCTTTAATAGCTCTAATAATACTTTCAACAAAATAGCCACTTTTAATAACATACCGACCGGGAATGCAGGAATCTATGTTGGCAGTTATTCCACGGGTACTCTGTTTAATGACAACATTATTGTGAATTCTACCAACGGCCAGGGAATTCTCTTTTGTCAGGGCAACACAACGGCTACTGCTACTTTAGCCGCAAACAAAACTATCAAAATAGGTACCGGAGGGTTTTCTGCCGGGACATTATATCTAAGACAATTCACACAAATTGGGGCCACTTCACAGAATCTTCCCCTCACAGGAACAGGTAGTCTTGCTTTTGGTCCTGGATCAGCCTTTGGAGGTAATGTAACTTCTACCAGTGCCGGATTATATTTCCATGGTTGTAATTTTGATGGAATTGTAAATTCAACCAAAACAGGCATAACAAGTGATGGCAGCATCGGGAACAATGTGTTTAACAAGACAACTACTATAACCAATTCGGGTTCCGGTTATCTTATGCTGGGCAACGGTAATGCGGACCAGTTTAATGCCTCAGCTACCTTTAATAATACAGGCAGCAGTTTTTTTTATATTGCTCATAATAGCGTCAATAATATCTTCGGAGGTGTAACTACCTTTAATAACTCACCGACCGCCAATACAGCAATCTATGTCAGCAACTATTCTGCAGGTACTCTGTTTAATGATAATATTATAGTAAATTCTTCCAATGGACAGGGCGTTCAGTTTTGTGCGAGCAACACAACGGCATCAGCTACGCTTGCTGCGGGCAAAACTATTAGCGTAGGCACAGGTTTTTCTGCAGGTACTTTATTGTTGAAGCAATTCACACAAACCGGGGCCACCTCACAAAACCTTTCTTTAACAGGAACAGGTAGTCTTGCTTTTGGCCCTGCATCAGCCTTTGGAGGCGATGTAACTTCTACCAGCCCGGGACTATTTTTTAGCGGATGCACATTTGGCGGTATTGTAAATTCTACCAAAACAGGAACCTCCAGTGACCAAAGCCAGGGTAACAATACATTCAATGGCGCAAGTACCTTTACAAATAATGGTACGGGTTATTTATTAATGACACTTAGTTCACCTGATGTTTATAACAGCGATGTAACTTTCGTGAAGAACGGTGGTGGCCTTATTTATCCAAACTATAATAATAACAGCACCTATTCGGGCAACCTCACTGTTTCATCAACTACTCTAATCACTTTTGGTATTAATACAGGCACAGCTACATTGAATGGTACAAGTATTCAGAATATTAATTCAACACCCGGTACCCCGGTACCCGTATTCACGAGGTTGATTATCAGCAATACCGGCGGCGGCGTTACTTTAAACAGCACCTCTATTAATGTTTCCAACAATCTGGTATTAACCTCCGGATTGTTGAATACAACTACTACCAATATTTTGACGATGCTCAATGGTTCTTCGGTTGCTGTAGGAAGTACTTCCTCCACCAGTTATGTGAATGGGCCGATGAGATACCAGAAATCTGGTTCAGGTTCTTCTATTTTGAATTTCCCTATTGGTAATAGTCCTGATTGCAGGCCGATAATACTTACTGTAAACCATTCTAATGGTGTACTCTATACCTACCAGGCCCGGTTATACAATGCTAGTGCTGTGGCATTAGGATATTCCTTGCCACCTACTGTTGATAGAGTATCACAAGTACATTATTATACCATTGACAGGGCAGATGCATCGGGCAATAATCAGCCGATAGCCGGTTTGAGCGGTAATCAAACAATTCAAATATTTTTTGATAATAACGATGTGGTCACAGATGGAGGTTCGCTCACTATTGTAAAAAACGCCTATACTACTCCCACATCATGGATTAATATTGGTGGCACAGCAGGGCCGGTTTTTACAGGTAGCCCTAATCTTATTGGAAGCATTACATCCACATCATCCCCTTCAGCATTTAATTCATTCTCTACTTTTTCACTGGCAGATGTAAAGGGAGGATTAAATATATTGCCAACCAGGATAGTTAATTTTGTTGCCCAACTGGTTGATAAAAAAGTTGAACTCTCCTGGATGACTGAAACAGAAGTCAACAACGATTACTTTACAATAGAAAAAAGCAGGGACGGGGTTCATTTTGAATTTTTACAAAACGTAAATTCAAAGACATTGAATGGCAACAGCGATGTTACTTTACATTATAACGCTTACGATGCAAACCCTCTCCGGGGATTTACTTATTACCGCCTGAAACAAACAAATCTGGATGGTAAGGTGAAATATGCGAATATCGTTAACGTAAACCTTAGACAATTACAAACCATTTCTGTTTACCCCAACCCTACTACCGGAACTATATCTATAAATGGACTTAGCAACAGTGAAAGTAAAATTAAAATTGAGTGGTATGATGTGTCAGGAAGATTACAGAGTCAACAGATAACACAGGTACAAAATGGTATTGCTACACTAAATACTCAATTGAGTAGTGGTATGTATTTATTAAGATATACTACTGTTGACGGGGTTGTTCATGAACAAAAAATAATGATAAAAAAATAATTGTTTAACCATTAAGGAGTTAAGGCTTATTAGAGGAAAACGTAACTATTCTTCATTTCTTAATGTTTCACGTTTAAAATGATATCACTCCTGAATAAAAAATAATGATCAAAAATGAGATAGCAATGTAGAATTGTTCTGAATTCTTTCAAGTAATGTAGGAAATAGTCATTCGAATCGAAAATAAAAAAGCACCTTTTCAAGGTGCTCAATATTTTCCAACTCTGCTCTCTGGAGCTCAGATATCAATCGGTATAGATAAGCCTGCTTTATTTGGATTCCGCTACCACTTCTCTTACTTCCGGAATCATTCTTTTCATCAATCCTTCTATTCCGGCTTTTAGCGTAATCATAGAAGAAGGGCATCCGCTGCAGCTTCCGTGCATTTTTAAATTGACTATGCCATTTTCATAGCTTATATATTGTATAGCACCCCCATCCATTTCTACGGCAGGCTTTACATAATTTTCCAGTAGCTCTTTAATCCTTTTTACTACATCCCCATCTTCAATTTGTATCTCATTACTACTTTCTGTTTTACGCAAGGCCAGCTCTTCTTCATTGATAATCACATTTCCTTCTTCAAGATATTCTCTTAAAAACTGTTTTACAGAAGGAATCACATCTTCCCAATCTTCAGTATCATCCGTTTTGGTAAGTGTAACAAAATTGCTTGCAATAAAAACGGCTTTGATAAAAGGGAAAGAGAATAATTGCATTGCCAACGGCGATGCGGAAGCACTCGCTTCATCCTGAAAATCCACGCTTTTGCCCGGATAAAGGAGTTTGTTAGCCACAAATTTCAGGGTCTCGGGATTAGGAGTCATCTCCGTATAAATACTTACTACTGTATTACCGGTTTTGATCATAAAAAAAGTTATTTAATGGGCAAAGTTAAGATTTTAGGATGAGAAGATAATCCCTGACTTGTTAAGTTATACATAGATTTTGTGTTTCGGCAAGTGGTATGGTGCGATTATTACATTATTATAAATAACAAGGTATAAAACGGTGAGCGCTTTCATCCCGTTGGGTGCTTTCCCGGGCTGCGTGAATGGCACGTTCCACTGGTGGTTGGGTCGAATGGAGCGTTTCGGTACTACTTAAAAGAAATTATATATTCACTTCTTCTAAAATATAAAAGACTAATTATGTACTTTAAGGCTACGTTGAGGCCGATGATCTTTCCTGGACAGCATCAATATTTTATCGCTTAATTTTGACATTCTAAAAAAGAATAAAATGAGCACAACGAAAGCATACGCAGCTCACTCTGCGACGACTCCTCTGGGAGCATGGAATATAGAAAGAAGGTCTCCCAGGCCCCATGATGTGCAAATAGATATTTTGTTTTGTGGGGTTTGCCATAGCGACCTGCATACAGTACGGAACGAATGGGGAGGAACCTTGTATCCTGTGGTCCCTGGCCATGAAATTGTAGGCCGTGTTTCCGCAGTGGGAAATTATGTTACAAAATTTAAAGTGGGTGATCTGGCAGGCATAGGTTGTATGGTAGATAGTTGCAGAGAATGTGATAATTGTAAGGAAGGTCTCGAACAATATTGTAGTAAAGGGAATGTGATGACTTATAATGGAAGGGAACGCGATGGTAGTGGGGTTACAAATGGTGGGTATAGTAAGCAAATACTGGCGCATGAAGATTTTGTATTACATATTACCGACAAACAACCGCTGGAAGGAATAGCCCCACTGCTATGTGCAGGTATTACAACATATTCACCGCTTCGTCACTGGAAAGTAGGAAAAGGAGACAAAGTAGGAGTAGTAGGCCTGGGTGGGCTGGGGCACATGGGCGTAAAGCTTGCCGCATCCATGGGAGCAGAAGTAACAATGCTTAGTCATTCCCCTTCCAAAGAGGCCGATGCCAGAAAGCTGGGGGCTCATAAATTTGTATTAACCAGCAATAAAGCACAGATAAAAAGTGTCTCAGGATATTTTGATTTTATTTTAGATACGGTTTCTGCGGAGCATGATTACAATATGTATCTTGGTATGCTAAAAACAAATGGGGTAATGGTTTGCTTGGGGGCACCGGCTATACCGTCAAAAGTGAATGCTTTCAGCCTCATTGGAAGAAGGAGAACCCTGGCTGGCTCTCTTATTGGAGGTTTACCGGAAACACAGGAAATGCTCGATTATTGTGCCGCACATAATATTGTAAGTGATGTAGAGGTAATTAAAATGAGCGAAATAAATGAGGCCTACGAAAGGATGTTGAAGGGAGATGTGAAATATAGATTTGTGATTGATATGGCAAGTTTGTAATGGTTGTTATTACAAAGAGCAAGCCTGAAAATAATTTTTGACTGTAGGCTTGTGACGATGATTTTTCGAAAAATATTTCAGAAAGTCAATGGGGAAAGAGAATGGGAATTTTTTATAAAATTTCTTGATTAAAACCGGGAGGAATATGAAAACCTTTGCTGACAAAATAATTGCTTTTAATAAAAAAGTTGCTTTCGACGGCCCTTTACCAAAGGGGATCAGTATTATGAATCCATTCAGGGAGAATAAAGAAGCCATGTTGATCTCGTCTAAATTTTATAAAAAGTTTTACGACGATCACAATGTCCGGCATATTATTCTTGGAATAAATCCGGGCAGGTTTGGAGCCGGCGTTACGGGTGTTCCCTTTACGGATACGAAGAGACTGTTCAATGAATGTGGGCTTCCATTTTCCGGGAAGCCGACACATGAACCATCGGCTACTTTTATTTATGAAACAATCCATGCCTACGGTGGCACTGAAAAATTTTACGGAGATTTTTATATCCAGTCTATTTTCCCATTAGGGTTTACGGCTACGAATGAAAAAGGAAAAGAAGTAAATTATAATTATTACGACAGCAAAGAACTTATCGGATCTGTATATGATTTTATGATTGAAAATATCCGGAAACAGATTGGTTTTGGAATTAGCACTGATCTCTGTTTTTGTTTTGGTACAGGTAAAAATGAGAAGGTTTTAAAAAAGATAAACGAGGAATATCATTTCTTTGAGAAGATCATTGCTCTGGAGCACCCAAGGTTTATTATGCAATATAAGTTCAAATCAAAAGAAGCCTATATTGACAAATATCTCCGGGCCTTTAGTGAAATTAATTCATAAATGCCCTATCCTTTGCCGTGATGTCCTACGATCGTAATAATGGAGTGGTGTTTTGATTCAGGCATTTCATTGAGTGTGTTCACGAAGGAAAAATGGATTCATCTTGAATTATTCTTGTATCAGAGGCAACATTTCGGTTTCCTTATGTTTTGATTCTTCTTCCGTTTACCCCGTTGAATTCAATAGGTTAAGATTTAATTGTTATGCAATGGACTTTTTAATCCTATGCAATAAAAAAAATTAGCGAAGCAAAAGAAAAATCATTTGAACCACGAAGGGCGTAAACCTGCCTGGCGGCAGATAGGGAGCAGGAAGGGAAAATACTTCTCATTTTTATAATCAACCAGTGTTTTTTTAGATTGAAGATTTACGATTCCACCCCTTGTGTAGTATAATAGAAATATCAACTTAAGTAAATATAATGACTTCATTTTCATTACCCTTCACCCTGAATAAAAGCCGTGTAAGCCTTCTTTTATTCTTCCTGTTTTCGGGTGTATTTTCCATTGCACAGTCAAAAGATGAAATGTCAATCCGTAAAGTGATGCAGTATCAGGAAAATGCCTGGAACAGGGGGCAACTTGACATGTATATGCAGGGGTATTGGAAAAACGATTCGCTGATGTTTATCGGCAAGTCGGGAATCACTTACGGATGGCAACAAACTTTGGATAACTATAAAAAGGGATATCCTGATACTGCCAATATGGGGAGACTCAGTTTCAAACTTTTACACCTCAACGCGGTTGATCACCATAATTAGTCGACCCTCAAAAAGTCAATTTTAGATTATGAGCAATAAAATTCCAATAAGCACTTACAATAAAGTTGTAAATAAGTAACCAACATCTGATTGCCTCTGTACGCCAGAGGTTCATGACT